>JAPZUA010000001.1:0-600000 GCA_027532905.1 Magnetospirillum sp.
AACTACAACGGCACCAACCTGCTCTCGGCAGGCTCGACGGCCAAGACGTTCCTGGCCGACACCAATGCGACCGTGCTCACCTTGAGCGCGCAGTCGTCGGTCGATGCGGCGTTCAACACGTTCGCCACGACCGCCAACATCGTCGCGACGGCGTCGGACGCGGCCGCAGGCCTCACCAGCCTGTCGACCTTCCAGCAGGCGGTCGCCACCTCGCTCGGCGCCAACGCGTCGGAAACGCGCTCGCTCACGCTGCAGTCGAGCTTCGTGAACGCGATCGTGGACGCAACGACGACCGGCCTCGGCGCCATCGTCGACGCGGACATCGGCAAGGCTTCGGCTTCGGTGCAGGCGCTGCAGGTTCGCCAGCAGCTCGGCATCCAGTCGCTGTCGATCGCCAACCAGCAGCCCTCGGTTCTGTTGGGGCTGTTCCGCTAACATCCCGCGTCTTCGGACGCGCTCTCGCCAAACGCATCGCGGGGACGGTCTTCGGACCGTCCCCGTTTTCTTTTTGGCCTCACCTTAAATTGTTTTCAATTTTGAATGAAGCGGCACTCCTAAACAGAGTGGCGCTCCAAGCTGCATTGAGTTATCCATTCTTTATTGTAAAATTTTAACTTAACTTATGTAAAATAAACTTTTTTATCAGATATATCAAATACTTGCGAAACCATTAAGAACACGTATAGTTAATCTGCAATCCGTTTATGGCGTGGAGACGCCACTGTCAGCCGCTGGGCAAAAACCAACGTTTGGCAACATAAACGCGAAGTTTCGACAGAAGTCGAAACGATCAACCAGAAAGGGACCTCAAAATGTCGAACTCCGTAAACACGAATATCGGCGCCTATACGGCCCTGGCTTCGTTGCGCACGACGCAAAACGCGCTCAACGTCGCATCCAAGCAGGTCCAGACGGGCTATCGCGTTGCCGACGCGGCCGACGACGCGTCGACCTTCTCGGTGGCGCAAGGCATTCGCGGCAACCTGCAAGCCTACGGCGCCATCCAAGCATCGCTTGCCAGCGGTGTCGGCATCGGCACGGTGACGCAGGCGGCGCTGACGAACATCTCGAACCTGATCGGCAACCTGCAAGCCAAGATCACGCAGCTCGCCGACGGGTCGATCAGCGCCAACCAGCGTTCGATCTACACGGCCGACTTCAACGCGCTTACAGCCCAGGTTGCAAACTTCATCAGCCAGGCAAGCTACAACGGCACGAATCTGCTCTCCGCCGGTTCGACAGCCAAGACATTCCTTGCCGACACCAATGCAACAGTGCTCACGGTCACTTCGCAATCGACCGTCGATGCGGCCTTCAACACGTTCGCGGCGACGGCCAACATCGTCGCCACCGCTTCGGATGCAGCGGCAGGCCTCAGCAGCCTGTCGACCTTCCAGCAGGCAGTGGCAACGTCGCTCGGTGCCAATGCTGCCGAAACGCGCACGCTCACGCTGCAGTCGAGCTTCGTGAACGCGATCGTGGACGCAACGACGACCGGTCTCGGCGCCATCGTCGACGCCGACATCGGCAAAGCATCGGCCGTCGTGCAGGCACAGCAGGTTCGCCAGCAGCTCGGCATCCAGTCGCTGTCGATCGCCAACCAGCAGCCTTCGGTTCTGCTGGGGCTGTTCCGCTAGTTCGCAAATAAGTCTCCCGTCGCAGACGGGGCAAAAAGCCGGCCAAGGGCCCCGCACGTCGCGGGGCCCTTTGTCTTGATGACGGAACAAAATGCGCTCTGCCGCAAAATTTTCTGCGGTACCACAGCGGTGACGCCGCAGCGTCAGGTCTGTATACTGCCGCGTAAGGAAATGTACGGAAATTCGAGGCGCGGACGTGATCGACAATTGTCCAGGCATAAAGCAGCGGCGGCACGCCGCCAGAGAAGCGAACGCCGAAGCGCAGAGCCCCGAATTGGCGGTCGGCTGAAATTGATGGCGGATCGACACCCACTGCTCGTCCAGCAGCTGCAGGAAATCGCGCGCGACGGCGCAATAAACGTCGAGCGGCTTTGCGAGATCGTCAGCCAAACTTACCGCGGTCTCGAGCAAGCGAGCACGCAAACGCGCGCGCCAGGCGAACCGCACCTCGCGGATTTTGCCGAGCTATCGTCCGATTGGTTCTGGGAAACCGATGCGTCCCACCGCCATACGTTTCTGTCGGACGGCATCCGCCGCATCGGTATCGAGCCCGCCTCACAGATCGGCAAGTCGCGCTGGGACATGTTCGACGCAGAATGGACGCGCGACCCGGCTTTCGGCGCGCATATCGAGGCCGTCGACCGGCAAGAACCCTTCGCGGACCTCGTTTTCCGTCTGAAAGCCCCTGGCGTGGCCGGCTGCTGGATTTCGATCTCGGGCAAACCGCGCTATGCGGCCGACGGCGCGTTCGAAGGCTATCGCGGCACGGCGCGCGAGATCGGCTCGCAGATCGAGGCTGACCGCCAGTTGCGCCTGTCCGTCGTGGCCCAGACGGGTCTGCTCGAGGAACTCGAGAAGACCCGCGAACGCCTCGAACTGGCGCTCGAAACGGCTGCCATGGGCTGGTGGGACTTCGACACGCGCAGCGGCGAACAATACTGGTCGCCGCGCGCGCGCCAAATCTGGGGCGTAGGCCCCGAGGCAGAACCCAATTTCGAGAATTTCGGCGCCGCCCTCCATCCCGACGACCGCGCCAAACACGGCGATTTGCTGGCCAGTCCCAAATCGGTCGGCCGACGACTCTACAGAGTCGGGCTCCCGGACGGCGAGACACGCTATGTGCGCGAGGATTTTCGCATCGATCGGCGTGCCGACGGCACGATCGAGCGGATCTTCGCGACCGTGCTCGACCTCACCGATATCGAGACGCTGCGTACCGCTGCCGAGCGCGCCAAAGTCGCCGCCGAAAAAGCGAACGTCGCCAAATCGCGTTTTCTTGCAACCATGAGCCACGAAATCCGCACGCCGATGAACGGCGTGCTCGGCATGGTCGAATTGCTGGCCGGCACGCCGCTCGATGCGCGCCAACGCAGCTATGTCGAAGTTGCAAGCCGATCAGCCAGCGAACTGCTCGGCATCATCGACGCGATTCTCGACTATTCGCGCCTCGAAGCGGGCGACATGGCGATCGAAAACGTGCCCTTCGACCCGGCCGAAATCCTGAAACAGACTGTCGCCCTGTTGGCGGTCGCGGCCGAAAGCAAGGGGCTTGCCGTCAGCGTCGCGGTGGCCCCCGATCTGCCCGCACCGCTGGCAGGCGATCCCACGCGCTTCCGCCAGGTGCTGCTCAATCTCATCGGCAACGCCGTGAAGTTCACCCAGCGCGGCCGCATCGATCTGCGGCTCGATGCCGAGGCGCCCGCAAATGCGAACCCGACACTAGTCGTCTCGGTTGCCGACACCGGCATCGGCATTGCGCAAGAAGCACTCGAACATTTGTTCGACCGGTTCAACCAGGCCGATGCCTCGATCGCGCGCCGCTTCGGCGGGTCGGGATTGGGGCTCGCAATCTCGCGCGAGTTGGCACAGCTGATGGGCGGCGACATCGTCGTGCGATCGACGCTGGGACGCGGCTCGGTGTTCGAACTGCGCTTGCCGCTTATCGTCGCAGTCCCCGAAGCGCTGCCGATTGCGGACGCTCCCGGCGCCGTGCGGGAGACCTTCCGCGAACTCGACGTACTCGTCGCCGAAGACAACGAAGTCAACCGCATCGTCGTCGGCGAATTGCTGATGCGCATGGGCCATCGCTGCACGTTCGCGCGCGACGGCGCCGAAGCGATAGCACTGGCGCGAACAAAACGTTTCGACGTCGTGCTGATGGACGCGCAAATGCCGGAGATCGACGGGATCGAAGCAACGCGCTGGATCCGCACGCTTCCAGCGCCCTACAACACCGTACCGATCGTCGCCCAGACCGCAAACGCCATGCGCGGCGACCGCGAAAAATACCTCGAAGCCGGCATGAACGACTATATCGCCAAGCCGATCCGCAGCGCGGAATTGGCTGCAGCACTGCAACGCGCGACGGGTGCGGCGTCCAAGCCCACGCACGCGCGTCCCGCAGCAAGCGCGCCGGCAAGTTCGACCGCACGCAAGGGCCTAGCCGGGATCGCTGCCGAGCTTCGCGGCGCGACGGAAAGCAGCTGATCCATGGCCGATGCAGTCGCCTACAACCCGTCGGAACTGCGAATTCTCGTCGTCGACGACAATCAACAAATGCGTTCGATCCTCAAGTCGATGCTGAACGGGTTCGGCGTGACCCAAATCGTGCCTGCAGTCGATGGGGCAGACGCGCTCGACAAACTCGCGGCCCAGACGTTCGACGTCGCGATCTGCGACTGGCTGATGTCACCGATGGACGGGATATCCTTCGTCCAGGAAGTGCGCAAACACCCGGTCGCGGTACTGCGCGCCCTGCCGATCCTAATGCTGACCGCGCAGAAGGAAATGCGCAACGTGCTCGATGCGCGCAGTGCCGGCGTCGATGCCTACGTCGTGAAGCCCGTCAGCGCCTCGCTGCTCTGGGCGCGGCTCGAGACCGTTATCCAGCGCGCCAAGCACGTTTCGCCCGCCGAACCGCGCGCTGCCGCCAAGGCCATCGTGGCCGCGACGAGCAGCCTGTCGCATCTGGCCGACGCCTATCGCGACGTGCTGCGACTGGATTGCGACGATCTGGCGCGCGGCATGGGTCTGCTGCTAACCAGCGACTGGGACAATCGCGACATCTGGAATGCGATGTTCAAAAAAGCGCACGACCTCAAAGGCCAAGCGGGATCGTTCGACTATACGCTCGCGACCGACCTTGCCGAAGTACTTTGCGAGTTGCTGCGCCCGATCCGCCAGGAGTTTTCGCGTCGCAATCTGCGCGCGGCCGAACTCAAGACCGTGCTGCAGGCCAATATCGGCGCCCTGCAGCTGATCGCGCGCGAAAACATGATCGGCGACGGCGGTGCCGAAGGCCGTGAGTTGCTCGACCAGATGGACACGAAACGCTACCGGCTTCTGTCTGCTTGGGGCATCGAGCAATGAGCGAAGAAGCGGCCCTTACGGATGCAGCGATCGCCGGCGATTTTGGTCCGCTCGAACGCCATCTCGAATCGCACGGCTTCGAAAATCTTCTGCTGCGCTGGGCGCCCGACCCGGCCAAGCTCAACGTGCCCGAACTCGCCTTCCTGCACGGCTATTGGCTCCGCTTGCCGAAGGCAGGTTCGCTTGGGCGCTACGATGCGATCGATCCGCTCGAAATGCGCCCGGCACTCGGCAACGTCATGCTGCTCGAAGCCGACGAAGCGGCCGACGACTATCGCTATCGTCTCTACGGTTCGCGGATTGCCGAGCGCGCCGGCTTCGATCTTACCGGCAAGTTCACCCGCGACGTGCCGACCCATCCGGCGCTTGGGCTGCTCTTTCGCGTCTGCTATCGCGCATGCGCGCAGCGCAAGATACCGCTTTTCACGCGCCACGTGCCGCCCGCAAGCGTCGGCGTACTCTATTGGACGCGTCTTATTCTGCCGCTGGCCGACGATATGGGGGCGGCACGCCATTTCCTGGTCGGCAACGTTCCCGGCAAGGGCCATCCGGCGTAGCGTCGCATATTCTACAAAATCCATTTGTCTATCGAGCGCGCCGCGTATCGCGCCAACGCGCACCGTGACGGCGGAGTCTGCTAGGATCGCGCATTCTCAAGCGCAATTACCGGAGGCACAATGTATCGGACCATTGCCGTTTGGACCGCGATCGCGGCGATTTCTGCAAGCCCCCTGGCCGCACAAGTTCAGAGCGAGAAGGCCACATATCGCGTGCAGCGGATCGCCGAGGGGCTCGAGAACCCATGGGCGCTCGCACTGCTGCCCGACGGCCGCTTACTCGTGACCGAGCGCCCCGGCCGCTTGCGCGTGGTCGAAAACGGCGCGCTGCAGCCGAACCCGCTGGCGGGCGTGCCTGAGGTGTGGGCGCGCGGCCAGGGCGGCCTGTTCGATCTCGCTTTGCATCCGGATTTCGCCACGAACCGCCTGCTCTATTTCAGCTACGCAGCACCCGTCGGCAGCGGCGCTTTGACTCGTCTAGCGCGCGCGCGCCTGGGGGCAGCCGGCCTCGAAAATGTCGAGACCCTGTTCGAATCGTCCCCGGCGGTTTCGTCGGCGCGGCATTTCGGCGGCCGCATCGTGTTCGGGCGCGACGGCAAGGTCTATCTCACCACCGGCGATCGCGCCGAAGACATGCGCTCGCAGGACGGCCGCGATCTCAACGGCAAGCTCGTGCGCCTGGAGCCCGACGGCAAAGTCCCAGCCGACAATCCCTATCTTGGCCGCAGCGACATGCGGCCCGAAATCTTCGCGCTCGGCCTGCGTAACACCCAGGGTTTGGCGCTCGACGCAAACGGCGCCATCTGGGGGGCCGACCATGGCGCCCAGGGCGGCGACGAACTCAATAGCCTCGTGCGCGGCCAGAATTACGGCTGGCCAATCATTACCCACAGCCGCAATTACGGCTCCGGCACGCAGATCGGCGAAGCCACCACGCGCCCCGGCTATGCCGATCCGCGCGTGATCTGGACGCCGTCGATCGCCCCCTCGGGTCTTTCGATCTATGCCGGTGCGGCATTCCCGGGCTGGCAGGGCTCGATGCTCGTCGGCGCCTTGCGCGGCCAGGGGCTCTACCGCATCGAATTGCAAGCGGATGGCAGCCATCGTCAGGAACGCCTGCTGGCAGAGCTTGGGGCGCGCATCCGCGACGTGCGGGTCGATCCGCAAGGGCGGGTTTATGTGCTGACCGACGCGCGCAACGGCATCCTCGCCCGCCTCGATCCGGGCTGAGCCCCGCCCCGTTCCAGCGCGCCCCCGCAGACAGGCTTGCCGAGCGACCCGAGATACTTTAGACTTAAAATATCTCCGTCGTGAGGCTGCCTCGATGCAACGCCCGTCTGCCGCACAGCCAGCAGCGTTTTTGGTCGGCCGTCACGCCCTCGTGACGGGCGCTTCGCGCGGCATCGGCGCGGCGATCGCACGCTGTTTGGCCGCACACGGCGCCCACGTCACACTCGTCGCGCGCAACGCCGATCCGCTTGCCGCCCTTGCCGACGAAATCGCCGGCGACGCGCTGGCTTGCGACGTGACCGATGCGGCGGCTCTTGCGCGCATGTTTGACCAAGCAGTCGCGCGCCAACCCGTCGACATCCTCGTCAACAATGCCGGCGGGGCGACGAGCGCGCGTTTTGCCGACACGAACGCCGAACTCTGGGCGCAAGCGCTGGCACTCAATCTGACGGCCGCCTTCGACGCGACCAAACTCGCCGTTCCGGCCATGGAAGCGCGCGGCTGGGGCCGCGTCGTGAATGTCGCCTCGACGGCCGGGCTCAAAGGCTATCCGTTCGTTTCTGCATATGTCGCCGCCAAACACGGGCTGGTCGGACTCACGCGCGCCCTCGGGCTCGAACTCGCGCGCACCGGCGTCACCGTCAACGCCGTATGCCCCGGCTTCACCGACACGCCGATGCTGGCCCAAGCCGCCGCCGATGTCGCAGCCCGCACCGGCGGCGACGCCGCGCGCATCAAAGACAAATACGCCGCCACCAATCCGATGGGCCGACTGATCGCACCCGACGAGGTGGCGGCTGCCGTCGCATATCTGTGCTCGCCTGCGGCCGCTGCCGTGACCGGCACGGCCCTCACCGTCGCAGGCGGCGAAATATGAGCCTCGCAGCCGAACGCACAGGCGACCGCGAACAGGGGCACGAGAATTCGCAGCATCTGCAGCTGCGCGCCTGGCTGCGGCTCCTCACCTGCGCCAATCTGGTCGAGCGGCGCGTGCGCGCCAATCTGCGTGAAAGCTTCGACATCACGCTACCGCGCTTCGACGTCCTGTCGCAATTGTCGCGCGCCCAGAGCCAAGGCAACGAAGACGGGCTCACGATGGGCGAGCTGTCGCAGCGCATGATGGTGTCGGCCGGCAATGTAACGGGCTTGGTCGAAGGCCTCGTCGCAGACCGTCTGATCGTGCGCGTGGCGCAGGCCAACGACCGCCGCTCGGCGCGCGTCAAACTCACACCCAAGGGCTTACGCGCGTTCGAGGCGATGTTGGGCCCGCACGAAAGCTGGATCGATGCGGCGTTCTCGAGCCTCGACGAGGGCGATCTCAAGCGCCTGCTAGCCTTGCTCGCCAAACTCAAGATTTCAGCCGCCGGAGCCACGCCATGAGCTTCAAAAACTTCGACGCCCACGCCTATCGCGCGACGCACTTTCTTTGGGCGGTCGAAGGCAAAGTCGCGACTGTGACACTGAACCGACCCGAGCGTAAAAATCCGCTGACTTTCGAAAGCTATGCCGAATTGCGCGACCTGTTCGTTAGCCTCGTCGATTGCCGCGAGATAAAGGCCGTCGTGATCACGGGTGCCGGCGACAATTTCTGTTCGGGCGGCGACGTGCACGAAATCATCGGCCCGCTCGTCGGCATGGAAATGCCCGACCTGCTGCGCTTCACGCGGCTGACGGGCGATCTCGTTCGCGCAATCCGCACCTGTCCGCAAACAGTCGTCGCTGCGATCGACGGCGTGTGTGCGGGTGCCGGTGCAGCCATCGCCATGGCGGCGGACCTGCGCTTCGGCACCGAGCGTGCGAAGGTCGCTTATCTGTTCGTGCGCGTCGGATTGGCGGGCTGCGACATGGGTGCTTGCAGCATCCTGCCGCGCATCATCGGCCAGGGGCGGGCAGCCGAACTCCTCTATACCGGGCGCAGCCTCGCAGGCCCCGAGGGCGAACGCTGGGGTTTTTTCAATCGCCTCTGCGCGCCCGAAACGCTGCTGGCGGAAGCACACGCCTTTGCCAAAGACCTCGCCGACGGCCCGACCTTTGCACACGCGATGACCAAGACGGCACTCGACCATCAATGGAACATGAGCGTGTCGCAAGCCATCGAAGCCGAAGCGCAAGCGCAAGCAATCTGCATGCAGACTGAAGATTTCGCGCGCGCCTATCGCGCGTTCGCCGCCAAACAAAAACCCGTCTTCGAGGGCAATTGATGGCGGACCGCTCGTACCTCGTCTGGCCGTTTTTCGATGAGCGCCACCGCGCACTTGCCGCAAGGTTGGACGCGTTCGGGCGCCATGTCGTAGAGCCGCGCGCTTCCGACCATGGCGATGCCGACGCGCTTACCAAAGAATTCGCACGCATGTTGGCGACGGCCGGTCTCCTCGACGTTGCGGTCCCGGCTGAAAAACACGATGTGCGCAGCCTGTGCTTGGCCCGCGAGCATCTCGCCTATCACTCCGGTCTCGCCGATTTTGCATTCGCCATGCAAGGCCTCGGTACGGGGCCGATCCTGCTGTTCGGCACGGACGCGCAGAAGGCAACCTATCTGCCCGCCGTGCGCGCAGGCGAAAATCTCGCGGCCTTTGCATTGTCGGAGCCGGAGGGCGGTTCGGACGTCTCGGCCCTGCGGCTCCAGGCGACACGCAGCGGCAACGGCTATGTGCTCGACGGGCGCAAGACCTGGATCTCGAACGGCGGCATTGCCGGACACTATGTCGTGTTCGCGCGCACGGGCGAGGCGCCGGGTGCCAAGGGGCTGTCGGCGTTTGTCGTCGATGCGGACCAGCGAGGGCTTGCGATCGAAGCGCGCATCGAGACGATCGCACCGCATCCGCTTGCCACGCTACGCTTCGACAAGGCGTTTGTGCCCGCCGATGCGATGCTCGGGCAGCCCGGCGACGGCTTCAAGATCGCGATGGCAACGCTCGACATCTTCCGCTCGACCGTGGCGGCCGCCGCCCTCGGTTTTGCGCGCCGCGCCCTCGACGAGGCTTTGGCCTACACGCGTACGCGCGAAGCCTTCGGCAGCAAGCTTGCCGACTTCCAACTCACGCAAGCCGCCCTTGCCGACATGGCAACCGAGATCGATGCAGCAGCCCTGCTCGTCTACCGCGCCGCTTGGACCAAGGACGTGCAAGGTGTGCGCGTCACGCGCGAAGCCTCGATGGCCAAGCTCTACGCGACCGAGATGGCGCAACGTGCGGCCGACCGCGCCGTGCAATTGCACGGCGGCCAGGGCGTGGTCGCAGGCAACGTCGTCGAGCGGCTGTATCGCGAGGTGCGGGCCCTTCGCATCTACGAAGGGACGAGCGAGATCCAGAAACTCGTGATCGCTAGCCAGACATTGGCCGCCTTCGCGGCGGAGAAAGGCGCATGAAGCTGCTCGAACCCTTGCGCGTCGGCACCATGACGCTGCCCAACCGCGTGCTCGTCCCCGCCATGGTTACGCGCCTGTCCGGCGAAGATGGCTATGTAAACGAAGGCATCGTCGAGCGCTATGTGCGTTACGCAAAGGGCCATGTCGGGCTCATCGTGGTCGAAGCCATGGCCGTGCACGAGGCGAAGTCGGGGCCGCTCTTGCGCCTGTCGCGCGACGAGTTTGTGCCAGGCCATCGCGATCTTGTGGCGCGCGTGCACGATGCGGGCCCGTCCAAGATCGTGCCGCAGATCATCCATTTCATGAAAGTGGCGCGCTCGGGCTGGCGCCAGACGATCGACCAGCTGTCGCTTCAAGAAATCGACGCGATTGTCGATGCGTTCGCCGCCGCTGCGGGCCGTGCGCGCGAAGCGGGCTACGACGGCGTGGAACTCCACTCGGCGCACGCCTACACGCTGTCCTCGTTCCTGTCGCGGCGCAACATGCGGCGCGACGAATATGACGGGCGCACGCTCGAAGGCCGCTTGCGCCTGTTTGGCCGCGTGATGGCGCGCGTGCGCGAGACGGTCGGCAAGGACTGGCCTGTCGGCGTGCGTTTCCTCGCCGAAGAAGCGATAAAAGACGGCTACGCACTTCCCGACAGCCAACGCATTGCGCTGCGGATGGCGCAGCTTGGCGTCGACTACATCTCGCTGTCGGTCGGCGGCAAGTTCGAAGACGCGGTCCACAAAGAAGGTTCGCCGCTATATCCCTACACGGGCTATTCGGGCGACCGTTGTATGCCGGGCGAAGCCTACCCGCCCTTGCCGCATGCGCATCTGGCCGCCGGCATCAAAGCCTTCATCAACAAACACGGCTACGATATCCCGGTCGCCTCGGTCGGCAAGATCAGCGATCCCGCCGACGCCGAGCGTCTGCTCGCAACCGGCCAGGCCGACATGATCGGCATGGCGCGCCAATTGCTGGCAGATCCGGACTGGGTCAAGAAAGTGGCCGACGGCCGCAGCGACGCGATTCTGCGCTGCATCTACTGCAACGTTTGCAAACAGCTCGACGAAAATTTCAAACTCGTGAGCTGCTTCCTGTGGCCCAAGGGCTTGACGCAAGCGCCCGTCGACGATCCCACGCGCGAAGCGCCGCAATGGCCGACCGAAGGGGCCACACTCACAGCGACAGTCGAAAACGGCGTGGTGCGGCTGGCCTGGAAGAAGGCGCTCGGCAAAATCGCGGGCTACGACATCCATCGCGCCGAAGCGGGCGGCGAAACGGCCATCGTCGAGGCAGTCAAGAGCACCAAACATGCCGACAAGCTCGTCTTGGGCGGCCTTGCCTACAGCTATTACGTGACCGCCTACGACGAAAACGGCCGCCACAGCGCGCCGTCGAACGTCGTCGCCGTCGATCCTGCCCTCCCCCATTTCGAAATCGCCGGACCCGCCCATGTCTGAGCCGCTTCGCCTGTCGCCCTCTGCCCATCTCGACGATTTCGCGCGCCGCAATCTGCCGCCACAATCGGCATGGCCCGAAATGTTTTTTGCGTTGCCGGAGCTTTACTACCCGCCCCGTCTCAACGCGGCGGTCGAGTTGCTCGACGCGGCCGTTGCACGCGGCTGGGGCGGGCGCGCCTGCATCCGCTTCGGTACGCACGTGTGGAGCTATGCCGATCTGCTCGCGCACGCCAACCGCATCGCGCGCGTGCTCGTCGAAGATTGCGGCCTCAAGCCCGGCAATCGCGTGCTGTTGCGCAGTGCCAACAACCCGATGATGGTTGCGTGCTGGTTTGCGGTTTTGAAAGCAGGCGGCATTGCCGTCGCCACGATGCCGCTGCTGCGCGCCAAGGAGCTGACTTACATCCTGCAGAAGGCCGAAATCGCGCTCGCTCTGTGCGACGTGCGCTTGGCCGACGAGATGGAGAAAGCCAAAGCGGCCGCCCCCATCTGCCGCGATATCGTCTATTTCAACGGCGATGCGTCGGACGGGCTCGAAAAGTGTGCGGCGGCAAAGCCCGCTTTGTTCGACAATTGCCCGACAGCCGCCGACGACGTGGCGCTGATCGCCTTCACGTCGGGCACCACGGGCCCGGCCAAGGGCACGATGCATTTCCATCGCGACGTGATGGCGATCTGCGACGCGTTTCCGCGCTACGTGCTGAAACCCACGCCGGACGACATCTTCACGGGCTCGCCGCCGCTTGCCTTCACGTTCGGGCTTGGCGGCCTTGTAACGTTCCCGATGCGCTTCGGCGCTTCGACGTTGCTGGCCGAGCGCGCCTCGCCCGACGCCGTGCCGCAGATCGTGTCGGACGGCAAGGCGACGATCCTGTTCACCGCACCCACCGCCTATCGCGCGATCGCCGACAATGCCGACGCCAAAGCATTCGCCACGTTGCGCCGCGGCGTATCGGCGGGCGAGCATCTGCCCAAAGCCACGTTTGAATCCTGGGAGCGTTTCTGCGGCGTGCGGCTCATCGACGGGCTCGGAGCCACCGAGATGCTGCATATCTTCGTGGCGGCCGCCCCTGAAGACATGATCGCGGGCGCCACAGGCCGCGCCATTCCGGGTTATGCCGCCTGCATCCTCGGCGAAGACGGCACGCCCTTGCCGCCCGGCGAGGTTGGGCGCTTAGCCGTGCGCGGTCCCACCGGCTGCCGCTATCTGGCCGACCCCGAGCGCCAGGCCAAATACGTGCAGAACGGCTGGAACCTCACGGGCGATGCCTACAAAATGGATGAGCGCGGCTATTTCTGGTACCAGGCACGCACCGACGACATGATCGTAACGGCCGGATACAATGTGTCGGGCCCCGAGGTCGAAAGCGTGCTGATCGAACACCCGAAGGTGCGCGAATGTGCGGTCGTGGGCGTGGCCGACACAGAACGCGGCACGATCGTCAAAGCCTTCGTCGTGCTGCGCGACGCCAATCAAGCCGATGCGGCGACGGTCAAAGAACTGCAGGACCACGTAAAAGCGACCATCGCCCCCTACAAATATCCGCGCGCCATCGAATTCCTCGAAACATTGCCGCGCACCGAAACCGGCAAAGTGCAGCGCTTCCGCCTGCGCGAACCTGCGAAAGCCTGACCTTGCCGCCAAACAGTCCGCCTGCGAAACTCCGCTCATAACCAAAAACAGGGAGCCTCGACATGAAATACAAAACACTCTTCGCCGCCCTGGCCCTGACGGCTTCGGCCGCGCTGGTCCAGCCGGCGAGCGCCCAGCAAGGCGTCAAGATCGGCCTCATCACGACGCAGTCCGGCCCCAATGCCGGCCTTGGCCGCGACATGGTCGACGGCTTCAACCTCGCCATTCGCCACGCGGGCGGGCGGTTGGGTGGTGTGCCGACCGAACTCATCGTCGGCGACGACCAGTTCCGTCCCGATGCCGGCAAGGCGCTGGCCGAACGCATGGTCCAGCGCGACCGCGTCGACATCGTGACGGGCGTCATCTTCTCGAACATCATGCTCGCCCTGTCGGACACGGTCCTCAAGGATCGCCGCGGCGTGTTTCTGGTGTCGGGCAATGCGGGTCCGTCGGAACTCGCGGGCAAGGACTGCAACCCGAACTTCTTCTCGGCCTCGTGGCAGAACGACAATACGCACGAAGCCATGGGCCAGCACATGACGAACGCCGGCATCAAGCGCGCCTACATCATGGCGCCGAACTATCCGGCCGGCCGCGACGCGCTCGCGGGCTTCAAGCGCTTCTTCAAGGGCGAAGTGGTGGCCGAAGTCTACACGCAGCTCGGCCAGACCGACTATGCGGCCGAACTCGCGGCCCTGCGCGCCGCACGGCCCGAAGCCACCTACATCTTCTATCCGGGCGGCATGGGTGTGGCTTACATCCGCCAATACGCGCAGCTCGGCCTCATGCAGCAGATCCCGCTGTTTGCGCCGTCGTTCTCGGCCGACCAGACGATTCTGCCCGGCGTAGGCGATGCCGCCATCGGCATGTTCTCGTCGACCTTCTGGTCCGAAAGCCTCGGCAACCCGGCCAACGAGAAGTTCGTCGCCGATTTCGAAGCGGCCTACAACCGCATCCCGAGCCCCTATGCGGCCCAGAGCTACGACGCGGCAATGATGATCGACGCCGCCCTCAAGGCGACCGGCGGCAGCCTTGCCAACAAGGACGCGTTCCGCAACGCGCTGCGCACCGCCAACTTCCAGTCCGTGCGCGGCCCCTTCAAGTTCAACACCAACCACTTCCCGATCCAGAACTACTACCTGACGCAGATCGGCAAGGACGAGAGGGGCCGCCTCGTGAACCAGATGCGCGGCATCATCTTCTCGGGCCATGCCGACGCCTATGTCGGCCAGTGCAAGATGAAGTGAGCTAAACGCCGCCCCTCGCCGTTCCAAAGACGGCGAGGGGCGCTTCTTTTCCGGAACGATTGCGCCTTGTCCCTTCTTCTTTTCCTCGAACAGACGCTCAACGGCCTGCAACTGGGCGTGACGCTGTTTTTGATGGCCGCCGGCCTTACGCTGGTATTCGGCATCATGAACATGGTCAATCTGGCGCACGGCTCGCTCTACATGATCGGTGCCTTTTTCGCCGCAAGCTTTACGCAATGGACGGGCAGCTTCTTCCTCGCATTGCCGCTCGCGATCCTGTCGACGTTCGTCGTCGGCGTGCTGGTCGAAGCGATTGCGCTGCGCACCCTTTATGCGCGCGACCATCTCGACCAGGTGCTCGCCACGTTCGGCCTCATACTTTTTTTCAACGAGCTCACCAAAATCGTCTGGGGCCCCATCTCGATTTTCATGGACGTGCCGCCGTTGCTGGCAGGCCGCGTCGAACTCATCGCGGGCGCACCCTACCCGGTCTATCGCCTGGCCGTGCTCGGCGTCGGGCTTGCGGTCGCACTCGGCCTCTGGTGGCTGATCGCGCGCACGCGCCTGGGCATGCTGATCCGCGCGGGCGCCTCGAACCGCGAAATGGTCGGCGCTTTGGGCGTGGATATCAGCCGGCTCTACATGCTCGTGTTCGGCCTCGGGGCGGCACTGGCGGCACTTGCCGGTGCGATGGCAGGTCCCATCTACGTCGTCGAGATCGGCATGGGCGACGCGATGCTGATCAAAACCTTCGTCGTGATCGTGATCGGCGGCATCGGCTCGATCCGGGGTGCGTTTGTGGCAGCCGTGATCGTCGGCCTCGTCGATACGTTCGGGCGGATCGTTCCCGCCCAGCTTGGCCTGCCGACCGCGATCGCTGAAATGGCGATCTACATTCTGATGGCCTTCGTGCTGTTCTTCAAACCCACCGGCCTGTTTGCGGCACGCGCATGACTGCTTTTAAGCTCGACCGCCGGACTTGGTTTGTAATCGTGCTGCTGGCCGCCCTCGCGGCGCTGCCGCTCGTCGCGATCGCGACCGACAGCGACTACCAGATCGCGCAGTTCCGCCGCATTCTGATCTTCGCGATCGCGGCGGTGAGCCTCGATCTCATTTTGGGTTATGGCGGCATGGTCAGCCTCGGCCATGCGGCGTTTTTCGGCGTCGGCGCCTATGTCGTCGCCATCTTGAACTGGCATGCCGCGCGCGAAGTGCCGCTGTTCGGCATGATGCTCGGCACGCACAATGTGCTGGTCACCTGGACGGCGGCGGTCGTGCTGTCGGGGGCACTTGCGTGCCTGATCGGGCTCGTGAGCCTGCGCACCACGGGCATTTATTTCATCATGATCACGCTCGCCTTCGCGCAGATGGTCTATTTCTTCTTTGTAAGCCTGCGCGCCTATGGCGGCGACGACGGGCTGCGCTTCCCCGGCGACACCGTCGTTCTGGGCTTCATCGAAACCGAAAACGACGTGGCATTCTACTATCTCGTCTTCGCCATTTTGTGCGCCGTACTCTACGCAACGCGACGCCTCGTCAATTCGCGCTTCGGGCTCGTCGTGCAAGGTTGCCGCGAAAACGAACGCCGCATGAAAGCGCTCGGCTTCGCCACGTTCCGCTACAAGCTTGCCTGCTTCGCTTTGGCGGGCGCACTCGCAGGGCTTGCGGGTGCGCTGTTCGCCGCCAACGAAAGCTATATCAGCCCGTCGATCATGCATTGGACGCGCTCGGGCGATTTGATCGTGATGGTGGTGCTGGGCGGCATGGGCACGCTGGTCGGGCCCGTGGTGGGTGCGATCGCGTTCCTGTTCCTCGAAAAGACGCTGCCCGACTACACGGAGCACTGGATGGTCGTCTTCGGTCCGATCCTGCTGCTGCTCGTGCTATTCGCGCGCCGCGGCATCTTCGGCTGGTTCCTGCCCAAGGAGGATCGCCATGGCGGCGGCCACTGAGCAGGGGACCACCGATACGCTGCTAGCCGTCGACGGGCTCGTGAAGCGCTTCGGCGGCTTGCTTGCGACCGACAACGTTTCGCTCGGCATTCGCGAAGGCGAAATCCACGCGATCATCGGCCCCAACGGAGCCGGCAAAACCACGCTGATTGCCCAGCTCGCGGGCGAGATTCTGCCCAATGCCGGATCCATCCGTTTTGCAGGATCCGATGTGACAGGCCTCACTGTCGATGCGCGCGCACGCCTCGGCATTGCGCGCTCCTACCAGATCACGCAGATCTTCAAAGGCTTCACCGCACTCGACAATGTCGCCATGGCCGTCCAGGCGCAGGACGGCCACTCGTTCCGCGCATGGGCGCCGGCTCGCGCGGACGAAACTTTGCGCAAACCTGCTACAGCGATCCTCGAGCGCGTCGGACTCGGTACCCGCAGCGACGTGCGTGCGGTCAACCTTGCGCACGGCGAACAGCGCCAGCTCGAAATCGCAATGGCGCTCGCCACGCGCCCGCGCCTGCTGCTGCTCGACGAACCGATGGCCGGCATGGGCAAGGACGAGTCCGAGCGTATGACGGCTCTGCTCGCCAAACTCAAAGGCGAAGAAACGATCCTGCTGATCGAACACGACATGGACGTCGTGTTCGCGCTTGCCGACCGCATCAGCGTGCTGGTCTACGGCCGCGTGATCGCGACCGGCAAGCCCGACGAAATCCGCGCCAACCCGGACGTGCGCGCAGCCTATTTGGGCGACGGCGATGCTTGAACTCGAAGCCATCGAAACCAGCTACGGCGCGAGCCAGGTTTTGTTCGGCGTCGGCTTCAAGGTCGATGCGGGCGAGGTCGTAACGTTGCTGGGCCGCAACGGCATGGGCAAGACCACGACCGTGCGCTCAATCATGGGCCTCGTAAAGCCGCAGGCCGGCCGCGTGCGCTTCGACGGCGGCGAACTCACGGGCCAGCCCGCCTACCGTGTGGCGCAAGCCGGAATCGGCTTGGTGCCCGAAGGCCGCCAGATTTTCCCCAATCTCACGGTGCGCGAAAATCTCGTGGCGACAGCGCGCAGCGCTGGCCGTACTGGCTGGACGCTCGACAAGGTACACGGCTATTTCCCGCGCTTGGCCGAGCGGGCGGGCAACATGGGCAATCAATTGTCGGGCGGCGAGCAGCAGATGCTCGCGATCGGCCGCGCTTTGATGACAAACCCGAAATTGCTCATTCTCGACGAGGCGACCGAAGGTCTTGCCCCGCTTGTGCGCCAAGATATCTGGCGCTGCTTGGCCGCCCTCAAAGCCGAGGGCCAAGCCATCCTGGTCATCGACAAGAATCTCGAATCGCTGCTCAAACTCGCGGACCGCCATGTCGTGATCGAAAAAGGCCGCATCGTTTGGCAGGGCTCGTCGGCTGCCTTGGCGCAGGAACCGGCGATCCAACATCGCTATTTGGGCGTGTGACGAACCGGCCCGAATTCGGGCCGCAAACGACTTGTCATAATCCGGGGCTTGACCGCCGGAGTCCGATTCCCGCATGATTCTCAAGTCGATAGTCCGGCCGATTCGGGACCTCTTGGCAACCCGGTTGACCGGATAGGGTGGGCGGCCCAATTCGCCCTTCCGGCCCCCGATACGACATCCGCGCGGGATCGCGGACCGGGCGCCGCTACGAAAGGAGGTGATCCAGTGCGCTTAGGATCGTTCAATTCCGGCTTCGGGCCGGGGCTTGCCGTGACCGCTTTGGAGAAATTCGAAGCTGGCCGCGTGCGGACGACGAACCAATCGATCGCCTCCGACGTGGCGTAAAGGGTCACTCCCTATACGGCATTCGATCCATCCCCCGCTGGGTCCCGCCCAGCGGGGGTTTCGTTTTGTGCTAGTCTCAAATCCATGACCGCATCGCAACCGCCTGCCACCGAATTGCTGCACGACACGCCCGAACCGGGCGTTCTGCGCCTTACCCTCAATCGGCCGACGGCGCGCAACGCGCTGAACACCGCCCTCTTGGGTACGGTCGCCGACGCACTCGACGCGGCCAGCACCGATCCGGCCGTACATGCCGTGGTATTGACCGGCGGGCCTGCGATTTTCGCGGCCGGCGCCGACATCAAGGAACTCGCCACCCGCGACACCGCCGGTGCCCTCGACGATGTCCGGGTCGGCCATTGGCAGCGCATAAGGCGGTTTCCCAAACCCATTGTCGCGGCCGTCAACGGCTTGGCCCTTGGCGGCGGCTGCGAACTCGCAATGAGTGCCGACATAATCGTGGCCGGAATGGGTGCAAAATTCGGCCAGCCTGAGATCAATCTCGGCCTCGTACCCGGTGCCGGCGGCACGCAGATCCTCGCACGCCTTGCCGGGCCGCAGATTGCCATGAAGCTCGTACTGGCGGGCGAAACGATCGACGCCACGGAAGCCAAACAATGCGGCCTGGTGGCCGAGACGGTCGCCGACGAGACATGCCAAACGCGGGCCGTCGCCCTTGCCGCCAAGATCGCGGCCAAGCCCGCCCTGGCCGTGCGGCTTGGCAAGGAACTTGTGCGTGCCGCTCGCGACGTGCCGCTCGAACAGGGCCTGCTGTTCGAGCGCAAAGCCTTCGCCGCCCTGATCGCTACAGCCGATTTCCGCGAAGGAGTTGCGGCCTTCCTCGAAAAACGCCCGGCGAAGTTCGCCGGAAAATAACGCTTAGCGGCGCACG
Source organism: Magnetospirillum sp. (assembly GCA_027532905.1). NCBI lineage: Bacteria > Pseudomonadati > Pseudomonadota > Alphaproteobacteria > Rhodospirillales > Rhodospirillaceae > Magnetospirillum > Magnetospirillum sp. The sequence continues at coordinate 19,126 of JAPZUA010000001.1, forward strand.
GGGCTGCGTGCGGGCAGCGGCTGGCGCCGGTCCATCTCGATCAGCAAGCGCCGTGCGCGCTCGGCGTCGCTCGGCTGGAAGCCGAGAGCTATGCGAGCCGCCGCACTGCGCGCGCGCTCGAAATTATCGCCCTCGAGGATGCGCCCGGCGCGCGCGGCGTGGGCATAAGCAAGGGCCAGATCGCGCGCGACACCCGCCCCCTGCTCGTGCATCAAGGCAAGATTGAGCATGGCGTGGCCGTGGCCTTGCGCCGCAGCGCGCGAAAACCAGTCGGCGGCAATCGCTGCATCGCGCGGCACGCCCTCGCCTGCACGGTAGAGATGCCCCATCGAGAATTGGGCCTCCGCGTGTCCTGCTTCGGCCAATCCCAACCAAGCAAACCAAGCGGCCGCATGGTCGCCCTCAAGATAGGCGTTAAGGCCGGTCTCGTAGGTCGCGGCCGGCGAAGATGCTGTCGGCGCTTGCGCACCGGCAGCGACCGAAACGACAAGCAGAAAAACCGCCAGAAGACGCGCACCCATCTGGTTCCTCCGCGCGCGAGAGAGATCGCGCGCGAGATGCCGGACTAAGGGCCGACCTTGGCTCGCCGCGTTTACGCGCCCTGCCCGATCATCGACAGAAATTCGCGCCGCGTCGATGAATTGTTTCGGAACACGCCGAGCATGCGCGATGTAACCATCGATACGCCGGTCTTGTGCACGCCGCGCGTGGTCATGCACTGATGCTGCGCTTGGATCACGACGGCGACGCCCTTGGGCGCCAGCACATCTTGGATCGCATTGGCGATTTGGGCCGTGAGCTTTTCCTGGATCTGCAGGCGCTTGGCATAGGCATCCACCACGCGCGCCAGCTTGGAAATGCCGACGACGCGCTTGTTCGGCAGATAGGCGACATGCGCCTTGCCGACGATCGGCACCATGTGGTGCTCGCAATGGCTTTCGAAGCCGATGTCGCGCAGCACGACCATTTCGTCGTATCCGTCGGTTTCTTCGAACGTGCGCTGCAAGAGCTCAAGAGGGTCGATCTCATAGCCCTGGAAAAACTCTTCGTAGGCGCGCACGACGCGTGCCGGCGTGTCGATCAGTCCCTCGCGCGATACGTCGTCGCCGGTCCAGCGCAGCAATGTGCGGACGGCTGCCTCGGCTTCGGCGCGCGTCGGCCGGTCACTGGTGCTGCCTGCACTTTGGGGCTGTACGGCATCGACGAAACTGTCCATCGCAACAATCCTTCCACGCTTGGCGGCCCGATAAACCGCCCAACCAACTTCGTGCGATTTTCGTTGATTTCAAGCGGTGCAGGATTTATGTGCCAAGATATTGAAAAAAAAACGTATTTTCAAAAGAAACAGGCCGACCCCGCACTTTGCGAAGTCGGCCCGCCAAATGCGGCAGAAGCGGAAACCGGCTTAGATGCCGATCGGCCCGCCGCCGTTTTTGCTCACCATGACCACGGACGGACGCGGCGGCACGTTGGCCTGGAAGTCGGGCCAACGGGTCGGCACTTCGTCGTAGGTCGGCAGCTTGCCGAACGGCGCATAGTCGCGCGCACCGTCCGTACCCGGATGCTGCACGGCAATGGTCATCGCCTGCGTATCCGAGGTGAAGTTCATACCGCAGATTTCGGCCCCAACCGGAACACGGAAGAACATCTTCGACGTGCCTCGCAGCGGACCTTCGGTCTCCATCGACCACACGCCGTCGGCTGTCCCCGAAGCGGCCTTCCAGGCCGTACCCTGGTCGGTACCGACCCAAAGGCGGCCACGCGGATCGACGGCCATGTTGTCGGGACATGCAAACCAGCCATTTTTGCTGGTGGCCGGATTGTACATGGCATTCACGGCCGGATTGGCTGGGTTGCCGCAACGCACGAGAATTTCCCAGCGGAAGCGCGTGGCAGTCTGGTCGTTGTTCGCGTAGGTGAACTCGATCAGATGGCCCCAGTTGTTTTCCGCACGCGGGTTGGACGGATCGATCTGGGCAGCCGTGCGGTTCGCGTTGTTGGTCAGCGCCAGATAGACCTTGCCCGTACGCGCATTGGCTTCGAAGTCTTCGGGGCGGTCCATCTTGGTCGCACCGACGACGTCGGCAGCCCGGCGCGATTCGATCAGCACGTCGGCCTGGCTGTTGAAGCCGTTAGCCGCCGTGAGCGGACCCTGGCCTTGCACGAGCGGCAGCCACTCGCCCGAACCGTCGGCATTGAACTTGGCGACGTAGAGCGTGCCTTCGTCGAGCAGGTTCATGTTGGCCTGGCGGTTGTTGCGGTCGAAGCGGCCGGCCGTGACGAACTTGAACGCGTACTCGAAGCGCTCGTCGTCGCCCGAATAGACGACCACGCGGCCGTTCGGAGCAACGATCGTCTCGGCACCCTCATGCTTGCTGCGGCCCAAGGCCGTGCGCTTTACCGGCACGGAGTTCGGATCGTACGGATCGACTTCGACGATCCAGCCGAAACGGTTCGGCTCGTTCGGCTCCTTGCCGACATTGAAACGGTCGTAGTGCGTGCCCCAAGCGTACCAGCCCGACGGCACGCCGTAGCGGCGGTGGTTGGCAGTTTCGGCGTGGCCTGCGGGAAGCGTGCCGTTGAAATAGCCGTGGAAATTCTCCTCGGCCATCAGATAGGTGCCCCACGGCGACATCCCGCCGGCACAGTTGTTGATGGTCCCCATCACCGCACGGCCCGTCGTGTCGGCCGACGTCTTCAGACGGTCGTGGCCTGCGGCAGGACCTGAAATGCGCATCGGCGTCATGGCCGTGATGCGGCGGTTCATTTGGCCGCCGCGCACGTAACTCCACTTGCCATTCGAGCCCTTGCGGATCTCGACGATCGAGCCGCCATGGGCCGCCATTTCGACGTCGCAGATTTCCTTCGTCATCTTCGACATGTCGGGGCGACCGTTGGCTTGCATCACGCCGCGGAACATGAGCTCGGGGCTCGTGTATTCGTGGTTCACGCACATCAGCGCCTGGGTGGCCGTGTTGCCGCCCATCGGCAGCGGGGCCAAGCCCACATAGTCGCAATTGTAGCCAAACTGCGTGAGCTGCTTGGCGCCCGTCTGGTTGGCCGGATCGAAATCGGCCGCGATCGTGAACAACGGATCGCCCCAACGGATCAGAATGTCGGCCGTATAGCCGGGAGCGACGTGATGCTTCTCGTCGACGCCATGTTCGATCTCGGTGAAACTGAAGCTCGGCTTCGCGGCAGTCTGCGCTGCCGCACCGTCGGTCGAGCCGGCATAGGCGGCGATCGCGGTCGTCGCGAGCAGCCCGCCCATCAGATCGCGGCGCCCGAGGCGGGCGGCAATCACGTCGCCGATCGTTGTGTTGGCCGTCGGGTTCGACGGAATGTCTTCGGAGACTTCATAGAGTTCGCCCATCGTCATCCCGGCATATTCCGGGCGCGCGGCGAGGGTTGCGTAATCCTTCGAATTCATTGGGGAGGCCTCCAAGAGGGGAATCAGGACCCCGCTTGGATACCAACACCACATTGCAGAAAGATTACAGCCTTCGTGAATTTCTCGTTCACATCTTCGCGGCGACGTAAAACAGACCGGCCATACCAACGGCGGCGGCCGGCATGATCCAGAAGCCCGCGTCGCCGCGCCCCTTGTTGCGCAGATTGAACACGTGGCGCACGCTTGCCCCCACGCAGGCGATGCCCGCGAGCAGCGCCCAGTTCCATTCGTGGCCCCAGGTGCTGCCGTAGTTCTTCGACAGCATGATGAAGACGATCGGCAGCGTGAAGTAGTTGTTGTGCAGCGAGCGGAATTTTGCCTGGTTGGCGAAGCGATATTGCGGCGTGCGCCCCTCGCGCGTGGCGTCGACAAGCTCGCGTTGGTTCGGAATAATGATCAGCCACACATTGGCGGTCATGATCGTGCCGATGACCGCGCCCACGTGGATATAGGCAGCGTGCGGCGCCATCACGCGCGTGAGCAGATAGGCAAGCAGCACGAAGCCAAGGAAAGTCGCGACCGTCGCGGCGAACGAGTTGCCTTCCGCCCAGGTGGTTTTCCACATCTGATCGTAAAGGATCCAGCACAGCGCGATAACGCCGAGCGAAAAAGCAGCCGCCCCCAGCGTGCCGAATTGCGCGAAAGACGGATGCGTGAGGAACGACCCGCCCGAGCCCACATAGTAGACAAGCGACAGCAGCAGCACACCCGAGATCCAGGTGAAAGCCGCTTCCCATTTGAACCAATGCAGCTCGGCAGGCAGCGTGGGCGGGGCGACGGCGAATTTCTCGACGCGGTAGAAGCCGCCGCCATGCACGAGCCAGGTCTCGCCCTCGATACGGTCGCGCGGCACCTCGGGTGCGCGGAACTTCGATTCGAGCCAGTTGAAATAGAACGACGAGCCGATCCACGCGATGCCCGTGATCACATGGGTCCAGCGCACGATCATATCGAGCCATTCCGGCAGCAACTGCAGCATTCTGTTTGGTTCCTCTTAGGAGCCGCGATACGTGGAGTAGCTCCACGGGCTGACCAGCAGCGGCACGTGATAGTTCCCGTCCGCCTCGGCAAGCCCGACTGGAATCGGCACGATGTCGAGGAAAGCCGGATCAGGCAGGACGACGCCAAGCTCGCGAAAATAGGCGCCGATATGGAAGCGCAACTCGTAGCGTCCCGGCTTGAAGGAGTCAGGCCCCATCAACAGCTTGTCCGTGCGTCCGTCTTTGTTGGTGCGAAAATCCGCTACAAGGACAGTCGCCTCGCTCGAAATGCGCCATAATTCGATTTGTACGCCGGCGGCTGGTTTGCCGTGCATGGTGTCGAGAATATGGGTCGAAAGCTTAGCCATCGCTGATTCCGTCGGAGCTGCTGAATCGAATTCGCTGCAGCGCACAATAGATGCTCAATCTTGCATCGACAAGAGCAGCCAAAAATGCTGAATTTATTTGCAGTTCGTCTTTTTAATGTGCAAATCGACAGTCGAAAGCGAAGTAGCAAGGCGCACGATGGGCGGCACGAAGCTTGCCTAACATAAGCAGATTTTCGAACCGCGCGTAACACAGCAGGCTGGAGGCTCGATCTCGTGGCAGACATTGCGGCAAACAACATTGGCGCCAAGGACTTTGTCGATATCGATCGCGTGAGCCTCGTCTATCGCACCAAGGACGGCGACACGCTCGCCCTCAAAGACGCCGACGTGAAGATCGCCAAGGGCGAATTCGTGTCGGTGGTCGGCCCCTCGGGCTGTGGCAAATCGACCCTGCTGAAGCTCGTCTCCGGCCTCTATACCGCGACCACGGGCAACGTCATCGTCGGCGGCACGGAAGTGACCGGGCCGCTCAAGATTTGCGGCATGGCCTTCCAGAATTCGATCATGCTGCCGTGGCGCACGCTGATCGACAACGTGCTGCTGCCGCTCGAAATCGTCGAACCGCATGCCCGAACCTTTCGGCGCGACCGCGACAAGCACGTAGCCGCAGCCAAGGAACTTCTCGCGACCGTCGGCTTGTCGGGCTTCGAAGAGAAGTTTCCGTGGCAATTGTCGGGCGGCATGCAGCAGCGCGGCTCGCTGTGCCGCGCGCTGATTCACAGCCCCGAATTGCTGCTGCTCGACGAGCCCTTCGCAGCGCTCGACGCGTTCACGCGCGAAGAACTGTGGGACGTCGTCCAAGCGCTTTGGATCAAGAAGCGCCCGACCGTAATGCTGATCACGCACGATCTGCGCGAGGCCGTGTATCTCTCGGACCGCGTTTTCATGATGAGTGCGCGCCCCGGGCGCATCATCTCGACCAATCCTGTGGATTTCGCGCGCCCCCGTACGCCCGAAGACGCATTCAAACCCGAATTCGTGGACATCGTGCACCGGTTGCGCGACGAAATCTCGGCCGTTCGCGCCAAGAAATAGGCCTGCGACAGCGCCGCCTGGCGTGACCCAGCCGGTCCGCAGCACGTCCGCGTACATCGAAAGTTCATGATACTCCGGCAAACTTTTGCCGTTTTCGGCGCTTTTTGCGATGATACCGGACAATCGCGTCGCAATGGCGCTAGAGTCGGGCGATCGGCGATGGGTCGCGCGGGCAAGCGCAATCCGATGCCGAAATCGAAAACAGGCAGAACGGCGATGAAGCGGGCAGCGGAATAATGAGAACGATGCGGGTCGAGGTTGCGCTTGACGCGCTTGCCGAACGCGTGGCCGACCCCGTCGTGCGGCTGGCGCGCGACGGGCGCATCTTGTTCGCCAATGCGGCCTTTGCGCGCGATTTCGGGCCGGCGCCGACGAATGTCATGGAACTCGCCGCCAACGGTGCCAACAGCGAAGCCCTCGTCGCAACGATCCTCGCCGGCACCGAAGCCGAGTTGCCGTTGACGGATGCCTCGGGCCGGCTGTGCATGGTTACGATCGACGCGATGCTCTCGGGCGACGACGGGCATATGGTGGTGCTGCGCCCGCAGCACCCGGAAGCCTTGCGCGCCGGCGACGTGTTTCTCGCGACCGCAAGCCACGAACTGCGCACGCCGCTCAACGCGATCCTGGGCTTTGCCCAGATGCTCGAGGAGGGGTTGGCGGGTCCGATGACCGACCGCCAGCGCGAATACGCGGCCTCCATCCGGGCCGGCGGCACGCTGTTGATGGGCATTGTCGAAGATCTGCTCGAAGCCGCCCAAGACGACGGCGTGGGCGAGCGCATGGCCGACAGCGCTTTCGACCTTGCAGCGCTCGCGCGCGCGCAGCGCGATTTGATGCGCGCCGAAGCCCAAGCGCGCCGCATCGAGATTGCCAGCGCCCTGCCCGATGCCCCCGTCCCCATGCGCGGCGACGCGCGCAAGCTCGCCAAAGCCGTGCTCGATCTGCTCGCCAATGCGATCCGCTTCTCCCCCATCGGCGGCACGGTCACGATCGGCATCGGCGAAAGCACCAGGGGCGGCATCGCACTCTGGGTCGGCGACCAGGGCCCCGGCATTCCGCCCACCGACAAACGCGGCCTCGGCGCACCGCAGATCAATTCCGACAATGCCTATATGCAGCGCACGCCGGGTGCGGGCATGAGCCTTGCCATCGTGCGCCATTACGTCGAACTGCATGGCGGACAGCTCGAATTGGGGGCTGGCCCCGGTGGCGGTGCCGCTGTGACGATCCGACTGCCCGCCGACCGGCGCTTGAGTGCGGCCGAAATGCGCCGCTTCGAAAAGGCCTAACGCATATTCTCGAGCTTCGCCGTAAGCTCGGCGATCTTGGCGTCGCGCTCGGCCAACGCTGCGGCCACGTCGTCGGCCGGAATCATCATTGGGATATGCTGCGGGCAGTTGCTGTCCCACGCGGCGACGCGAAACAGCAAAGCGCGCTCCGGTGTCGCTTTGTAGCCTTGCGGCATCAGGCTTTGGAGCAATACCGCGTCCCCCTCGATAGCCTCGAGCGTGCCCCAGATTTTCACACGCCGACGATGCACGTAGTCCATCACGAAAAGATGCGCTTTGGGATTGTCGGCGAGATTGCCGAGCGTGATGTATTGCCGGTTGCCGCTATAGTCGGCAAAGCCCAGCGTGTGCGCATCGAGCGTGCGGATGAAGCCGGCGGGCCCGCCGCGATGCTGGATGTAGGGCTGGCCGTCGGCATTGACCGTCGCAAGATAGGCGGTGCGCTGCTCGGCGAGGAAGGCAGCGAGGTCGGCCGTGACTTCCGTCTGCCAGCCGCCCGCCTCCTCCATGCGCCGATAGGCCGCGCGCGATCCCTTCTGCTGCTGGATTGACTTTACGGAAGGCGTAAAGGCGATGTCGCTTGAGATCATGGCGCGGCCCTCGGACGGAACGGTTAAGCGGCGATGCTGGGCTTGACGGCCGGGAAATCGACCGGCGTTGCCGCAACTTCGTTGACGTAGTTGGTGAGCGTATTGAGCGCGACATTCGCCACGATCTCGAGGATCGCGGCATTGTCGAAGCCTGCGCCACGCACCGCCGCCAAATCGCCTTCGCCCACATGGCCGCGCGCTTCGACGATCTTTTTGGCGAACACGAGGGCCGCGTCGGTCTTGGCGTCCGAAGCATGGCCGGCGCGTGCTTTGGCAATATCGTCTGCGCCGATCTTGGCCATGTTGGCGGCAATGTAGCTGTGCGCGGCCAGGCAGTAGCCGCAGCCATTCGCTTCGGCGACCGTCAGCGCGATCGCCTCGCGGGTTTTGAGGTCGAGCGTGCCGGCACCGAGCGCGCCAGAAAAGCCGAGATAGCCGTCCAAAGCGGCCGGGGCATTGGCAAGAACGCGAAACAGGTTGGGCACCGAGCCAAATTTGCCGTTCACGGCCTTGAGGCTGGCTTGGGCAGCTGCAGGCGAGGCTTCGATTGAGGCGGTTGGCGCAATACGCGACATGGGGTCTTCTCCGATGGGTTTGCAGCAGGTCCGATACCCGCCGACACCCAGACAATGCGCTCTTGCCGTTTATGTGATAATATAGTCATTGTGACGTAGTTAATTGCAAAGGGTGCAATAATATGGATCGCTTCGAAGATCTCTCCGCTTTTGTCGCGGTGGCCGAACTCAAAAGCTTTGCGGCCGCCGCACGCCGGCTCGGCGTATCGGCATCGGCCGCAACGCGCGCAGTGGCCGCACTCGAAACGCGCCTCGGCGTGCGGCTGCTGCAACGCACGACGCGCTCGGTCACGCCGACGGACGCGGGCGAACGCTATCTGGCGCGCGCGCGCAGCGTGCTTGCCGACCTTGCCGAGGCCGACGACATGGCGCGCGCCGAGCGCGACGAACCTTCGGGCCGCCTGTCCGCGACGGCGCCGGCGATGTTCGGCCGGCTGCATGTGGGCCCGTTGATGTGCAGCTTTCTCGAACGCCATCGCAACGCGACCGGCGAATTGCACTTGTCCGACCGCATGGTAAATCTCGTCGAAGACGGCATCGACCTAGCCGTGCGCATCGGCACGCTCGCGGATTCGAGTTTCGTAGTCCGCAAGCTCGGCAGCACGCGGCGCGTCGTCGTTGCGGCACCCGCCTATCTTGCGGGACACGGTACGCCGCAAACGCCTGCCGACCTCGCCCAGCATCGCCTTGTGCGTTTCTCCGCACTCGGCGGCGCCAATGAATGGCGCTTTTCCGAGGGCGGGCGCGAGAAGCGGCTGGCGATCGTGCCGCGCTACACGACCAACAGTGCCGATGCCGCCCTCTGGCATGCCGAGCGCGGCGGCGGGTTGACGATGGTGCTTGCCTATCAGGCGGCTGAGGCCGTGCGGGCGGGCCGCCTTCGCATCGTGCTCGCAGACTGCGAACCGCCACCGCTGCCGATCCAGATCGTCTATCCTGCGAGCCCGTACGTGCCCTCGAAAGTGCGCGCCTTCATCGATCTCGCGCGCGAAACCGTCGATTGGAACTTCGTCGATTTTTGATCAGGAATCGGCGAGTGCTTGCAGGCAGTCGGCCAGCACGCGCGCACCGGCTGCAAGATCGCCGGGGCTTGCGGCTTCCGCCTCGTTGTGGCTGATGCCGCGCGCGCAAGGCACGAAGATCATGCCGGCCGGCCCCAGCGGCGCCACATGCATCGCGTCGTGCCCTGCACCGGACGGCATGTCCATATGCGGCAAGCCCAGTTGGACCGTCGCATCGCGCACGAGATCGACGATCTTGGCGTCGAAAACCGTCGGCTCGACATGCACGACCTTCTCGACCTTGGCCGCGCAAGGGCCAACGCTCGCCTGCACGACCTTGTCGATCGCGTCGCCGAGCCTGGTCAGAACCGCACTCTCGGGATGGCGGAAATCGATCGTGAAATGCACCTGGCCCGGCACCGTATTGGGCGAACCGGGCCGGCATTCGAAACGGCCGACCGTGAAGCGCACGATGTCGGCCGGATCGTGCATGTGCCGCTCCAGCGCCTGGATTGCGGCGACCGCACTTTTGAGCGCGTCTTTGCGCACGCGCAGCGGCGTGGTGCCCGCATGCGCTTCCTCGCCGAAAATGTCGATCGTGTAGCGTTGCGAGCCTTGGATGCCGGTCACAACGCCGATCGTCTTTGATTCTGCCTCCAGGCGCGGACCTTGCTCGATATGCGTCTCGATGTAGGCATGGAAGCGTCGGTCGAATTCGCCGACTGTGCGGCACGGAGCCGCAGCAAGCGTCTGGGCCAACGCATCGGCGAGTTTCACGCCGGCGCGATCTTCGACCGCCAGCATGCGCTCAAGATCGTAGTGACCGGCCCAAACGGCGGAGCCCATCGCACCAGGCTGGAAGCGGCTGCCCTCCTCGTTCATCCAGGCGACGACGCCGACGGGTCGCTTGGTGCGAATACCGGCATCGTCGAGCGCTTCGAGCGCTTCGAAACCTGCCAGCACGCCGTACATGCCATCGTACTTGCCGCCCGTAGGCTGGCTGTCCATGTGCGAGCCGGTCAGCACCGGAGCGGCGTCGTTTTCGGTGCCGGCACGGCGCACATGCAGATTGCCGATCGGATCGCTGAACACGTCGTAACCGCGCGCTTGCGCCCATTGCCCCAGAAGCAGACGGGCGGCCGCATCCTCCGGCGAAAGGGCCTGGCGATTGACCCCGCCTTTGGGCAAGCCGCCGAGACGGGCCATGTCGACATGGCGCTGCCACAGGCGGGTTTCGTCGATTTTGTCAGACGCGCGCATTGCTGCTCCGTTCCAGATGCCGAACCTCTTCCATGCCCTGACGCGCCTGCGGATGCAAGCGTGCGCGCATTGCTACGCCGCCGCGCGCGGGCGCGGCTTGAGTCCGCCTTTTTGGCAGATGAAATCGGCGATTTCGGCGACGGCCTTGCCGGCCTTGATCTGCGCGAAAATGAACGGGCGGTCACCGCGCATTTTGCGCGCATCGCGGTCCATCACCTCAAGCGACGCGCCCACATAAGGCGCCAGATCGATCTTGTTGATGATCAGCAGATCCGAGCGCGTGATGCCGGGCCCGCCTTTGCGCGGGATCTTGTCGCCGGCCGACACGTCGATCACGTAGAGCGTAATGTCGGCAAGCTCCGGCGAGAATGTGGCCGCCAGATTGTCGCCGCCGCTTTCGACGAACAGCAATTCGAGCCCGGGGAATTTGGCGGTCATCTCGGCGCAAGCGGCCAGATTCATCGAGGCGTCCTCGCGAATGGCCGTGTGCGGGCAGCCGCCGGTTTCCACGCCCATGATGCGCGACGGATCGAGCGCGCCCGAGCGCGTGAGGAACTGCGCGTCTTCTTTGGTGTAGATGTCGTTGGTGATGGCGGCTACGTCGAGCACGTCGCGCAAGTGCTTGCACAGCGCATCGACCAATGCCGTCTTGCCCGAGCCGACCGGCCCGCCGATACCGACGCGAAGGGGTCCTGTCATGATCTGAACAACCTCGAATATTGGGTTTCATGGCGAAAGGAGAGCGCGTCGAGCGCAGGAGCCGCTGTTCCTGCGTCCTCGAGCATGCGCGTTTGGGCGGCTGCGGCGGCCTTGGCAACCGCGGGCTCGACGGCCGCGAGAACGCGCTGGCCGTCGGTTTGGCCAAGCGGGATGGCGCGAACCGCCGCCGACACGAGATTGGCCGCGAATGCGTGCAGATAGGCTGCCAACGCAGACGTCGCATCGATTTTGGCGATTGCCGCGGCGCACGCGACAGCGACCGGATAGGCGGGGCGGATTTCGGCCGCAGCAAGCCGTTCGCGCCAGACCGTGATCTCGACGGGCCAGGCATCGCCGATCGCGCGCATGAAGCTTTCGCCCTGCTGGATCGACTCAAGCGCCAATTCGCCGGTCCCGCGCATTGCGGCCGCCCATTCGGCGACTTCGAGAAAGGACGCATCATCTCCGTCCGCCACAGCCCGATGCGCGCACACGAAAAAAACGCCATCGGCGCGCGGACTGCCCTGCTCGAGCAGGTCTTCGATCCACGCTTGAAGCGAGATGCGGTCGGCAACGAGCCCTTCGTCGATCGCCGCTTCGAGCGCGTGGCTATAGGCGAAGGCACCGACCGGAAAAGACGGCGACAGCCACGCCAGCAGCTTCAGCAAGCCGTCAGCTGCCATGGGCGTGGCTCGCGTAAGCGCCGGGCTCGGGATCGAACGGGGCTTCGTGCGCGCGCACCGTCGCACCGAGCCCTGTGGCCATCTCGGCGATCACATGGTCGGCGGCAAGCCGTAGCGTGCCGCCGGCTAGGATCTGTACGGCCAAATGCCGGTTGCCGACATGCCAAGCAAGCCGCGCCAAGTGGCTCGCGTCCGCGCATGCGATGTCGATGACGGATTCGGGGGCAGCACGCACTTCGACATAGCGTCCGTCGTCGAGGGCAAGCCCATCGCCCTGTTTGAGATGCGTCGCGTGAACGAGATCGAGCAGGAATTCGAATCCCTCGTCGGCGCGCATCGTCAGGCGGCGGCGATGGCGCGCGTCGGAGGCGAGCGTGACATGGCCCGCCTTGCGCGCCGTATCCCAAGTCCCCGCCGGTTCGACCGCCAAAGCGCGCATCAGAACAAGAAGTAGCGCTGGGCCAGCGGCAGCGAGGTCGCGGGCTCGCACGTGATGCGCTTGCCGTCGGCGCGCACCTCGTAGGTCTCGGGATCGACCTCGACCTCGGGCGTGGCGTCGTTGTGGCGCATGTTCTTCTTGCCGATCTTGCGCGTGTTGGAAACCGGCAGAACATGGCGGCCGAGACCGAGCTTGCGGCCGATATCGTCGTCGTGCGCGAGTTTCGAAACGAAGGTTAGGTTCGACGACGCCAGCGCCTTGCCGAACGAGGCGAACATCGGCCGGTAATGCACGGGCTGCGGCGTCGGGATCGAGGCGTTGGGATCGCCCATGGGGGCAGCCGCGATCGAACCGCATTTGAGGATCATTTCGGGTTTGGCACCGAAGAACGCGGGTTGCCAGATCACGAGATCGGCGTATTTGCCCTTCTCGACCGAACCCACATAGCGCGAAATACCCTGCGCGATGGCCGGATTGATCGTGTATTTGGCGAGATAGCGCTTGGCGCGCTGGTTGTCGTTGTCGCCGGTTTCGCCTTCGAGACGGCCGCGCTGCTGCTTCATCTTGTGCGCCGTCTGCCAGGTGCGCGTGATCACCTCGCCGATGCGGCCCATGGCTTGGCTGTCCGAACTCATCATCGAGATCGCACCCAGATCGTGCAGAATGTCTTCGGCCGCGATGGTTTCGCGCCGGATGCGGCTTTCGGCAAAGGCAACGTCTTCGGGGATGCGCGGATCGAGATGGTGGCACACCATCAGCATGTCGAGATGCTCGTCGATCGTGTTGACAGTGAAGGGCCGCGTGGGATTGGTCGAGGACGGCAGCACGTTGGGCAGCCCCACGACCTTGATGATGTCCGGCGCATGGCCCCCGCCCGCACCTTCCGTGTGGAAGGCGTGGATCGTGCGGCCCTTGAACGCGGCGATCGTGTCTTCGACGAAGCCGCTTTCGTTGAGCGTGTCGGTGTGGATCGCGACTTGGATGTCGTATTTCTCAGCGAGTTTCAGGCACGCGTCGATGGCGTTGGGCGTGGTGCCCCAATCTTCGTGCAGCTTCATGCCGCACGCACCTGCGCGCACCATCTCCACCATCGGCGCTTGCGCCGAGGCGTTGCCCTTGCCGAAAAACCCGAGATTGATCGGCAGGCCTTCGGCCGCTTCGAGCATGCGATGCATGTGCCACGGCCCCGGCGTGCAGGTCGTGGCCGAAGTACCGGCCGCTGGCCCCGTGCCGCCGCCGAGCATCGTTGTGATGCCCGAATAGAGCGCGTCTTCGACCTGCTGCGGGCAGATGAAATGGATGTGCGAGTCGATGCCGCCGGCCGTAACGATGCGCCCCTCGCCCGCAATCACTTCGGTGCCGGGGCCAATCACGATATCCACGCCGGGCTGGATATCCGGATTTCCGGCCTTGCCGAGAGCCGCGATCTTGCCGTCCTTGAGACCGATGTCGCATTTGACGATGCCCCACCAATCGAGCACCACGGCATTCGTGATGACGGTGTCGACGGCTCCTTCGCGGCGGCTGCGCTGGCTCTGCCCCATGCCGTCGCGGATGACCTTGCCGCCGCCGAACTTCACTTCCTCGCCGTAGGTCGTAAGATCCTTCTCGACCTCGATCACGAGATCGGTATCGGCCAGGCGAATACGATCGCCCGTCGTGGGGCCGTACATGCCGGCATAGGCGGCGCGCGAAATCCGGAACGACATGCTATTTCCCCCGCTTCTTGGATTTGCTGCGCACAAGCGGACCGTTCACGGCACCGCGGAACCCGTGAACGATGCGCGCGCCCGCATAGGCCACGAGGGCCACTTCGCGCGTTTGCCCGGGTTCGAAGCGCACGGCCGTACCGGCCGGAATGTCGAGGCGCATGCCGTAGGCGGCTTGGCGGTCGAACTGCAAAGCGGGATTGGTTTCGAAGAAATGGTAGTGCGAGCCGACCTGAATTGGGCGGTCGCCCGAATTCGCGACTTTCATCGCGACCGACGGGCGCCCTGCATTGAGTTCGATCTCGCCGGACGCCACCAGAATCTCACCGGGTTTCATGGGGCCTCCGTCAACGGATCGGGTTGTGGACGGTGACAAGCTTGGTGCCGTCGGGGAAGGTCGCCTCGACCTGGATTTCGTGGATCATTTCGGCGATCCCCTCCATCACCTGCTCGCGCGTCACGACCTTGCCGCCGTCGCGCATGAGATCGGCGACGCTGCGCCCGTCGCGCGCACCCTCGACGACGAAATCGGCGATCAGCGCCACCGCCTCGGGATGGTTGAGCTTCACGCCGCGCTCCAATCGCCGGCGTGCCACCTGCGCCGCCATGGCGACCAGCAGCTTGTCCTTTTCGCGCGGACTGAGATTCATCGCATTCCCCCTTCACGTTCCGTCCGAAATTCTAGCATCACACGTGCCAAAGGCGAGACAGCCGTTGCGGCAAGCCGAACAGTCGCGCGCGCAGCGCCCCCCACAGCGCCACATAGCGCGCGCGCAAGGCGGCGATATCGGCGTCGAGCAGGCGAACGACCAGCAAATCGCCGACCAAACCGCAAGATACACCGGGCTGATCGCGAGCGGTCGCAAGGGCTGCTGCAGGATCGGCGCAGAGGCACACGAGCGTCGCCACGGCCCGCGCACCGCCGAACAAAGCCGGTCGGTCGAGTAGCGCGTCGTCGACGGGGTCGGCGATCAGCGCATCGGCCCACAGCAATCGCCCGTCCCGCCGGATCTGCCAGCGGTCAAAAAGCGCTCCGCCTGTCATCGTCTCGCCGCGCGCGCGGCGACCAAATACGACGATCTCGCCGCCCAAGAACTGCGCTGCCGGCGCCAAATCGACCGACAAACGGCGCGAAAGCCGCGCTTGGTCGAACAGGATCGTCTCCTGCGGAAACCATTCGAGCCTGCCGCCCGCACCGACCGTCAAGCGGTTCGCGACATTGGCCACAGGCCCCCAGCTGCGATAGATCTTCTCAGCCGCCTGCCCCACGACCAATGCAGATGCCCCCGGGCCGACTTCGATCGTTGTTTGCAGTTCGTCGCCGCCGACCACGCCGCCGCCGGTATTGACCAACACGACAACGGGCTGCGGTTCTTCAAGCGGTGCCGGAAACAGCAATTTGAGCGGATCGCGCTGCTCGAGATCGCGCAATCTTGTCGCACCGTCGGTCCCGCGAAGGAACGAAGCAAGACAACGCCCCGAAACCTTGGGACGCCCCAGCCCGATCATGCTATGCCCTTCGTCCATTCCAACAGCTTAGGGGGTTGCCGATGACCGAACAATCGTGTCGCGATCTGCGCGTGCTCGTGACTGCCGGTGCGGCCGGCATCGGCCGCGAAATTGCGGACGCCTTTGCCGGCGTCGGCGCCCGCGTTGCGGTTTGCGACATCGACGAGGCAGCCCTTGCCCGTTTTCGCGCCGAATTGCCCGGCCACGAAGCGTTCGAATGTGACGTTTCCGACGAGGACGACGTCGACGATCTGTTCGACGACGTGATCGATACGCTGGGCGGGCTCGACGTGCTCGTCAACAATGCCGGCATTGCGGGCCCGACCGGCCCGGTCGAATCCCTGTCGCCCGACGATTGGCGGCATACAATGGAAATCAACATCGACGGCCAATTTTTGTGCGTGCGGCGCGCCGTACCGCTGCTGCGCGCGGCCGGTGGCGGCAGCATCATCAACATGTCGTCGGCGGCAGGGCGTTTCGGCTTTCCGCATCGCACGCCCTATGCCGCCAGCAAATGGGCCGTGATCGGCTTCACCAAGAGCCTCGCGATCGAACTCGGGCCCGACAATATCCGGGTCAACGCCATCTTGCCCGGTGCGGTCGACGGGCCGCGTATCCGCCGCGTCATTCAGGCCAAAGCCGCTTCGACCGGCGTTGCGGTCGAAGAGCTCGAGCGGATCTACACGCAACAAGCCTCGCTCGGCCGCATGGTCGATCCGCAGGACATCGCGCGCATGGCGCTGTTTTTGGCGGGTTCGGGCGGGCGCAATATTTCGGGCCAAGCGCTCGCGATCGACGGCGACACGCAAGCGCTGGTCTGAACGACCGGCTATTTCTTGGCGCCTTCGCCGACCTTGGCGACGTCGTGCACAAGCGCCAGCGCGGCGGGGGCTGCCGCTTCGGCCGCACTCGCATCGTCGAGGCGCTGCAGATGGCCGTCGACCTGCGCTTCGGGTTCGACGGTCAGCGTTTCGTAGCGAATGTCGCCGGTGACGCGCGCCGTGCGGCCGAGTTCGACCGCACTGGCGCGGATTGGCCCCACGACCCTGCCCAATACCCGAACGCGCTTGGCCGTGACCTCGCCGCGCACTTCCCCGGTGACGCCGATCGTCAGCGAATAGGTGTGCAGCGCGCCCTCGACGGTGCCGTCGAGCTGGATATCGCCGTCGCAGGCAATGTTGCCCTTGACCGAGAAACCCTGCGCGATGATCGAGGGCACGTTCGAACTAGTCGCTTTGGCAGGCCGCGCTTCGGCGACCGGTTTGCTATTCGATTTTCCGAACATGGCGGGCTGCCTCCAAAAAGCGGACGGGATCGACGGCGCGGCCATCGACGAGAACTTCGTAGTGAACGTGCGGCCCCGTGCTGCGGCCGGTTGAGCCGAGCAGGCCGACCGTTTGCCGCCGCTCCACGCGCTGGCCGACGCGCACGTCGATCCGCGTCAGATGACCATAGCGCGTCGAAAGACCGAATTCATGCTGGATTTCGACCATATTGCCGTACTCGCCGCTCCAACCGGCGGTAACCACGCGCCCCGGTGCTGTCGCCAGAACCGGCGTGCGCGGCGGTGCTTGCAGATCGATGCCGCTATGCATGGCGAGTTGCCCGTTGAAGGGGTCGCGCCGCATCCCGAACGGGCTCATGACGGCAAAATCGTCGAGCGGCGCATGGACCGGCAGGCCGCGCAACGCCGTCCGCAAATCGCGCAGGCGCTCGAGATCGGAGCCCAGCGAGGCGAGTTTGAGGCTGGCGTTCGGCAGGGATTCGTCGCCGACCGCGTTTACGAATGGACCGCCCGCGTTGGCCACGCGTGCGGCGACCACGCGATCCGGCTGCAGGCCCGTACCGCGCAAGATGCGCATGATTTCGTCGATCTGCGCCTTGGTCGAGCCGGCGATTTCGCTCAGTGCCGCATCCTGCGCCTTGGCGGCGTCCTGGTTTGCCGCGCGCACGCCGTTGAGAGAGCCAACGACCGTGCGGTGCTCCATCGCCAAACGCCGCGCCTCGACCGCCAAGCGGCCGCGCTCGGCCATCGCTTCGATGCGCAACCGCTCGATCACTGCCGCACGTTCAGCCGCACTGGCGGCATCCGGAACTCGGGCCCCCAGGCGCGTTTCGACTTGCTGCAGCCGCTCCATCAATCCTGTGTGGGTCGCAAGCGCGCGTTCGCGCTCGCTCTCCGCAGTTGCAAGGCCGCGCTCGATTTCGACCATTCGCGCACTCAGCATGTTGCGCTGCTCGATCAGGCTTGCGACTGTTTCGGCGGCTTCGGCACGGCCGCGCTCGGTCGCGCGCACCAAGGCTTGCCCCAACTCCTCCATCCGCGCGCGATGGTCTTCCTGCAAACGCGCCACATCGAGACTGCGCGTCTCGATTTCGATCAACGCGGCACGATAGGCGCTCGAAGCGGCAACGCCACCGACGATCGCCACCAGAACCGCCGCAGCGACAGATTGCTGGGCGAAGCTCGAAATCCGAACGAGGCGCACAGCGCCGTCGGACCGCAACAGCACTTCGCGCGGGCGGAAAAGACGCGCCATGCGCGCGCGCAATCTCGCATTCCATCCACGTTGAGAACCGTTAAACAGCATACATTCGATCCGCACCTTAAACACGAAGCGGCGATGATGCCGATTCAGCAGGCGCGGTTCAAGCAAGGTTTCGCAATTTTCGTCCAAAAATGAGGCACGAAATTGAGGCGATTTGATCACTTGAAAAGCAGGTCGCAAGCACATGATTCTGAATGATTCCAGAGGCGCGAAAGGCATGTGCCTGTGGATAAGCTGCAAGACTTTCGGGTTACAATTTCACGCGCGTCGTCCCGATGCGGCTTGCCGACCACGCCACACACGCAATGCACACGATCATGAGGGTCGCCAGCGCGTTAATCTGCGGCGACAGACCAAGACGCACGCTCGCATAGATCAGCATCGGCAACGTCGTCGCGCCTGGGCCCGAAACGAAACTCGCGACCACCAGATCGTCGAGCGAGAGCGTGAATGCAAGCAGCCAGCCCGCCGCGACGGCCGGCGCCAGCAGCGGCAGCGTCACGCGAACAAATGCGCGCCACGGTTTTGCACCCAAATCGCGCGCCGCCTCCTCGAGGGCGGGATCGATGCCGCGCAGCCGTGCTTCGACGATGACGGCCACGAATGCCGAGCCGTAGCACGCATGGGCAAAGGCGATCACAAGGAAACCGCGTTCGGCGGGCCACCCGACCAGACTGTCGAGCGTGGCAAACGCCATCAGCATCGCCAATCCCAGTATGACTTCGGGCAACACCATGGGGGCAAGCAGCAGCAAGGCAAACAAGGCGCGGCCGGGGAAACGACCGAGGCGGCCAAGAACGTAGCCCGCCAAGGTGCCGATCGTCGCCGCGAGACTCGCCGACGCGGCCGCAACGGCGAAACTGAGGCCGGCCGCTTCGAGCATGCGGACATTGCCGAACAATTCGCCGTACCATTTAGTCGAGAAGCCCGCCCAAACCGTGACCAAGCGGCTCTCGTTGAAGCTGAACGCCGCCATGATAACGATCGGCAAATACAGAAACGCAAAACCCGCTGCGAGCATCGTCGGAAGCGTCGCGGCGGTCGGACGGCGCATCATCGCGTGGCCGAACGCAGCCGGTCGAACAGCAGCAACGGCACGGCCAGCAAAGCCGCAAGCGTCGTCGCCAACGCGCAGGCCATCGGCCAATCGCGGTTCTGGAAAAACTCGAACCACAGAACACGGCCGATCATCGGAGAGTCCGGCCCGCCAAGCAGATCGGGGATAACGAATTCGCCGCTCGCAGGGATAAACACTAGCAGCGCCCCTGCCGCCACACCCGGCAGCGACAGCGGAAACGTCACGCGCCAAAAGGCGCGCCGAGGCCCTGCCCCGAGATCGTGGGCCGCCTCGAGCAAGCTTGCATCGAGTTTCTCGAGCGTGGCGTAGAGCGGCAGGACCATAAACGGCAGATAGGCGTAGACGATGCCAAGGTGCACCGCAAACTCGTTGGCGATCAATTGCAGCGGCGCCTCGATCAGCCCGAATTCGGCCAGAACCGTATTGACGAGGCCGGTCGGGCGCAGCAACCCCATCCACGCATAGACGCGGATCAGAAACGACGTCCAGAACGGCAGCATGACGAGGAACAGCAGCAAAGCGCGGTGCTGCGGGCGCGCACGCACGATCGCCAAAGCCATCGGATAGCCGACCAAAAGGCATATCAAGGTCGAAGTGCCGGCGATGCGCGCGGCATTGGCAAGCGCGCCCCAATAGAGATCGTCCGAGAGAAGCAGGCGATAACTGGCAAGCGAAAAGCCCCACTCGAACGGCGGGGCCCCTTGCGTGGCCTCGCCGAAACCGATCGCCACGATCAGCGCAAACGGCATTGCGATCGCCGCCAGAAGCCATGCGTAGACCGGAACGATGAAAACGGCGCGGTTCATTGCGGCAGATAGCGCTCGGCGTCGGGCGGCCAACCGAACGCGACCTCGACACCGTTGTCGGGCACCGGCGCTTGGCCGGGTTGGCTCACGATCACGCGGCCGAGCGCACTGTCGAGAAACACCAAGCGCCGCTCGCCGAGATAGGCGCATTCGCGCACGCGGCCCCTATGCGGGCCGTGACCCAGCGCCATGCGCTCCGGCCGCACGGCCGTGAAGCCGTGCCCGCCCGGCCCCGCAAACAGGTTTATGCGCCCGACAAACTCGGCCACGAATCGCGTCGCCGGGCGTTCGTAGAGCTCGCTTGGAGCTGCGATCTGCACGATGCGGCCGGCCTCCATCACGCCGATCCGGTCGGAGATCGCCATCGCCTCGTCCTGGTCGTGGGTGACGAAGACGAACGCGATGCCCAAACGCGCCTGAAGCTCGACAAGCTCGAGCCGCGTTTCTTCGCGCAGTTTGGCGTCGAGCGCCGACAGGGGTTCGTCGAGGAGCAGCACTTTGGGATGTCGCGCAAGTGCGCGCGCGATCGCCACGCGCTGGCGCTGGCCGCCGGAAAGGGCCGCAGGCTTTCGCGCTGCGAACCCGCCAAGGCGCACAAGCTCGAGCATCTCATCGACACGCTTGGCGCGCGCGCGCTTGTCCATCGGCAATGTTTCGAGCCCGAACCCGACATTGGCCGCGACGGTCAAGTGCGGAAACAATGCGTAGTTTTGGAATACCGTGTTGACGGGGCGCTCCCATGCGGGCATCGCCGTCACTTCCACGCCGTCGAGCCAGATGCGGCCCGCATCGGGCTGCTCGAATCCGCCGATGCAGCGCAGCAAGCTCGTCTTGCCGCAACCCGAGGGGCCGAGCAGGCAGAATATCTCGCCGGCCGCGATCTCAAGGTCGATTCCGGCGACCGCCGAAACCGTCCCGTAGCGCTTGGCGATGCCTTCGAGCCGGATCACGAACGCAGGCCCTACCGCCCCGTCGTCACGCGCGTCCAAGCGCGCGTGCGCAGCCGCTCGTAGTCGCGGGCTGCAGGCGTGACGGTGTAGAGTTTTGCGCGGATTTCGGGCGGAACGAACACGGTCGGATCGTCGCGCAAGTCCGGCCGTACCAAGGCGCGCGCCGCCGGCACGGCCGTCGGGTAGCCAACCGCGTCGCTGTTGAGGGCGGCGATCTCCGGGCGCAGCATGAAATCGACGAAACGATGCGCTGCATCGACATTGCGCGCATCGGCCGGGATCGCCCATACGTCGTGCGACAGCAATGCGCCCTCCTGCGGCACTGCGAACTCGATCCGCACATTGGCGCGCTTGCTTTCGGCGGCTCTTGCGGCTGCCTGCTTGATGTCGCCCGAATAGCCGAAAGCCAAGCACGCGTCGCCGTTGGCGAGATCGTTGATGTATTCCGACCCGTGCCATTTGCGCACGAACGGGCGAATGCGCATCAACGCTTCGGTCGCGCGCGTCAGATGTTCGGGCTCCTTGGAGTCCGGCGGCAGGCCGAGATACGCAAGGGCCGCCGGGAACACGTCCGTCGGCGAATCCAACACCACGATGCCGCAGGCTTGGAACCGGCGCGCAACGTCCGGATCGAAAATCATTCGCAGCGAGAAGACCGGCGCATCGGCCATAATGCGCGCAACCCGTTCGGCGTTGTAGCCGATGCCGGTCATGCTCGACATGTGCGGCACAGCGAAGCGATTGCCGGGATCGGCGCGCTCGAGTTCGCGCATCACCTGCGGATCGAGATTGGCGAAATTCGGCAGCTTCGCGCGGTCGAATTCGCGATAGAGCCGTGCGGGCAGCTGCTGCGCCAGAAACGGCGAAGCGGTTGGCACGACGAGATCGTAGCCCGAGCGGCCCGCGCGCAGTTTGGCGTCGAGCGTCTCGTTCGAATCGTAGGTGTCGTAGCGCACGCGTATGCCGGTCTCGCGCTGGAAACGCTCGATCGCCTGCGGCGAAACGTAGTCGTTCCAATTGTAGATATTGAGTACGGCTTGCGCTTGCGCCGGACCGCCCGCCAGGCCGAAAAGCACCGCCATTGCCGCCAAAAAACGTCCTGCCATCGCACCCACTCCGGATCGCCAGATTTGTGCAAGATTAGAGCCTCGTCGGCCCCTTCCCTGTCAATCGTCGGGACAAGGCCGACGTAGAAATTTGGCCTCGCATTCGCTACTTTTGTTATCGTTGCAATGTCCGGGCCTGGGCCGAATTGGCTTCGAGTCGCGGGCGCTTTGTCCCACGCAGGTTTTCATGACTCTCAGTCTCGACATTGCCAGTCTGCGCGCGGCCTATGCGGCCGGCCGCACGCCGCAAGAGGTGATCGGCGAAATCTACGACCGGATCGCGGCACGCACCGGCGACAAGACATGGATCCATCTCGTGCCGCGCGCGCAAGCGCTGGCCGCAGCAGCAGCGCTCAAGCATATCCCGCGCGATGCACCGCTCTGGGGCATTCCGTTTGCGATCAAGGACAATATCGACTTGGCGGGCGCTCCGACGACGGCAGCCTGCCCGGACTTCAGCTACGTGCCGGCCGAATCCGCTGTCGTCGTCGCGAAACTGGTTTCGGCGGGCGCGATCGCGATCGGCAAGACTAACCTCGACCAGTTCGCGACAGGCCTTGTCGGCGTGCGCTCGCCCTATGGCGTGCCGGAAAATCCGTTCGACAAGCGTTATATTCCGGGGGGCTCGTCGTCGGGTTCGGCTGTGGCAGTCGCGGCGGGCCTCGTGTCGTTTGCGCTCGGCACGGACACGGCGGGCTCGGGCCGCGTTCCGGCCGGATTCAACAACCTTGTCGGCTTGAAGCCGACGAAGGGGCTATTCTCCACGCGCGGCCTCGTGCCCGCCTGTCGCACGCTCGACGTCATTTCGATTTTCGCCCTCACGGTCGAAGATGCGCGTATTGCAGGCCAAGTCGCCGCCGCCTTCGATGCCGAAGATCCCTATTCGCGCGAGGCGGCGGCACCTTCCGTGCTCGACCGGCAAAAAGCACCTGCGGCGTTTCGCTTCGGCGTGCCGCAGGGCGCGGCTCTCGCGTTTTTCGGCGACGCGCAAGCCAAAGCGGTCTTTGCCGACGCGTGCGCGCGGCTCAAAAAACTCGGCGGCATCGAAGTTCCGTTCGATTTTTCGGCACTCAAAGAAACGGCCTCCCTGCTGTACGACGGTCCTTGGGTCGCCGAACGTTATGCCGCGATCGAATCCTACATGCGCGAAAAGCCGGAAGCCCTGCATCCGACTACGCGCGCCGTGATTGCCAATGCCACCCGCTTCGACGCTGTGGCAACATTCAAAGCACTCTACCGTCTTGAAGCGCTGAAGCGTCGAGCTGCAGCTCTGTGGCGGGATTTCGACGTGATCGCCGTACCGACAAGCGGGACGATCTTCACGCTCGAGCAGCTTGCGGCAGAGCCGGTGCGCCACAATACCGAGCTTGGCTACTACACAAATTTCGTCAATCTGCTCGACATGTCGGCACTCGCCGTTCCGGCCGCCATGCGCGCCGACGGCTTGCCAAGCGGCGTCACGCTGATCGGTCCCGCCTTCGCCGACGGCAAGCTTGCAGCCCTTGGTGCGGCCTTCCATCGCGACACGGGCCTGCCGATGGGGGCGACCGGCGTGCCGCAGCCCGCAGTAGAGGCCGCCGCACCTGCGAAAGACGCTGGCGAAACCGTACGGCTCGCGGTCGTCGGCGCGCATCTGACGGGCATGCCGCTCAACAGCCAGCTTACGCATCGCAGCGCCAAACTCGTGCGCGTTGCTGCGACCGCAAAGAGCTATCGGCTCTACTCCCTTGCCAACACAACCCCGCCCAAGCCCGGTTTGGTGCGCGTCGATCGCGCGGGCGAAGCCATCGCCCTCGAGATCTGGGAAATGTCGCTGGCTGCGTTCGGCAGCTTCGTGGCCGAGGTACCGGCGCCGATGGCGATCGGCACGCTCGAGCTCGACGACGGCACATGGTGCAAGGGTTTTGTGTGCGAGCCGGGCGCCCTGGCCGACGCGGAGGACATCACCGCGCATCGCGGCTGGCGCGCCTATCTGCAACATCGCAATGCACAACGCGCGGCCCAGCAATGAATCTCGACGCCTATACCCGCCACGAACGCGTCCACATCCTTGGCGTCGAAGACGGGCGGCTGCGCGGCACCGTGTTTTCGGCCAAAGACAATTTCGACGTCGCCGGCAAGCGCACGG
Source organism: Magnetospirillum sp. (assembly GCA_027532905.1). Lineage (NCBI taxonomy): Bacteria > Pseudomonadati > Pseudomonadota > Alphaproteobacteria > Rhodospirillales > Rhodospirillaceae > Magnetospirillum > Magnetospirillum sp. The sequence goes on from JAPZUA010000001.1 coordinate 43,355, forward strand.
GTGCCGGCAATCCAACCTGGCTGCAGACCCACAACAAGGCCACGCGCAGCGCACCCGCCCTGCAGCTGCTGATCGATGCCGGCGCCACGTTGCTCGGCAAAACAACGATGGACGAGATCGCCTACGGCCTCACCGGACGCAACGCGCACTACGGCACGCCGCTCAATCCGGCCGCCCCCGAGCGCGTGCCCGGCGGTTCGTCGTCGGGTTCCGCGTCGGCCGTTGCCGGGCGTGCTTGCGACTTCGCACTGGGTACCGACACGGGCGGCTCGGTCCGCGTGCCGGCGAGCTATTGCGGCCTCTTCGGCGTGCGGCCCACGCACGGGGCAATCCCTATCGAAGGCGTGGTGCCGCTTGCACCCAGCTTCGACACGGTCGGCTGGTTCGCGCGCGACGCCGATCTGCTCGAGCGCGTCGGCCGCGCCCTGCTCGATGCCAAAACGCCCCCGCCCGAGCCCACACGTCTGCTTGTGGCAAGCGACACCATGCGCCTCATCGATCCAGCCGTGCATGCGGCTCTATTGCCCTGGATCGGACGGGCAAAGTCGTTCTTCGAAGAGACGGCCGACATCGACGTCGCGGGCGCGGACCTGTCCGCGTGGTCGGACACGTTCCGCATGCTGTCGGGTGCGGAAGCTTGGGCGTGCCATGGCGAGTGGATCGAACAAGTCGAACCGCGCCTGGCACCCGACGTCGCCGCCCGCTTCAAATTCGCAAAATCGATAGACGCTGCGACCGTTGCCGCCCACCAGAAGCGGCGTGCGGAAATCTGCACGCACATGGATGCGCTGCTCGCACCGGGCACTATTCTGTGCATGCCCACGGCCGCAACGCCCGCCCCTTTGCGCGACGCCGACGAAGCGACGTTCGATCGGGTGCGCCAGCGCACTCTGCTGCTCACCTGCATTGCCGGACTCGTGGGCTTGCCGCAAATCTCGCTGCCCGCTGGCTTTGCCGACGATGCGCCCGTCGGCATCTCCTTCCTCGCCGCGCGCGGGCAAGACACGATGCTGCTCAATTTCGTCAAACTTCTGACCATTCCCCACGCCGCGGAGCCGGACGACGATGCCAAAAGCCAAGCCTAAAGCGCGCACCCCCGTCTACGACCGCGATCTCGTCGGCTACGGGCGCAATCCGCCGCATGCGGCGTGGCCCAACAAGGCGCGCATCGCGGTTTCGTTCGTCGTGAACTATGAGGAAGGCGGCGAACGCACGATTCTGCACGGCGACAAGGAATCGGAAGTCTTTCTGCACGAGGTCGTGGGCTTGACGCCGCGCCCGCGCAAGCGCGACGAGTCGGTCGAGAGCGTTTACGAATATGGCAGCCGTGCGGGTTTCTGGCGCATCCTGCGCGAATTCGAGCGTCGTCAACTTCCCTTCACGTCGTGGGCCGTCGGCATGGCGCTGCTGCGCCATCCGGACGCCGCACGCGCCATGGTCGAAGGCGGCCACGAGGTGGCAAGCCATGGCTGGCGCTGGATCGACTACCAGAACATGCCGATCGCCGAGGAGCGCAAGCACTTCAAACTCGCGATCGACGCGATCAAGAAGACGACGGGTGCCGCCCCCGTCGGCTGGTACACCGGCCGCCTGTCGCCCAACACGCGCCGCCTCGCGGTCGAGCACGGCATGCTCTACGACGGCGACGCCTACAACGACGACCTGCCCTACTGGACGAATGTCGCGGGCAAGGGCCATCTCGTGGTGCCCTACACGCTCGACGTCAACGACATGAAGTTCGGTACGGCGCAAGGCTTCAACACCGGCGACGATTGGTTCGCCTATGCGCGCGACGCATTCGACACGCTCTACGCCGAGGGCGACGAGACGCCCAAGATGATGTCGATCGGCCTGCATCTGCGGCTGATCGGCCGGCCCGGCCGCATGCGTGCCCTGCAGCGTTTCATGGATCACATCGCCAAACACGACCGCGTTTGGGTCTGCCGGCGCATGGACATCGCGCGCCACTGGATCAAGACGCACCCGTACAAGGGCTGAAGGCTCGTGGCCGAATTCGCCGTCTATTCGCGCTTCGTCGTAACGCTGCTCGCCATCCTGACGCCGTTTGCGGCGATCCCGGTGTTCCTGGCGCTGACGGCGGGCCAAGACCAGGCGTTTCGCAAGCGCACGGCCGACATGGCAGCCACCACCGTGTTTGCCGTGCTCGTCGTTTCGGCCGTCACGGGCGATCTCTTGTTGCGCGTGATGGGGACGAGCCTCGACGCGTTTCGCGTCGGCGGCGGCATCGTTCTGTTCACGATGAGTCTGTCGATGCTGAATGCCAAAGTCTCGGCCGTGCAGCAAACGCAAGAAGAAGCCGACGAGGCTGGCGGCAAGTCCGTGCTCGGCGTCGTGCCGATCGGGATTCCGCTGCTGGTCGGACCCGGTTCGATTTCCTCGACCATCATCGAAACCAAGCGCTCGCCCGAGCTTGCGCATCTCGCCCTCGTGATCGGCTGCATTGCGCTGGTCTGCGTGGCGGTCTGGGGCACGCTGCGCCTGGCCGATCCGATCGGCAAGCGACTGGGCCGCACCGGCCTCAACATCCTCAACCGCATTTTCGGGTTGCTGCTGGCGGCCATCGCCGTGCAGATCATTTCGGCCGGCTTGATCGGTCTCTTCCCTGTGCTCGCGGGCTTGCCCGTCTAGCGCAAAAGGTTAAGCTGCCCCGTCTTTCGCTCTGCCGTCGATGGAGTATCCAATGGCGACGCCCCGGCCCTATACGACACAAAATTTTATTGTCCAGAAACCGCAGGCGGGAACCGCAATCGGCGGCGTGATCTCGGGCCAAGCGCGCGCGGCGATGGAGGTGGGTGCGCAAGTGCTGCAGAACGGCGGCAACGCGGTCGACGCCGCCGTATCGGCCGCCTTCGCGTTGGCAGCAGTCGAGCCGTGGAACAGCGGTCTTGGCGGTATCGGGTATCTCTCGTACCGCGACGCGGCGACCGGCAAGACCCAGATCGTCGATTTCGGACCGCTTGCACCGGCCGGGCTCGATCCGTCCCATTTCCCGCTGACGGGACGCAAAGCGGGCGACTTGTTCGGCTGGCCCGAAGTCTTCGACAACCGCAATGTCCACGGGCCCCTCTCCGTCGCGATCCCGGGCCAAGTCGACGGATTGGCGCTCGCCCTCGAAAAATTCGGCACGATCCCGTGGGAGACAGCGCTCGAACCGGCCGTGCGCTTGGCTGAGCGCGGCCTGCCGGTCGATTTCTGGACCACGCTCAAAATCGCCAATGCCGCACCCGAGATCGCGCGCTATCCGAGCACGGCCGACATCTATCTCGACGACGGCTTGCCACCCAGCCGCGAAACCGGCACGAATGTGCCCTTCCTGCCGATGGGCGAATTGGCATCAACGCTGCGGCGCCTGCAGCTCAAAGGCCCACGCGATTTTTACGACGGCGTCTTGGCGGCCGACATCGCCGACGATCTGCAGCGCTTGGGCGGCGTCCTCACGCGCGACGATCTTGCGGGCTATCGCGCCCGCATCGTCGAACCCACTTTGTACACGTATCGCAGCGCCGAGGTCGCGGCAGGCCCTGTCGGTACGGCGGGCCCGACGCTGGCGCGCGTGCTCGACCTGCTCTCGCCGCAGCTCTTCCGCCCGTTCGGCGCCGATGCGGCAAGCTTCGTGGCCTATGCCGAGGCCTTGCGCCAAGCCTATGCCGAGCGGCTGGCAGATACGCCTGCGGGAACGGGGCCGGTCACGAGCACCACGCATCTCAACGTCGTCGACCGTGCCGGCAATATGGTGGCACTCACGCAGACGCTGCTTTCCTCGTTCGGGAGCCGCCTCGTGCTGCCGCGCACGGGTATCTTGCTCAACAACGGCGTCATGTGGTTCGACCCGCGACCGGGGCGCGCCAATTCGCTTGCCCCTGGAAAGCGGCCGCTCACCAACATGTGCCCGACGATCGTATCGCGCGGCGGGCGCGCCTGGTTTGCGCTCGGCGCGTCAGGCGGGCGGCGCATCCTGCCGGCCGTGGCGCAGATCCTGTCATTTGTGATCGACCACGGCATGACGCTCGAAGAAGCGTTCCACACGCCGCGCATCGACGTGTCGGGCAACCCGCATGTCGACTACGATCCGAGGCTGGCCTTCGACGTGCGCCGCGCTCTTGCCGAGCGCTACGAATTGCGCGCGAGCGAGCACACGATTTCGCCGTCAAACTATGCTTGCCCGTCGGCCGTGATGCTCGATCCATCGACGGGCGCGCGCACCGGCATGGCCGACGTGATGAGCCCGTGGTCGATCGCCCTCGTCGCATGAGGCCCGCCATGGACCAAGATCGTCTCTGGAAAACGCTGGCCTCGCGCGAGGTCTACAAGGCCGAGCCCTGGGTACGCGTGCTCGACGAAACGCTCGAATTGCCGAACGGCAAGATCGTGCCGAGCTACCATCGCATTCTGCTGCCCGACTATTCGATGGTCTTCCCCATCCTCGAAGACGGTCGCGTGCTGATGATCCGCAGCTATCGCCAGGGCCCTGGCGCGATCGTGCTGGGCTTTCCGGGCGGCGGCATCGATGCGGGCGAAACGCCGGAGGCCGCGGCGCAGCGCGAACTGCGCGAGGAAACCGGCTACGCGGCGGAACGCTTTGTATCGCTCGGGGCAGGCCTCACCGGCGCAAATGTGCGCGGCGCCAAATGCCACATGTACATGGCATTGGGTTGCCGCAAAGTCGTCGAACCCAATTCGGGCGACCTTGAGGAACAGGAATTGCTAAGCCTGTCGCGCGACGAATTGGCGGCCTATTTGCAAGAGAACCGGTTCGTCATTCTGGCCTACGCGGCGATCGCCGCGCGCGCCCTGTTGGAGTGGAAAGACCGATGAAACCGCGCAATCCGCTTGGCACTTCGTCCGCAAATCTCTGGCGCGCCGACGCCAGATCCGTCGATACCGTCCGCCCGCCGGTTAAGCCGCGGCCGCTGACCTTCGATGCGATGCCGCAGAAACTGACGATCGATCTGGCGCGCACCGCCATCATCGTGATCGACATGCAGAACGATTTCTGCCACCCCGACGGTTGGCTTGCGCATATCGGCGTCGATGTCGCACCTGCGCGCAAACCAATCGCACCTTTGGCGAAGTTGCTGCCGCGCTTGCGCCGCGCGGCTGTACCCGTCGTTTGGGTCAATTGGGGCAATCGGCCCGACCGGCTCAATCTCAGCCCCTCGCTCGAGCATGTCTACAAGCCGACCGGCAAAGGAATCGGCCTCGGCGACCGGCTGCCCAAACGCAAGGCCAATGTCCTCGAGAAGGACAGCTGGGCCGCTGCCGTCGTCGATGAGCTTGCGCCAAAAACCGGCGACATACGCATCGACAAATTCCGCATGTCGGGCTTTTGGGATACGCCGCTCGACTCCATTCTGCGCAATCTTCGCGTCGACACGCTGCTGTTCGGCGGCGTCAATGCCGACCAGTGCGTTTTGTGCACGCTGCAGGATGCCAATTTTCTCGGCTACGATTGCGTCATGCTCGAGGATTGCAGTGCCACGACCAGCCCCGGCTTTTGCTGGGATGCGACGCTCTACAATGTACGCCAATGTTTCGGCTTCACGACACCGAGCAAGGCGTTGCTCAAAGGGCTCGGACGATGACGCCACTTGTCTTCAAAAACATTGCCGATTGCGCGGCCTATCGGATTGCGCCCGGTGACAGCAACTATTTCGCGCTGATTTTCGATCCGGCGGGCGAAGGGGCCGATCTTGTCGCCGTCGTCGAAATCTTTGCACCCGGCGGCAAAACGCCGCCCAATTCGCACAGTCGCGCACACGAAATGTTTTTCGTGCTCGAAGGAACCGGGCGCGCCCTGTGCGGAGCCAAGGTGCAGCCCGTCAAAAAGGGCGACGCGATGTTGCTTCGACCGGGGGCCGAGCATGTCGTGGAGAATACCGGTCCCGGCAAGCTCTATACTTTGACGGTCATGGTGCCGAACCAGGATTTCGCAGAGCTCATTCGCAACGGTACGCGCGTCGAACTCGATGCCGAAGATCGCCGCGTGATTTGCGGCGCCTGACGGGTTCGGAGCGCTACTGGACGGCCTGCCCGTCGGCCACGCGCTTGACGATGCTTAAGCCCACGAACGACAGCAGCGACAACGCGGCACACAGGAGCAATGGTGCCACCGGACCGCCGGCTTCGAGAATCGCGGCCAGCACGAAGGGGGCTGTCGCAAACACCAGATTGAGCGGCAGATTCATGCGGCCCATCAGACCCGCATAACCTTCGCGGCCAAACACGACGAGCGGGGCAATAATGCGCACGACGGTGTTCGCACCCGCCCCCAGACCGAAACCCACGACCGTTACCGCCAGCATCACGAACGACCCACCGACCAGCCACGGCAAAGCGCAGCTTGCCGCGATCAAGGCTTGGCTGAAAAGACCGATCTTGAGAATCGGAAAGCGCAGCCCAAACAGAATATCGAGCAGTCGCGAGGCCATCTGCGCAGGCCCAAGCACAGCACCGACCGCCACCGCCAAAGACAGCGGCAAACCGTAGGCCGTTCCGATCGCGACCAGTTGCAGCGGCAGCCCCCAGGTGACGAACCCAATGCAGGAAAACGACAGCGCCATCGCCCAGAAGGCGGCCCGACGTGCGCCAGGTGCGCGAATGCCGGCGGATGCCGCAGGCGCATTGGGCGCGCTGTCTGCGGATGGCGGCTGCGGTGCGATCATCGCGTGGAGCGGCAAGCACAGCAGTATCTGGCACGCCGCAAACAGAACGCAGATCGCGCGCCAACCGATCTGCGGCTCGAGCCACGCCATCAGCGGCAAGAACACGACCGTCGTGCCGCCGCCGAGCAGCGTCATGGCGCCAACGGCCCGCCGCGCCGAACCCGGGATCAACCATGCCGCCGCCACAAACGGGATCGGCGTCAACGCCATCGGCATCGCAAGCCCCAACAGCATCCAACAGACGGCATACCCGATCGGACCGGTCGACAGCCCGAGCCCGAACAAAGCAAGCGCAAGCAATAGTGACCCAGCCATCAACAGCGAATGCGGACCGTGCCGATCAGCGAATCGCCCGTAGACGGGACCAACAAAGGCGCCAACGACCAGCATGATGGTGACGCCGGCGAACGCAAAGCTGACCGACATGTCGAGATCGCGCGCCATCTGGGCGCCCAACATTGCGGGCAGAAAGTAGGTCGATCCCCAGCCGACGATTTGGGTCGCCGCAAGCGCCAAAATGGCGTGCCGACCTTGCAAAACGATCATCGCGTAACGAGGGGCCGTTGATCGATCCGGCGAACAAGACATTTCGACATTGTCGTTCACCTTAGCGTGCCTGCAGCTTCGACATCAAAGCAAAGCGTTGCTGCAGCGCACGCGCTTGCTCGGACACGGGCGCGACCCCTACAGTAAACCATGCGATTCGCTGCAAAACCGATTGCCCAGGACACGCGATGACGAATGCGGCCGTGCAACCGACGCCCTTCGGTCGGGCTTGGATCCGGCCGGTCATTGCCGAAGTCGACGGGCGCGTCACCGGCGGGCTTTTCGTGTCGAGCAAGGCCGGGCGCGGCAAACCGGCCCTCGTCGTTATTCCAGGCTCGTTCCGACCGGCGCAGATGCTGCTGCCCGCAGCACGCCTTCTGTGCGACGACTACGACATTCTGATCGTCGATATGCCCGGCTTCGGCGCGAGCCCGATCTACGAACCGGCCAGCATCGGTTCGTTTGCCGGACGCGCGGCGGATCTGCTGCGCAGCGTACTGGGCGAACGCGAGACGATTCTGCTCGGCGAGTCGATCGGCGCCATCGTTGCGATGGCCCTCGCACCCGCTCTCGACAGCCGCTTGCGTGCGGCCGTCTATCTCGACCCGCCGGTCTCCGCGACCTCCCTCAGATCTGCACGCGACTATCTGCGGCGCGGGACCGCAGGGGTTGCGATGGACGAATTCTTCACGGGCTATGTCGAGGGGCCTGGGATGCTCGGCGACGGCAACGCGCAGGGCTATTGGCCAATGCTTGCGGCAGCCGCGACGCACGCACCGACCCTGATCATGTCGGGCGGCCGTGCTGCATGGCTCGGCGCGGTGTCGCCCGGTGCGCTCTTCACGCCCGACGACGAGACGAAGGCACGCGCACTGCAGATCGATACTTTGGCCGTGCAGCGTATCCCCACGGCAGGCCACCTGCTCTATCAGGAAAATCCCGGCGAGTGCGCCACGGCCACCGTGCGCTTCCTGCGCGCTGCCCTATCGGGCCTGCGCCATCTGGCGGGCCAGCTTGTTGCAGCACCAAGCGACACAAGCGTTCGCGACGCGCTGCTTGCGGCCCTCGGCGGTTTCGATCCCGCGAGCTTGCTGTCGCATCGCGATGCTCTGCTGGCCGTCGTTCGCGCGCGGCCCGACGACGTGCAGCTGATGAATGCGATCTTGCGCACCGTCTACAAGCTGCTCGATACGGAAGGGCTTGGGACGATGCGCTATGTGGCGGCGCACGCAACCGAAGAAAACACGAAGCTGTGGACCTGCCTGCACACGGCCGTTTCGCTGTCGTGCCTCGGCGATCCGGACGGCGCGCTCGACACACTGCGCACCTTCTCATTCGGCGCCGATATGCCGACGCGCGTGGCCGGCCTCATCCTGATCATCGAGCTCTATTCCGAGCACGCGACGGATTCGAGCGTTGCACGCGCCAAAGAAGCCCAACTGGCCGTGCTGCGCCGGCATCTGCCGAAGCCCTTGGTGCAGCCTGCGGTGCGACGCGCAAGTGCTGTACCGCGCATCGGCATGGCCAGCGGGTCGTTCGGCATGCGCAACTATATGAGCCTGCTGCTGCCTTTCCTGCGCGAAGCCGCGAAACTGCCGCTGTCGATCGAATTGCTGCCGCTCGTCGCGGGCGATCTCGAGATCGTGCGCAAGGCCTTGCCGGCCGAAACGCCGATCCGCGACATCGAAGAGATCACGATCGCGAACGTCGATTCCCCCGACGCTTGGCATCGCATGAACCAGACGCTTGCCGATCTCGACTACGATCTGCTGATCGATCTCGACGAATCCTTGGTGCCATATTTGCCGGCCTGCGTCGTCGGGCGCCCTGGCGCCAAGCAAGCGACATGGTTCAACATGTCGGGCCCTAGCCACGATCCGTGCTTCGACGCTGCGATTGGGCCTGACAGCATCTATCCGCTGTCGCTCGATGCCGAGTTTCCGGGCAAGGTCGCACGCTTGCCGGGCGACCTTTACGTGTTCGAGCCGGAAGTCTGGGTCGAACATGGTCTTGCATTGCCCGAGGCCGGGCCGCCGCCTTCGCTCCGCAACGGCTACACGACGTTCGGCTCGCTCTCGCATCTCTACAAAATTACGCAGCCTTGCATCGCCTTGTGGGCCAAGGTCCTGCACGCGATGCCGGACGCAAAGCTCTATCTCGGCAACGGCGACCTTTTGGAGATGCATGTAGTCGACCACGTCCGCAACAGTTTTCGTGAATGCGGCATCGCGCCCGAGCGCCTGATCTTCGCCTACCATTTCGGCTGGCCGCGCTATCTTGCGGGCTACCAGAATATCGACGTGGTGCTCGGCACGTTTCCGGTCGCCGGCGGTACGACCCTGTTCGAGGCCGCACATATGGGCATGCCCACATTGAGCCGCGTGGGTGCGACGAGCCTTGGCCGCATCGGCCGATGGCTCGAGGCGGCAACCGGCCGTGCGGGCATTGCGCACGACAGCGACGAATCTTTTGTTGCCGAGGCCGTGCGCCTTGCCCATGCGGTCGAGGAAAGAGCGGCCTTACGCGCCAATGAAACCAAACGCCTTGCCGCCAAATCCAAACTTGACGGCGCACGCATGGCGACGGCGTTTCTCGACATTGTGCACCAGCGTTTCATGCGCAGCTGAGCCGCATCGCTATCGGTGCGGCTTGACGATCACGCCCTGGCCGGTCGGGAGTCCCAAGATCGGCACGCCGTGCGCTTTGGCAAACGCATCGAATGCGGCCTTCTGGTTCACGTGCGGCAGCCAGTTGTAGTCGTCGAGCAGAATCACGCCGCCGGGCGACAATTTCGGCCAGAAATGCGTGACGGCGGCGATCTCGGGCAGCGCCATATTCATGTCGATCGACAGATACGCCACTTTCTCGGCCGTCACCGTCGCCAACGTATCGGGCACGCGGCCGGGAACGATCTTCACGTTCGCAACGGGTTCGAATTTCTGGCGGATGCGCGCGAGATCGTCCATGCCGCGATAGGTTTGATTGTAGTCTGCAAGGCCGAGTTTTTTCTCGGCGTCGGACAGCTGGTCCTCGGGCATGCCGTCGAACGTGTCGAGCAGCCACATCGTGCGCCCGGTTTGCGTGGGCCAGTTGGTCCACACGGCAATGGCGCCCGAAAGAATGCCGGTATGCACGCCGCATTCGACGAAGTCGCCCTCGGCGCACAGAGCCTGCTCGGCCGCCCATAGGGCGACCCATACGCGCCATTCGATATGCAGATCGAGCCTGCGGTCGTTGCCGACCATCATGCCGAAATTGTAGGCCGCCTTGAAACGCTGGCTGTTGAGAAAGTCGCTGTTGTGGAACGTGACCAGACCGTCGGCCTGGAATTGCGGTCCGAGTGGGGCAGACATGGGATCGCCTTTTTCTCGAGGGATTTTCAGGCCGGAAGGGGCCAAGGTTTTGCGCGTTCGAACGCATAAGCGGCGCGCAGGACGGTGCGGTCCTCGTAGAGGCGCCCGACCAATTGCAACGCCATCGGCAGTCCATTCGAATGCAGGCCGAGCGGCACGCTGGCGGCAGGCTGACGCGTCATGTTGAAAGGGTAAGTAAACGGCGTCCAGTCGATCCAATAGGACTGGTCCGGCGTGGCGACATCCTGCCCCGCAGCAAAGGCCGTGATCGGCAATTGCGGTGTGAGCAGCAGATCGTAGGTTTCGTGGAACTTCGCCATCGCCTCGCCCGCTCGCACGCGCATTGCATCGGCGGCAAGATAGTCTGACGCCGACAGGCCGAGCCCCGCCTTGGTCGAAGCCACCAACCCCGGATCACAGTGGGCCCACTGCTCGGGCGGGTAGGCCTGCAAGGCGCGCGCAATGCCGCCCGTCCAGAGCCGATAGAACGCGTCGCGCAGATCGCCCAGATTGGGCTCCGCCAATTCGACGAATGCGCCAAGGTCGGCCAACAAAGCCGCAGCCTTCGCGACCGCCGCGGCTATCTCGCCATCGACTTTGGCGCCGCCGAGCGTGGGGCTGAAACCGATGCGCAGGCCCCTAATCCCTTTGTCGCGTTCGCCCGTCCACGAACCCGGATCATTGGGCAGCGAATAGACGTCGCGCGAATCGCGCGCTGCCATGGCTTCCAACATAAGCGCGGCATCGTCGACGCTGCGGGCCATGGGGCCGATATGCGCGAGCAACCCGACCGGCGAGGCGGGATAAGCCGGCACGCGCCCGAAAGTCGGCTTGATGCCAAAGATGCCGCAGAAGCCGGCCGGCATGCGGATCGAGCCGCCGCCATCTGTGCCCACATGCAGCGCCCCCATACCCAAAGCAGCCGCAACGGCCGCCCCCGCCGAGGAGCCGCCAGCCGTCTTGCTCGGATCCCACGGATTGCGGGTGATGCCGGTCAACGGCGAATCGCCGATCCCTTTCCAGCCGAATTCCGGCGTGGTGGTTTTACCCAAAAACACCGCCCCACCTGCGCGCAGGCGCTCGACCGAGGGCGCATCGGCGTCGGCTGCGGGCGTGCCAACAAGCAATTTCGAGCCGCGCAAGGTCGGCCAACCCTTGACCCAGATGAGGTCCTTGATCGAGGTCGGCACGCCGTCGATGGGGCCGTATTGCGTGCCCGCAAGCCAACGCGCCGCACTCGCGCGCGCCTGCGCCAACGCGGCCTCGGCATCGACGAGGCAGAACGCATTGTAGACGGGGTTGAGCCGCTCGATCTTGGCAAGGCAGGCCGTTGCCACCTCGACCGGCGAGAAGGCCCGGCTGGCGTAGCCGGAGACAAGCGCTTGCGCCGACAGCAGCGTCAAATCGACCATGAAAAACTCCCTCAACTCGGTCTATGCTGGCATGGATAGGTCGACTGCGCAAAAAGGTTCGGACATGCGTCTGGTATTGGCAATGCTCAAACACGAGACCAACACTTTTTCGCCAGTGGCGACGGATATCGCCCGCTTTGCGGCGTGGGGCCTGCACTACGGCGACGACGTCGTCGCCAAATACGAGAATACGGCGATGCCGATCGCCGCATACCTGAAGCTTGCGCGCGCCGCAGGTGCGGAAATCGTAACGCCGATCGCGGCCGAGGCGATGCCGAGCGGCCCGCTGACGGAAGAGACTTACGAAGCGCTGGTCGCACCCATCTTGGCGGCGATCGAGGCGGGCTGCGACGCAGCACTTCTCGATCTGCACGGTGCTATGGTGTGCGAACATACCGACGACGGCGAAGGCACGCTGCTCGCGCGCATTCGTGCCCTGCGGCCCGATTTGCCGATCGCGGTGACATGCGACCTGCACGCCAACCTGTCGGACGCGATGGTACGCAATTGCACCGCGCTCATTGGCTACAAGACATATCCGCATGTCGATATGTACGCCGTTGCCGAGCAAGTCGGCCGCGTTGTGCTCGATGCCATGGCCGGGCGCTGCAAGCCGGTCATGGCCTGGGGGCGCTTGCCGCTGCTGTCGCAAACGCTGCGGCAAGGAACCGCCGATATGCCGATGAAGGGCATTCAAGCTCTGGCGACGGCGCTCGAACGCGAGCCCCACATTCTTTGCGCAACCGCTTTCGGCGGCTTCCCGATGGCCGATATCCCGATCGCCGGCAATTCCGCGATCGTCGTCGCCGACGGCAACAATGCGGCCGCCGAATCCGCCGCCCAACGCCTGCTCGACGAAAGCTGGGCCGCACGTTCCGAGTTCACGCATGTCCACGAACCGCTGAAGGCAGCCGTGACGCGGGCAAAGGCGGTCAATGCGGCACCGATCGTGCTGCTCGACCATGCCGACAATGTCGGCTCGGGCGGCACGTCGGACGTCATGACCGTCATCGCCGAAATCCTGCGCCAGGATCTGCAGGATGTCGCGGTTGCGACCGTCTGGGATCCGGCTGCCGTTGCGACGATGGCAAAGGCCGGTTTGGGCGCCCAAGTGACGCTTGCGCTCGGCGGCCATAGCGACATGCCGTCGATCGGACTCGCCGGAAAGGGCCTGACCGTGACCGGCCGCGTGCGCCATCTCGCCGACGGGCGGTGGCGCGTTGCAGGGCCGATGTATACTGGGGTGGAGGTCAATACCGGCCCGACCGCCGTGCTTGAAATCGGCACGGTACGGATCGTCGTGGTGTCCCAGCACCACGAACCTTGGGACACTGGGATTTTCTCCGCAAACGGCATCGACCCGGCGGCGCAACGGTTTTTGCTGCTGAAATCGCGCATCCACTACCGGGCGGGCTTTGCCCCCCTTGCCCGCGCGACCTTCACGCTCGACGGCGAAGGGGTAACGACCTCGGACAACGGCAAACTCACGTATAATCGGCTCGCGCGGCCCATCTATCCGCTGGATCCTGGCCCGTTTCCGGCACCGCGCGCACATATCGTTTGAACCATGACAAGTCTGTGGCATGCTTTGCGCAGACAATCGCCGCACGTCCGGCTCTTGCCACGAGGAGAATTGCCGATGTCGAGCTTGCTCAAGAATATCGTCGCCGCCAGCGTCCTCGCCCTCGGGGTCGGGGTCGCTGTCGATGCGAACGCTCAGCAGAAGGTTCTGCGCTTCATCCCGCATTCGAACTTGCCCGCGATCGATCCGGTCGCGACGACCGGCTACGTCGTGCGCAACCACGGCTATCTCGTCTACGACACGCTTTTCGCAACCGACGCAAACTTCAAAATCCAGCCGCAGATGGTCGAAAAATGGTCGACCAGCCCGGACGGGCTGCGCTGGGAATTCACGCTGCGCGAGGGCATGAAATTCCACGACGGCACGCCGGTGCGCGGCGCCGACGCCGCCGCTTCGATCCGGCGCTGGTCGGCGCGCGATTCCTTCGGCCAGACGATGGCGGGTGCGATCGCCGGCTACGATATCGTCAACGATCTGACATTCGCCATCCGTCTGACGCGGCCCTTCCCGCTGATGATCGACGCGCTCGGTAAGCTTTCGAGCCAGGTTCCCTTCATCATGCCGGAGCGGATCGCCAATACCGATCCGGCAACGCCGATCCAGGACGCGACAGGCTCCGGCCCGTTCCGCTTCGTGCGCGACCAGTGGGTTCCGGGGCAACGCGCCGTCTACGAACGCTTCGCAGACTACAAGCCGCGCAACGAACCGCCGTCGTGGGCGGCCGGCGGCAAAGTCGTCAAGGTCGACCGCGTCGAATGGCGCATCATTCCGGACGGTGCCGTCGCCGCCGCCGCATTGGCGCAAGGCGAAGTCGATTGGTACGAACAGCCGCTGTTCGACCTGCTGCCGCAACTTGCGCGCAACCGCGACATCGAAGTCGCCCAGATCGATCCGATGGGCTCGGTTGCGATGCTGCGCTTCAACCATCTGCAGCCGCCCTTCGACAATCTGAAGGTTCGCCAGGCCGTTCAGATGGCCGTCAATCAGAGCGACTATCTGCAGGCCATCGTCGGCAACAAGGAATACTACAGGGAGTGCAAATCGCACTTCCCCTGCGGCACGCCTTTGTCGAGCGATACCGGCGCTGCGGCCCAAGCGGGCAATTTCGACCGCGCACGCGCCATGCTGCGCGACAGCGGCTACAAGGGCGAGAAAGTCGTGATTATCTCGCCGACCGACATCCCGACCAACCATGTCCAGAGCCTCGTCACCGAAGATCTTCTGAAGCGGCTCGGCATGAACGTGGAATTGGTCGCGACCGATTGGGGTTCGGTGCTGGCGCGCCGCAACAACCGCACCCCCGCCGATCAAGGCGGCTGGTCGATCTTCCATACCTGGTGGGTCGGCCCCGACCTGGTAAATCCGGCACTGCATGCACCGCTGCGGGGCCACGGGGCAGCCGCCTGGGCCGGCTGGCCGACCGATCCAACCGGCGAAGCGCTGCGCGACCGTTGGCTTGCGGCGTCCGCCCAAGCCGACCAAGTCGCTTTGGCCCGCCAGATCCAGGCGAACGCCTTCGAACAGGTACCCTACGTTACGGTGGGCCAGTTCCAGCAACCCACTGCGTTCCGCCGGAACGTGACCGGCATCGTCATCTCGCCGGTACCGTTCTTCTGGAACGTCGACAAGCGCTAACCGCAATCTGATCGGCAACAAGGCGCGTGTTCGCCTATATCGTGCGTCGCATTCTGGCCACCATCCCCGTCATGGGGGTGGTGGCCCTTTTCGTTTTCTCGCTCCTCTATTTTTCGCCGGGCGATCCTGCCGCGATCATCGCAGGCGACATGTCGACTGCGGACGACATCGCGCGTATCCGGCGCTCGCTTGGCCTCGACCTTCCCTACCACGTGCGCTTCGGCACTTGGGTTTGGGCCATCCTTCAAGGCGATCTTGGAACCTCGATCTTCTCGAACCTTCCCGTTGCGACCCTGATCGGCCAGCGGCTCGAAGCGACAATCTCGCTGTCGATCGTTACCCTGCTTTTTGCCGTCAGCGTCGCGATCCCGATGGGCGTCCTGGCTGCCTGGAAGGCAGGTGGCTGGATCGACCGTGTCGTCATGCTGTTTGCCGTGCTCGGCTTCTCCGTCCCCGTCTTCGTGATCGGCTACGTGCTGATCTTCACCTTCGCGATCGAACTCGACTGGTTGCCGGTGCAAGGCTTCACCTCAATCCGCGAAGGGCTTGGACCGTTCCTGCGCAACATCATTTTGCCGACTATCGCCCTCGGCACCATCTACATCGCGTTGATCGCACGCATGACGCGCGCCGCCATGCTCGACGTGATGGCGCAAGACTATATCCGCACAGCCAACGCCAAGGGCCTGCGCACCGACCGCGTGCTGCTGGGCCATGCGCTGCGCAACGCGGCAGTCCCCATCGTGACCGTGGTCGGCATCGGCGTGGCCCTGCTGATCGGTGGCGTGGTCGTAACGGAGAGCGTCTTCGCGATCCCGGGCCTCGGCCGGATGACGGTGGACGCCATTCTGCGGCGCGACTATCCGGTCATCCAAGGCGTGATCCTGATGTTCTCGTTTGTCTACGTAATCATCAACCTGCTGGTCGATTTGAGCTACACGCTCTTCGATCCGCGCATCCGGTATTGAGGGTGCTTCCATGACCCTCACACTCGTCGCCCCCGCAACGTCCGATCAGGCCACCGGCAAGCGTCGTCCCTGGTGGCGGCGCCATCTGTCGATCGTGATCGGCGGCCTGTTGCTGGCGCTGATGGTCGCGGTCGCCTTGGCGGCACCGTTCCTCGGCACCGTCGATCCGGCAGCCTTGTCGCCGATCCGCCGCCTGCGCATGCCGTCCGAACAGTATTGGTTCGGCACCGATGCATTGGGCCGCGACGTCTACAGCCGTGTCGTCTACGGCGCGCGCGCCTCGCTGTTCGTCGGTTTTGCCGTCGCGTTTGTGGCCGTTCTGGCCGGGCTTCTGTTCGGCCTGCTTGCCGGCTTCAACCGCTGGATCGACGCGATCCTGATGCGGATCATGGACGGGCTCATGTCGATCCCGTCGGTGCTGCTCGCGATCGCGTTGATGGCGCTCACGCGCGCGAGCCTCGAAAACGTGATCGCGGCGATCGCTATCGCGGAAATTCCGCGCGTCACGCGGCTTGTGCGCAGCATCGTCTTGGGCTTGCGCGAACAGCCTTTTGTCGAAGCTGCGATCGCGGTCGGTACATCCACGCCGCTGATCCTCTGGCGTCATATTCTGCCCAATACATTCGCCCCCTTGATCGTGCAGGCGACCTACATTGCGGCGTCCGCGATCATCACCGAGGCGATTTTGTCCTTCATTGGCGCCGGGCTCCCGCCATCGATCCCGACTTGGGGCAACATCATTGCCGAGGGGCGCGCCATCTTCCAAGTGCGCCCGCATCTGATCCTCATTCCGGCGGGATTCCTGTCGGTCACGGTGCTGGCGATCAATCTGCTCGGCGACGGCATGCGCGATGCGCTTGATCCGCGCCTTGCGCGGCAATTGTAGGCGCGCACGCATGGCCGACGCCCAACCCCTGCTCGAGATCGAAAATCTCCGCACGCATTTCTACACCGCCGACGGCGTGGTGCGCGCGGTCGACGGCGTGTCCTACTGCGTGCATGCGGGCGAAACGCTTGCAGTCGTCGGCGAAAGCGGCTGCGGCAAGTCGGTCACGGCCATGTCGATCCTGCGTCTGCTCCCCTCGCCGCCTGCGCGCATCGTCTCGGGCGCCATCCGCTTCGAGGGGCGCGATCTGCTGGCCTGCAGCGAAGCCGAGATGCGCCGCATTCGCGGCAACGACATCTCGATGATCTTCCAGGAGCCGATGACGAGCCTCAATCCCGTGCTTACCGTCGGCCGACAAATCGCCGAAACGCTGGAACTCCACCAAGGGCTCGACCGTGCCGCCGCACGCCAACGCGCGATCGAGATGCTCGATCTCGTGCGCATGCCCGAGCCCGCACGGCGCGCCGCCGCCTATCCGCACCAGCTTTCCGGCGGCATGCGCCAACGCGTGATGATCGCGATGGCGCTTGCGTGCGATCCCAAGCTGCTGATCGCCGACGAACCGACCACGGCCCTCGACGTCACGATCCAAGCTCAAATCCTCGAGTTGATGCTCGATCTCAAACGTAAGATCGGGGCGGCCGTGATTCTCATCACGCACGATTTGGGCGTCGTCGCCGAAACGGCCCAACGCGTCGTGGTCATGTATGCGGGCCGCAAAGTCGAAGAAGCCCCCGTCGAGATGCTGTTCGCGCGCCCGCGCCATCCCTATACGCGCGGGCTGATGGGCTCGATCCCGCATTTGGGCGCTGCATCGCAGGCCGACGGGCCGCGCCAACGCCTCGCGGAGATCCCCGGTATTGTGCCGCGCCTGACCGAAGCGATCCCCGGCTGCGCCTTCGCCGAACGCTGCAGCTTTGCCCAAGAGCGCTGCCGCCGCGAAGCCCCGCCGCTCGAAGAGCACGCGCCCGGCCATTTCTCGGCCTGCTGGTTCGCCGATCGCGTTGCGGAGGCGGCAGCATGACCGCTCCTTTGCTCGAAATCGTCGATCTCAAAAAGCATTACGAGATCCGCAAAGGCCTGTTGGGCCGCGTGTCGGCCAAGGTCTACGCCGTCGACGGCGTTTCGTTCCATGTCGATGCAGGCGAAACGCTTGGATTGGTGGGGGAAAGCGGCTGCGGCAAATCGACCGTCGGAAAATCGATCCTGAAGCTTGTTGAACCGACGGCGGGCACGATCCGCCTTGCCGGTACTGCCATCGAAAGTCTGAGCCGCAGTGCGATGCGGCCGCATCGCCGGGACATGCAGGTCGTCTTCCAGGATCCCTATTCCTCCTTAAGCCCGCGCCTGACGGCAGGCGACATCGTCGCCGAACCGCTGACCAATTTCGGATTGGCGACGGGCAAGGCGGCACGCGAACGCACGGCATGGCTCTTCGAGAAGGTAGGGCTGCGCGCCGACCAGATGGCCCGCTATCCCCACGAATTCTCCGGCGGCCAACGCCAGCGTCTGGGCATCGCGCGCGCGCTTGCCGTGCAGCCCAAACTGATCGTGGCGGACGAGCCGGTCTCTGCCCTCGACGTTTCGGTGCAGGCACAAGTCGTCAATCTGCTGATGGATCTGCAGGCCGAATTCGGCCTCTCCTATCTGTTCGTCGCGCACGACCTTGCGGTCGTCGAACATATTAGCCACCGCGTGGCAGTGATGTATCTGGGCAAGATCGTCGAGATCGCCGACCGGCGGACGATCTTCACGCGACCGCTGCATCCCTACACCGAAGCACTGCTGTCGGCCGCCCCGACCCCCGATCCGCGCGCGCGAAAAACGCGGATCGTGCTTTCAGGCGACGTACCTTCGCCGATCAATCCGCCCTCGGGCTGCCGCTTCCATACGCGCTGCCCCGTCGCCGAAGCGCGTTGCCGCACGATCGAGCCGCCGATCCTCGAAATAGCGCCGGGCCATCAAGTGGCGTGCCATCTTCACACGCCCGCATCGAGTTAACGCTTCAGGAAAGCCTCGAACCACGCGGCATGGCCGATGAGTTCGCCGTCTTCGTTGTGCGGCCCGATCAACTGGATGGCGAGCGGCAACCCGTCGTCGCTTTTGCCGGCCGGCAGTGCGATCGCCGGGTTCCCCAGCAGCGTCCACATGCGGTTGAAGACGGGATCGCCCGTCCGCTCGATGCCGCGCGGGGCGGGCCCTGGGGCGGCCGGAGCCAGGATCACGTCGACGTCGCGCCAGAGCTGCGCCAGCCGATGGCGGCATTTGGTGGCAAGGGCTTTGGCGGCCGTCTCCTCGCGAATGCCGACCCGGTCGCCCGTCTCCAGCATGTCGCGCAATGCTTCCGAAAGTTCGCCCGGATGTTCGGCCCGCTCGCGCGCAAGCGCCACGGACGCCTCGCGCGACATGATGGCGAGCTGCGCGTCGTTGAGATCCGCCCAGTAATCCTCGCCCTCGAAATCGCGCACGGAGACGCCCGCCCCTTCGAGGCGCGCCACCAGCAGCTCGAACAAGCGGCGCGTGGAACCGTCGGCCGACTCCCAAAAGGGCGTATAGCAAACGGCAACGCGTGGGGCCGGCCGGCCGGCATCGCCCAAGCCGGCGATGGGGCGGGCCGCCACGAGTGCGCGGCGCACGAGATCGAGATCGGCAACAGCACGACAGAACACGCCGAGCGTGTCGAGCGACGGCGACAAAGGCTTGATGCCCGCCATGTCGATCCAGCCATAGGTGCCCTTGTAGCCGACCACGCCGCAAAAGGCGGCAGGTCGGATCACGGAACCCGCCGTCTGCGTTCCCAAGGCGAGCGGCACCTGGAAATCGGCGACGGCCGCCGCCGAGCCCGACGAGGAGCCGCCCGGCGTATAGCCGTGTCGTGCCGGATTGTGGGTCGGTCCCGGCGTGAAATAGGCGAACTCCGTGGTCACCGTCTTGCCCATTGGAATGGCGCCGGCCGCGATCAGCCGGCGCACGCACAACGCGTCGTTTTTGGGCCGATGGTTGCGGTAGATGGGCGAACCGTAGCCCGTCGGCATCGAGGCGGTATCGATCAGATCTTTGATCCCGATCGGGATGCCGTGCAACGGCTGCGTCCGCGCGACCCGGTCGAGGGCCGCCGCCCGGCCGCGCGCATCGCGCTTTTCGACATGGCGCCACGCGCGAACCTCGGGCTCGCGCGCGGCAACGCGCGCAAGACAGGCGGCAACCAGCGTCGAAGAATCAAGTTTGCCCGAATCGCACGCATTGCGCATTTCGAGGGCCCCGAGCATTTCGGGGTGCGTCGTCAAATGGGGTTTTGTCATCTGGCTTGCATCATAGCAAGCCAGGACCCCGGCTCAAGCGGTACCGGCGGATGCGGTGTTCAGGCGTCGGCCGTTTCGTCGAGCGCGTAGCCGGCCGAACGGACGGTGCGGATCAGATCGATTTCGCCCTCGCCGTTGATCGCCTTGCGCAAGCGGCGGATATGTACGTCGACCGTTCGAGGTTCCACGTAGATGTCGCGCCCCCAAACCGCATCGAGCAGCTGCTCGCGGCTGTAGACGCGACCCGGCCGCTCGAGCAGGAAGCGCAGCAGGCGAAACTCGGTCGGTCCCAGATGCACCGAGCGCCCCCCGCGGATCACGCGATGCGACGCGAGGTCCATGCTGAGATCGCCGTAGGTCAGCATGTCGTGCGCCGACGAGGGCTTCGCGCGGCGCAGCACCGCGCGCACGCGCGCAATGAGTTCCGACGGGCTGAAGGGCTTGGCGACATAGTCGTCCGCACCGACCTCAAGGCCGCGAACCCGGTCGCTCTCCTCGCCGCGCGCGGTCAGCATGATGATCGGCAGATCGCGCGTGTCGGCCTTGCGCCGCAGCTGGCGGCAAACCTCGAGGCCGGAAATATGCGGCAGCATCCAGTCGAGGATCATCAGATCCGGGCGCCCCTCGGCCACGGCCACCAATGCCGCTTCGCCGTCGCCGGCCGTGGTGACGCGAAACCCTTCCTTGTCGAAATTGTAGCGCAGAAGTTCGATCAGCGCAGGCTCGTCCTCGACGATGAGAAGATGCGGTTTCACGTGCGGTTGCTCCGTCACTCGGCCGGTTTGGAGGCGCCGACGACGGCGAAATTGCCGCCATCGCCCTTGGGACGCTCGGCGCGCAACGGCACGCCGGTGACCAGAAAGTGGATTGTCTCGGCGATGTTCGTCGTGTGGTCGCCGATGCGCTCGATGTTCTTGGCGATGAACAGCAGATGCGTCGATCCGGTGATATTGCGCGGATCTTCCATCATGTAGGTCAACAGTTCGCGGAACAGCGAGCCGTACATCTCGTCGAGCTCTTCGTCGCGATTCCAGACGGCAACGGCCTTGGCGACGTCGCGCGCCGCAAACGCGTCGAGCACGTCCTTCAGCATTTCGCGAACCATGGCCCCCATCCGCGGGATCGCATGGACCGGGCGCAAGGGAGCGACCTGGTTGAGGGCGATCGCGCGTTTGGCGACGTTCTTGGCGTAGTCGGCGGCACGTTCGAGGTCGGCCGCAATGCGCAGTGCGCCGAGCGCAAAGCGCAGATCCGTCGCAACCGGCTGGCGCAGCGCCATCACGCGCAGCACCTGGTCGTCGATGTCGCGCTCGAGTTCGTCCACGCGTGCGTCGGCCGAGATTACGCTCGTCGCAAGATCGCCGTCGCGCTGCGCAACCGCCTGTATCGAGGTCGCAATCTGCGCTTCGACGAGGCCGCCCATGCGGGCCAGGAGGTTGGAAAGGCGCTTCAGCTCCTCGTCGAAAGATTTGACGATATGTTCGTTTGGCATCGAGAACTCCTCAGCCGTAGCGGCCAGTGATGTAGCCTTGCGTGCGCTCGTCGCGCGGATTCGTGAAAATATTGGCCGTATCGTCTTCCTCGACCAGCGTGCCGAGATGGAAGAAAGCCGTGCGTTGGGAAACGCGCGCGGCTTGCTGCATATTGTGGGTGACGATGACGATCGTGAACTTTTCCTTGAGCTCGTCGATGAGTTCTTCGACATGCGCCGTTGCGATCGGGTCGAGTGCGGAGCACGGCTCGTCCATCAGGATCACTTCCGGCGAGACGGCGATTGCGCGCGCGATGCACAGGCGTTGCTGCTGGCCGCCCGACAGACCCGTGCCCGAATCCAGCAACCGGTCCTTAACTTCGTCCCACAGTCCCGCGCCGCGCAGCGAGTGCTCGACGATCTCGTCGAACTCCTGCTTGGTGGTTGCAAGTCCATGAATCCTGGGGCCGTAGACGATGTTATCGTAGATCGACTTCGGGAACGGATTGGCCTTCTGGAATACCATGCCCACGCGTGCGCGCAGCTGCACAACGTCGATCGCCTTGTCGTAGATATCGAGGTTGTCGAGCTTGATCTCGCCTGCAACCCGGCACGAATCGATCGTGTCGTTCATGCGGTTGAGGCAGCGCAGAAACGTCGATTTTCCGCATCCCGACGGACCGATGAAGGCGGTCACCTGATGCTCGCGAATGTCGATATTGACCTTCTTGAGCGCGTGCTTCTCGCCGTAGAACACATCGACGCCACGAGCCACGACTTTGGCTTTGTGACCATCGGCCGCAGCAGCTATGGGCATCTGTTTTGCTTCAACAGTCTGTGTGTTGGTCATTTTCTACCACCGCCGTTCGAATTTTCTGCGCAGCCAAATGGCGAGCGCATTCATGCACAGAAGGAAGATCAGAAGCGTCATGATCGCCGCCGACGTCTTCTCCACAAAGCCGCGTTCCGGATTGTCCGCCCACATGAAAATCTGGACCGGCAGCACCGTCGATGGCGAAAGCGGCCCACCTGGGATATCCACGACAAAGGCCACCATACCGATCATCAGCAGGGGGGCAGTCTCGCCTAGCGCGTGCGCCATCGCAAGGATCGTTCCCGTCATAATGCCCGGCATCGCCAGCGGCAGAATGTGATGGAAGATCGCCTGCATTTTGGAAGCGCCAAGGCCAAGCGCCGCCTCGCGGATCGACGGCGGCACTGAGCGAAGCGACGCGCGGGCCGAAATGATGATGATCGGCAGACTCATCAGCGCAAGCACAACACCGCCGACAACGGGGGCAGATCGCGGCATGCCAAAAACCTGGAGGAAAACCGCCAGTCCCAGGAGGCCGAACACGATCGAGGGAACTGCAGCCAAGTTGTTGATGTTGACTTCGATGAGATCGGTAAATTTGTTTTTAGGCGCATACTCTTCGAGATAGATCGCAGCACCTACCCCAATGGGGAATGCCAACAACAGCGCGATCGCCAGTGTCATGAACGAGCCGACGACCCCGCCCCAAATCCCAACAAGTTCGGGCTGGCGGCTGTCTGCGGCCGTAAAGAGACGGTCATTGAACTTGAGGGCAACGCGCCCCTCGGCCGCCAGCGTGTCAAGCCACCCAAGCTGCAAGTCGTTGATGCGGCGCGAACTCTCCGCCACGTTTCGCTCCGAATGGCCTTTCCAGATCATATCGACGTCGGAACTGGCGAGCAGCCAAACATCACGCTTCTGCCCAAGTAGGGTGGGGTCGGCGGTGATCATTTCCGTCAGTTTGATCTGTGCCCCGTCGGACATAAGCGCTTCAAGATTGCGCAACGGCAGGCGGCCGCGTACTTCAGGGAATTTGGCCTGCAGTGCGGACCGAAGAACAGCCGGCCAATTACCAAGACGATAGGCCGCCACATCCCCTTTGCCGTCTGGGTCGATATGTTCTTTGGAGAACTCGACCTCGAGGCGAATGTTCGTCTGGACGACGGCCGTCGCGCCGTTCGACAGAATCGTCCACAGCAAAAGCGCCAGGGACGCGACGGCAAACGTCAATGCCGCAATTCCGTACATCTTGAAGCGCCACTCGGCTGCATAGCGCTTTTTGAGACGCGCCGTTGCGTCGGCACTAGTATGGAAAGACGTCATTCGTACTGCTCCCGATACTTGCGTACGATACGCATTGCGACGATGTTGAGGGTAAGCGTGACGCTGAACAGCACCAACCCGAGCGCGAATGCAGAAAGGGTCTTCGGGCTATCAAACTCCTGGTCGCCAACAAGCAATGCCGCAATGTGAACTGTAACGGTTGTGACCGCGTTCAACGGATTGGCCGTGAGATTGGCCGCAAGCCCTGCCGCCATCACGACGATCATGGTTTCGCCCAACGCCCGGCTGAAAGCGAGAATCACGGAGGCCGCAATCCCAGGGAGGGCTGCAGGCAACACGACACGCCGGATCGTCTCGGATTTTGTGGCACCCAGTCCGAGGGACGCGTCGCGCAATGCCTGCGGGACCGCGTTGATCACGTCGTCCGACAGCGACGAAACGAACGGAACGATCATGATACCCATGACCAGACCCGCCGCCAGACCGGATGTCGAGGCGACTTCGAGTCCGAAAACTGCTCCGGCTTCGCGCACAAAAGGTGCAACCGTCAATGCGGCAAAGAATCCGTAGACGACGGTCGGAATACCCGCAAGAACTTCGAGCGTCGGCTTCATGATCGAACGCACGCGGCGCGGCGCATAGTCGGCCATGTAGATCGCAGACAACAAACCGATCGGAACGGCAACAAACATCGAAATCGTCGCGATAAGCAACGTGCCGGTGAAAAGCGGTACGGCACCGAAAGCACCCGACGATCCGACCTGATCGGCGCGGATTGCGGTCTGCGGGCTCCAGGTCAAGCCGAACAGAAAATCCGTCGCAGGCACCACCGCGAAGAACCGCGCCGCCTCAAACACCAACGACAAGACAATACCGATCGTCGTAACGACGGCAATGATCGAACTTATGATAAGAATGATGCGGATGATCTGCTCGACTTGATTGCGCGCACGCATTGTCGCCGTGATCTTGCTGCGCGCAAGGACAAGACCGCCGATACCGGCAGCCAGCACTGTGAGCCACATGGCAGCCTGCGCAATCCCGCGAAGACCGATATAGTGCGCAACCGCTGCCTTCATCGCCGGGGACGCGTCGGACGCAGTGACGTTCCCGTAGGCCATGTTGCGAATGTCTGTAATTGCGAGGTTCAACTGATCGACGGGCAGGCTGCGAATTTCAGCCGGCAGGGCCGCTGTAACGAGCGTGCGAATTAGAAGGTCCTGCGACGATATCCACACCGCCAGGATCACCAGCGCCGGAAGGCCGCACCAGAGCGCGACATAGTAGCCGTAGAAGGATACAAGCGAGTGCAGACGCACGGTGCCCGTCGCTTGCTGCCTGATCGCGGCCGATGTGCCGAAACGATATGCGGCAAAGCTGAGCGCGAGGACGACGAGAATGAGAACAAAGCTGTTCATTGCTTTTGGACCGTGCGATCAAAAGAGATGCAGCCGGACGGGGCCTATTGGACCCGTCCGGCTGCCGAAGATTACAGCGACAGCGGCGTCAGAGCCGTTGTTGCCGCACGGACCCTGGCCTGCTCGGGAGCGGGAAGAACAATCAGCCCCTTCTTCTCGAGATAGCCGCCGTCGCCCATCGCTCGCGCGCTGGAATACTCGGCGAGAAACTCGCGAATGCCGGGGACGACGCCGATATGGGCGCGCTTGGCATAGATGAACATGTCGCGGGCGATCGGGTACTTGCTGTCCGCGATGTTTTCCGGCGTCGGATCGTAGCCGCCGATCTTTTTGCCTTCGATCTTGTCGGGGTTCTCTTCGAGGAAGGAGTAACCGAACACGCCGATCGCACCCACGCGCCCCGTCGCGAGACGCTGCACGATCAGATTGTCGTTTTCGCCGCCTTCGATGTATTTGCCGTCTTCGCGAATCTGCTGACAGGCGCGACCGCGGGCAGCGCTGTCCGTGATCAGCGTGGCGACTTCAGGCACCTGCGCGCAACCGCCGGCCAATGCGAGTTCGTTGAACGAGTCGCGCGTGCCCGAGGTCGGCGGCGGCCCGATCACTTCGATTTCCCAAGCCGGCAAGGCGGGGTCGATCTGGTTCCAACGCTGGTAAGGGTTGTTGACCATTTGGCCGTTCACCGGCACCTGGCGCGCAAGCGCAAGGAAGACGTGACGGAGCGTCAGATCCATCTTCTGCGAACCTTTCTTGGTCGCCAGAACGATGCCGTCGTAGCCGATCTTGACTTCGATGATGTCGGTCACGCCATTCGTCTTGCAGCTCTCGAATTCGCCCTTTGTCATGCGGCGCGACGCATTGGTGATGTCCGGATGCTGAACGCCGACGCCGGCGCAGAACAGACGCATGCCGCCGCCGGTACCCGTCGATTCAACGATCGGTGCCTTGAAGCTGCTCGTGCGCTGAAACTGTTCGGCGACCGCCGTCGTGAACGGGAACACCGTCGACGATCCGACAATGCGGATCTGGTCGCGCGCCTGCTGCGCCTGCGCCGTGGGCATACCGACGGCGACAATAGCGGCAGCCATTGCGACGCCGGCGAGAATGTTGATTTTGCGGTTCAATAGAACCTCCTTATTGATGGTTGTCGGGTTATCCCCCGAGGCGCACCTTAGGCATCGGTGCGGACGAAAATATTGAGGTTTAATTGCAGTATTATGACAGGGCCTTAAGCTTTATAAGTATCTGAAAATGAACGAAATAAAAAACGGGGCTGGTTTCCCAGCCCCGTTTGCCTTGGCGCCGTTCGGGCCAAAATGCGCCCGACTCCGCCTCTTACATCTCGGCGTACTTGCCGTCTTTCCAGATGTAGAAGACGTAGTTCGGCTTGGTGAGGTCGCCCTTGTTGTCGTAGGTGAGGTTGCCGATCACGGTCTGGAACGACTTGCCGTGCATCTGGGCCACCAACGCATCGACGCCCAAGCCGTTCGCACGCTTGGCCGCCTCGGCGAACACCTGCACGCCGGCGTACGAGAGCAGCGTGTAGCCTTCGGGATCGTAGCCTTGCGCCACGAACTTCTGCACGACCTGGGCAGCCCCCGGCGATTTGCGCGGATCGCTGTCGAAGGTCATGATCACGCCGTCCGAAGCACGACCGGCGATCGAGGCGAATTCCGTCGAGACGATGCCGTCGCCCGACACGAGCTGTGCGCCCAAGCCCTGGTCGCGCGCCTGGCGAACCAGCAAGGCCGCTTCCGTATGCAAACCGCCGAAATAGATGGCTTCGACCGACTGGCTCTTCATACGCGTGATGAGCGCCGTGAAGTCCTTGTCGCCGGTCGCAATGCCGTCGTAGATGCGCTCGGTGAGGCCGGCCGCATTCATTGCCTTCTTGGTTTCGTCCGCCAGTCCCTGGCCGTAGGTGGTCTTGTCGTGAATTACGGCGACGGACTTGCCTTTGAACTTGTCGGCAAGCCACGCGCCGGCGATCGCACCCTGCTGGTCGTCGCGACCGCAGGTGCGGAACACGTTTTTGAAGCGCGGGCCGCGGTCGGTCAGGCGCGGGTTAGTCGAGGCCGGCGTGATCTGCAACACACCTTCTTCGGCGTAAACTTCCGACGCCGGGATCGAGCAGGACGAGTTGAAGTGGCCGAGCACGAACGGCACCTTGCGGCCGGCAAGGCGGTTGGCAGCCGCACGCGCTTGGTTGGGATCCGAGGCGTCGTCTTCGATCGCCAAAGCAAGCGGCCGGCCGAGTACGCCGCCCGCCGCCGTGATGTCGGCGACGGCCATGGCAGCCCCGCGGCGCAGCTGTTCGCCGAACGCCGCATTGGGGCCTGTAATCGGCCCGGCAACGCCGATCGTGAGCGGACCCGACTGAGCGCGCAGGATCGTCGGTGCGGCGAGCGTCAGTGCGGCAGCGCCCATGCCGGTTTTCAGTAGGTCTCTACGCTTGATGGTCATGGTGTTCTCCCCACCTGTTGAAAAATCCCTGGAAACAGTCAGTGTCCGCGCCGGTCCGGGATCCCGGCGTCGGAAGTGCCGGCGGCCGCAGGGCGGTCGCGCCAGCCGAAAAGCCCGTCAGGTTCGTAGAGCCACGGATATTGGCGGGTCATCGCGCGCGCGCGCGTGAGTCCGAAGGCAACGAGCGCCAACGCCAAAATTACAACCGCATCGAACGCAAACGGCAACGGTGCGGCAAGCGTACCGCCGAACAGCGCATAGGCCAAGAAGCGGTTCGCAAACGCCATCAAAAGCGCATAAGGCACCGCATGCCAAGCCGGGCGCCAAGTCTGGGCGAGCGCTTGGCCCATCAGAAAGCCCGCACCGCCGAACAGCAAGAGCGTGAGCGCGAGAAATTCGCCGATGCTGGCACCCAACAACGCTTCCATTGCCGCCCGTTCCTCTCGCCTTGCCCCGCGTCTAGCTTTTGCCGCCGGCCAAATAGGCCTGCTGGATATCGGGATTGGCCAGCAGCTCCGGCCCCGTCCCGCTCAACCGGATCGCACCGTTCACGAGCACGTAGCCGCGATGGGCCAGACGCAAAGCGTGATAGGCATTCTGTTCGACCAGCAGCACCGTCACCGCCTCGGAGCGGTTGATTTCACGGATCGTCGCAAAAATCTGCGCCACCAGCAATGGCGCTAGTCCCAAAGAGGGTTCGTCAAGCAGCAGCAGCCGCGGCCGGCTCATGAGCGCGCGCCCGATCGCCAGCATCTGCTGCTCGCCACCCGACATGGTGCCGGCACGCTGGCTGCTGCGCTCGGCAAGCCGCGGAAACAGCCGAAACACGCGCGCGATGTCCGCCTCGAAATTCGCAGGCGCGCCGGCATAGGCCCCGAGTTGCAGATTTTCGAGCACGCTCATGCGGGGAAAGATACGGCGCCCTTCCGGCGACTGGGCGATGCCGAGGCGCACCATCTGGTGCAGCGGCGTTTGCGTGATGTCGTTGCCGTCGTAGACGATCTGGCCTTCGCTCGCGCGCGGATCACCGCAGATCGTCATCAGCAGCGTCGACTTGCCGGCCCCGTTGGCGCCGATGAGCGCCACGATCTCACCCTCGTGCACGTCGAGCGACACGCCGCGCAGCGCTTCGACCGGGCCGTAATGCGTCTTGACGTTTTTCACGCTGAGCAGCGGCGGCTTGCTCATGGTGCGGCGGCCGCTTCTTCGTCCGTGCCGAGATAGGCGCGGATCACGTCCGGGTTGGTACGGATTTCGTCGGGCCGGCCCTGGGCGATTTTGCGCCCATGGTCGAGCACGATGATCTGGTCGGAAATTTCCATGACGACGCTCATGTCGTGCTCGATGAGCAGAATTGCGATCTTCTCGTCGTCGCGAATACTGCGCACGAGGGCCGCAAGCTCGGACGACTCAGCCGGGTTGAGGCCGGCGGCCGGCTCGTCGAGACAAAGAATGCGCGGCCCCGTGCACATTGCACGCGCAATCTCCAAGCGGCGCTGGGCGCCGTAGGGAAGGCTGCCCGCTTCGTCGTCGGCGACGTGCACGAGATTGCAGCGCGCGAGCCAGCCGCGTGCGCGTTCGATGGCCGCCTCTTCGGCAAGCCGAAAGCTTTTGGCGCCGACGAGCCCGGCAAGCGAGAACAGCGAGGCGCGCTGCAGGGTCTTGTGCTGGGCCACGAGCAGATTCTCGAGCACGGTCATCTTCGGAAACAGGCGGATATTCTGGAACGTGCGCGCAATGCCGGCATCGCGCGCGATGCGGAAGCCTTCCATGCGCTCAAGCAGCCATTCTTGGCCGTCGGCGGCCACGCACATGCGCCCCACGTCGGGCTTGTAGAAGCCGGTCAGGCAGTTGAAGACCGTCGTCTTGCCGGCACCGTTTGGGCCGATGATGGCGGTGATGCGCCGGTCTTCGGCGGCAAAGCTCACATCGTCGATGGCGACCAGGCCGCCGAATCGGATCGTCAGATGCTCGACCGTCAGCAGGCTCACGCGCGTGCCCCCAGCCTGGCACTCGGCGAGCGGTGCGAGACCAGCCCTTGCGGGCGCCACAGCATGATCAGCACCATCGCCATGCCGAAAAGCACCATGCGGTACTGCGAAAAATCGCGAAGGAACTCAGGCACGAGAATCAGGAAGGCAGCGGCGATGACCACGCCGATCTGGCTGCCCATGCCGCCCAATACGACGATGGCGAGGATCACCGCACTTTCGATGAAGGAAAAACTCTCCGGGCTGATGAAGCCCTGGCGGGTGGCGAAGAAAGCACCCGCGAAACCGCCGAACATGGCGCCCAGCGCGAAAGCCGAGAGTTTGATCATCGTCGGATTGATGCCAAGTGCCCGGCACGCGATCTCGTCTTCGCGCAACGCTTCCCAGGCCCGGCCGAGCGGCAGGCGGCGCATGCGCAAGGTGAAAAGATTGGTGAGCATCGCCAGGATCAGGATCAGATAGTAGAGAAAGACGATGCGGTGCATCGGGCTGAACTCGAGCCCAAAAAGCTGGTGGAACGTCGTCTGCCCGTCTTCGGCCGTCCGCGCAAAAGGAAAGCCGAAAAAATCGGGCCGCGGGATCGACGAAATGCCGTTGGGTCCGCCCGAGAAGTCTTTCCAATTAAGCAGAATGATGCGGATCATCTCGCCGAACCCCAGCGTGACGATGGCCAGGTAGTCGCCGCGCAGCCGCAAGACCGGAAAGCCCAGCATCACGCCGAAGGCTGCCGCCAAGAGCCCCGCCACCGGCAGGCACAGCCAAAACGACCAGCCGAAATTGATCGACAGCAGCGCGTAGCTGTAGGCACCCACGGCGTAGAACGCGACATAGCCGAGATCGAGAAGACCCGCGAGCCCGACCACGATGTTGAGGCCCCAGCCGAGCATGATGTAGATCAGCACCGTAATCGCAATTTCGACCACGTAGCGGTCGGCGAAGGGGACCAGCGGCAGCAGCAACGCCCCGACCAGCATCGCACCGCCCGCAAAGCGCGACAGCCCGCCGGGCAAGTTCGATAGGGCCGCACCGACCGATTTGAAATCGGGCAACAGGCGACGCTTTGTGCCCGAAAACGCGATCGCCAGACGGCCGAAGAACACAGCCGACACGCCCCACGCGACCCAGTCGAAGCGCGTGTCGATCGTGAGGCCACGCAACCCGTCGACCAGCCGGAACCCGACAAGCGGGATCGCCAGAAGAAGGGCGACCAGGGCCGCGGACGCCGCTTCGCGAAATGCCTCGGCGGGTTTGACCTGGGCCA
The DNA here is from genome assembly GCA_027532905.1 of Magnetospirillum sp. Classification (NCBI taxonomy): domain Bacteria; kingdom Pseudomonadati; phylum Pseudomonadota; class Alphaproteobacteria; order Rhodospirillales; family Rhodospirillaceae; genus Magnetospirillum; species Magnetospirillum sp. The sequence continues at coordinate 74,424 of JAPZUA010000001.1, forward strand.
CCGGCTAGACCTTTTCGATGTCGGGCCGCCCGAGCAGGCCCGTGGGTCGGAAAATCAGCACGACGACGAGGATGCCGAACACGGCGACGTCTTTATAGGCGATCGGGAAATAGGCCGACCAAAAAGCCTCGATGAGACCGATCAGCAGGCCGCCCAGCATTGCCCCCGGCAGCGACCCGATGCCGCCGAGCACGGCCGCCGTAAACGCCTTGAGGCCGGCAAGGAAGCCGATGAAAAAATCGACGGCCCCGTAATAGAGCGTAAAGATGAGCCCCGCGATCGCGGCCAGGGCCGCCCCCATCACGAAGGTGAGCGAGATCGTGCGGTCGACATCGACCCCAAGCAGGGCTGCCATTTTGCGATCCTGCTCGCAGGCACGCTGGGCGCGACCGAGCGACGTGCGCTGGATCAGATAGGTAAAGCCCGCCATCAGCGCCACGGTCGCGACGATGATGCCGATCTGCAGATAGGTGATCTGGACGACGAAGTTGCCTTCTTGCGCCAGCACGAACCCGCCGCGCACCACGGGCTGGATCGGCTTCATCTTCGCGCCCTGCAGCATGTGCACGTAGTTCTGCAGGAAGATCGACACGCCGATCGCCGAAATGAGCGGTGCAAGGCGAAACGAACCGCGCAACGGCCGGTAGGCGATGCGTTCGATGGCCCAGCCATAGACCGAGGTGAAGATCAGCGCCACCGCCAACACGATGATGATCGCGAGGATCGGACTCGCGAATCCGAAGGGTCCGAGGATCGTGAAGGCGATGATCGAAATGAACGCGCCGATCATATAGACCTCGCCGTGGGCGAAGTTGATCATGCCGATGATGCCGTAGACCATCGTGTAGCCGATCGCGATCAGCCCGTAGATGGCGCCGAGCGTCAGGCCGTTGATCAGCTGCTGGACCAGATACTCCAAGGACCCGCCCTGCTTTCGCGCGCCGGCTTCGCGCCAGCATTGACGCCTTTTTGCGCGCGCCTTCGACCGTCGTCAATTGGTATTAAAATTAGACATGCAAGACGCAAAATCCGAACGAAACGGCACAGACAGGAATTTAGAGCAGAAACACTTGCATTGGCAATCGCGTCAACGATAATTGATCCATGGATATATCATCACTGCCGTCCGCCGCGTCCGCGTCGCTCGTACTGCCGACGCCTGCGATACTCGTCGTCGAGGATTCCGAAGCGACTGCTGCACTTTACGTTGAGTATTTGCGGAGTGCGAACTACCGCGTCCGAACCGCAAGCACGCTTGCCGCCGCCCAGAAACTGCTGGCGGTCGAAGTGTTCGGCGCCGTGGTGCTCGACCTCAATCTGCCCGACGGCAACGGGCTCGACATGCTGCGCGACATCCGCCGGCAGGGGCTGCCGACCGAAACGATGGTCGTGACGGCCACCGGCACGCTGGCCGTGGCGGTCGAAGCGATGCGCGAGGGCGCCTTCGACTTCATCGTCAAACCCTTTGCCCGCGACCGCCTGCTCGTGACCGTGCGCAACGCGCTCGAGCGGCTGCGCTTGCGCGCCGTCGTCGATACGTACGAATCCGATTTTGCCAGAAATCGGTATTTCGGGCTTGTTGGCGCTTCGCTTGCGATGCAGCGCGTCTACCGGATCATCGACAGCGCGGCGCCGAGCCAGGCGCCGATCTACATCAGCGGCGAAAGCGGGACCGGCAAGCAGCTCTGCGCCGAGGCGATCCATCGCCGCTCGCCGCGCGCCGAGGGCCCGTTCGTGGCCGTGTCGTGCTCGGCGCAGCCGCGCGACGTGCTCGAGCGCGCGCTTTTCGGCGCCGAAGGTTCGGGTCCCGGCGCCCCGGGACAAGGCGCCATCGCCCAGGCCCATGGCGGCACCTTGCTGCTGCGCGAAGTCGGCGACATGGACCCCGCCGTGCAGGCGCGCTTGCTGCAGTTCCTGGCGACCGGCAGCCTCTCTTCCGGCGAAAGCCCGGACGTACGCATCGTCTGCAGTTCGACACGCGATCCGCGTGCCGATGCGCGGCTCGGGCGCATCCGCGAGGATCTGTTTTTCCGGCTCCATGTGATCCCGATCCAGATGCCGCCGGTGCGCGAACGCGAAGACGACGGCGTGCTTCTGGCCCACCACACGCTGCTGCGGTTCGCGCAGGAAGAAGGCAAAGCCTTTCGCGAGATCGCCGCCGACGCGGCCTACGCGATCCGCCGCTATGCGTGGCCGGGCAATGTGCGCGAGATCGAAAACGCGATGCGCTCGGTCGTGGTGCTGCATGCCGGCGAAACGGTTCGCTTGGACATGCTGCCCGCCCATGTGGCGCATGCGGGCCCGAGCGGCATCAGCGACGGCCTCGATGTCGGCTCGGCGGGGTCGGTGCCGCCGCAAGGTGCGTCCGACGCCAAACCCAGCATCCGCCCGCTGTGGATCGTCGAGCGCGAGATCATCGAAGCCGCGATCGCCGATTGCGACGGCAATATTCCGCGCGCCGCCGCGTTCTTGGAAATCAGCCCGTCGACGATCTACCGCAAAAAACAGGCCTGGGACGTGGTCGACCGCAAAGCGTAAGGCACGACCGCCTTCTCGCTATTTCCCAGCCAAGCCTCTGATCCGATTGCAGAAAAACCTATGCAACGGGGCGATGGCCGCTATACGCGCCGTTAACCTTGATTAATTTTTAGCACGGCCTTATTTTTGACGCGTTGGGATGCCCAATTGGGGTCCTGAAACAACCAAGATCAAGCCTCAAGGAGGGTGGTCTATGTCGTACGCAGCTACTTCGGCCGATTTGCCGGCCCTTTCGATCCCGCAGAATTCGCCGCGTGCCGAGCTCGGCCGCTACATGGCCGAGATCCAGCGCTTTCCGCTGCTCGAGCCCGAGGAAGAACGCGCCCTTGGCCGCGCCTGGCGCGACAACCAAGACGTCGCCGCTGCCCACCGCCTCGTCACCAGCCATCTGCGGCTTGTGGTCAAGATGGCGTGGAAATATCGCGGCTACGGCCTGCCGCTCCCGGACCTGATTGCCGAGGGCAATATCGGCCTCATGCATGCGGTCAAACGCTTCGACCCCGAGCGGGGCGTGCGCCTGTCGACCTACGCCATGTGGTGGATCAAGGCGTCGATCCAGGAGTTCGTGCTGTCGTCGTGGTCGATGGTCACGATCGGCACGGCCGTGGCGCGCAAGAAGCTCCTGTTCAGCCTCACCTCGGTCAAGCGCAAGCTCGGCATCGACACCGACACGCGCCTGAGCCAGGCCGACATTTCCAAGATCGCGAAGGCGACGAGCCTCGGCGAAAACGACGTCGTCGAGATCGAAGTCGCCGCGCGCGGCGCCATCGTTCCGCTCGACGCGCCCGTGCAGACCGGCAAGGGCGACATGCTGCCGAGCGAAATCGCCGATCCGAATGCCGACGTCGAAGCCGACGTGCTGGCGAGCGACGAAAAACGCTGGCAGCGCGGCCTCGTGGACCAAGCGCTCGAAACGCTCGACGTGCGCGAACGCGAGATCGTGCGCGCCCGCAACCTGCGCGAAGAGCCCGAAACGCTCGAAGACCTGTCCAAGCGCTTCGGCGTGAGCCGCGAACGCGTGCGCCAGCTCGAAGAGCGCGCGATCGCCAAGCTGCAAGCCCGTACACGCGAGCTTGCGCGCTCGGCCGAGACGGCCCCCCGCCTCGCCGCCTACGCCTGAGGCCTCCACGACACCCAAGCCAGCCCGCCCATTTGCGGGTTCGGCTGGGCGTCTGGCGCGCGTCTTCTGCGCAACATAGACGCGACATCTGCGCGACACCCACGCGACATGGACGCGACATTTTTGGCGTCCATACGCGACATTTTTCTAAGGTTTAGCCGTTAAGCGGTTGATTTTCCGTATCTAGAGAATCGCCCTATGCGACAGTCGCGCAGAAAACTTCGCGCACCTGCGGCCCCCGTACGGCCCCCGTACGGCCCCCGCCGGGTCGCAATTAAAACCATATTCACAATGTCAAACAGCGCTGCCAGGGCGAAACCCCAGCTTGCATATAGTCTATCACAAAAATAGGAACAAAGGAAGAATTCAACTCGCACTAGGGCTCACAGCATCTCGAGCGGTGCTTTCCCCTTCGGCGGCGGGAAGGCCGCATCGAGGGCGGCAAGGTCGGCTTCGTCGAGGCGCAAGCTCATCGCCGCGATGTTTTCGGCGAGATGCGCTTCGCCCGTCGCTTTGGGGATCACGATCGTGGTCAGGTCGCGCGCGGCCCAGGCGAGCATGATTTGGGCCTGGCTTGCGTTGTGGCGACGCGCCACGTCGGCAAGTGCGGATTTGCGCGGGATGCGCGCTTGGTCGAGCGGCGAATAAGCCATGATCGGCATTTTTCGCTTGGCGCACGCGGCGGCGAGACCGCCTTCAATGCCGCGCCGCGACAGATTGTAGAGCACCTGGTTCGTCGCACATGCCTTGCTGCCCGCGATGCGACCCAGCGCTTCGATCTCATCGATGTCGAAATTGCTCACACCCCAGCTGCGGATCTTTCCAGCGCGCTTCAATTGCTCGAAGCCCGCCACCGTTTCCTCGAGCGGATGGCGGCCCGGCCAATGCAGCAGGTAGAGATCGATACGGTCGGTGGCCAGCCGCTTCAGCGAGCGCTCGCACGCCGCAACCGTACCGGCGCGGCTTGCGTTGTGCGGATAGACTTTGGAGACGACGAACACATCGTCGCGCCGCCCGGCCAGTGCTGCCGCGACGATCGTCTCGGCTTCGCCCTCGCCGTACATCTCGGCCGTGTCGATAAGCTTCACGCCGGCGTCGAGCCCGGCTTGCAGCGCCGCGATTTCGGCGGCACGCGTGCTGCCCTGCTCGCCCATGCGCCACGTGCCCATGCCGAAAGCCGGGCAATCGACGCCGTCGGCCAAACGAACAGTGCGCGCGAGCGGTGCGGCGGAGGCCATCCCGATCAGTAGATCAGATCGTCTTCGCCGCCGGCCCCGCTCTTCGAGAGGACGATTTCGTCCTTCGCGGCGAGTTCTTTGGCGACGTTGACCATCGCGGTCTGCGCTTCGGCCACGTCCTTGCCGCGCACGGGGCCCAACGCTTCCATTTCTTCTTTGAGCATCTTGCCCGCACGTTCGGACATGTTGGACAAGAACAGGTCGCGGACCTGCTCGTTGGCCCCCTTCATGGCGATGGCGAGCTTCGACTTGTCGACCGCGCGCAGCAGCGTCTGCACGCCGCCGGGATCGAGGCGGCCCAAATCCTCGAACTTGAACATGAGGGCTTTGATCTTGTCGGCACTGTCGCGGTTGCGCTCTTCGAGAGCGGTCGTGAAGCGCGCTTCGGTCTGGCGCTCGAGCGAGTTGAAGATTTCGGCCATCAGCTCGTGCGTGTCTTTGCGGCTCGTCTTGGCGAGGTTCGACATGAACTCGTTGCGCAGCACGCGTTCGACGTCGTCGAGCACTTCTTTCTGCACCGTCTCCATGCGCAGCATGCGCATGATGACTTCCATCGCGAACGCTTCGGGCAAAGTGCCGAGCACGCGTGCGGCATGGTCGGGGCGGATTTTGGCGAGCACCACGGCCACGGTCTGCGGGTACTCGTTTTTGAGATAGTTGGCGAGCACGGCTTCGTTGACGTTGCCGAGCTTGTCCCACATCGTGCGGCCGGCGGGGCCGCGGATGTCTTCCATGATGTTGGAGACGCGGTTCTTGTCGAGAACCTTGCCGAGCAGGCGTTCGGTCGAATCGAACGAACCGACCAGCGAACCGGTCGCGGCGATCTGGTCGGCGAATTCGACGATCAGACGCTCGATGATCGAGGAATTGACCGTGCCGAGCGTGGACATGGTCTGCGATAGTTCTTTGATCTCGTCGTCGCTCATCAGCGCGAAGAGCTTGGTCGCGACCTCTTCGCCCAGCGACAGCAGCAGAATCGACGCCTTTTCGGCCCCGGTCAGTGTCCGGTAATCGTCGCGAATGCGCATCTGGCGGGTTCTCCAACCGTCAGGAACGGGCCGCAAGCGATGCCGACGCGACCCAACTTTCCCATTTTAGCGCAGCCGAGGCGTTTCTTGCAAAGCCAGCCGCGCGAAGTGCGGCGCAAAATGCATTGAACGGCGCCTGGGCACGCCGCCGAGCCGCAGGCCGAGATCTATCGGTTAGAAGGGGATCGGCGCGAGAGTAGCACCCAGGGTCTAGACTAGAGAAATGTATCAGATTTCACAACAAATTCAGCATCTTTCAGTACCTGTTAAACGGCCGTTGGCATTCGACGCTAGTACGCTTGTCTATGCTGTGTCGAGAATATCCAAAGTTTTGCCGCCAGGATTCTAGCGAATTGCGTGATCGAGCTTATTTGATAGGAAAAATCATATTTTTGTACTGTCGGGGTTTCCACCCAGCCTTAAGTAATTCTCGTAAAGTCGATCCGATTGCTCGCTCAAGTCTTTGAATAAAGCAGAAAGCTCTATTGCAGAATCGCGAAGTTCTGCGCTTAATTCATCTAATTCTTGAGACATAGTCATACATAGCGTCGCGCCGTGGCCGATCAATAGGGAGTTTGTTGATGCTATTTGCCTTATTTGACCGGCAGTCGGCCGATCAGAATCAACGAGTTTAACAGCGCCGGAATCGGCAAAGTTACGGGCAGCCTCCATTGCCATTTTCTGCTGTTCCAGCATAGCAATGAACAATGTCAACTGAATCGCGACAGTAGGAGCTTTGCTTTGCCATTCTGCGCGCATCTGAGGATCGATCCATCGTTGGGGTAAAAAAACATTGCCGCCATACTTGATAGCCTGCCTGATATCATTATTTTTGATTGCCTGAGTTAGTGAGCGCGCACTGATTATACTCGCGTTAACAGAAATCAAAAAAAATCTAGCATATGCAGTCAATTGCTTCTTGGCTTCAACTTTGCGATCGACTTCCTGTTTTTCAAGTTGCCTCTCAACAGCTCGTACTGCGGCGTAAGCCGCAATCAATCCGCCTATTAACCCAAGGCTGCCACCAAAAACATTTCCCCAAAAACCTAGCCAAGCGTCGGGTTCATAGTTCCTTCCGTCCCCAAGCACGCGCAAGGCAATCATGTTTATCGCTACCGAAATTGAGACAACAATTAGAAACAATCCTAACCCAGCTTGCAGTAGGCCAACCGCTACTCGTTTCCAAATACTAATTTTTGAGCCTCCTGCCATAAACATACCCTTAAGTTTTTTGAGCGCCTGCCAAGCCGCTAACGCGAAGACGCAATGCGCGTCATTCTCCGAGTACCTCGCATTATTCTACCTTAGGCAAAGCCATTCAAGTCCTCCAGTGCCCCATAGCGATTCGCATCAAAGACGTTGCTATCTAACAGCTCCAGCTTTTGCCGGTTGTCGGCCTCTCTCTCGGTGCGAGCAGGAGAGGGCCGCGCTTCGCGGTGCCGTTTGTGCAAGACTCAGCTTCGCTTCGCGCGGGTCGCGCGCTACACGGCCGGGGCGGCGCAAAAAATCATGGCGGGCTCGGCCGCTTGGCCGACGCGCAGAAACTGTCTCACCTTGAGGCCTCGCCCGAAAAGTCGGACAAAACAGAGGCGCAAGCTATTGATTTGATTAAGGCCAAGTCGCGAATGGTGCCCAGGGTCGGAATCGAACCAACGACACTGCAATTTTCAATCGCATGCTCTACCAACTGAGCTACCTGGGCACCGGGTAATGCGACAGACCCGCGCTTATAGAAGGGCAACGCCGCCCTGTCAATGCTTGGCCTTGACCCCTTTTTTCGGGGAATTCAACCGTTTTTCCAGCTGCTTAGCCTCGATTTGCGCCGCTTCGAGGAGTTCGCATTTTGTGGCCGCTTCGAGCTTGTCGAAGCGGGTGCCGACCAAGGCGCCGTGCAGCGCATAGAGCAGGATCGTCGAAACGTCCGGCATGCGCCGCTTGATCTGGACATAGGCTTTGACCGCCCCGACGCGCTTTAGGTCGGCGGGCGTATGGATGCCGATTTCGGCAAGCCAAGCACCCGTTTTAGGCCCGAGATTGAGCAAGCCTGCCGCTTTGCGCGGGCTCGCTTTGGCTGAGGGCGGCTTGCGGGCAGCGGCCGCCCGAAACGCCGCATCGGCGGCTGCGCGCGCCCAGGGGCGCATCTCGGCGCGGTCTTCCATCGCCGATTCGGGCGGCTGGAAATAGCTCATCGCGTGGCGCTTGCCGCGCGCTTCGTAGGTGAAAGGCGGCAACCCTTCGGCTTCGAACCGCGGACGGGTCTCGGCATCGACCTTCAGATACAGCACCTCGTCGGCGATGAGTGCGAACATGCAGCCCTGCACATAGAGCCCCCAGCCGCCGAACATGCGCCGGGCCGCGACGGCGCCGAGGTCGCCGAGCAATTCGATGCAGTGTTCGACGAAATCCGGCAGTGCGGGCGTGCTCATGGCCCGTCGGGTGCTTCGGGTCCGTCCGGCCCTTCGTCGGTCGGGATGCGGTAGCCGCCGTCGAGCCAGCGGCGCAGATCTTCGTCTTTGCAGCGCTTCGAGCAGAAGGGGGCAAGAGTTGCAAGCGGCGGCCGCGCGCAGATCGGGCATTTGGCCTTGCGCGGCTTGCGCTTGAGTTCGACGATTTGCGACATCGCCCCGCCCCCGCCCTTTTTCTCAATCCACCAAGCCGCCGCGTGCCCGCGCACGCGTCATTTCGACAATACCGCCGGGCGTGAAACCCAGCACGTCCACGCGCCGCCGATCGGATTGCGTGGCGTGCTTGGCGGCCTCGAGCGTGCGCGTGCGCTCGCCGGGTTTGGCCATGCGCAGGAAATCGACCGCGACGAGCCCGCCCAGATCGCGCAGCCGCAACTGCCGCCCGATCTCGCGCGCTGCGGCGAGATTGACCTCGAGCGGCGATTGGCGCGAATTGCCTTGGTTCACGTCGATCGCCACAAGCGCTGCCGTCGGCTCGATCGCGAGCCACGCCCCGCCGGCAAGATCGACGCGTGTAGCCTCGGCGGAAGCGAGAATGTCGCCGATACCGTAGCGCTCGAACAATTTGGGATCGGCCACGCGCGCCACGAACCCGGCAACGTCGGCGAAAAGCTCGGCAAGACCCTCGCGCGCGGCGCGCAAGGCTTCGGGCGTGTCGCAAAAAATGGCGGGCGTATCTTGCGGGGCAAGCGTGCGCAGCAATGCTGCGAACGGATCGTCGGCCAGCAGCATGCGCGGTTGCGAGCCAAGCTCGCCTGCGAGGGTGGCGGCCGTCGCGCGCAGTTTGGCAAGTTCGGCTTCGACGCGCTCGGCGGCGACGTAAGCCGCCGCGAGGCGCAGATTGAGGCCTTCGCCTTCCTGCACCAAGCGCGCGGCCATCTCGCCCAGCGCTTCGCGCTTGGGCCCGACGAGGCGCTTGGAGATCGCTCCCCCCTTGCCGCCCGGTGTGAGCACGCAGAAACGGCCGGCGAGGGCGAGATTGCGCGAGGCCTTGGCAAGTTTATCGCCAAAGGGCGGCTCGACGATCTGGATGCGCAGCAAAGCCCCCTGTTCGGGTGCGCGGCCCGGCACGTCCATCAATGCGCGCGCGCCGCCCTCGAGATCGAGGATGGCGCCGAGCTGCGGCACCAACCGCGCCACACGCGCCACATGGATGGTGCCGACGGCCAAGCGCCGGTCGAACGGCTCGCTCGCCACGTCGCGCAACGCACCCTGCACGAGGGCGACAGCGCGATAGGCGTGTTCACGGGTTTCGACGAAGATTTCGTCTGTGGGCGCTCTCATAATAGGGCGCGTCCTTTGAGCATTTGCGCCGTCTCGAAAAGATCGAGCCCGACGACGTTGGTGTAGGAGCCCGACAGAAACCGCACGAACGCGGCGGCCGAGCCTTGGATCGCGTAGCCGCCGGCTTTGCCGTCCCACTCGCCGCTTGCGAGATACGCGTCGATCTCCGTCTGAGTCAGGCGCTTGAAGGCGAGCGTGGTGGCCGACAGGCGCAGCGCCGGTTTGGCACCGGGAAGGATCAGGCAAATGCCGCCGAACACAAAATGGCGACGGCCGGAAAGAAGGGCCAGGCACGAAGCGGCCTGCGCTTGGGTTTCGGCCTTGGGCAGAATGCGCCGGCCGACGGCAACGACAGTGTCGGCGGCAAGTACGGCCGCATCGGGATGGTTCGCCGCAACGGCAGCGGCCTTGGCAGCGGCAAGGCGCGTTGCCAGCACGCGCGGGCTTTCGCCCTTGCGCGGTGTTTCGTCGATATCGGCCGGCGCAACGGCGAAAGGCACAACGCCGATCTGCGCCAGCAAAGCCAGACGGCGCGGGCTTGCCGACGCAAGGACGAGCGGCGGCGCCAAGTGGCTCCTACTTGAAGCGGAACGTGATCCGACCCTTGGTCAGATCGTAGGGCGTCATCTCGACATTGACGCGGTCGCCGGCGAGCACGCGGATGCGGTTCTTGCGCATCTTGCCCGACGTGTGCGCCAGAACCTCGTGGTTGTTGTCGAGTTTCACGCGAAACATCGCATTGGGCAGCAGCTCCTGCACAACGCCCGAAAATTCGATAAGTCCTTCTTTTGCCATAGGCCTCCGTCGGAACGATCCGCTGGGCGCGCGAGGCACGCGAAAAACGCGCGCTGGCACGCCAAAAGTCGCGGGAAATTGGCGCTTTAAGGGGCCGGGGTCAAGCCCTTATCCGTCGGGCGCGTCGGCATCCTCGCGCGCGAGGTCCGGAAAACGCCGCAGGATGCGGGTTTTGAGCTGGTCGCGCAGCTGCCGATAGCCCTCCATCCGCGCCTCGCGGCTGCCCTCTTCGATCAGCGCCGGGTCGAAAGTGGGCCAATATTCGACGTCGCAGGCCATGATGCGCGTGAGTTCGAGGGCTTTGTGGTGCGCCTCGGGGCTCAAGGTCACGATCATGTCGAACGAGCTGTCGACGAGCTCGTCGAAGGTCTTGGCCTTGTGGCGGTGGATGTCGATGCCGATCTCGTCGAGGGCGGCGATCACGAACGGATCGACGGGCTCGCGCTTGACGCCGGCCGAGTCGACATAGACGCGCGTACCCAGCAGCCGCTTGGCCAGCCCCTCGGCCATGGGCGAACGCACGGCGTTCAGCGTGCAGCAGAACAGCAGGCTTCCGATTTTCGGCGTCGGGGGAGCCGACATCGGCCCGTCACGCGCGAATGTGCAGCACGCAGATCAGCGTGAACAGCCGCCGCGCGGTGTTGAGATCGAGCACGATCTTGCCTTCCAGCCGCTCGCGCAGCAGTTCGGATCCTTCGTTGTGCACCGCGCGCCGGCCCATATCGAGGGCCTCGATCTGGGTCGGCGACAGGCGCTTGATCGCGTCGTAGTAGCTTTCGCAGACCGTGAAATAGTCTTTGATCACGCTGCGGAACGGCGTCAACGCCAGCACGATCTTTTCGACCGCATCGCCCTGCTCGGCGCGCACGTCGAAGGCCAAGCGCTGCTCTTCGATCGAGAGTTTGAGGTGGTAGGGCCCGGCCTCGACGCCGAGGAGCTCGAAGCGGTTGTCCTCGAGCAGGTCGAAGATCGCGACCGTGCGCTCGTGCTCGATGTCGGCATTGCGCCTTACGCGCAATTGCTCGTCGAGATCGATCTTGGAAATGCGGTTGCGGCGGTCGGAAGAGCCATCCATCCCTACCCCCTCTTTGCAGCGGCGCGAAGTGCGATCGATGCCGCGTGGCTTGCCAGCCCCTCGGCTTCGGCAAGGGCCGTGCCGGCGGGGGCGAGGCGGCGCAAGCCCGCCGCATCGGCGCCCATCAAGGTCGTGCGCTTGACGAACGCATCCACACCCAAGCCCGACGAGAAGCGCGCCGCGCGCGAGGTCGGCAGCACATGGTTGGGGCCGGCGAGATAGTCGCCCAACGCCTCGGGCGCAAAACGCCCCAAGAAAATCGCACCGACATGGCGCACGCGGGCGGCCAAACGCTCAGGGGCGGCCACGGCAAGCTGCAGATGCTCCGGTGCGAGCCGGTCGATCAGCGCAACGCTGTCGTCGAGCTTGCCGACGCGGATCGTCGCCCCGTGCTTGCGCCACGAGGCGGCGGCGATCTTGCGGCGCGGATGCGTCTTGAGCTCGTTGAGCACTGCCGCATTCACGGCCGCGATGAAGCGGGCATCGTCGGAAATCAGGATCGACTGGGCCGCTTCATCGTGTTCGGCCTGGGCCAGAAGATCGACCGCGATCCAGCGCGGGTCGTTTTTGCCGTCGGCAACGACGACAACTTCGGAAGGCCCCGCGATTAGATCGATGCCGACCGTGCCGAAGACGAGGCGCTTGGCGGCGGCGACATAGGCATTGCCGGGGCCGGTGATCTTGTCGACCGCCGCGATCGTCTTGGTGCCGTAGGCAAGGGCGGCCACGGCCTGCGCCCCGCCGACCCGGTAGATTTCGTCCACGCCCGCGATTTTGCACGCGGCGAGAACAAGCGGATTGAGCTTGCCGTCAGGCGTGGGGACGACGACGACCAGCCGCGGTACGCCCGCCACCTTCGCCGGAACGGCATTCATCAGCACCGACGACGGGTACGCCGCCTGCCCGCCCGGCACATAGAGCCCGACCGCGTCGATCGGCGTCCAGCGCCAGCCGAGCAGCAGGCCTGCTTTGTCTTTCCACACCGCATCGGTCGGATGCTGTTTGGCGTGGTAGGCGGCAATGCGGCTTGCGGCAAGCTCGAGCGCCTTAACGGTCGCAGGCGCGCAAGCTTTGAGGGCGGCCGAAATTTCGGCGGGGCGCACGCGCAGATCGGCGGCTTTGATCGCCATGCGGTCAAAGCGGTTCGTGTATTCGACAAGGGCCGCATCGCCGCGCTTTTTCACGTCGGCCACGATCTTGGCCGCGATCGCGTCGGCCGATTGCGAATGCGCGTCGCGCGAGGCCAGCAGGCGCTTGAACTTCGCGTCGAAGCCGGGCGTGGTTGCGTCGAGATCAAGCGGCACGGGTCGCCTCCGCGATGCGGTCGATCAGCGGCTGCACGTCGCCGTGGCGCGTTTTGAGCGCAGCCCGGTTCACGATCAGCTTCGTGGTGACGTCGGCGATGTGCTCGACCTCGACGAGGCCGTTGGCTTTGAGCGTGGCGCCCGACGACACGAGATCGACGATGCGGCGCGCAAGCCCCAAGGCCGGGGCGAGTTCGATCGCCCCGTTCATCTTGATGCATTCGGCCTGCACGCCGCGACGCGCGAAATATTTGCGCGTGACGTTCGGATATTTCGTGGCGACGCGCACATGGCTCCATTTGCGCGGATCGTCGCGGCCCGCAAGATCGGCAGGCTCGGCCACCGACAAGCGGCATTTGCCGATGCCCAGATCGAGCGGTGCATAGATCTCCGAATAGTCGAATTCGACGATCACGTCGTTGCCCGCAACGCCGAGATGCGCGGCCCCGAACGCGACGAGGGTAGCGACGTCGAAGGCGCGCGCGCGCACGATGTCGAGATGCGGGTCGTTGGTCTGGAAGCGCAGCAGGCGCGTGTCGGGATTGTCGAACTCGGGCTCGGGCCGGATGCCGGCGGCATAAAGCAGCGGCATCACTTCTTTGAGGATGCGTCCGTTCGACAGGGCAAGAATGAGTTTGTCGTTGGCTGGCACGGGCAGAAGAACTCCGATCGAGGCGTAAACGCAAATGCGCGCACGAGGGCGCGTCGTTTTACCCGACCGGATGTCGCGGGCGCCACTGGGTCGGCCACGGATCGCCGATATCCTGCATGAGGCACGCGATGTGCGGCCCTTCGAGGCGGATCGCCGCGTCGCCCGCAAACACCATGACGATGGCACCCGGATGCGCTTCGATCGTCAGCAGTTCGAGCACGCGCCCGCGCTCGCGCTGGTCGAGGCCGCGGCGACGCACATTGTCGATGCCGGCGAAATGCACGCCGCAATTGACGCGCTCGTAGGAATTGCACGGCGCAAACGCCGGATCGACAGGCTCGGGCTCGGGCTCGACCTCCCAGGTATCCTGGCAGTTTTCCCAGCGAAAGCGGTTGGCCACGAGCACGAATTCGCGCTGGCCCGCGTCGAACTTCATGTCGCCGATCGGGATCAGCGCATCCTGCAGGCAAGCAGCGATGATGCGGAAATCTTCCGCGTCCGTCGCCTTCAAGCGCAGGCCCTGGGCGGCGGCTGTCATGCGCCCTCCTTGAGCCGCTCGATATCGGCCCCGCAGGCGGAGAGCTTTTCTTCGAGCCGCTCGTAGCCGCGGTCGAGATGGTAGACGCGCGCCACCGTGGTTTCGCCCCGAGCCGCGAGGCCTGCGATCACGAGCGAGACCGAGGCGCGCAGATCGGTCGCCATCACTTGGGCGCCCGTGAGATTCGGCACGCCGCGCACCATGGCCGAGCCGCCATGCAGATTGATGTTGGCCCCCATGCGCCGCAATTCCGGCACATGCATGAAGCGGTTTTCGAAGATCGTTTCGGTCACCATCGACGCCCCTTCGGCCGACGCCAGCAGCGCCATCATCTGGGCCTGCAGGTCGGTCGGAAATCCAGGGTAAGGTTCGGTCATCACGTCCACGCCCGTCAAGGCGCCGTTTGTGCGGCTGACCCGGAAGCCGCGCTCGGTCGGCGCAAACGACACGCCCGCCTGGCCCAGAATGTCGGCCGCCGCCTGGATGAGGTCGAGGCGCCCGCCGACCAGTTCCACGTCGCCGCCGGTTGCGGCCGTCGCCATCACATAGGTGCCGAGTTCGATCCGGTCGGGCAGGATGGTGTGGCGGGCGGCATGGAGCTTGGCCCCCCCGTCGATGGTCAGCGTGTCGGTATCGATGCCAGAGATCGTGGCCCCCATCGCCACGAGGCAGCGCGCAAGGTCGCCAACCTCGGGCTCGCGTGCGGCATTGACCAGCACCGTGCGGCCCTTGGCGAGGGTTGCCGCCATCATCAGATTTTCGGTGGCCCCCACCGAGATGAACGGGAACACGATGCGCGCCCCCACAAGCCCGCCCGGGGCGGCCGCTTCGACGTAGCCTTCCTTGAGTTCGATCTTGGCGCCGAGCTGCTCGAGCCCTTTGAGATGCAGATCGACCGGACGCGCGCCGATGGCGCAGCCGCCGGGCAGCGACACGCGCGCCTTGCCTTCGCGCGCCACAAGCGGCCCCAGCACCAGGATCGAGGCGCGCATCTTGCGCACGAGATCGTAGGCCGCCGTCGTGCTGGTGATGTTTTTGGCGCTCAGCGCCAGGGCGCGCCCGGCATGGCCGCCATTGGGCGCATGGCCGTCGAGGGCGATTTCCACGCCCAAGGTCGCCAGCAGATTGGCGAGCGTCGAGATGTCCGCCAGATGCGGGATATTGACCAAAGTCAGCGTCTCGTCGGTCAGCAGGCTTGCCGCCATCAGCGGCAGGGCCGCGTTTTTGGCGCCGCCGATCGGGATCGTGCCTTTGAGCGGCCGACCGCCGCGAATGCGTATCTTGTCCATCACCCTCCCTTACCCCGGTCGGACGGCAAAATCCAGAAGAGACAAAGGAATAGGCCGGGCACCAAGCCGTGTGCTATCGCCGCCCCCATGTGGATCGGTATTGCTGCGGGGCTGGGTGCCGGGGCCATGTGGGGCTTGAGCTTTATCGCCCCCCTGGCGGTCGCCCCCTATACGGCCTTCGACGTGACGGCGGGGCGCTACGTCGTTTACGGCCTCGCGTCGGCGGCCATTCTGCTGGCCGCCCGCCGCGATGTGCTGCGGACCTTTTCGCGCAACGATTGGCGCACGGCCCTGTGGCTCGGGCTGCTCGGCTACGTGGTCTATTACCTGCTCGTGGCCTTCGCGGTCCAATTGGCGGGCGCCGCCCTGCCCGCTTTGGTCGTCGGCTGCCTGCCGATCCTGCTTGCGATCTATGCCAATTTCCGCGCGCCGGCGATCGCGTGGCGCGCACTACTGGCACCGCTTGCCGCGATCGCGGCGGGCTTGGCGCTCGTCAATCTCGAAGCGGCGTTGCAAGCGCCCACGATCGACAGCCGATTGGCGCTGGCGGCGGGCCTCGCACTTGCAATGGGCGCCACGCTCGTGTGGATGTGGTACGCGATCGTCAATGCAGATGCGCTGAAGCGCCTGCCGAGGATGGATGCCGTCGCGTGGGCAGGCTTGACCGGGCTCGGCGCCGGTGCCGGCATGGTGCTGCTCGGGCTGCCGGGCGTTGCGATGGGTCTGTCGAAAATCCCCGAGCTTGGGCTGCTGCGCGCCGAAGCGATTCCGCTGATCGTGTGGTCGCTCGCAACAGGGCTGCTCAGTTCATGGTTCGCGACGTATCTGTGGTCGCTTGCCGCCCAGCGCCTGCCCTTGGCGCTGTCCGCGCAATTGATCGTCTCCGAAACGCTGTTCGCATTGCTGTTCGGCTTCATCCATGCCGAACGTTTTCCGAGTGCCTTCGAGGGGGCGGGTGCAATCCTGCTCGTCGCGGGCGTGATGCTCGGTACCTACCGCTTCTATCGCGTGCGCTAGAAACCTGCCCCCGGTTCGGCGAGATAGGCTTGCTCGTCGGCCGTGCTCGTGCGGCCCAAAAATGCATTGCGATGGGCAAAGCGGCCGAAGCGCACGATCACGTCGCGGTGCGCTATCGCGGACTTGAGCGCGCGCGCGCGCCACGGCGCTTCCGGCAGGCTTTCGACGAGCCGCACGCATTCGTTTTGGGCGCCGAGATCCTCGGCATGCGTGAACGGCAGATAGACGAACAGGCGCATGACGGGCGGCAAAGTTTGGTCGAAACCGCGCGCGACGATGCGGCGTGCCAGCGACAGCGCCGCTTCGTCGCTGGCAAACGCAAGCGGCGTGCCGCGATGGATGTTGCGCGGCATCTGATCGAGCAGCAGGATCAGCGCCAACGCACCCTCGGGCGTGTCGCCAAGCCGCGCCAACGCACCTTGTGCAGCCTCGGCCGCCAAGGCGCCAAACCGTTCGCGGCATTCTTGGTCGAACGCCGCGTCTGCCTTGAACCACGAATCGCGGAACGCGTCGCGCAGCGGATCGTTCGGGTCCCCGAACCAGAAATCGAGCACGGCCGCGACGGTTGCTTCGTCGGCCAACGCAGCACGGCCGCGCAGCTGCAGCTTGCGGCGCTTCAAATTGGCGCGCAGCGCTTCGCCCTCGGCAGCCTTGCGCCGCGCTTCGGCCGCCAGCGCATGCGGGCCTTTGATGTCGCGGTTCACAGCTCAACCAAAGGCAATTTCAAAAACCGATTGCCCTTGGCCGACGCCGGCGGCATCTGCCCGCCGCGAATATTGATCTGGATTGCGGGCAGCAGCAGATTGGGCGTGTCGAGCGTGCGGTCGCGCGCTTCGCGCAAAGCCACGTACGCACCCTCGTCCACGCCGTCTTTCACATGGATGTTGCCCGCCCGCTGTTCGGCGACGGTCGAACAATAGGCAAGTGCGCGTCCGCCGGGTTGGTAATCGTGTGCGGTGTAGATCAGCGTGTCGCCGGGCAGATCGAGCAGCTTGCGGATCGAGCGATAGAGCGTTTGCGCCGAGCCGCCTGGAAAGTCGGTGCGGGCCGTCCCTGAGTCCGGCATGAACAGCACGTCGCCGACAAAGGCATGGATGCGGCCCGATTTGCCGGTCACAAGCAAGCCAGTGCAGGCGGGCGTGTGGCCGGGCGTATCGCGCGACATGGCGCGCAGGCCGCCGATTTCGAGCACGTCGCCGTCGCGCAGCAGCCGGTCGAACTGGCTGCCGTCGCAGCGGAACTCAGGCTCGAATTCGAACTTTGCAGCCCAGTGTTTCTGCACCTCGGTCACGCCCGCACCGATTGCCGTGCGCCCGCCGATGCGCTGCTGCAAGACGGCCGAACCGCTCAGATGGTCCGCATGCGGATGCGTATCGACGATCCAGTCGACATTCTTGCCCGCGACCGCTTGCACCAGCCGATCGACCGAAGCCGATCCCAGGCGCGCCGATTTCGCGTCGAAATCCAGCACCGGATCGACGACAAGGACATGGTTGCTGGAAGGGTCCGCAACCACGTAGCTGAGGCTCGACGTGGCTTCGTCGAAGAAGGCGGTCACATGCGGTTCATGCGTGTCCATCGAGCGGCCTCGCGCGAACGGGAAACTACGGATTGCGGCCGAGGCCGCGCAGCTCTTCGACGAGCCGACGCTCCTCGTCGTCGAGCACCTGACGATACGCCTCGTAGAGCGCCGGGGGAATGTTGTCGAACGTGCCGCGCCGGTTTTCGCGCAAACGCGCCAAGCGCCGTTCGAGCCGGAACACGCGCGTTGCGGCGTCGTCGCTCGTCCCCTCTTCGAGGCGGCTCACAAGCGGGGCAAGCCTTGCGCGCAGTTCGGCGCGCTGTTCGGGCTCGAGTGCTCGGTCGAGCAATGTCTCGATCTGGCTTACGAGTTTTTCGAACTCGGCGCGCACATCCACTTGTGCTGGGACGGGTGCCGGCGCTTGCGCAGCCGCAACGCCGCTGCCCAGGAGAGCCCCAAGGGCAAGCGCCCTCAGCGCTGTTTGATATGGTGGTAGACGTGCCATAGGAACAAGGCACCGGCCGAACGATGCGGGCGCCACGCCTCGCCGAGCTTGCGCAGCTTCTTTTCGTCGGGCCGGTCGCGTAGGTTTTTCAGAACGCGCATCGCCTCCTGCAAGGCGAGATCGTTGGCAGGCCACACGTCCGTGCGCTGCAGCGCAAACAGCAGATAGATTTCGGCACTCCAGCGCCCGAGACCCTTGAGGCGCGTGATCGCGGCGATCGCGTCTTCGTCGGGTGCAGCGTGCAAAACGTCGAAATCGAGATCGCCGGACACGACCGCTTCGGCAAGCCCGCGCGCATAAAGCGCTTTCTGGCGCGACAGGCCGAAGCTGCGCAACGCGTCGGCGTCGAATTCGAGCAGGCGTTCGGCGCGGATTTCGCCCAAGCCCGCTTCCAGACGCTTCCAGATGCCGCTGGCCGCCGCGATCGACACTTGCTGCGACACGATGGCGCGCAAAAATCCTTCGAAACCTTGCGTGCGGATGCGCGGCGCGGGCTTGCCGATGCGCCCAAGCCATTCGGCCACGTCTTCGTCCTGCTTGGCGAGGGCGCCAAGCGAACGCGACAAGACGCGTTTGGCGCGGGCTTCGGTCGAGGCTTGGAGCTGCGGCGGCAAGGAAAGGCGCGCTTTGCGTCAGGCCGACGGCAAATGCGCCAGCGACTGCGTCAAGGTCGAGAGGCGCGACAGGAGATAGTCGGCCGTCGCCGGATCGGCATCTTCGACCTTGGTCAGCACGCGCTCGATCATCTTGCGCCGATAGCGCTCGCGATCGGACGGGCCGCCGTCGTAGCTGGTCTCTTGCGCCACTTCCAAAGCGGCGCGCACGGCCGGATACAGGCCCTGCGGCATGAAGGCGCGTTCGTAGACGTATTTGAGGCCGCCGACCGGATCGTAGATCAGCTGGCGCGCGCGGTCGATCGGCACGTTGGCGCGCCGCGCCAAGCCGTGCTCGAACAGGAACATGTCGCCCATGCACAGGGCGCGCACGACAATGCCCGGATCGAGGCGCCCGCTTTGATGCAGATGCGTGGCAAGTCGCGCGACGTCTTCTTCCTGCGAGGCGAGCGACGAGCCGACGGTCGCGATTTCGCGCGCCTGGAGCGCAAGGTCGGAGGCCATCTCGCTCGACACGTCCTCGCGCTCGAGCAGCTTGTCGCGGATCGACTCCGACGCCATGCTGTAGAGCTTTTCGAGCACGCGCAGCGGCACGTATTTGCGCGCCGCGAGTTTTTCCTGCACCTCGCCCGAAGCGCCGTGCTTCTCGACGAGTTTTTCTGCCGTCGCCTCGGAAAGGGCGGCACCTTCGTTGGCGGCAAGCTTGGCGGCGACCTTGTCGTTGCCGTGCTGGACCAGGGTTGCCGCGACGGCGTCGGACACTTCTTTGCGGCTGGCGATCGCGACCTGCTTGTTCGAGCCTTGCGTCGCCGCAATCTCGATCAGATCTTCATCGCTGAATGCTTTGCCTTCGAGCAGCAAGGGCAACGCCACCGAATCGATGTCGCGTGCCAGCGTCATCGCGAGCCCTGCGGGCAGCAAACTTGCGTCCTTAAGATGGTCCGACAGAGCCTGACGCACGGCGACGGCGGCATCCTTAGCGAGCAGGCGCAAGACCTGCTCAGCCTCGGCGCGCGCTTCGGGCGTCAGCGCCGTGGCTTTCCAAGTCGACGCAACTTTGCTCGCCGTTGCCGCACGCGCAGCGCTCGACGGGTCGGCCGCAAGTCGCTCAAGATCCTGTTGGGAGAGTTCGGCCATTTGCTGCGTTTGTTCTCCGTTACGAGCCACCATTATCTACCTGCGAAGAATTCAGCGCAACCCCTTGGCCCGCCGCGCGCGAGGTTTGACAGTCCGCGGACGCACTCCTATTAAAGAACAGGCGGTAAATGTCGATCCGCAGGGCAAAAAAGGCGCAAAGAAGATGCCAATGGACGGGACGGGACCGCACGAAATCGAGCTTTCGCCGAAGGTCTCGGACGAGGTCAAGTGCACGACCTGCTACATGTGCGCCTGCCGCTGCGGCATCCGCGTGCATCTGCGCGACGGCCGCATTCGCTACATCGAGGGCAACAAGGACCACCCGGTCAATCGCGGCGTTCTGTGCGCCAAGGGTTCGGCCGGAATCATGAACCATTACAGCCCGGCACGGCTGTCGAAACCATTGCTGCGCATGGGCGAACGCGGGGCCGGCGACTTCAAAGAAATCGAATGGGACGAAGCGCTGGCGCTCGCCGAAAAATGGCTCGGCGACATCCGTGCCAGCGACCCCAAAAAGCTCGCCTTTTTCACCGGCCGCGACCAGAGCCAGTCCTTGACCGGCTGGTGGGCCAACCAATTCGGCACGCCGAATTTCGCGGCGCATGGTGGTTTCTGCTCGGTCAATATGGCGGCGGCCGGGCTCTATTCGATCGGCGGCTCGTTCTGGGAGTTTGGCGAACCCGATTGGGAACGGGCCGAATATTTCCTGCTGTTCGGCGTGGCCGAAGACCACGACAGCAACCCGATCAAGGCGGGCCTCGCCACGCTCAAGCAGCGCGGCGCCAAATTCGTCGCCATCAATCCGGTCAAGACCGGCTATCAGGCGATCGCCGACGAGTGGATCGGCATTGCCCCAGGTACCGACGGGCTGTTCGTGCTCGCACTCGTGCACGAACTGCTGCAAGCCGACCGCATCGATCTCGATTTCCTCGCGCGCTACACGAACGCGCCGTGGCTCGTGGCACGCGACGACGGGCTGTTCGTGCGCGACGCAGCCGGCAATCCGCTGTGCTGGGACACGGGCAAAAACGCAGCCGTCAGCGCGCTGGGCGCCGATTTCAATCCGCGCCTTGTGGGCGAGGTGACGCTCGCCGACGGGCGCAAGGCCGTCCCTGCGTTCGAGCTCATGGCGCTTCGCTATCTGTCGCCGGACTATGCGCCCGAAGCGGTCGCCGAACGCTGCGGCGTGTCCGTCGCGACGATCAAGCGCATTGCGGCCGAACTGGCGCATGCGGCGTTCGAAAAACAGATTGTGCTCGACCAGCCCTGGACCGATTGGGCCGGCCGGCGCCACGAAAAGACGATCGGCCGCCCGGTCGCCATGCACGCGATGCGTGGCATCTCGGCGCATTCGAACGGCTTCCAGACGTGCCGCGCGTTGCATCTGCTGCAGATGCTGCTGGGGGCGGTCGACACACCCGGCTCGTGGCGCTACAAAGCTCCCTTCCCGCGCCCCTGCCCGCCCGGCCCCAAACCCACCGGCAAACCGGCCCAAGTCAATCCGGGCAAGCCGATGGGCGGCATGCCGCTCGGCTTTCCGCTCGGGCCTGAAGATCTGCTGCTCGACGACGACGGGCAGCCCATGCGCATCGACAAAGCCTACTCGTGGGAAGCGCCCATCGCGGCGCACGGGCTCATGCACATGGCGATCCGCAACGCGTGGGCGGGCGATCCCTACAAAATCGACACGCTGTTCATGTATATGGCCAACATGGCGTGGAACTCGTCGATGAATTCGGCCGGGACGGCCGCCATGCTGACCGACAAGAACGCCGACGGCAGCTACAAGATCCCGCACATCATCTATTCCGACGCGTTCTATTCCGAACAGGTCGCCTATTCCGACCTGATCCTGCCCGATACGACCTATCTCGAGCGCTGGGACTGCATTTCGCTGCTCGACCGGCCGATCGGCTCGGCCGAAGGCCCGGCCGACGCGATCCGCCAGCCGGTCGTCGCCCCCGACCGCGACGTGCGCGCCTTCCAAAGCGTGCTGATCGATCTCGGCGCGCGTCTCAAACTGCCGGGCTTCACGAATGCCGACGGCACGCCCAAATTTCCGGGCGGCTATCCCGACTACATCGTCAACCACGAGCGCAAACCCGGCGTGGGCCCGCTTGCGGGTTTCCGCGGGGCGGACGGCGACAAGGCCGGCGTGGGCGCGCCCAATCCCAAGCAGCTCGAGCGCTACATCGAAAACGGCGCTTTCTGGCGCCACCATCTCGAGCCCGACCAGCTCTATTACAAACACGCCAACAAGGGCTATCTCGAGGCCGCGACCAAGCTCGGCCTCATCGACAAGCCCGAGCAGATCGTGCTGCAGATCTATTCCGAGCCGCTGCAGCGCTTCCGCAATGCCGCACGCGGCATCGGCGCGATCCAGGCACCGCCCGAACATAAGGCACGCCTCGAAACCTATTTCGATCCGCTGCCTTTCTGGTACCCGACCTTCGAAGCAACGCAGATCGCGGAGGCGGAATTTCCGCTCCATGCGGTGACCCAGCGCCCGATGCCGATGTACCATTCGTGGGGATCGCAGAATGCGTGGCTGCGCCAAATCCTCAACCGCAACCGCCTCTACATGCATCGCCAGACGGCGGCCGATCTCGGCCTTGCCGACGACGATTGGGCGTGGATCACCTCGCATCACGGCCGCATCAAGGCGCAGATCCGCACGATGGAGGGGGTGAACCCCAACACCGTGTGGACCTGGAACGCGATCGGCAAGCGGGCGGGCACCTGGGGCCTCGACGCCGACGCGCCGGAATCGAACCAGGCGTTTTTGCTCAACCATCTGATCGGCGAATTGCTACCGGCCAAAAACGGCTATCGCTATTCCAACTCCGATCCCGTCACGGGCCAGGCGGCTTGGTACGATCTGCGCGTGCGCGTGGAAAAAGCCGATGCGGCCGAGGCCGGCATCACGAGCCCGCGCCTGCCCGACATCGCAACCCCGCCGCATATGCCGGACCACCCGACCGTGCTGCGCTACGGCAGCGAATGGAAGCCCAAATGACCAGCTACGCCGAACCCGCAGCGGGTGCGAAAAAACTCGGCCTCGTGATCGATCTCGACACGTGCGTGGGCTGCCACGCCTGTGCGGTCAACTGCAAGGAATGGAACAGCGGCGGCCATTCGGCCCCGATGACCGATCTCGACCCCTACGGGGCCAACGCCGACGGCGTGTGGTTCAACCGCATCCATACGTTCGAGGCGGGCGAAAGCCCCGAGAGCCGCACCGTCCATTTCCCCAAATCGTGCCTGCATTGCGAGAAGCCCGCTTGCGTCGAAGTGTGCCCGACGGGGGCGAGCTACAAGCGCGAAGAAGACGGCATTGTGCTCGTCAATGCGGACACCTGCATCGGCTGCAAGCTGTGCTCGTGGGCGTGCCCCTACGGGGCGCGCGAGTTCGACGCCGACGAAGGCGTGATGAAAAAATGCACCTTGTGCATTGACCGCATCTACAACGAAAACCTGGCTGCCGAAGAACGCGTGCCGGCCTGCGTATCGACATGCCCGGCGAGTGCGCGCCATTTCGGCGATTTGGGCGATCCGCACTCGGACGTGTCGAAACTCGTCGAAGCGCGCGGCGGCTACGCGCTGATGCCCGAAATGGGCTATGCGCCCGTCAACCGCTACCTGCCGCCGCGTGCGTCCAAGACGGCCGCCGGCTGCACGGGTGCGGCCGCCGAACTTGCCAAACCCGCCGAGACGGCCGGCCTCCATCCATTGCTGCGCTGGATGGACAAAGTCCTTTCCCGCTGAAAGTCCATCCGCGATGCATCCCGCTTTTTCGGTCATCTTTTTCACCACCGCCTCGGGTGCGGGCTACGGCCTGTTCGCATTGCTGGGGATCGGCAACGCGTTGGGCTTGGTGCCCGCCGACCGCGTCTTCGGCCTGTGCAGCCTCGGACTTGCGACGGCGTTGATCACGGCGGGGCTGTTTTCGTCGACGGCGCATCTCGGCCATCCCGAACGCGCGTGGCGCGCTTTGAGCCAATGGCGCAGCTCGTGGCTGAGTCGCGAAGGTATCGCCGCCTTGGCGACCTATATGCCGCTTGCGGTCTTCGGCATCGGCTGGGCAATTCTCGGCAATGTCGACGGGCTCGTGGCCCTCGCAGGTTTGCTGGGTGCCGTGCTCGCCGGCGCGACGGTCTATGCGACGGCGATGATCTACCGCTCCTTGAAACCGATCCACCAATGGCACAATCGCTACGTCGTGCCCGGCTATCTCGCGATGGCGCTCGCGAGCGGGGCGGCCCTGCTGAATGCGTTTGTGCATATCTGGGGGCACCCGCAATTGGCGGTCGGCGTCGTAAGTGCGGTCGCCATCGTCGTGGCTCTGTTCGCCAAGCAGCGCTATTGGCATTTCATCGACACGACAAAATCGGCCTCGACGCCGGAGACCGCGACGGGCCTGGGGGCCATCGGCAAGGTGCGCCTTTTCGAAGCGCCGCACACGGAAGAGAATTATCTGCTCAAAGAGATGGGCTACAAAATCGCCCGCAAACACGCCGCCAAGCTGCGCGCCATCGCCCTCAATGCAGGCTTCCGTATTCCCTTGGCGCTGACTTTGCTCGCAACCGCTTTGCCCGGCACGCTCGCGATCGCCGCGAGCAGCGTCGCTGCCGTTTTGCTATTGGCAGGTCTCGCGGTAGAACGCTGGCTGTTCTTCGCCGAGGCCAAGCATAGCGTGATGCTCTACTACGGCGCTCAAACCGCCTAGCCGCTCAAACAGCTTGGCAATCGAGCCGGCGGCGGATGGCGCAATCCGCCCGCCCGTGCGCCATGCAGAACGTGCCGACAAAATCGTGGATCGAGGCGGCCGCGTGTTTGGCCCCTTCGTTCGCGGCATCGAGGCGCGCGGCAGCAGCTTCGGCTTCGCGGCGCAGCTTGGCTTCGTCGAGTGTGAGCAGCTTGCCGTCTTCGAACACGACCTTGCCGCCGATCATCACGCGCCTTATTGCCGAGCCCGATTCCGCGAACACCATTTGCGTGAGTGGGCTGCGCAGCGGCACGTATTGCGGCTGGTCGAGTGCAAGGAACACGATGTCGGCCGCATAGCCGGGTGCTGTTTTGCCGATCTTGTCGAAGCCCAGAAGGGCCGCACTGCCTTGCGTGGCGGCCACGAACGCCTCGCGCGCCGTGACCCATTGGCGATAATCCGGCCCCTGCAGGCGCGAGAGATATGCCGCCAACCGTACGGCCTCGAAGATGTTCTGGCCGTCGCCGGTGTTCGTCCCGTCGGTGCCGATCGCAAGCTCGATGCCGGCATCGAGCATTTCGCGGATCGAAGCAACGCCCGACCCCAAACGCAGATTGCTCGACGGATTGTGCGCAATGCGCCCGCCGCGCTTGGCGACGAGGTCCATCTCGCTGCGGTCGATCCAAATGCCGTGCGCGCCGCTGAAATGTGGCCCCAGCAATCCCAAAGAATCGAGATGCTGCGTCATGCCGGTGCCGTATTTCTGGCGCGCCAATACCGCCTGAACCTTCGTTTCTGCCAGATGCGTTTGCAGCTGCAGCCCGTAGTCCCGCGCATAGACGCCGCAGGCCGACAAAAACGCGTCCGAACAATGCAGCGGGATTGTCGGCGCAATGCCCGGCTTCACGAAGGCACGATCGAACGGCCAATCCGCATAGATGGGCTTCAGATTGGCAAGGCTGGTTTCGAACGGGGCCAGTGCAAGCTTCTCGAAGGGCCCGCGCAAGGCGGCCGGGATCGCTTCGAGCAGACCCGGCAAAGCCTGATAAAGCGTGCGGTCGGCCATCATGGGGGCCACGACCGCGCGCATGCCGGCATCCCAATAGGCCTGCGCCGTCGCGCGCATGCCCTCGGCCGAAGGGGCCGGGAATTCGACGAACAGATCGAAACTCGCCGTACAGCCGCGCCGGATCATTTCGGCGGCCGACAAGGCCGCGGTCAGATACTTGTCGTCGCGCGTGCGCTGGCCGTTGATGGCCCCCGACGCGTTCAAGAACAGCTCAAGCGGCACTTGGTCGCCGACGGCACCGCGCCCCAAAGCGCCGTGCGCGTGTGTGTGCGCGTTGACGAGACCGGGAACGAGCAAGCGGTCGGCAGCATCGAGCCGGTCGGCCGCGACGGCGTCGAACGAACCCGACGGGCCAATGTCGAGAACGAAACCGGCGGACACGAGAATGTCCGCCGGCTCGGCCTTGTCCTTGTCGATGTCGAGAAGGCGCCCGCCTTTGACGACGAGCGATCGGGTTTGGGTCAACTCAGTTTCCCATATAGACGAGCTCGCGTTCGCCGCGGGCGGGGAGGAATTCGCGCGAGAAGACTTCGCGCACCTCGGGCGTGCGCGTCAAGCCGTAGCCCGACACGACCATGCCGATCGAACGCGCCAAACGCTCGTCCTTCACGTCGCCCGCGCCGATCTCCTTGCTCTCGGCCGAGACCATGAGCTTTTCGTAGGCGAATTTGAGGCGGCGGGTTTCGACGTTCATGTCGACGAGCGCGTCGAAGCGCCGCACCGAGGCCATCGCCCCCGGAATGTCGCGGCCCACTTCGAGCGTGGCCTGGTTCACGGCGCGAACGAGGCCCGCCACGGCCTTCGGGTTCTCGCGCATCAGCTTTTGCGAGACCATCATGCCGTTCGAGTAGAGATCCATGCCGTAGTCGGCGAAAGAGAACCAGGTGTAGTCCTTGTCCGGATCCTGGTTGAGGCCGACGAGGTTGAAGTAGCTCGTGATGTTGAAGACCATGGCCGCGTCCATGTGGCCCTGGATCAGCATCGGCTCCTGCAGGTTGGGCGCCATATTCGTGAACTTGATCTTCGAAAGATCGAGCTTGTTCACGGACGCGAACACCGGCATCAGCCGCGTGGTCGGCGTGCCTTGGGCACCGCCCAGCGTCTTGCCCTCAAAATCCTTGATCGACTTGATCCCGGCCGGATTGCGCGCGACGATCGCGAAGGGCGGCTGGTTCCACATCTGGTAGACCATGATCGGCTGCTGGCCCGGATTGGCCGCCGCGTTTTGGATGATCGCGTTGATGTCGCCGAAGCCGGCATCGTAGGCGCCGCCCATGATCCGCGTGACGGTCGCCCCCGAGCCTTCGCCCTGGTCGATCGTCACGTTGAGCCCTTCGCGCGCGAAATAGCCCTTGTCGCGCGCGACGAAAAACGCCGCGTCGCTGCCCTGAGTTTTCCAGCCGAGCGTGAATTTGATCGTGGTCGGCGCTTGCGCTTGCGCACCCGCAGCACCTGCAACGAGGGCTGCCGCGAAAGCCACGGCTTTCAAGGTGTTGAACATGGGGGTTTGCTCCGGGTAAGGGCCGAAGAGAAGTCTCCGGCGGGGTCCATTGCGGAGGTTCAATTCCCGTGCCAAAACATTTGACGCCTCGCCCGATCTGCCCTTTAATCGATCCTATGAACTTCCAGGGCGCCACGCTTCGACTTATTTGAGCCGCTTCCCCCTTCCTTCGCGAAGGGGCGCAAAGCGGTGTCTGTCGTGCGGTTTCGCCCCTTCTGCCTGGAAGTCCCCAATGCCCATCATCCGTCTTGCCGAGCGACTTAGGCGCTTTTTCGCGCCTTCGTTCCCCCCGACCCTTTTTTGCCCATCCAACCAGCGAGACGAACAATGAATTTCCGCAAATACAAAGCCTTCGCGCCGATCGATTTGCCCAACCGCCAATGGCCGAGCCGGGTCATCGACAAAGCGCCGCTCTGGTGCTCGGTCGATCTGCGCGACGGCAACCAAGCCCTCGTCGAGCCGATGGGCCCTGAGCGCAAGCGCCGCATGTTCGATTTGCTGGTGCGCCTGGGCTTCAAGGAAATCGAAGTGGGTTTCCCGGCCGCCTCGCAGACCGACTTCGATTTCGTGCGCTCGATCGTCGAGGAAGGGGCGATCCCCGCCGACGTCACGATCCAAGTGCTGACGCAAGCCCGCGACGAATTGATCGCGCGCACGTTCGAGGCGATCAAGGGTGCGAAGCGCGCGGTCGTGCATCTCTACAATTCGACCTCGACCACGCAGCGCCGCGTCGTGTTCGGGCTCGACCGGCCGGGCATCGTCGATATCGCGGTCAAGGGTACCCGCACCGTAAAACGCCTTGTGGCAACCGTGCCCGAGACAGAGATCGTGCTGCAATACAGCCCCGAAAGCTTCACCCAGACCGAAATGGATTTCGCCAAGGAGATCTGCGAAGCGGCGATGGACGTGTGGCAGCCTTCGCCGTCCGCCAAGATGATCTTCAACCTGCCGGCCACGGTCGAAGCGGCGACGCCGAACATCTATGCCGACCAGATCGAATGGTTTTCGCGCAACGTCAAAAAGCGCGACAGCTGGATCCTGTCCGTGCATCCGCACAACGACCGCGGCACGGGCGTGGCCGCCGCCGAACTCGCCGTGATGGCGGGCGCCGACCGCGTCGAGGGCACCTTGTTCGGCAACGGCGAGCGCACCGGCAATGTCGATATCGTGACGCTGGCGCTCAATCTGTTCAGCCAGGGGGTCGATCCGGCTCTCGATCTGTCGGACGTGAACGAGATCGTGCGCACGGTCGAATACTGCAACCAATTGCCCGTGCATCCGCGCCATCCTTACGGCGGCGAGCTTGTGTTCACGGCGTTTTCGGGCTCGCACCAAGACGCGATCAAGAAAGGCCTTACAGCCCAAGCCAAATCCAACACCGGCCTGTGGGACGTGCCCTATCTGCCGATCGATCCCAACGATGTGGGCCGCTCCTACGAGGCCGTGATCCGCGTCAATTCGCAGTCCGGCAAAGGCGGGGTCGCCTATCTGCTCGAGAGCGACTACGGGCTCGAATTGCCGCGCCGCCTGCAGATCGAGTTTGCGGGCGTGGTGCAGCGCGTGGCCGATGCGACCGGCAAGGAATTGTCGGCCAAAGACATCTACGCCGCCTTCGCCGACGAATATCTCGAGGGCGGTTCGATCGCGTTTGCCGACCACACGACGTTGCCGACCGGCACTGCCGGAACCGAACGGCGGATCGAAGCCAACGTCGCCATCGACGGCGTCAAACAGAAGCTGACCGGCGAAGGCAACGGCCCGATCGCGGCCTATGTCGATGCGCTCAATCGCATTGGCGTTGCGGTGGACGTGGTCGATTATCGCGAACACGCGATTAAGGGTGGCCAAGGGGCCAAAGCCCAGGCAGCTGCCTATGTTGAAGCCAAGATCGGCGAGCGCACGCTGTTCGGGGTGGGCGTGGATGCGAACATCGTCGCGGCGTCGTTGAAGGCGGTCACGTCGGCGGTGAACCGCGCAAAGCGGCGGTAGGTCTTCGGGGCCAGGCTAGCGCCGCACGCCGGGCACGCCGCGCCCGGCGACGAGGCGGCGCAGCTTGCCCTCCTCCACCATCTGTTCGAGAACGGCAAACACGACCATCGGCGAGGCGCCGACCACGTCGGCGATCTGGCCGAGCGAGAAGGTGCCTTTGCCCTTCACGGCTGCGCGCACAACCGGATCGATCGTCTGCGAAGGCGTCATTGGGGCCGGCGGCGGGGCTGCAAGCGCTTGGGTCATCGAGGTCAGTTTGCCAAAAACCGGCCCGCGAACCAAGCGAGTTGCACACACCGGCCGTCTGTGGCATCAAGCGACCGATTGCGGGTGGCGCGCTGCCGTAGCTCAGTGGTAGAGCGCATCCTTGGTAAGGCTGAGGTCGGGAGTTCAATCCTCCCCGGCAGCACCACCCGCAATCCCGGTTTTCCGCCGTTTTGGGCGCTTTCGCGCGCCGCGCGCCGGGGATAGTCCCGCCTGCCCCATCTCTCATTGGCAAAGGGCAACCCGTGGAAATCGCCGTCCTTTGGATCTTCGCCCTTGCCTGCGTGGCGTTGGCGGCAACACCCGGCCCCGACATGCTGCTGATCGCCGCGCGCAGTGCGAGCCACGGGCGGGCAGCGGGATTTGCCACATTGGCCGGCATCCAGATCGGAACCTACGGCCACGCGCTCGCAACCGCCCTGGGCCTTGCCCAACTTTTTGCCGTCTATCCGCTTGCCTACGACATCGTGCGCTATGCCGGAGCGGCTTATCTCGCGTTTCTTGCGGTGCGTATCCTCACCGCACCGCAAGCCCCCATGGCGCCATCGGCGGCCTCGGCCGAGGCCACAACAGCCGCCGCGATCGCACCCATGTTCCGCCAGGGCCTCTGGAACAACGTGCTCAATCCCAAAATGGCGCTGTTTGTGGTGGCCCTCTTCCCGCAATTCGTCGATCCCGCAGGCCCCTCGATCGTGCTGCAGATGCTGCTGCTGGCCACGATCCTCAATGCGATCGGCCTCGTCGTGAACGGGGCGGTCATAGTCGTCTCGGCCCGTGCCGGCCGCGCCATTGCCGGCAGCAAGCGCGCGGTCACCGCCATGCGCTGGTTCCTCGCGTGCGTCTTTGCGGGCCTCGCCCTGCGCCTCGTGCTCGACGAGCGGCGCTGACGCTTCAGCCCAATCTTGCGGGAAGCCAGCTCGAGGGATCGGCCTCGTGCTGCGTGCCGACGGCGAGATCTTTGACCTTGTGCGCAGCCCCCGCCTCCGCGGGCAGAAACCATACGTAAGGAATGCCTTTGTCGGTCGCGTATTTGAACTGCGCGTCGATCTTGCGGTCCTCGTGGTACATCTCGACCTTGAGGCCGCGGCTGCGCAAGGCCTGTGCGGTTGCCGCCACATCGGCATAGGCCCCGCCGCGCGGGAAGAGGACGAGCACGTCGCTGGGGCTTTTGCGCGGGGCGGCGATGCGGCCCTCTTTCTGCATCTTCCAGAAAATGCGCGTGAGGCCGATCGAAATGCCGATGCCCGGCAGGCGCCGATTTATGAGCGACCCCACGAGATTGTCATAGCGCCCGCCGCCGCACACGGTCGGGAAATCCGGAAACTCGACGAGTTTGGTTTCGTAGACCGAGCCTGTGTAGTAGGCGAGACCGCGCGCGATCGAAAGATCGGCGACGAAAGCACCGGACGGAAAACGCTTCAGCGCATCGAGCACGAAGCCGAGCTCGTGCAGGCCCTGCTCGAGCGTCGCCGACTTCACGCCGAGTTTTTCGACGGCGGCCAGCACGCCCGCATCGCTGCCTTTGATCTCGCTCAAGGCCAGCACCTTCGCGACCGTGGCGTCGTCGAGGGCCAGTTCGCTTGCGAGCATGGCGCCAACGCCCGCCGTACCGATCTTGTCGAGCTTGTCGACGATGCGCATCGTATTGGCGGCATCCGCAATGCCGAGGCCCTCGTAGTAGCCCTGCAGGATTTTGCGGTTGTTGATCTTGGTGGCCGTGGGGCCCACGCCGATGCGGTCGAGCGCTTCGAACATGATGGCCGGCATTTCGGCGTCGAAATGCAGCGGGATGTCGCGCACGTCGACCACGTCGACGTCGCATTGGTAGAATTCGCGGAAGCGCCCGTCCTGCGGGCGCTCGCCGCGCCAGGCCTTCTGCATCTGGTAGCGTTTGAACGGGAAGACGAGCTCGTTCATGTTGGCGGCGACGTAGCGCGCCATCGGCACGGTCATGTCGTAGTGCAGCGCGTGCTCGGCGACCTCGCCAGGCTCCGCTGCAAGGCGCCGGATCGCGTAGATTTCCTTGTCGGTGTCGCCCTGCTTCAGCAGCACTTCGACGGGCTCGACCGCGCGCGTTTCGATGGGCGCGTAGCCGTAGCTCTCGAACAGCGCGCGGATCGTGTCGAGCCATTTGAGCTCGACCATGCGCAGTTCGGGCAGCCATTCGGGAAAGCCGCTGATGGCTTTGAGTTTCTGTTTTTCGATCACGTTCGGACTTTCAAAGGACGAGGCGCGCTAGGACATAGCCCAGACGCGCGCCTGGGGCAAACGGCAGCGCTCAGCGCGGCGTCGGGCGGTCGAATCCCGTTGGGTCGCCGCCCGGCGGGCCGCCCGGTAGACCGCCGAGCCCGCCAGGACCGCCGGGACCGAGGCCGCGCTTGAGAACCAAGTGCGCGAACGCCGATGCCGTGCTTGCGGCCAGAATCGCCGCTGCCGCAATCCAGTTGCGCATGCCCGCCCCTCCGCTAAAGTCCGTCTCCCATGACCCAAACTACCGACATCGTGATTGCCGGCGGCGGCGCCATTGGCGCTTCGATCGCCTACCATCTCGTCGCATCGGGCCTTGGCGCCCGCGTGACCGTGCTCGAGCCCGACCCCACCTATGCGCGCGCGGCAAGTGCGCTCTCGGCCGCATCGATCCGGCAACAATTTTCGTCGCCCGTCAATATCCGCGCATCGCTGTTCGGCATCGATTTTCTGCGCCGGGCCGCCGACATTCTGGCGGTCGACGGCGAGCGGCAGGAAATCGGCCTACGCGAAGGCGGCTATCTATTTTTGGCGACGGAAGCCGGCCAAACGGTGCTTGCCGAAAACCACGCGCTGCAAACAAAGCTCGGTGCAGACATCGCGCGTTTCGACGCCGTTTGCCTGCGGCAACGCTTCCCGTGGCTTTCGATCGAAGGGCTCGAAGCCGGATGCTGGGGCCGCAGCGGCGAAGGCTGGTTCGACGGCTACAGCCTCCTGCAGGCCTTTCGCAAAAAAGCGCGCGCACTCGGTGCCGAATTCCGCAAAGCGGCGGTCGCCTCGCTCGACATGGCGGGCGGCGCCTGCCGCGGCGTGACACTCGACGACGGATCGCGGATCGCGTGCGGGCAGTTGGCGCTCGCGGCGGGTACGGGTGCGCGCGCCCTCGTGCGCCAGACCGGTTTCGACATTCCGGTGCACGCTAAAAAGCGCATGATCTTTACGTTCGAATGCCGCGAGAAGCTTGCCGACTTTCCGCTGCTGATCGATCCCACGGGCGTCTATTGTCGGCCCGAGGGCGCTGGCTATCTGTGCGGCAGCGCGCCCCCTGCCGACGCTGATCCCGATGCAGATGCGGATTTCGAGGTCGACTACCAGTTTTTCGACGACCAAGTATGGCCCGTGCTGGCCACGCGCGTGCCCGCCTTCGAGGCAATCAAGCGCGGGCGCGCATGGGCGGGCCATTACGACATGAACGGCTTCGACCACAACGCGCTGGTGGGTGCCGTGCCGGGCACGTCGAACGTATGGCTCGCGAACGGTTTTTCGGGCCACGGGCTGCAGCAAAGCCCGGCCGTGGGGCGCTATCTTGCCGACCGCATGCAAGGCGCCGCACCAACCGCGGTCGATCTCGGCGATCTGTCGCCGCAGCGCTTGGTCGAAAAACGCCCGCTCGTGGAAAAGAACGTGGTCTGAAACGCCGCACGCCTGCGCTATATTCGGGGCAAATAATCGGGGGAAGCCAAAATGACCGCAGTACCACGCACGATCCGCCTCAACGCATCCGACAATCTCGTGGTCGCCGTGGACGCGATCCCCGAGGGTGCCACGATCCACGGGGCGGTTGCCCGCGCCCGCATCCAAAAGGGCCACAAAATGGCGATCGCGGCGATCGCGCAAGGCGAGTCCGTGCGCAAATTCGGCCAGACGATCGGCTTTGCGCACGGCGCCATCGCGGCGGGCGACCATATCCATACGCACAATTGCGACTTCAAGGCATTCGCGCGCGACTACCATTTTGCCGAAGACGCCAAGCCCTACGCGCCGCTGCCGCTCGCCGAGCGCGCGACGTTCCAAGGCTATCGCCGCGCCGACGGGCGGGCGGGGACGCGCAACTATATCGGCATCCTCACTTCCGTGAATTGTTCGGCCTCCGTCGCACGCTTCATGGCCGAGGCCGTGACGCGCTCGGGCATCCTTGCCGATTATCCGAACGTCGACGGCGTTGTGTCGTTCGTGCACGGAACCGGTTGCGGCATGGCCTCCAAGGGCGAAGGGTTCGACGTGCTCAAGCGCACGCAATGGGGCTATGCGACCAACCCCAACGTGGGCGGCGTGCTGCTCGTGGGCTTGGGCTGCGAAGTGTTCCAGATCGACGAGATGAAACGCGCCTACGGCATCGTCGATGGCGATCTCTTCCAGTCCATGACGATCCAGGACAGCGGGGGGACCCGCAAAACGATCGAAGCCGGCGTGGAACGCATCAAAGCGATGCTGCCGCTCGTGAACCGCGCAACGCGCGAAACGATCCCGGCGAGCGAACTCATGCTGGCCCTTCAGTGCGGCGGCTCGGACGGCTATTCGGGCATTACGGCCAACCCCGCCTTGGGGGCCGCCGTCGATCTGCTCGTGGCACATGGCGGCACGGCCATTTTGTCGGAAACGCCCGAGATCTACGGGGCCGAACATCTGCTCACACGGCGTGCAGCCACGCGCGAGATCGGCGAGAAGCTCATCGACATCATCCATTGGTGGGAGGCGTACACCAAGCGCAACGACGGCTCGATGGACAACAACCCCTCGCCCGGCAACAAGGCGGGCGGACTTACGACGATCCTCGAAAAGTCGCTGGGCGCTGCGGCCAAGGGCGGGACGACGACGTTGCGCGGCGTCTATCGTTATGCCGAGCGCGTGGACACCAAGGGCTTCGTGTTCATGGACACGCCGGGCTACGACCCGACCTCGGCCACGGGCCAGGTGGCGGGCGGGGCCAATGTGCTGTGCTTCACGACCGGGCGCGGCTCGGCCTACGGGTGCAAGCCCACGCCGTCGATCAAGCTTGCGACCAACAGCGACATCTACCGCCGCATGATCGAGGACATGGACATCAATTGCGGCGACATCGTCGACGGCGTTTCGGTCGAAGACAAGGGCCGCGAGATTTTCGAGCACATCTTGCGCGTGGCGTCGGGCGAGCGCAGCAAGTCCGAACAGCTCGGCTACGGCGACAACGAATTCGTGCCGTGGCAAATCGGCGCCACGATGTAGGGGCATGGCGTTCGATCCCGAAAAACTGGCGCGCCTGCGGCGCGACTATGCGGATGCCGCCGGCGGCGACATCAAGCACCCGGAATTCGCGCGGGTTGCCGCCAAGATTTTCAAGAGCCCCGACCAGCGCAAATGGCCGTTCGCGGAACCCGCGACATTCCTCGACGCGCCCTATCGAGCACTTGCGAGCGAGGCCGACCTCGCCGGGCTCGATGCGGCCCTCGTCGGCGTGCCGATGGATCTGGGTGTCACCAACCGCGCGGGTGCGCGCCTTGGGCCCCGTGCGGTGCGCGGGGTCGAGCGCATCGGCCCTTACGAGCATGTGCTGGGCCGCGCCCCCTTGAGCGAATTGCGCGTGGCCGATATTGGCGACGTGCCGATGCGCAGCCGCTTTTCGCTGGCCGACTGCCATGCCGACATCGAAGCGCATTTCACGAAGCTCGTCGCCGCCGGCATCGTGCCGCTCGCCGTGGGCGGCGACCATTCGATCACCTGGCCCATCTTGCGGGCCCTCGGCCGCGACCGGCCCGTCGGCATGGTGCATTTCGACGCGCATTGCGACACGAGCGGCGCTTACGAAGGCTCGAAATTCCACCACGGCGCGCCGTTCCGCATGGCGGTACTCGACGGCGTGCTCGATCCCGAACGCACGATCCAGATCGGCATTCGCGGCGGGGCGGAATATCTGTGGGAGTTTTCGTACGACAGCGGCATGACCGTGATCCATGCCGAAGACGTCGACCGAATGGGCGTCGCCGGCGTGGTCGCCAAGGCGCGCGACGTGGTCGGCGACGGCCCCGTCTATGTCACGTTCGACGTCGACGGGCTCGACCCGTCTTTCGCACCGGGCACGGGCACGCCCGAATCGGGCGGGCTTTCGATGCGCGAAGCGCTTGCCATGCTGCGGGGCCTAGCCGGCCTCGACATCGTGGGGGCCGACGTCGTCGAGGTCGCGCCGCAATACGATCCTTCGACCGTGACGGCACAAAACGCCGCCCAAGTGTTGTTCACCGAGCTCTGCCTTGTTTCGATCGCGCGCGAGCTGCGCGGCAGCTACCAGCGATAAGCTAAGCCCAAATTGACGAAGGGGGCCGTGTCGCGCTTCGAGATCGGGCTGTCGGCCGCATCGCCCACCAGGAAGCGCACGCCGCCGCCGCCGCGCAGCATCCAGTTCTGCGTCAGCGAATAGCTCGCCATCAGCGAGAGATCGACGTTCTTGACGCCGGATTTGGCCTCGAACTGCGATTTGCCGGCGGCGGTCCCGAGGCGTGCCCGCGACAGCGCACTTTGCGCTGCCGTCACACCAAAATAGGCGTCCATGTAGTTTTCGTCTGCCCACACCGCTGCAATGCCGGGCATCAGGCGCAGCTTGTCGTTGATCGGATAGCCCATGCTGGCACCGATGCGCAGCGTGGTGCCGTCGCTGCCGCCGAGGGCGCGCGCCAGTGCTGCGTCGAGGCGGAACGGCCCCGTGCGGTATTCGGCGAGCAGGCGCGCTTGGGCGGCCGCGTCCACGTCGCCGAGCCCGTCGAGCTCGCTGCGATCCAAGCTTTCGTCGCGGCCGAATTCGTAGCCGATGGCACCGCCGATGCTGAAGCCGTCGGCGCGGTAGGCCCATGCACCCAGCCCATTCATCGTGCTCAAGAACACGCGATCGCGCCACACCACGTCGATCAGCGGCAGCGGCATCACCTTGTATTTGTCCGCACCTTCGTAGGCGGGCGCGTAGCCGACGAGCGCGCCGGTCGTTACCTGCCAGTCGCCCTTGGGCGGCTCGGGCCGCGTTTGGGCAACAGCCGCACCCGAAAGGGCGGCCGCAAGACCCAACGACGCGAACGCCAGCGATGCAAAGGAAAGACGGGTGAGACGCGAGAACATGTTTTGCGACCTTTAAATGCGGCAGGGCGACGGAACACCACCCACCCCTTCTATTTAGCTCGCGGGCCGGCAAACACCAAGTGACGATGCGTAACTTTTTGTATCGCAAAAACGAATATTCTGGCGACAAAACAACATCTTCGCCCCGTTGAAAGGGGCCGCGCACGGCACGCCGAGTAACTTCGGCGGCGGCAGCGGCGAAACAACGGCACAACAAACGTTTCGGAGAAGACAAGATGGACCGCCTCTCACGAGCCCTCAACGTCGCCTTGCCCTGGCTCCTCGCGCTTTGGATTGCCTACATCTTCGTCTGGTATCTGCAGTACAAGTTCTTCGGCCACGAGGGCAGCGTGTGGCTGTTCACCGTCCTCACCGACTGGTTGGGATTCTCAGGCTTCGAAAAGATCATGCGCATCGGCGTCGGCACGGTCGAGTTGGGGGCCGCCATCCTGTGCCTCTACCGGCGCACGCAACTGGTCGGCGGCTTGGCGGCGACCGGCGTGATGACCGGTGCGATCTTCTTCCACGTGGTTTCGCCGCTGGGCATCGACCCCTACGACGACGGCGCTGTGCTCTTCAAAGAAGCGCTGCTCGTGTGGGCGGCAGGCCTCGGCTTGGCCTATCTGCGCCGCGCCGACCTGCCCGACCTGTTGCGTCTTGCGAACATGGGTCCGCGCGCGGCATGACGACAACGACGACGGGGACGGCCAAAAAACCACGCGACATACGTCTCGACTTTTTCCGCGGTCTGTCGCTGGCGGCGATCTACGTCGCCCATGTGCCAGGCGACTGGCTCGCCCAGATCATCTGGGCGCGCTTCGGGCTTTCGGACGCCGCACACGTGTTCGTGTTCATCTCGGGCTATGCCGCGGCGATCGCCTTCGGCGGCACGTTCGTGCGCGACGGGTTCGCGGCCGGCGTCAAACGCATCGTCCGGCGCTGCGTGCAGCTCTATGGCGCGCATCTCGCCTTGTTCGTATGCGGGGCCGCGTTGTGCGCGGGTGCTGCAATGTTCGGCGTCGACTATGCGGCGTTCCTGGGAATTGGCGCGTTCTTCGCCGACCCGGCGGGCACGCTCGCCCTGCTCGTGCGCCTAGCCTACGTGCCCACGTATTTCGACATTCTGCCGCTCTACATAGTGGTGCTGGCCGCCGTCCCGCTCGCGATGGCCCTAGCGCGAATCGATCCACGATGGGCGCTCGGCTTGTCGGCAAGCCTGTGGCTTGCGGTACAGATCTTCGAAATAAATTTCGAATCGAACGCGCCGGAGGGTCGCGGCTGGGGCTTCAACCCGATGGCCTGGCAGCTGCTGTTTTTCACAGGATATGCCGCCTCGCGCGGCTGGCTGCCGAAACTGCGGCGCAGCAACCTGCTGCTGGCGGCGTCGATCGTGTGGCTCGCATTGGGGGTGGGTGCTGTCTCGCCCATCGTCTACCAACACAATGCGATGCTGGGGCTGCTGCACGATTGGTTCTACGCGCACGCCAACAAGCCCAATCTCGACATCCGCCAATACGCGCATTTCCTGGCGCTCGCGATCGTCGCCTTGCGCATCGTCGATGCGTGGCCGGGCTTGCTCGCACACGCCTACGCGATGCCGTTCGCGACGATGGGCTGCCAGGCGTTGACGGTGTTTTTCACCGGCATGGTGCTCGCACACGCGGGCGGCATCGCTTTTGCGCTGATCGGTACAGGCCTTGTGGCGCAGATCGCGGTCAACGCGGTCGGGATCGGCGGCATGTACGCCGCCGCGCGCATCGCCGCGCGGCTCAAAGGCCGCGGGCGCGTTCCGGCAACCGCCACAGCGGTAGCTTAGAGCGCGGCGGACATCGGGCGCATATCGACGGGCGCGTCAACGCGGATGGCCTTCGCGGTCATACCGGCGGCAAGAGCGGCGTCATGGGTCACCAGCAACATCGCCAAGCGTCGATCCTCGACCACCTCGCGCAGTAGCACCATGACCTCCTGCTGGATGATCGGATCGAGCCGCGACGTCGGCTCGTCGGCGAACAGGAAAATCGGATTCACGAGCAGCGCGCGCGCCAGCGCAATGCGTTGCAACTCGCCGCCGGACACCTGGTCGGGATAACGCGCGAGCAGGTCCGGACCGATACGCAGACGCGCCAAAACGCGCGACGGCGCATCGAGCGGCAGCCCGTGCAGCCGACAGACGTCCTCCAAGGCGACGCCGAGCGTCGATCGCACTGCAAATGCAGAAACCGGATCCTGGTAGAGCTTCTGGAAACGGTGCGCGCCGGCTCCGCTCGCGCGGAGAACGCGGCCGATCTGCGGCTTGAGCAGGCCGAGCAGCGCGTTGCCGAGGCTGGTTTTGCCGCAACCGCTGCGACCCGTCGCTGCAACGATCTCGCCCGGACAGACGGCAACGTCCAGCCCCTCGAACAAGCGTCTGCCGCCGCGTTCGACGGCGAGATTCTCGGCCTCGACGACCGGATTTTCGGCTGCGCGCGGCAGCGCCGGCGTCCATCCGGCCGGATCGGCTGCGAGCAGCCGTTTGGTGTAGGCATGGCGCGGTGCTGCGAGAAGTTCCGAAGTCGTGCCCTGTTCGACGATCTCCGCATCGAGCATGACCGCCATGTCGCCGCCGAGTCGCCGTGCAAAGGCAATATCGTGCGTGATGACGATCAACGCAGCGCCGGTCCGGGTCTGCGACATCAGCAAATCCGCAACGTCGTCGCGGCATTCGGCGTCGAGCCCTTTGGTTGGCTCGTCGGCGACCAGGAGCCGGGCGCCGCCGGCCAGTGCAACGGCGACGGCCGCGCGCTGCGCCATGCCACCGGAAAGCTGGAACGGATAGCGCTTACCGGCGGATCCAAGCCCAAGCGTTGCGAGCGCGCGATCGGCAAGCACGCCTGCCTCCCGCCAGGTCCGCCGGCCGACCAACGCATGGACCTCGGCGATCTGGTCTTCCACCCGCATCAGCGGATCGAGCGACGCCCAAGGTTCCTGCGGTAGCAGCGCGATCATGCGGCCCCAATGGGCTCGGCGACGCTTCGGCTCGAGCGCACCGAAATTCGTACCGCCGATCGCGATGCGGCCGCGCCATTCAAGCTCGGGCGGCAGCGTGCCCATGATCGCGTGCGCAAGCAGCGACTTTCCCGAGCCGCTCTCGCCGAGAATCACAAGGATTCCGCCGGCACGCAGCGACAGGCATGCGTTGCGGACGAGATGCCGACCATCGGCCGAAACGAATAGACCATCGACCTCGAGGGCTGGTGCGGCACTCATTTCGGATCGCGCCCAGCGAGCAGCTGCAATCCCAGCACCGTCACGAACAGCAGCCCTGCCGGTGCCAGTAATTGCACCGGCGCCTCGTCGTAGTACGGCAGAAGTTCGGTCATCATGTTTCCCCATTCCGGGGTTGGCGGCCGCAGGCCGACGCCGATGAAGCTCAGCGTCGATACCGCGACCACGGACGCGCCGAAGCCAAACGCGAACAGAGCGCCCAAGGCCGGCAGCAAGTCGGGCAAAAGATGGCGCTTCACAACGTGAAAATCGCCGAAGCCGAGCAGGCGCGCTGCTTCGACGTCCGGTGCGGTCAGCCGCGAGCGGGCAAGCGTTCGCACAACGCGGAAAAACTCGACCCAGAGGGCTAGCGAAATTCCGAGATAGAGCGGCCAAAAAGCGCCGGGCGCAAAGGCAGCCAAGATGAGAACGAGCAGCAGACCCGGCAGCGCCATCGTCGCGTCGCACAATGCACCGGCTGCACGGTCGACGAGGCCGCCGCGCAAGGCCGCGATCAGGCCGAGCGCTGTGCCGAAGATCGCAGCACTCGCCGCACTGGCAGCGCCGAAGGAAATGGACAGGCGTGCGGCATGCGCGAGACGCGCCAGCACGCTGCGCCCGAGATGGTCAGTGCCGAGCAGGTCGGTACCCGACGGCGGGCGCAACGATGCGCGCAGATTTTGTCGCAAAGGATCGGCGTCGATGAGCCACGGCCCAAGCAGGGCCAGAAGCACGACGGCGCCGACACAGGCAACGCCAATAGCCCGACGCGCGTTGCTGCGGCTCATGCGTGCCGCACCCGCGGATCGATCGCGCGACAGGCGAAATCGACGCCGGCATTGAGAAGTACAAAGAGCAAACCCATGGCAAGTGCCGTACCCTGCAGCATCGGAATGTCGCGCGAAATCACCGCATGCACGAGCGCGTGGCCGATGCCAGGCCAGGCAAACAGCGATTCGACCACGACGACGCCTTCCACAAGATAGACGAGCTGGACGCCGAGATACGCGACGACCGGCGCCGCTGCATTGCGGACCGCATGGCGACGCACGACGTCGAACTCGTCGAGCCCCTTCGTGCGCGCAAAAGCGATCTGGCTCGACCGCAGTGCCGCAAGCGTCGCATGGCGGGACACGATGCTCGACGTTGCGGCAAGGCCTAGCGCGAGCGTTGCGGTGGGCAGCAGCCAAGATTGCGGCTGGTCGTATCCGGCCGCCGGCACGATCGCCAGCCACGACGCAAACACCACCATCAAGGCAATGCCGACGGCGAACGAAGGCAGTGCGCGCAGCGCTGCGGCAGCCGCCGTGCCGACCGCGTCGGAAGGCTTGCCTGCGCGCACCGCAAAGACCACGCCCAATGGCGGGCCGACCAGTGCGGTCAGCGCCAGAGCCGCCAAGGACAGGCCGATCGTCGCACCGAGCTGGTGGACCAGCTCCTCGAATACGGATTCGCCGCTGACAAGCGAGACGCCAAGATCGAGCCGCGCGATGTCGAACAGCCAAGCACCCAGACGCGCCCATGCCGGGCGATCGAGGCCAAGCTCGGCGCGCACCGCATCGGCCGCGATGCCGTTGACCATGTCTTCGCCGTAACGCGCAGCTGCGATCCGGAATGCCTGGTCGCCGGGCAGGGCTTCGGCGAGCAGAAAACACAGAATTCCGACGAGCAGGGCGACGCCGACCGCTTGCAGAAGGCGGCCGGCCAGTGCGCGGCCTACTCCGCCCATCGCATCGCGTCCAATCGATAGGAAAGCTCGAACGGATCGACGGACACGTTCTGGAGCCGCCGATTGGCCGCGACGCCGTAGTCGAACCACGCGACCGGAACGACGGGCATCTCGGCATGCAGAATGCGCGCGGCCGCAGCGCGCAGGCGCGCGCGTTCCGCCGGATCGTTGGTCGAGCCCAGCGTGTCGAGTGTGCGCGCAAGATCGGCACTCGACCAGTTCATCGCCCCCCAATCGCCGCCCTGCGGGCCGTAGTCCTGGAGCATCGTTCCGATCGGATCAGGGACGAGCGAAAAATTCCGCGCGAATAGGGCCATCTCAAGCGTTCCGTCGCGATGGCCGGCAGGTATCTCGCCGCTGTTGACGATCGCAACGCGCAGGTCGATCCCGATCTCGCGCAGCTGCGCCTGGATGGCCGCTGCCATCGGCGGCTGCTCCGGCCGATCGGAGAAGGTCCGCAAGGTCACCCGGAACGGGCGCCCGTCTTTTTCGACGATGCCGTTTTGGCCCGGCTTCCAGCCTGCTTCGGCAAGCAATACCCGCGCGCGCGCCGCGTCATGGGTCAAGGCGGGCAGGTTCGGCACGTGCCATTCGGAGAGGCTTGGCGGGAAAAGCTGGGTCGCCTGCGACTCCGGGCTACGCAGCAGAGAGACTGCGATTCCCTCGCGATCGAGCGCGAAGCCGATGGCCTGCCGCACGCGCCGGTCTTCGAAGAACGGCGACCCCGCGTTGAGCTTCAGCAGCCGCGTCCGCGGGATCGGCATAACCGTCACCGCCAAGCGCTGGTTTCGGCGCAGGCGATCCACCGCTTCGGGCGGCAGCACATAAACAAGATCGGCCTGCCCGCTTTCCGCCATCGCCGTTCGCGTTTCGCCGCGCGTGACCGCAAGATAGGAGGCGCGCGCGATCGCTGGCGGCCGACCGGCCCACCCCTCAAATCTCGCAATCTCGACCTTCAGCGGCGGCTCAACGAGCGTGGCGCGGTAGGGACCGGTGCCGACGATGCGGATCACCGCACCCGCCTCGCTGTAAGCGCTTGGCGCAAGCACAATGGTGCTAGAATGCGCGAGGAAGGCAGGCAATGCACCGAACGGTCGGGTCGTGCGAATCGAAACGAGGCCATCGGCCGCTGCGATCGCGGCAATCGGCGCATTGGCCAGCATCCCGCCGGTCAAGGACTGGGCCCGCTGCAGCGCGCGCGCGACCGCCTCGGCATTGGCTGGGGTTCCGTCGTGGAACAATGCGTTGGGGCGAAGGCGAAAGCGCCAATCGAGCCCGTCCGGCGATACGGTCCAACTTTCGGCAAGGCTCGGCACGGGATTGCCGCCATTATCGGCGCCGACCAGGGTCTCGGCGATCTGCAAACGCGTGAATATGTAGCCCGAGCGAGCGGGGTCTAGTCCCGTGATCTCCCACGGCGACACGATCCGCAGCATTCGGGCGTCGTCGGCCGCAGCAGGCGTCGCTGCAGACAACGACCATGCGCCGACTGCCGCCGCCAAGAGGGCGCAGAACAACTTCCGAAATTGCATTGGATTTTCCCCGCCGATGCTGTCGATTTGACAAGTCTGAAATAGTATAACATTTCAGCTCTTGTCAAATCGAAATGCAAGTGCGGGCGCGCGCCGTCATCGGCAGCGCCCGCATCGGCAGCGGCGGCGGCGGCTTAGAGCGACCAGCCGCCGTCGACTTTGTATTCCGCACCGGTGATGAAGCTCGATTCGTCGCTGGCCAGAAACAGCACGAGCAGAGCAATCTCCTCGGCCGTCGCAAGCCGCCCCATCGGCTGGCGCGCGATGAAATCCTTGCGCGCTTGCACGGGGTCGGCGAAGGCGCCAATGCGGCCCTGCAGCGAAGGCGTGTCGACCGTACCCGGGCAGATCGCATTCACCCGTATCCCTTGGCGCACAAAGTCGGCCGCGAGCGACTTCGTAAGGCCAATAACGGCGGCCTTCGTGGTGCCGTAGACGAAGCGGTTCGGCGCCCCCTTGATCGACGAGGCGCCCGACGACATGTTGACGATCGAACCCTTGCCCTTGGCGATCATCGCGGGCAGCAGCGCCTGCGTGACCCAGAACATCGAGCGCACGTTGAGATTCATCGAAAAGTCCCAGGCTTTGTCGTCGCAGTCGAGAATCGTGCCGTGATGCACGAAGCCCGCACAGTTGAACAGCACGTCCACCGCACCGACCGCCTCGGCGGCCGCAAACACGGCCGCACGATCCATCACGTCGAGCTTGCGAACTTCGATGCCAGGCGTTTTGCCGAGTTCGGCAAGTTTGCCGGCATCGATGTCGGTCGCGATCACGCGCGCACCTTCGGCCGCAAACAGCTTGGCGCTGGCAGCGCCGATCCCCTGGGCGGCGGCGGTGATGAAGGCGGTCTTTCCCGCAAGTCTCGAACCCATCGTTTTTCTCCCCGTTCGTGTTTCTGTGCTTC
Source organism: Magnetospirillum sp. (assembly GCA_027532905.1). NCBI lineage: Bacteria > Pseudomonadati > Pseudomonadota > Alphaproteobacteria > Rhodospirillales > Rhodospirillaceae > Magnetospirillum > Magnetospirillum sp. Next base: position 118,594 of record JAPZUA010000001.1, read on the forward strand.
AGGCGCGCGCGGCTGGTGCGTCGTCGCGGCGGTAGTTTTCGATCATTTCGTCGATCGAGGCGTCGGCCGCAAAGCCCATCGCCACGGCGCGCTTGGCCGCCATGCGCGCAGGCCAACCGGCGACGATCTTGGCGATCGCCGGATCGTGTTTCCAGTCGATCAGCGCGTAGGCCGCTTCGCCCGCTGCACGGCGCAGGCCTTCGGCCATCTCGCGCACCGTGATGTCGAGCGAGGGCAGCAGCAGCGTGCGGTTCCAGCCCCAATCGGCGTCGGCAAGATCGTGCGCGCGGATAAATGCGTCGATGCAGCGGCGCGGGCTCAAAAGCGGCATCCAGGTTTCGGGATCGACCGGGCACACGGCGCGTTCGCCCGCAAGCGGCTCGCGCAGGATCGACGACGCAAAGGTCGAGGCCGCAAGATTGGGCTTGCCCGGCCGCACGACGATGGTCGGCAGGCGCAGGCTGCGCCCATCCACATAGCCTTTGCGCGCATAGTCGGCGACCAGCAATTCGCCGATCGCCTTCTGCGTGCCGTAGGAGGTCTGCGGCGTGATGCGGAAATCGTCCGGGATAACCGGCGGCAGCCCGCCGCCGTAGCAGGCGAGCGACGAGGCGAAGACGAGTTTGATCGGCTGCTTCAGGCGGCGCGCCGCTTCCAGCACTTCGCGCGTGCCGTCGAGATTGACGCGGTAGCCCAAATCGAAATCGCGCTCGGCGCCCGAACTCACCACGCCAGCCAGGTGGAAGATCGCACCCGTATCGGGGGCGATCAGCCTGTCGATGGTGGCCGGATCGTCGACGTCGCCCAACTGCACGTCGATGCGCGGATCGGCCGGGATGCCGGGGGCTTCGGCGATGTCGAACAGCACGATCTTGGAGATTTCGCGCGGCTTGCCGCTGCGGTCGACGAGCGTGCCGCGTTTCAGCAATTCGCCCGCAAGCTTTTTGCCGAGCATGCCCGTGCCGCCCGTGATGACTACGCGCATCGTCGATCCCCCCCCCTCGTTTTTATCAATGGCCGTTTTTGGCGTTTTCGTCCGGCGGCAAAGCGCCTTGCGCAAACAAATGCCGATTCACGCAATTGCGCAATCGATTTTCCTTGAGATAGTCGCGGATCGTCGCCGCCGCCTTGTAGCGCAGATCGCGCCAGCTCTCGGGGCTGTAGAAGGCGGCATGCGGGCTCAAGATCAATCGCCCCGCGAGCCACGACGGCGGCAGCCGATAGGCTGCGACCAGCGGATCGTCGGGATCGGGCGGTTCTTGCGGCAATACGTCGAGCCCTGCCCCGCCGACCTGGCCCTTCTCGATCGCGGCCAGCAAGGCGGTCGTATCGACGATGGGCCCGCGCGCGGTGTTGACGACGATCGTCCCCGGCTTCAGGCGCTCGAACGCGCCGTGGCCGAATAGGCCGTGCGTGTCGCTGGTCAAAGGGCAATGGATCGACACGATGTCGGTTTCGGCCAGCATCTCGAACAAAGTTTCGAAGCGGCGATAGGGCAACGCGGCGGCGCTTGCGTCGCGCAGCAGCGGATCGTGGTAGACCACATCAAAGCCGAAGGCGGCAGCACGCGATGCAGCCGCACGCCCGATGCGCCCCATGCCGACGATGCCGAAGACCTGGCCGCTCAAGCGGCGCATCAAGGGGGGTGCATCCCAGCGCCAGCCCGCCTGCGGATCTAGGCTCAGCATCTCGGCGTAGGTGCCAAGCCCGCGCCGCAGCGACAGCACCATGGCAAGCGCATGGTTCGCGACTTCTTCGGTGCCGTAGTCGGGCGTATTGCACACGACGATGCCGCGCTCGGCGCAGGCTTCGAGATCGACGCGGTCGAAGCCCACGCCGTGGCGCACGACGATGCGCGAGCGCACGAGCTTGTCGGCGACGGCGCGGTCGATCGGCATGTCCTGCCACAGCAGCACGCCGTCGGCGCGCGCCCACGAACTGTCGGGGATCTGCAAGGGATCGCGCGCGCGATGCACGAAGAATTCGGCGTCGGGCAGCGCTTGCGCCTCGATGTCGGGCAAGCCCGGATATTGCGCATCGGGGATGAGGATGCGCATCGCGTGCGTCAGCCGAACAAACCGGCTTCACGCGCGACGCGGGCGAGGCCCGCTGCCGCCGCATCGTCGCCTACCACGGTTGCTGCCGTGATGCCGGCCACATTGAGCGCGATCGCGTAATGCTGCGCCAGCGGCATGCTGCCGATCACGGTCACGCTTGCGGGTGCAAACTGCGCTTTGGCGGCGGCGATTTCTTCGCCGATCAAAACGCCCGACAGGAAGCTTGGTGCTGCGTCGCGCCCCAGCCCTTCGAGCAGGCCTGCCGTGCGCACGGTGAAGAGATGGTGCAGCAGCCCGCCCGGCGCTTGCGCACGCACAAGACCGCGCGCGAAGGCGGCCGCGTCGTGCGGCGCTTCGTTCATCAAACGGCCGAGGATCGAATGGCGGCGCATGACGGCGAATACTTCGCCGGTCATGAAAGTGGCGAAGCGCACGACCTTGCCGCCCGCAATGACGGCCCATTTGGAATGGGTGCCAGGCAGGCAAACGACGCCGTCTGCGATCCCACTGCCGAAAATCTGCGTCTCTTCGCCGCGCATCACGTCGGGGCCGGCCGGCCCCACGCCGTGCAGGCCCGGCACGATGAAAATGCGCCGATGCGGATCGGGCACGGGTGCGAGCTTGCCCGCGAAGTCGGCGGGGGATGCCGGGATCGGCAGATAGGGTGCCTCGACCCAGCCTTGCGCCGAGCCGATCATGCCGGACATCAGCGCGGGCGGAGCACCCGGTGCGTCGATCCAGTCGCCCGCCAACTTGGTGAGCGCTGCCGAAAAATCGCCGTTGCGCACCGCAAGGATTCCGGGGCCGTCGGTTCGGCGTTCGAGCACAGCGCCGCTGTCGTCGATGCGGTAAGCGCGGCAGTTGCTGGTACCCCAGTCGATTCCGACAAACGCAGCCATCGCCGTTTCCCTTACCGCAGCAGCGGTTCGATGCGGTCGAGCGCTTCGCTGAGGCGCGCGGGATCGGTCGCAAAACACAGCCGCACGAAGCCCTCGCCCTCGGGCCCGAACGCACGGCCCGGTGCGAGCCCCACATTGGCCTCGCGGACGAATTTTTTGCACATCGCGACCGAGTCCGACATGCCGTCCACCGCGAAAAAGGCATAGAACGCCGCTTGCGGGCGCGTGAGCCGCACCCGGCCCATCGCCGAAAGGCGCTGGAAAGCGATGTCACGCGCTTGGGCGTATTCGGCGCGGATCGTGCGCACGAAATCTTCCTGCTGCAATGCGACCACGCCCGCGCGCTGCACGAAGGTGGTGGCCCCCGACGTATTGAATTCGACGATCTTGCCGAGCGTGTCGACGACGGCCTTCGGCGCCACGAGCCAGCCCAGGCGCCAGCCGGTCATGCACCAGCCCTTCGAGAAGGAATTGACGATCATCACCGGATCGTCGGGGCCGGCGAAATCGAGCAACGACGGCGATCTTTCAGCGTCGTAGACGATACGTTCGTAGACGTCGTCGCCGATCGCCCAGATGCCGCGCTTGCGGCAGAATTCAACGACGGCTTTAAGTTCCTCCGGCGTGGCCAGCCAGCCCGTCGGGTTGCCCGGCGAATTCAGGAAGATCGCCTTGGTGCGCGCGTCGCACGCGGCGAAAAGCCGCTCAAGATCGAGCGACCAGCCGCGCGGTCCCAAAGCAAGCGGCACACGGCGCACTTCGCCGTTCAGATGCTGCACCATGTCGGCCGCGTTGGGCCACAGAGGTACAGCAAACACGACATTGTCGCCCGGATCGACGATGAGCTGCATCGCCATCTGGATCGCCGAATTGCCCGAGGCGGTCACGCAGATGCGGTCGGCATCCACGTCGACGCCGCGCAGGCGGCGCACATAGTCGGCGATCGCCGTGCGCAGTTCGGGCCGGCCGAGGCTCGAGGCGTAGAATTGGTAGCCGTCGTCGATCGCCTTGTGCGCTTCGGCCACGACCGCAGCCGGTGCCGTGCGGCTGCCCTCGCCGAACCAAAGCGGGATGAGGCCGGGCTTTTCCATCGCGTCTTTGGAGACTTCGCGGATCAGGGAACCGAGCAGATTCTTGGATTTTTCGCGCAAGGCGAGCGGGGCGATCATGGTGTCTCCGAAATGCGACGGCGGCGGCGGTAGCGTTTATAGGGGCAAAATTCGGGTCCGGCTAGATGGCGGCACTAGACGGGCGTGTCGCGCGCCGCGCCCTCGGAGGTTTCGCTGCCGGGGCGGTATTTGTACACACCCGTCCCCGTCGAGACCAAGCGACCGCCCGCATCGCGAATCTCGATCGTGGCGAAGAAAATCGACTTGCCGCCTTGGTTGGCGATCCCCCGCGCTACCAGCCGGTCGCCCATCTTGGCGACCGACACGAACTGCGTGTTCAACGACAGCGTGGACGCGCGCCGGATGCGGTTCGGATGCGGGCACCAGCAGCCTGCAAATCCGCCCGCCGCATCGGCCAAAGTCGCGATCACGCCGCCATGCGCCACGCCCGAGCGGTTGCGGTGGCGCGTGTCGATTTCAAGCGCCAATTCGACGTAGAATTCGCGCCATACGATCGGCGCATAGCCGACGAGATCGCGAAATGCGCTGTGGTCGTCGTTCCACATCCAGTCTGGGACATCGCTCATGGCTCCACCCTAGCCGCACAGGCCCAGCTTCGTCCATTGACGCAAGTGCCGCCGGGCCTTTAACTGCGTTTGGGCAGGAAACGATATTCGACTCCGAGGGTGCAAAAAAGATGGCATTGCGCGCGCGTACCGGCGGCCGGATTCTGGTCGACCAATTGCTGCTGCACGGCACCGACATGGCCTTCTGCGTCCCCGGCGAAAGCTATCTCGACGTGCTCGACGCACTGCACGACAGCCGCCAGGTCAAGCTCGTGAATGCGCGCCACGAGGCGGGGGCCGCCAACATGGCCGACGCCTACGGCAAGCTCACCGGGCGGCCGGGCATAGCGCTTGTCACGCGCGGGCCGGGGGCGTGCCATGCGGCTGTGGGTGTGCACACAGCCTATCAGGACTCCACCCCGCTCATTCTGCTCGTAGGCCAGGTCGGGCGCGATGCGACCGACCGCGAGGCGTTCCAGGAGATCGACTATCGCCAGATGTTCGGGCCGGTCGCCAAATGGGCGGCCCAGATCGACCGCACCGACCGCATTCCGGAATACATGGCGCGCGCCTTCCACGTTGCGACCTCGGGCCGCCCCGGCCCCGTGGTGCTGGCGTTGCCCGAAGACATGCTGACCGAAACCGCGACGGTCGCAGACGCAGCACCCTATCGCGCGGTGCAGGCCGCCCCCGATGCCGCCGCCATCGACCGCGTGCGCGCGTTGCTGGCTGAAGCCAAGCGCCCGCTGATGATCGTCGGCGGCTCGTGCTGGAGCGATGCGGGCAGTCTCGCCTTGCAGAAATTCGCCGAGGCCAATGCGCTGCCCGTCGCGGTCAGTTTCCGGCGCATGGATGCGTTCGCCAATGACTCGGCATGTTACGCGGGCGAATTCGGCACGGTCACGTCGCCGGCACTCCTCGCGCGCGCCAAAGAGGCCGATCTGCTGCTCGTGGTCGGGGCACGCCTGGGCGAGATGACGACGCAGGGCTATTCGATGATCGAGCCGCCCCGCACGCGCGCGAAGCTCATCCATATCCACCCGTCGGCCGAAGAGACGGGCCGCGTCTTCAATGCCGACCTCGCCGTGCAGGCGAGCGGCAGTGCGTTTGCGCTGGCAGCACAAGCAATGAAGCCGATCGCCGACCCGGGATGGCGCGACTGGACGCGCCAAGCCAATGCGGACTGGCGCGCTACGCTGGAGCCGACACCCTACAACGGCGCGCTCGACATGGGCCGTGCGATGCGCGCCCTCGCCGCCGAATTGCCGGCAGCATTCACCGTCACGGTCGATGCCGGCAACCATACGGGCTGGCCGCAGCGCTATCTGCCGTTCAAGCGCCCGGCGCGCCTCGTGGGGCCGACATCGGGGGCGATGGGCTATTCCGTGCCGGCGGCAGTCGCGGCCTCGCTCGTCGATCCGGACCGCATCGTTATTGCGTGCGTGGGCGATGGCGGCTTCATGATGGCGGGCCAGGAGATCGCGACCGCGCGCCAGCACGGCGGCACCCCCATCGTGCTCGTGTTCAACAACCGCACCTACGGCACCATCCGCATGCACCAGGAGCGCGAGCATCCGGGCCGCGTCGTCGGTACCGACCTCGTGAATCCGGATTTCGCGGCGTTTGCAAAAGCGCTGGGCTGCTTCGGCGCAACGGTCGAGACGACCGATGCGTTCCTGCCGGCCTTTCGCGCGGCCGTCGCGTCCAAACTGCCCGCCGTGATCGAACTCAAGACCGATCCCGAAATGATCACGACGCGCACCACCATCACCGCCATCCGCGAAGCCGCCTTGAAGCGCCAAGCCGCCGGAAAGACCTGACATGTCCGACATTGAAATCGCCCGCAAGGCAACGCTTGCACCTTTGGCTTCGGTTGCCGGGAAACTTGGCATCCCGGAAGCAGCACTCGAATTCTACGGCAAGAGCAAAGCCAAGATCGATCCGGCCGCCCTGCCGAAGCCGCGCAAAGCCGGCAAGCTCATCCTCGTGACGGCCATCAACCCGACCAAAGCGGGCGAAGGCAAGACGACGACGACGATCGGCCTTGGCGACGCGCTGAACCGCATCGGCAAGCGCACGGCAATCTGCCTGCGCGAACCGTCGCTGGGACCGTGCTTCGGCCAAAAGGGCGGGGCCACCGGCGGCGGCCACGCGCAGATCGTGCCGATGGCCGACATCAACCTGCATTTCACCGGCGACATCCACGCGATCGGCACCGCGCACAATCTGCTGGCCGCCCTCGTCGACAACCATGTCTATTGGGCGAAGACGCCTGCGGTCGATCCCAAGCGCATCACGTGGCCGCGCGTGATGGACATGAACGACCGCGCTTTGCGCGATCTCGTTGCGGGCTTGGGTGCCGGCAACGGGGCGGCGCGCCAGACGCGTTTCGACATCACCACGGCGTCCGAAGTGATGGCGATCCTGTGCCTGGCGTCGGACGCGCACGATCTCGAGAAGCGGCTGGCGCGCATCGTGGTTGCCGACAACAAAGACGGCAGCTTCGTGACGGCGGCCGATCTCAAAGCCTCGGGGGCGATGGCGGCCCTCCTCAAAGAAGCGATCAAGCCCAATCTCGTGCAAACGCTCGAGAACAATCCCGTGTTCGTGCATGGCGGGCCGTTCGCGAACATTGCGCACGGCTGCAACTCTGCCATCGCGACCAAGATGGCGCTGGGCCTTGCCGACTACACGGTCACCGAAGCGGGCTTCGGCGCCGATCTCGGGGCCGAGAAATTCCTCGACATCAAATGCCGCCAGGCGGGCCTTGCGCCCGATCTTGCGATCGTCGTCGCGACCGTGCGCGCGCTCAAACTGCAAGGCGGGGCGGATGCCAAGGCGCTCGGCACCGAAGACGTGGCGGCGGTCGAGCGCGGCCTTGCCAATCTCGTGCGCCATGTCGAGAATCTGCGGAAATTCGGCTTGCCGGTGCTGGTCGCGATCAACGCGTTCACGACCGACACCGACGCCGAATGGCGCGCCATCGAAGCGGCGTGCTCGGCCGCGGGCACGCAAGCCATCCGCGCGCAGCATTGGGCCAAAGGCGGAGCCGGTGCCGAAGAACTCGCGCGTGCCGCCGTCGCCACGATCGAGCAGGGGATGGCCCAATACAAACCGCTCTATCCCGACGACATGAAACTCAAGGAAAAGATCGAAACCATCGCGCGCGAAATCTACCGCGCGGGCTCGGTGAGTTTTTCGAGTTCCGCCGCCAAGCGGCTCGCAGCCCTCGAAAAAGCGGGCTTCGGCCATCTGCCCGTCTGCATGGCCAAGACGCAATACTCGTTTGCGGCCGATCCCGATCTCAAGGGGGCGCCCAACGGCCACGACGTGCCGGTGCGCGAAGTGCGCCTGTCGGCGGGAGCAGGTTTCGTTGTGGCGCTGGCAGGCGACGTGATGACGATGCCGGGCCTGCCGCGCATCCCTGCCGCCGAAGCGATCGGCCTCACCGCAAACGGCGAAATCGACGGAATTTTCTGACGTGGAAAAAGCGGGGCTTCGGCCCATCCTGATGGCCGTGGCGGCGATGGCGCTGTTCGCGTCGATGGATGCCGTGAACAAGCACCTCACGCAGATCTATCCCGTGGCGCAGATAATGGCCGTGCGCTTTGCGATCTTCGTTGCCATGGGTTGCTGGCTGGCGCGCAGCGGCCCGTGGATCGTGTTTCGCACGCGCGCACCCTGGCTGCAGGCGGTGCGCACGGCCTTTCTGCTGCTCGAAATGCTGCTTTTCATCCTGGCCTTCCGCACGCTGCCACTCGCCGACGTACATGCGGTGGCGGCAACCGCCCCGCTGCTGGTGACGGCGCTCGCCTATTTTTTCTTGCGCGAAAAAGTCGATGCGACGGGCTGGCTGCTTGTGGCGGGCGGCATGGCGGGGGCCGTCTTAATCGTCGGCCCGTCCTTCGACGAATTCGGCCCCAGCCTGTGGCTCGCGGTTGCGGCGGCCCTCGCCTGGGCAATCTACCAAGTGCTCACGCGCGTGGTCTCGAGCCGCGACGACACGCATATCACCACATTGCACACGCCCCTCGTCGGCGTCGCGATTCTGGGGGCCATCGCCGCGTTCGACTGGCAAGCACCCGACGCCAGCGGCTGGTTCCTGCTGATTCTGGGCGGCAGCTTCGGCGCCGTCGCCCATATCCTGATGGTGCGCGCCTTCACGCTCGCACCCGCAAGTGCCTTGCAGCCCTACAATTACACGCTGCTGCTGTTCGCGACCCTCTTGGGCCTCGCGTTCTTCGGCGACGTGCCGGGCCTGTGGACCTGGATCGGTGCCGGCATCGTGGTCGCCTGCGGCATCGTCGCGATGCGGCGCAAAGCCTGAAGCAAGAGCACTACCGCCGGTGTTTTTCGATGGCCTCGAGCACCCATTTGGGCTTCTTGACGTCGCCCCAGAAATGCTCGGGCACGTCTTCGGGGGGCATATGCGAAAAGGCGGACCCCGATCTTTTTGGAAATTCGATATGTATTGTCGCGCCTGGATTTTGCCGATACCAGTAGATTGCGCCCTCGGATGCAAAAAACGATTTGCTGTTGCCGAAGAAGCCAGGGACACGGTCGATACCCGCATGAAAATCCGCCAGCGACTGCCAATAGATCGAAACCATGCGGCGCCCGATCTTGCGGGTGAGATTCATTACCTTCGCCTCGATTTTCTTTTCATTTTCGAATTGTCGCCGAAACGAGCTTTGGATCATGTTTGCTCGCCAATATCGCGCAGGAATCTCGCCGTCTGTATGCCATCGTGAATCTTCTTTCGGTTCATTCCTTGGCGACCCCATCCAAATGCGCGGCGACCAATACTGGTCGAATGTCCAATGGAACTTGCCCCACTTGTCGGGAAGACGAACCAATTTCGGCACCCATTCAGGATCCGGAAAGAGCATCCGTATCGTTCGCCCGGAACGCGATTCGTCCAGGCGCTCGATGCGCGTGAGTGGCGGTTCGGCCTCGCCCGATTCCTCCGAATTCTTGAGCTCCTCATAGAAGAACACGTTCGGATACGCCGCCCGCACCGAAAGCTCGAACTTGCGCCAGTCCTCTAGGCACTAGGCAAAGGAGACGCTGCGCCCCATATTCGGAGGGGTGACTGGATTCGGCCCCTCCCACAGAAGTGGTTTCACATCCATGGCGCTTTCCTAATTTCTTGCGCGATTGGCGTCGAGAATATGCTTCTCCAATGCGCCGACAACACGGTCGCAAGCGGCACGTGCAATCTTTGCATATTCCTTGGGGTCGTCGCCTTCCCGGAATTTCGGAATTGTCTGGATCAACTCCTCGTCTTCGAGCTTCTGGGCGATAGCGTCGCGTGCACGTTGTTCTCGGCCGGACAGCGAGCCGTCGGCACGAGTAGATGCAGTGTTGATATGACCCGATGGAAGCATTGATTTTTCTTTGTCCTTGACGCCCATCGAATAGTCGGGGAATCGGCCGCGTTGGTCTTTTTCACCCCCAACCATCGTTTCTTTCATATACTTTTGGTCCTCTCCATCCCTGGACGCACCGCCGATATGCTCGACCACGTCGGCAAGGCGCGAGGCGTCGATGGCGGCTTTGCATTCGCGCGCCAGGATGTTGTTGCCCTCCAATGTCGCCTCCGAGCCACGCCTGTCTTCGCGATCGGCGTAGCTTCGCTCGACGATCATGGCGGCGATGGCACCGCCGATCTCCTTTCGTGCGTCGTCGGGGATGACCGGAATGTTTTCGAGGATCATGCGGTCTTCGTCGTTGAGCTCGGGGAGCCCGCGCGGCTTTTCCGCAGGCGGTGCCGGGCTGCGGCCGGGGAGCGGATCGGACGTGCCGCTCGGCGGTACCGACGGCGGCGGGCTTGTCGGCGCTTGGCCGGGCTTCGTCGCCTGATCGACGATGGCCTTGGTCCCAAGGCCGCCAAGAATCGCACCGAGCCCCGCCGCCAGACCCTGCGCTATCGGCGGTAGCGCCAGCGCAGGAGCCATGGCCAACTGAATGTTCGGGTCGCGCCCACTTTCGCCCGTCTGTGCTGCGTCGCCTGCGCGCGCGAGGGCCTGCAACACCTCGGGGCGCAGCGTGCCGATGGGCGGGCTTTGCGGCAGATCGCCGCCGACAAACGCGCGCCGATCGACCGAATCGTCGAGATGGCGAAGGACGGCCGCCACCACGTCCGGCCCTTCGCCGGGTTTGGCCGCGTCCCACTGCTCGACGAAGTCGCGCGCCTGCAACACGCCGCGCGCGCCGAAATTCTTGATGTAGGTCGCGAGCATTTCGGGCGCGCCATCGAAGTTCGTCCGGTTACGCGTCAGGTACTCGACCCACGATGTGTTCGAGCCATGCGTCTCGGGGTCCACAGGCGGATAGTTTTTCGGCTTTTTGAGTTCGATGCGCGGCGGACGCGCCACGAGCAAACCGTCCTGGCCCTCTGCCGCCAACGCATGATGCTGCTCGATCTGCTCTTGCGTGGGGGCTGGAAAGCCCGCAAAGCGGTCGCCGAATTGTTCGCGCATCTTGGTGACGGTGGGGCCGTCGGGTCGCAGCCAACCATCGACCTTGAGGCCGTTGCGCTTCTGGTATTTGCGCACGCCATCGTCGAGCGTGTATTGCCCATAGCCGCTCGGGCCGTTGGTGCCGGCGAAATCGAGATCGCCCGCGTCCGCCAGAATGCTTTCGACTTTGAACACGTCTCTTCGGCCGTTCATGCGGCCGAGGCCGATCGTGTCGGCGAGGTCGAACCAGCCGTCGAGTGAATCTTCGTCTTCGCGGCGTTGTTTGATATCAGGGGCGAACATGGCAAGGCTCCGGCGTTTCGGCGCCGGGCTTTCCTGCCGGGCCGATTGAGGGGTGCTTTCCAATGTGGAAGGCGGTTAAGGTGAGAACATAATATATACGGAAAATTAAACAAGCAAGGATAATTTATTCACAACACGCATCGGCCAAAAAAAACGGGGCCAGAAGGCCCCGCATTCCTGCGTGTGCTGTGTTTGCGTCGCTAAATCGTAAAGCCCGGATCGTGCAGGGTGCGGCTGTCGGCGGGGGCTTCTGTGCGCGCGAACATGCCGTAGTCGCGGATCACGCCCGCCACGCGCAGGCGATAATCGGCGAACACGTCGCCGCGCCCAGCCGTTTGCGCAGCGCGATGGCACGGGCGGTTGCGCCAATTCAAGATCGACGCCTCGTCGCGCCAGAAGGACAGCGACAGCATCTTGCCGTCATCGGCGAGGCTCTGGAAGCGTTCGACCGACACGAAGCCGTCGACGGTTTCGAGCTCGGCGCGCAACGCCGCCGCATGGTCGAGATAGTCTTGCTTGCGGCCCGCCGCCGGGCGCACTTCGAAAATCACGGCGATCATCGTCTAGCTCCCCAACAGGCGTTCGGTTTCGGCCGCCCGGATGTCCCAGCGGCAGGTCGCAGTCACGTGGGCGACCTGCAGCTGCAGCCGCGCTTCGAGGGCCGGGTTCTTGGCGGCAAACGCCTCGGCGATCGCGGCGGCGGACGACACGTAGGCTTGCGGATCGATATTGCCGGCGACGACCGGTGCGAGAATGCCGAAATCGCCGACCGTTTCGGGCAAGGCGCCCAATGCCGTCGTGACCACCACACAGCCTGCCGCCATCGCCTCCATGACGGCGATCGACGAAGTCTCGGCCGCGACGTTCGGATAGAACAGGAGTACGGCGCGCTTGAGGGCGTCGGCCAGTGCGGGCTGCGGCACGTTGCCGTGATAGGCGACCCCGGCCGCCGATTTGGCTTCGGCCGCCAGCAGGAGCCAGCTCGGCTGGCGGCGAAACAGATTGTTGGCCGGATAGAAATCGAAACTCGAAAACACGTCGAGCGTGAGCTCGGGCCGCAGCGCATGCAGGTCCTTGAAAAAGGCCAGCGCCTGTTTGAGGCCCTTGTAGGGGACGGACGTAAACGCCGCGCGCGGCGCTTTGGCGGCGAGGATAGATTCGCCGGGCGCAAAAAGCGCTTCAAACCGCGGGCCGATCGCGTTGCGCAAAATGTCGATACGATCGGCGGCAACGCCGTTGGCGGCGTAGTTGGCCTTGTGCCAGTCGCTCACGCACAAAATGCGGTCGCGCGCATGGTCGAGGCCCGCCAGCAGCGCGGCCTCCTCGGTGCCCGGCACGATCACATTGTGCTGCCAGGCATAGATCGGCCCTGCATGCCCGCCTGCGCGCAGCGGCGCCAACAGATCGACAGCTGAAGTTACGAACACCGCGTCGAAATCGCCGTCGAGCGCACCGGACCAGCGAAACTGGTCCACGCCGCGCATGCGGTCGCCCGCGCGCGTGGTGCCGGTGAAGACGGCAACCTCGTGCCCGCGTCGCGCCAGTGCGAGTGCGAGATACACTTGCGCCGATTCCGATCCCGGCAAGGGAGCCGCGAACGGCGTTTCCACGTCGTAGTCGTGCGCCAAGTTCGGATTAACGAAGGCGAGCTTCATGGGTTGACGCGAAGAGTGAACATGGCAATTGGAATAGCTTGATTGATAGCTTTTGTCCAAACGGGGAGAGAAGCAATGGGCGACAAAAAGATGCGCTGGACACGGGCTTGCCGACGAACGCCGCGACCGCGGGCCGAACGGGGCCGTGCTTAAGCCTTCGGCGACGGCGGTGTCGAATCACCGCCCTTCGAATTTGGGGCGGCGTTTTTCGAGGAAGGCGCGGTAGCCTTCGAGATAGTCGCGCGTGTCGCAATTGGCGAAGCCTTCGAGATATTCGGCCCGCGTAAGCGGCTTCGGCGAGCGCAGGCGGCGTGCGAACTTCTTGTGCCAGCGGTTCGACAAGGGGGCACCGGCCGCAATGCGCGTGGCCGACGCGTAAGCCTCCTCCTCGACCTTTGCGTCCGCCACCACGCGCGTGACGAGGCCTTTGTCTTTGGCTTCGGCAGCACCGAACACGCGCGCTTCGAGCAGGATCTCCTTGGCGACCGCTTCGCCCACAAGTCCGATCAGTGCGGACAATTCGGGATAGGCCATGATGACGCCGATCCGGTTGATCGGCACGCCGAAGCGCGCCCCCTCGCCCGCAATGCGCAGATCGCACATGCTGGCGATCTCGAGCGATCCGCCGACGCACAGGCCCTTGATGAGAGCCACGACCGGATGGCGGCATTCCCCGACCGCCGCCAAGGTCGCGTGCATCGTGCGGCCGTAGGCCATGGCGAGCTTCGTCGTCTTGCGCGTCTTCTCGAATTCGGAAATGTCGGCCCCCGGCCCGAAGGCGTGGTCGCCGGCCCCCCGCAGCACGATACAGCCGATATCCGGCTCGGCATGGAGGGCGCGCATGGCCTCGCCCAGCTTGGCCCACATGGCCGAGGAGATCGCGTTGAGCTTGGCCGGGCGGTTCAGGATCACGGTCACGATGCGCGGATCGCCCGCGACCGAGCGATCGACCAGAACCGGATCGTCCGGGGCCGTCTCGTAAAGTTTCGGCGGCGTGCGGCGTTTGGCGGCCATGGCGATTCCCCCTCGATTTGACCCGAGCTTAGGCGAAGTGAAAGCACTTGCGCAAAGCCGCAAAATCCTTGCTTGCGGCTGCCGCGGCGGCAGGCCTAAAAATGAGGACTTTCCCGCATCCAGCCTTCGCCCAGGACCCGCCATGTCGCCCGAAGAAATCGCCCAGACGACCGCCCGCATCCTGATCGAAACGAAGGCGATCCATTTCAATCCCGCCAACCCCTACATCTTCACGTCCGGCTGGGCGAGCCCGACCTATTGCGACTGCCGCAAGCTGATCGGCTTTCCGCGCGCACGCAACAAGCTGATGGACATGGCCGTGACCGTGATCGAGCGCAAGATCGGCTTTGCCGGCATCGATGCGGTGGCAGGTGGGGAAACCGCCGGCATCCCCTACGCCGCCTGGATCGCCGAACGCCTCGAATTGCCGATGCTCTATGTGCGCAAAAAGCCCAAGGGCTTCGGGCGCAACGCCCTGATCGAGGGCGATCTGCGCGAGGGCCAGCGCGTGCTGCTGGTCGAGGATCTGGCGACCGACGGCAAATCGAAAATGCATTTCGTGAACGGGCTGCGCGATGCGGGTGCGCAAGTCGCGCACAGCTTCGTCGTATTCCATTACGGGATCTTCCCCGAGAGTGTCGCAGGCCTCAAAGCCGAGGGTGTGGATCTGCATGCGCTCGCCACCTGGTGGGACGTGCTGAAAGAAGCGCAAGCCCAGAAGGCCTACAGCGACGCCGAGCTTGCCGAGGTGCGCAAATTCCTCGAAGCCCCCGCCGTATGGTCCTATGCGCATGGCGGCGTCGGCCCCGACGGCACCAAAAAAGCCGGATGAAACACGTGCGCGCCCTCCTGCTCGCATTGGCTGCCATTTTGGGGCTGGGGCTGGGGAGTGCTCGCGCGCAGACGCACGACACGCTGACGATCGGCATTTCGCAGTTTCCGTCCACGCTGCATCCGATGTTCGATGCGATGGCGGCTAAATCCTATGTGCTCGCGATGGCGCGCCGGCCGCTCACGACCTACGACAAAGACTGGAAACTCGTCTGCCTGATGTGCGAGACGCTGCCGACATTCGAGAACGGCGGCGCCAAGCGCGTTGCGTTGCCCGACGGCAAAGAAGGTGTGGAAGTCACCTTCCGTTTGAAGGACGGCTTCAAATGGGGCGACGGCATGCCCGTCTCCCCGCGCGACGCGATCCTCGCCTGGGACATCGGCCGGCATCGGCGCTCGGGCGTGTCGGGCGGGGAAAGCTACCGGCGCATTTTGAGCGTGGTCGCCAAGGACGAACGCACGATCGCCTTCACGAGCGACCGCGTGACCTTCACCTACAACGATTTCAGCCAGTTCGAATTCATCCCCGACCATATCGAGCGGCGAATTTTCGAGAGCGATCCCGAAAGCTACCGCCGCCGCACGACCTTCGACACCGAACCCATGAATCCGGCCTTGTTCAACGGCCCCTACCGCATCGCCGAGGTTCAGCAGGGGGCAGCGATCATGCTGGTCCCCAACGGCCAGTGGAGCGGCAAAGCGCCCGCCTTCAAACGCGTGGTCGTGCGTGCGATCGAAAACACTGCGGCGCTTGAGGCCAATCTCCTGTCGGGCAGCATCGATTATGTGGCGGGCGAGCTCGGCTTCACGCTTGATCAGGCTTTGGCGCTCGAAAAGCGCCATCCAACGCGCTTCGATTTCCAGTATCTGCCGGGCCTCATCTACGAACATATCGACCTCAATCTCGATCTGCCCGCCTTCCAGGACAAGCGCGTGCGCCAAGCGCTGATCCTGGCGACCGACCGGGCAGCGTTGGTCCGCCAGCTCTTCGAAGACCGCCAACCGGTCGCCGCCTCGTTCATCAACCCGAAGGACGCAGGCTACGCCGCCGACATCGCCCCCTACCCGTTCGACCTGGCGCGCGCGCAAGCCTTGCTCGACCAAGCGGGCTACACGCGCAATATCGGCGGCGTGCGCCAGAATGCGGCAGGCCAGCGCCTGTCGTTTGAATTCGGCACCACGGCCGGCAACCGCATCCGCGAGACCGTGCAGCAGGTGCTGCAGGCGCAATGGCGGCGGGCCGGCATCGAAGTGCGCATCCGTAACGAGCCCGCGCGCGTGTTTTTCGGCGAGACGATCCGCCAGCGCAAATTCCAGCTCGCTATGTATGCCTGGATTTCGGCCCCCCAATCGGTGCCGCGCACCACGCTGCACTCGGAAAGCATCCCGACCGCGGAAAACAACTGGGCGGGCCAGAACCAACCCGGCATTCGCAATGCCGAGATGGACCAGCTCATCGACACGATCGAACGCGAACTGGACGCCGAAAAACGCAAGGTCCTGTGGGCACGAATGCAACGGCTCTATGTCGACGAAGCCTGGGTAATGCCGCTGTTCTTCCGCGCCGATCCTTTCGTATTGCCTAAATGGCTTGCGGGGCTCGAACCCACCGGCCACCAATATCCGTCGCCCCTCGGCATCGAGCATTGGCACGTGCGATGATGCGCTACGCGCTGCAACGCGCATTGCAGGGCGTGCTGGTGCTGGTGGCGGCGAGTTTTGCGATCTACGTGCTGCTCGGGCTGATGCCGGGCGATCCGATCGATCTGATGATCGCGGGCAATCCGCAGATCACGCCCGACGACGTGCGCCGCTTGCGCGAACTCTACGGCATCGACCGGCCGATCCTTTCGCGCTACGGCGAATGGGCAAGCGCCGTCTTGCAGGGCGATCTTGGCTATAGCCGCCTCTACGCCAAACCCGTGCTCGCGGCCATCGGCCCGGCACTCGCCAACACAAGCGTGCTGATGCTCGCAGCCTTCGCGGCCGCCTTGGCGATCGGCATCCCGCTCGGGCTGCTCGCGGCGGCAAAGCGCGGCAGTGCGGTCGATGCCGCGATTAACGGCTTTGCGTTCGTGTCGGCGGCCACACCGTCATTCTGGCTCGGGCTGATGCTGATCGTGCTGTTCGCCGTTATCCTCGGCTGGCTGCCCGCGAGCGCCTTGCCCTTGCCGGGCCAAGACGGGCTGGGTGCAAGGCTCATCGGGCTCATCCTGCCGGTCGCAACGCTGGCACTCGTCGAAGCGGGCGAATATGCGCGCTACATGCGCAGTGCAGCCAGCGAAGCGCTGGCGCAGGATTGGGTGCGCACCGCGCGCGCCAAGGGGGCCTCGCGCACCCGCGTGCTGTTCGGCCATGTGCTGCGCAATGCCGCGATCCCGGTCGCGACGGTTGCGGCCCTCGGGTTCGGCGGGCTGTTCTCGGGCGCGCTCGTGACCGAGACGATCTTCGCCTATCCCGGCATGGGCAAGCTCATCTACGACGCGATCCTGGGCAGCGACTACAATCTGGCTTTGGCCTGTCTCTTGATGGCGGCAGGGCTCGTGATCGTCGCCAATTTCGCGGCCGATCTTGCCTATGCCGCCCTCGATCCGCGCGTGAGCGTGGCGTGAATCCGCGTTTTATCCTGCCGCTTTGCGTACTTGCTTTGTTGGGCCTTGCGGCGGCCGCGATCCCGCTGACGGGTGCCGATCCCGACGCGATCGATCTTGCCAAGCGCTATGAGGGCCCGAGCCTTGCGCATCCGCTGGGGACCGACGAGCTTGGCCGCGACGTCGCCTTGCGCCTGCTCTACGGGGCGCGCGTGTCGCTCGCCGTGGCGATCGCCGCTGCCCTTGCGGCTGTTGCCATCGGTACGGCGATCGGCCTTGCGGCGGGCACACTTGGCGGCCGCATCGACGGGGCCTTGATGCGCGCGACCGACGCCGTGCTCGCCTTGCCCGTGCTGCCGGTGCTGATCGTGCTGGCCGCGATCGACATGCAAAAGCTCGGCCTGCCGCAGAGCGACGACGGGGGTCTGTGGCGCATCGTGGCGATCGTCGCATTGTTCGGCTGGCCCAAAGTCGCACGGCTCGTGCGCGCAACCGCCCTTGCCCTCGTGAACCGCGATTTCGTGCGCGCGGCAACGGCCCTTGGGGCCGGGCGCTTGCGCATCATGGCCGTGCACATCCTGCCCAATTGTGCGGGCCCCTTGCTGGTTGCAACCGCACTCGCGGCGGGCGGCACGATCCTCTACGAAAGCGTGTTGTCGTTCCTGGGGCTCGGCATCCAGCCGCCGACGGCGAGCTGGGGCAACATGTTGACCAACGCACAGGAAACGATCTGGCAAGCGCCGTGGCTCGCTTTGTGGCCCGGACTGGCGATCCTGCTGACGGTCACGGCAATAAACCTGCTGGCCGACGCGTTGCAGGACAAGATCGCCGGAAGGCGCTGACCGCCCCTCGGTTTGCCGGGGCTGGCACGCAACCCCGGAATGCGCTAGCAAGACGCTGTTTTTTCGAGGAGTCTGCCGGATGCTTCAGCCCATCGTGCCAGTCATTCTCTCGGGCGGTGCCGGGACCCGCCTGTGGCCGCTGTCGCGCGAGCATTATCCCAAGCAATTGCTGCCGCTGGCGGGCGACCTGTCGATGATCGCCGAAACGGCTCTGCGCGTGGGCGGTGCGCCGTTCGGCGCACCCATCATCGTGTGCAACGAAGAGCATCGCTTTATCATCGCTGAGCAGCTGCGCGCGGCCGGGGTCGCCCCGCGCGCCATCGTGCTCGAGCCCGTGGGCCGCAACACGGCCGCCGCCGCCGCCGCCGCCGCCGCCTTGCTCGAGCCCGGCGAGACCATGATGCTGCTGCCCTCCGACCATGTCGTGCGCGACAAGGATGCGTTTGCCGCCGCCGTCGCGACCGCGCGCAGCGTGGTGGCGCAAGGCCATCTCGTGACGTTCGGCATAGATCCCGAACAGCCCGAAACCGGCTACGGCTATATCAAGCGCGGTGCGGCTCTGCCGCAGATCGCCGGCGCCTATGCGGTCCAGCGCTTCGTCGAGAAGCCGGATCTCGCGACCGCAAAAGCTTATCTCGCCGAAGGCGGCTGGGCGTGGAACTCGGGCATGTTCCTGTTCGATGCCGCTACCTTCCTGACCGAACTTAAGCGCTTCGAACCCTTAATCGCCGAACACGCGGCGGCGGCGGCCAAGGCCGCGTCGCGCGATCTCGATTTCGTGCGGCTCGACAAGGCGGCCTTCGCGCAAAGCCCAGCGAAGTCGATCGACTATGCCGTGATGGAACGCACCGACCACTCGGCGGTGGTGCCCGCCCGGCTCGGCTGGTCGGATGTGGGGGCGTGGAACGCTTTGTGGGAACTCGGCCCCCGCGACGACCACGGCAACGTGCTGATGGGCGACGTTGCGGTCGCCGACACGCAGAACTCGTATTTGCGCAGCGAGCATCGCCTGCTCACGGCCGTGGGCGTACACGATCTTGTCGTCGTCGCCACACGCGACGTGGTCATGGTCGCCGACCGCGACCGCGCGCAGGACGTCAAAAAAATCGTCGACCGTCTTAAAGCCGAGGGACGCAGCGAAGTGTCCTCGCATGTGGTCGTGCACCGCCCTTGGGGTAGCTACCAGACGATCGATGCGGGGCCGCGCTTCCAGGTGAAGCGCCTCACCGTAAAGCCGGGTGCGAAAATCTCGCTGCAGAAACATGCGCACCGCGCCGAGCATTGGGTCGTGGTGAGCGGCGTGGCGCGCGTCACGCGCGACGCCGAGACGCTCGATCTGCAGGAGAACATGTCGACCTACATCCCGGTCGGCTGCGTGCACCGGCTCGAAAATCCGGGCACCGAACTTTTGCATATCATCGAAGTGCAGTCGGGCGGCTATCTCGGCGAAGACGACATCGTGCGCTTCGAAGACAGCTACGGGCGCAAATAGCCATGGCCGTCGTCCATGCCGACATTGCGGCGGCGGCCGCGCGCATCGAGGGCCAGGTCAAGCGCACGCCGACCTTGCGGAGCGGCACGCTCTCGAAGATCGCGGGCTGCGAGCTTTGGATCAAGTTCGAGAATCTGCAGTTCATCGCTTCGTTCAAGGAGCGCGGTGCCCTCAACAAGCTGCTGCAGCTCTCAAGCGACGAGCGCGCACGGGGCGTGATCGCAATGTCGGCCGGCAACCACGCCCAGGCCGTCGCTTACCACGCCGGCCGCCTCGACATTGCCGCCACCATCGTGATGCCGAAATTCACGCCCAACGCCAAAGTTGCAGCCACGCGCCATCATGGCGCACGCGTGATCCTCGAAGGCGAAACCCTGGCGGAAGCCGCAAGCTTCGCGCGCGACATGGCCGCAAAAGAAAAGCTCGTCTTTGTGCACCCGTACGACGACGCGGCGATCGTCGCGGGCCAAGGGACCCTTGCGCTCGAAATGCTAGCCGACCAGCCCGATCTCGACGCACTTGTGGTGCCCATCGGCGGCGGCGGCATGATCGCGGGCTGCGCGATCGCGGCCAAGGCGATCAATCCCAAGATCGACATTTACGGCGTCGAGGTCTCGGCCTTCGCGTCGGCCGCCCAGCGCAAAGCGGGCAAGCAAGTGCAGACGGGCGGCACCACCATCGCCGAAGGCATTGCGGTTGCCGATATCGGTGCCGAATGCTGGCCCGCCATCGAACGCGACGTGCGCGAAGTGCTGGTCGTAGACGAGCTCGAGGTCGAGCGCGCCATCGTGCTGCTGATCGAAATCGAAAAGACCGTGGCCGAGGGTGCGGGTGCCGCCGGGCTTGCCGCGATCCTAGCGCATCGCGACCGCTTCGCGGGGCGCCGGGTCGGCATGGTGCTTTGCGGCGGCAATATCGACACGCGCGTGCTTTCGAGCGTGCTGCTGCGCGGCCTTGCGCGCGACGGGCGCCTGCTGCGGCTCGAAGTGGACATCGCCGACCGACCGGGCGCTTTGGCGGAAGTCGCACGCCGCATCGGCGAGAGCGGCGGCAATATCGTCGAGATCGAGCACCAGCGGATCTTCACCGAAAAATCCGCCAAAAACGTGGTCATCGAAACCACGGTCGAAGTCATCGAGCGCAAACACGGCGAAAATCTCATCGCAGCGCTCAACGGGGCGGGCTTCCCGACCCGCCCCGTCTAAGCGGCAAAGCTGCCGGCGCGGCTTCTTGCTACAGCAATGGATTGGGCGGCGGGGCGGCTGTGCGTTCGAGGTCCGGCAGGCGGCCCTCTTCGGCTGCGTGGCAAGCCACCATGGCCCCCGTCTTGGCCCGTATCGCGCGCGGCGCTTCCGCTTTGCAACGATCGTTGGCGAATGGGCAGCGCGGATGGAACGTGCAGCCCGACGGCGGATCGATCGGGTTGGGCACTTCACCCGCGACCGGCGTGCGCGGCCGGCCCGACATTTCGAGATCCGGGATCGCGTCGAGCAGCATGCGCGTATAGGGATGTACGGGCCGCGAAAACAGCGTCTTCACGTCCGCGATCTCGACGAGCTTGCCCAGATACATGACCCCGACGCGATCGGAGATGTAGTAGACGACTGCAAGATTGTGGCTGATGAAAAGATAGGTGAGGCCCAGCTCGCGCTGCAGATCCTTCATGAGATTGAGGATCTGCGCTTGCACCGACACGTCGAGCGCCGAAGTCGGCTCGTCACACACAAGGAACTCGGGGTTCGAAGACAGCGCGCGCGCGATCGAGATGCGCTGGCGCTGGCCGCCCGAAAATTCGTGCGGGAACTTCTCCTGGTCGGCCGGCGACAGGCCGACTTGGCGCAGCAATTCGTCCACGCGCTTTTTGATCTGCACAGGGTCCGACATGAGCCCGTGCACAACGATGGGCTCGGCGATGATCTTGCCCACGCGCCAGCGCGGATTAAGGCTCGCGTACGGGTCCTGGAAGATCATCTGGAAGCGCTTGCGCACGCGGGCCGCATCGGCCGACGAGCCGAGCTTCGACATGTCGGTGCCGTCGAACATCATGCGCCCGCGCGACGGCGGATAGAGCCCGACCACGAGACGGGCGAGCGTCGACTTGCCGCAGCCGGACTCGCCCACGAAGGACAACGTCTCGCCCTTGGCGATCGTGAAATCGACGCCGTCGACCGCGCGCAGCGTCTGGCGCGGCAGTTTCTCGAGCAAACGGTTCAGCAGCGGCTTCGACACGTCGAAATAGCGCGCAAGGTCGGTGGCGACGACGAGGGGCGCGCTCATTCTGCCGCTGCCTTCTTGGTTTGGTCGTAGAGCCAGCACGCCACGTCCGTGTCCCCGACCGGGATCGGATCGGGGCGAAGTTGCGTGCAGGGCGCAAAACGCTTGGTGCAGCGCGGGTTGAAGGCGCAGCCCTTCGGGATCGCCGTCAGGCGCGGCATCGCACCGTCGATCTGCGCGAGGCGTGCGGGCGCATTGCCGAGCTTCGGGATCGAGCCCATCAGCCCTTCGGTGTAGGGGTGCTTGGCGCGCTGGATCACGTCGCGTACGGGGCCGATCTCGGCAATGCGGCCCGCATACATGACCGCAACTCGGTCGGCGGTTTCGGCGATCACGCCCATGTCGTGCGTAACGAGCATCACGGCCGTCCCATGCTCGCGGCACAGGCGCTTGATCAGCGTGATGATCTGCGCCTGGATCGACACGTCGAGCGCCGTCGTGGGTTCATCGGCCACGATCAGGCGCGGATTGGCGCACAAGGCGAGCGCGATGACCACACGCTGGCGCATGCCGCCCGAAAACTGATGTGGATAATGGTCAATGCGACGCTCTGCGGCCGGAATGCCCACGTCCTGCAGCAAGCCGATCGCGCGCGCGCGCGCGTCGCTCTCCGACATGTCGAGATGCGTGAGAATCGTCTCGGTCAGCTGGCGGCCGACCGTGTAGAGCGGATTGAGCGAGGTCAGCGGGTCTTGGAAGACGGCGCCGATTTCCTTGCCGCGGATGCGGCGCATCTTCTCGTAAGGCAGATTGTCGATGCGTTGGCCATCGAGCAGAATCTCGCCGCCCGCAACCCGGCCCGGCGGCTCGAGCAGGCCGATGATCGCAGCGCCCGTGAGCGACTTGCCAGCACCCGATTCGCCGACCACGCCGAGCACTTCGCCGGGCTGGATCGAAAACGAAATGTCGTCCACGGCCACAAGCGTGCCGCGCCGCGTGGGAAATTCGACGCGGAGATTTTTGACTTCGAGCAACGGGCGGTTCGTGAGCTTGTCCATATCCCGCCCCTAGCGCAGCTTGGGATTGAGCGCGTCGCGCAGCCAATCGCCGAGGAGATTGACTGCGAGCACCATCACGACGAGGGCAAGGCCCGGGAACACCGTGATCCACCATTCGCCCGAGAACAGGAAATTGTTGCCGATGCGAATAAGCGTGCCGAGCGACGGCTCGGTCGGCGGCACGCCCACGCCGAGGAACGAAAGCGTGGCTTCCGTGATGATCGCGAGTGCAAGATGGATCGTCGCGATGACGAGGACGGGGCCCAGCACGTTGGGCAGCACGTGCTGCAGCATGATCGCGATCGGATGGCGGCCGATCACGCGTGCGGCCTGCACATATTCCTTGCTCTTTTCGACCATGCACGAGCCGCGCACGGTGCGCGCATACTGGACCCAACCCGAAAAGCCGATCGCAAGGATCAATACGTAGATCGCGATGTCGTGGTGCAACTCGCGCGGGATCACGACGCGTGCCACACCGTCGATTAGCAACGCGATCAGAATGGCGGGGAAGGAAAGCTGCACGTCGGCCACACGCATAATCACGGCATCGACCGTGCCGCCGACATAGCCCGCCAGCAGCCCCAGCGAGATGCCGAGCACCATCGCAAAGACGACCGAGAACACCCCGACCAGCAGCGAGATGCGGCTGCCGAACAGGATCGTGGACAAAACGTCGCGGCCTTGCGTGTCGGTGCCGAGCGGATATTGCGGCAAGCCGTCGGGCAGCCACGCGGGCGGCAACGAGGAATCCATCAGATTGAGCTGGCGCAGATCGAACGGGTTCTGGGGTGCGATCAGGGGTGCGAAGATGGCGCCCGCAAAGAACAGCACCGTCACGATCGCGGCAACGATGATGATCGGCGAACGGCGGAAGCTGTAGAAAACGTCGCTATCGACGAACCGGCGCACGGCGTCCATGGCGGATCCCCCGATCAATGGCCGCCTGCGGCACCCCGATCGACCCGCAGGCGCGGATCGACGGCGTAATACAGCAGGTCGACGACGAGATTGATGAGCACGAAGAAGAACGCGATCAGGATCAGATAGGCCGCCATGACCGGCACGTCGGCGGCCGACACCGACTGGATGAACAGGAACCCCATGCCGGGCCACTGGAACACGGTTTCGGTCACGATCGCGAAGGCGATGATGCCGCCGAGTTGCAGGCCCGTGATCGTGATGACGGGGACGAGCGTGTTCTTGAGCGCATGCCCGAAATTGATGGCGCGGTTCGAAAGCCCGCGCGCGCGCGCGAATTTGATGTAGTCGGTGCGCAGCACTTCGAGCATTTCCGAACGCACGAGGCGCATGATCAGCGTGAGTTGGAACAAGGCGAGCGTGATCGAGGGCAGGATCAGCGCACGCAGGCCCGTGGGCGTGAGAAAGCCCGTCGTCCACCAGCCCAGCGCCACCGTGGTGCCGCGCCCGAAGGACGGCAGCCAGCCCAATTGCACCGAGAAAACGAGGATCAGCAGAATGCCGATCAGGAAGGTCGGCAGCGACACGCCTATGAGGCTCACGGTCAGCAGCAAGCGCGAGCCGACGGAGTCGCGGTTGAGGCCGGTATAGACGCCCATCGGCACGCCGACGAGCAGGGCCAGCAAGGCCGCACAGAGGGAAAGTTCCAGCGTGGCCGGCAGCCGCTCCATCAAGAGGTCCGAGACGGGCCGCGCCAGACGGTAGGAGATGCCGAACTCGCCCTGCGCTGCTTTGACGAGGAAGTTGAAATACTGCACGAAAAACGGCTGGTCGAGCCCGAGGTCGCGCACGAGGCGCATCCGCGCTTCTTCGGTGAAATCCTGGCCGAGCATGATCGCGACCGGGTCGCCCACATAGGCGAACAGCGAAAACGCGACGAAGCCGACCGCCATCATGACGAGAACGGCCTGCAGCAAGCGGCGTATGATGAAAGCGACCATAGTTCAGACGGCCCTTCGCAGCTTCGGAGAAGAGACTCCGGACGGCGCAAGGCCGTCCGGAGTTCCCAAGCGACCGGTCAGTTGACCTTGACCCACTTGACTTCGAGCTGGTTGAGCGGGCTGTGCACGAGATCGACGTTCGAGCGCATCGCCCACGGAATCACCTGGTGGTGAATCGGCAGATGCGGAACGCGCTCGTGGTAGAGCTTGTTGAACTCGTCGATGAGCTTGTTGCGCGCGGCCACGTTGGTCTCGAGCTTCACCGCGTCGATGACTCGGTCGAAATCCGGATCCGAGAAGCGGCCGTGGTTCCAGATGCCGTTGCCCGGCTGGCCGTCGCGCGTGCGGATCAGCGACTGCAGCGAGTAGAGCGCGTCGAGCGTGGGCACGCCCCAGCCCAGCAGGTAGAGCGAGGTGTCGTCGCGCTGGACCTTCGGGAAGTACGTGGCGAGCGGCATCGCGTTGAGGTTCGCCTTGATGCCGATCTGCGCCCACATCGCGACGAGTGCTTGGCAGATCGCTTCGTCGTTGATGTAGCGGTTGTTCGGGCAGTCGAAGGTGATTTCAAAGCCGTCCGGATATCCGGCTTGGCGCATCAGATTGCGCGCCTCGGCGACGTTGAACGGATAGCGCTTGTCCCAGGTCTTGGTGTAGCCGGTGACCGTGTCGGGATAGAGCGCACCCGTATTGACCGACTGACCGCGCATCACGCGTGTATGGATCGCGTCGATGTTCATCGCGTGGTACATGGCCTGGCGCACCCGCACGTCCTTGAACGGATTGCGGCCCTTGACCGACGAATAGAGAAGCTCGTCGCGGCTCGTGTCGAACGCGATGAAGATCGTGCGCACTTCGGGGCCCGAAACGATCTTGAGGCCGGGGGCGGCCGCCAGCTGGGCAATGTCCTGCACCGGCGGATCGAGCACGAAGTCGATTTCGCCCGAGCGCAAGGCTGCCGTGCGCGTCGCAGCCGACGCGATCGGCTGGAACACGAGTTCGGTCACGTTGCCTTCGCGCGCGGCGTTGTTCCACCAAGTCGGGTTCTGCACCATGACGGTGCGAACATCCGGCTCACGGCTGCGCTGCACGAACGGGCCCGTGCCCATCGTGTTGCGGCCGGTGAAGCTGTCTTCGCGTCCGCGCACGTTCTGCGGCCGCGTGGCGTTGTTGGCTTCGCTCCACTCCTTGTCCATCATGTAGACTTGGGTGAGCTTGTCGATCAGCACGGGATCGGGAACCTTCGTGACGATGTCGACCGTCAGCGCGTCGATCTTGCGGGCCTCGGCGATCGTATCGGTGAAGATGCCGTAGTTAGAGAATTCGTGCAGCGAACGCTGAATCGAGAAGACGACGTCGTCGGCGTCGAAGGCGTTGCCGTTCGAGAACTTCACGTCCGGGCGCAGATTGAAGCGCCAGCGCGTGGGCTCCATCAAGGTCCAGCGCACGGCCAAGGCCGGCTGGAGTTCCATCGTCTTGCCGCGCTGCACGAGCGGTTCGTAGATCTGGCGCAGCACCAACGTGACGTTGCCGGCGTTCTGCGAATGCGGGTCCATCGTGTTGGCGTCGCCCGACACGGACATGCGGAAGGTTTTGGCTTCCGCGTCCGGCAGGGCGCCGAACGCGAGCGTCCCGGCGGCCGCAACGGCAAACGCCAGGCGCGCGAAACGAGTTTGGTTTTTCATGGTGCCTCCAGTGAACACCTTGCGCGAACGCAAAGTTGGGGGGATACAGTTCAAAGGTTGTCCGGCCACCGGCAAAACGCGCCGGGCACGGGCTCGAACCGCTGGCTTGGCAGCTTTCGTGCCAAGTTCGCAATTCGCAAGGCCCTCTTCGTAACGCGTTGGTCGTACAAATCAATGGATTTCTGCCGCGCATTTAGGCAAGCGCCGGAACACTTGTCGAACCTTGCGATGCGGGACAACGGCATGCGGGCTGCGCTAAGGTTTGTGCAAGAGGGGGACTTCAAAATGAACGATCAACGCCCGCGCGGCAACTCGCTTGCCGCCCGCGACATCGCAGCGCTTGTGCATCCCTATACGAATCTGCGCGCGCACGAAACCGACGGTCCGGTTGTGATGGCCAAAGGGCGCGGCATTTATGTCGTGGACGACAACGGCAAGGAGTATATCGAAGGCCTCGCGGGCCTTTGGTGTGCGTCGCTCGGCTTCGACGAGCCCCGTCTGGCCGATGCCGCCCACCGCCAGATGCGCCAGCTCCCCTTCTACCATATCTTCGCGGGCAAATCGCACGAGCCCGGCATTGTGCTGGCCGAGAAGCTCAAAGAACTCGCACCCGTGCCGATGTCGAAGGTGTTCTTCGCCAATTCGGGTTCGGAAGCCAACGACACGGCGATCAAGATTCTCTGGTACATCGCCAACGCCGCCGGCACGCCCAAGCGCAAGAAGATCCTGAGCCGCGAGAAGGCCTATCACGGCGTCACGATCGCGGCCGCGTCGCTGACCAAGCTGCCGGCCAACCAGCGCGATTTCGATCTGCCGATCTTCCCCGTGGCCTATGCCGAAACGCCGCATTTCTATCGCGGCGGCCTGCCCGGCGAGAGCGAGGAACAGTATTCGACGCGGCTTGCCGAAAATCTCGAAAAGCTGATCCTCGCCGAAGATCCCGAAACGATCGTCGCGATGTTCGCCGAACCCGTGATGGGGGCTGGCGGGGCCATCGTGCCGCCGGCGGGCTATTTCCCGAAGATCCAGGCCGTCCTGCGCAAATACGGCATTCTGCTCGTCGCCGACGAGGTGATCTGCGGCTTCGGGCGCACGGGCAATATGTGGGGCAGCCAGACCTACGGCATCGAACCCGACATCCTGACCTGCGCCAAAGCGCTGTCCTCGGCCTATATGCCGATTTCGGCCGTGCTGATCTCCGAACCCGTCTATGCCGCCATGCAGGCCAACAGCGCCAAGATCGGCACGTTTGGCCACGGCTATACCTATTCCGCACATCCCGTACCCGCCGCCGTCGCACTCGAGACGCTGGCGATCTACGAAGAGCGCGACATGGTGGGCCATGTGCAGCGCATGGCGCCCAAATTCCAGGCGGCCCTTGCAAGCCTGGCCGACGCACCTATTGTCGGTGAAGCCAAGAGTGTCGGGCTCATCGGCGGGCTGCAGCTCGTCAAGGACAAAGCCAGCAAAACCATGTTCGAGCCGAGCCAGGCGGTGGCGCCGCTGATCGCCAAGGCGTGCGAGGCCAACGGCCTCATGGTGCGCCCGCTGTTCGACAACCGCTTGGCCGTTTGCCCGCCGCTGATCATCGACGAGGCGGGCATCGACGAACTGTTCAAGCGCTTCGCCAAAGGCATTGCGGAAGGCACGCAAGCCGCCAAGGCGAAGGGCTTCATCGACTGAACCGAACTCCGAGGACCGACCGCCATGCGACGCGACTACGACCGCTATTTCTCCGACGCGATCGGCGCCTTGAAGGCCGAAGGGCGCTACCGCGTGTTCGCCGAACTCGAACGCATGTGCGGCAAGTTTCCGCACGCCGTGTGGCATGCGCCCGACGGCCCGCGCGACATCGTGGTGTGGTGTTCGAACGACTATCTCGGCATGGGCCAGCATCCCGACACGATCAAAGCCATGCACGAAGCGCTCGACAGCAACGGGGCCGGTGCGGGCGGGACCCGCAATATTTCGGGCACCAACCACCAGCATGTGCTGCTCGAGCGCGAGCTCGCCGACCTGCACGCTAAGCCCGCCGCCCTCATCTTCGGGTCGGGCTACAATGCCAACGAAGCCACGCTTTCGGCCCTCGGCCGCCTGATGCCGGGCCTCGTGATCCTGTCGGACGCGCTCAACCACGCCTCGATGATCGAGGGCATGCGCCATTCCGGATCCGAAAAGCGCATCTTCCGCCACAACGACGCGGCCGATCTCGAAACCCAGCTCAAATCGGTCGAACCGGGGCGGCCTAAGCTCATCGCGTTCGAAAGCGTCTATTCGATGGACGGCGACGTGTCGCCGATCCACGCCTTCTGCGATTTGGCCGAAAAATACGACGCGATGACGTATCTCGACGAGGTCCATGCGGTCGGCCTCTACGGTGCGCGCGGTGCGGGCATCTCCGAGCGCGACGGCGCGCAACATCGCCTCGACATCGTGCAAGGCACGCTCGCCAAAGGCTTCGGCGTTGTCGGCGGCTATGTCGCCGCGTCGGCGGCGCTGTGCGACGCGGTGCGCAGCACGGCCCCCGGCTTCATCTTCTCGAGCTCGATGCCGCCCGTCGTGGCCGCAGGCGCGCGCGCGTCGATCCGCCATCTCAAGCAGAACAACGCCGCGCGCGAAAAGCTCGCCGAGCGAGCCGCACGCCTCAAGCGCCTGCTTGCGGCCGCCGGCATGCCGGTGATGCCGTCGGTCACGCATATCGTGCCGCTAATGGTGGGCGACGCGCGGCTGGCAAAACAGGCCAGCGACGAATTGCTTCTGCGCCACGGCATTTACGTGCAGCCGATCAATTTCCCGACGGTACCGCGCGGCACCGAGCGGCTGCGCATCACGGCAACCCCATTCCACGACGACGCGCTCATGGACCGGCTCGTCGAAGCTGTCGTCGATGTGTGGAGCCGTTTGGATTTGAGACGTGCGGCATAGATCCGCGACCGTTTTGCTCGCCTGTTTGGCGCTCGCTGGCTGCGCGAACCCGACCGGGCGCTTCAACTACGTCCACACCGAAGGCTATACGGCCAGTACCGCCGCGTTCGCGGCCGCCGACGGTCCCACGTCGGTCGTCGTGCGCAACAATCCCTTTCCCGGCGACACGGACGGCGCCAGATTAGCGGCCGCGATGCCCACAGACACGATTTGGCGCTTTAAATTCGTCAATTCGCGGCCCGCTCGGAGCTACGGCTACCTGTTCGTTATCGAATTCGGGCAAAACGCCAAGCTGGGCACATATTCTGTTTGCGCGACCGATCTGCCGGTCCAAACACCGCTGCCGCCGGACAGCGCCACGGACGGCATCCCTTTTCGCGCCGGATTCTGCCGCAATGGCAGCGGCATCAGCGAGGTCGCGGGCATAGCACCTCACGCGCCGTCGCCCGACGCCCCCGAATTCCGGAATTTTCTGGCGAATTTGGTTTCGTCGCTGACGCCGCCGAACGACTCGCCCAGCATACGCGACTACGAGGGCGGCTGATTCGCGAACGCGACCATCGACCGCCGGGCGCTTCTGCGGCATTCTCGCCGAGTCCGCACCAAGGAGCGCGCCGTAAATGAATCCCCGCAGCGTCAAGACGGCCGAACAGGCGGCCGCCCTTCTCGAACAGCGCAGCATCGACAACGTCAAAATCGGGCTGTTCGACATCGACGGCGTGATGCGCGGCAAATATCTCTCGCGCGAGAAGTTCGCGAGCGTGCTCAAAACCGGCTTCGGCTTCTGCGACGTGGTCCTCGGCTGGGATTCGAACGACCAGCTCTACGACAACAGCACCTACACGGGCTGGCACACGGCCTATCCGGATGCGCCTGTGCGCGTGCTGCCCGAGACGTGCCGCGCCCTGCCGTTCGAGCCGACGACGCTGCTGTTCCTCGCCGAGTTCGCGGGCAAGGCCGAGGCTTTGTGCCCGCGCGGGCTGTTGCGCCGCATCGTGCGCCGCGCCGCCGACATGGGCTTTGCCGCCAAGGCAGCGGCCGAGTTCGAATTCTTCGTGTTCGAGGAAAACCCGGTCTCGGTGCGCGAAAAAAACTATCGCGGCCTCAAGACGCTTACGCCCGGCTTCTTCGGCTATTCGATGCTGCGCAGCTCCGTGCACGCCGAGTTCTACCACGGCCTGCTCGAGACGATGCGCGCCATGGACGTGCCGATCGAGGGTTTGCACACCGAAACGGGTGCAGGCGTGCTCGAAGCGGCCCTGCTCTACGACGACGTGCTCGCGGCGGCCGACAAGGCGAGCCTGTTCAAGACCTTCACGAAGGTCTTCGCGCAGCGCCAGAACCGCATGGCGACCTTCATGGCCAAATGGTCGCACGACTGGCCGGGCCAGTCGGGCCATCTGCATCTGTCGCTGCAGGACAAGGCCGGCACCCCTGTATTCCACGACGCGAATGCGCCCAACGGCATTTCCCAGACGATGCGCCATTTCATCGGCGGCCAGCAGCGTCTGATGCCGGAATTGCTGGCCATGGTCGCGTGCACGGTCAATTCCTATACGCGCCTCGTGCCCGGCTTCTGGGCGCCGACGGCAAGCTATTGGGGCATCGAAAACCGCACCACGGCCTTGCGCGCGATTCCGGGCGGGCCGTCTTCGCAGCGCGTCGAGTACCGGATCGCGGCGGCCGACATCAATCCCTACATCGCCCTTGCCGCAGCGCTCGGGTCGGGCCTGTGGGGGATCGAGCATCGCATCGAGCCGACCGATCCCATCGCGGGCAATGCCTATGACGTGGCGCCGCCCGAAGCGCTCAAATTGCCGCGCACATTGGGGACGGCCGCTGCACGGCTTGCTGCGTCGGACGCCGCCAAGAGCCTGTTCGGGGAACAGTTCGTGGCGCACTACGCCGCCAGCCGCGACTGGGAGCAGCGCGAAGCCGACAAGGCCATCACCGATTGGCAGCTGCAACGCTATTTCGAAATCATCTGAGGAAACGACCGCAATGGCGCCCAAGGCCAATTGGAACTATCCGACGACGATCTGGGCGGGCCCCGGCCGCGTGGCCGAGCTGCCGGCCGCATGCAAACGCCTCGGCATCGCCAGGCCCTTGCTCGTGACCGACAAGGGCCTTGCCGCGACGGCGATGGTGCGCGCGGCACTCGCCGCAACGGGGGCCGCCCTGTTCGCCGACGTGCGCGGCAATCCGACAGGCAGCAATGTCGCGGCCGGCGTTGCCGCCCTCAAAGCCGGCGGCCACGACGGGGTAATCGCGTTCGGCGGCGGTTCGGGCCTCGACGCCGCCAAGGCGATAGCACTGATGGCAGGCCAGACGCAGCCTTTATGGGATTTCGAGGATGTCGGCGACAATTTCAAACGCGTCGATCCAGCCGGCATGCTGCCGGTCGTGGCCGTGCCGACCACGTCGGGGACGGGCTCGGAGACGGGTCGTGCATCGGTCATCACCGACGAAGCCGCACATGTCAAAAAGATCATCTTTCATCCCAAAATGATGCCGGGGATCGTGATCCTCGATCCCGAACTCACGGTGGGTTTGCCGGCAAACCTCACGGCCGCCACCGGCATCGATGCGTTCGTGCATTGCTTCGAAGCCTTCTGCGCGCCCGGTTTCCATCCGATGGCCGAAGGCATTGCGCTCGAAGGCATGCGGCTGGTCAAAGACTGGCTGCCGCGCGCGTTTGCAAACGGGGCCGATATCGAAGCGCGCGCGCAGATGCAGGCGGCCGCCAGCATGGGGGCGGTTGCGTTCCAGAAGGGGTTGGGCGGTGTGCATGCGCTTGCCCACCCGATTGGTGCCGTGTTCGACACGCATCACGGCCTCACCAACGCCGTGCTGCTGCCTTATGTGATGCAGCGCAACCGGGCGGCCATTACCGGGCGCATGGGCCGCCTCGCGCGTACGCTCGATCTTGCCGCCTCTGCCAAGCAAGCCGGCGATTTCGACGCCGTCCTTGCCTGGGTTCTCGAATTCCGCGCCAAGCTCGCCATTCCGCCCGCCCTTGCGGCCCTGGGTCTCGACGCGGCGCGCGCCGACGAAATCGGCGCCATGGCGGCGGTCGACCCCTCGGCGGACGGCAATCCCTGCCCGCTCGACGCCACCGACTACGCGGAAATCTACCGCGCGGCGATAGCCGGAAAAATTTAACTCCGAGTTAGCGATTTCGAGGCTAGTTTCGGATCCAACCTGACCCTTTAACGCTTGCGGACCATCAATGTCGAAAATCGAACTGTCGGACGACGAGTATTTCGCGATCGAAGACGCGCTGCAGAACAGCAGCCGCGGCCGCGCGTTCCTCCGTGCGCGCGACGCGCGGTCGCGCGTGGTGGCGGTCGACGAGGCGCGGCGCATCGCCGCTTCGTTCCGCGAATGGACGATCCGGCAAATGGGGACCGTCAAGGAAACGCAGAGCGTCGAAGTGCTGCGCGCCGAGCTGCAGAGCATGGCGGCCCATATCCAAGCCGCCAAAAACGAAATCGCGTCGATCCACAACAAGGATCCCAAGGCCGCGATCTCCGACAACCGCATCAACAGCGCCACGAGCGAGCTCGACCAGATCGTCGCCTCGACCGAGCGTGCGACCTCCGACATTCTGAATGCCGCCGAACGGATCATGGAAGTGGCCGGCCATCTGCCGCCGGAACATGCCGAAGCGGCCCAGGTGCTCAACGACCAGGCGACCGAAATCTTCACCGCCTGCTCGTTCCAGGATATCACCGGCCAGCGCATCTCGAAGGTCGTCAATACGCTGCGCTACATCGACCAACGCGTGAACGCGATGGTCGAGATCTGGGGCCTCGACAATCTGCCGACCGCCACCGCCAAGTCCGACGCCAATGCCGACAAGCGGGAAAACGCGCATCTGCTGAACGGCCCCGCGATGCCGGGCCAGGGCCGCACGCAAGACGAAATCGACGCGCTTCTCGAAGGTGCGAGCTTCGACGCTCCCATCCCGCGCGCCGAGCCGCCGCCGCAGGCAGCAAAAAACCCGGCGCCCGCACCGGCCGCGGCGCCTGCACCGGCCCCCGCACCGGCCCCAAAGCCTGCGGCAGCGCCGGCGGCAGCGCCCGCCGGGGCGACCGCCTCGCAGGCCGACATCGACAAGCTCTTCGATTGAGCCAAGACCGGGCAGATCGGGGCTAGCAATGTGCCCTCTTCCGGCGTAAAAGCCTTCACCATGGAACAAGTCAAGACACCAGAAGCGCCACCAGCGGTCGCCGGCGATATGAATGCCGGCGAGTACGACGCCGAAGGCCAGGACGCGCTCCATATTCTGCCGCTGAGCATCATCCCGCTCGAAACGCCGGGATTGCGGCGTCTGCGGCTCATCAAAAACGTGCGGCTCGACTCAGTCGTCGAACTCTACAAAGACCAGGGTCACAAATCGGCGCAGGTGCCGCTCGACGCGCTCAACAGCGTGTTTCAGAGCTACGGCACGCAGCTGCGCGCCGACATGCCGCTGCTGCAGAGCCTCAGCAGCATTCCCTCGTTCGACGTGTACACGCTGCGCGTGGCCTTGCGCTCCCTCAACTTGCCCATCGACGAGAAGACCGCTCTGCAGCTCTCGGACTCCAAGCGGCGCGAACTCACCGACCACATGAAGGTGTTCACGCATCCGCTGATCCAGCAGATCTACGGCAGCGCCGAATTCGAAGTGAACGACGTATCGGATATCATGAAGTTGATTTCGTCGCCCAACCGCGACGACGCGCTCAAGAACCTGCGCATGATGTCGCAGAAGCTCAACGTACCGTTGACAGAGATCCCGCGCTTCCTCGAGGACTACGGCGACACATTCCTGTCGCTCGCCTATTTCCGCTCGTGCCTCGACAAGGTCGTCCCGCAGGTGCAGAGCTTCCTCGATTGGGTGAAGCCGCTTGACGACAACCAGATGATCAAGGGCGACCGCATGTCGAAGCAGATGCTCGACAAGACGCGCGAGTCGATGTCGGGCGTGATCATCTCGCTGACCGGCCGCTTCGAAGCCTTCAACCGCAAAAGCTCGGATTTCTGGCGCGACATCAACGCCGACAGCTTCAGCCGCATGAAGGACATGGTGTTCTCGAACCACCGGTCGATCGGCGGCGTTTTGTGCGGCCTGTCGGTCAAGATGCAGCTGTGGCGCGACCGCTTCCCGTCGGCGAGCGGCGGCCCCAACAAGCGGCTCGAATTCGTGCGCTCGGAAGTCGTGCCGGGCATGCAGATCATCGACGAGCTCGAAGCGGCCGCGCGCAAGACCGGGCTTTAAGCCCGCCTTTTCGCAATCGGCCCGTCAGAATCCGGGCCCGTCGAAATCCGGGCGACTCAAAATCCGGGCGACTCAAAATCCGTGCGACAGGCAGACCATAGCGGCCTCCTGGCCGCGGAAAGGCATGCGCTTGGCCGTGGCTGCCACCGGCGTCATCACGCCCGACAGCGTTTTGAGCGGGGTGGGCATCGGTGCGGACGCCGCGAATTTGCCGGTTGCCGCAAGCAGCGTTTTGAAATCACCCGGCAAGGCGAAATGGGCCGCGATCGACGTTCCCATCAGATCGAACTCGCTGCCATCGAGCAATTCGCGGAACGGCGCGTTGAGCCACAGGATCGTCCCATCGGCAACGGCCACCAAAGCCGCCGCGATCGGAATTGCGTCGAGCGTTTCGGCAAGACGCGTTTCGGCCGCCTGGGCTTCGTTCTCGGCGGCGACCGCAAGGGCGAGCAGCACGCGCCCGGCCCCCAGCCCCACGACACGCAAAGTGCCTTCGTAGCGGCCGGCAAACATCGTCGCGGGGCCGCACGCCACATGCGCGACGGCCCCCTCGCTGATCGCGTCGATCGCCGCAACCAGATCAGCGGGTACATCGTCGCCGAAGGCGGGGGCCCCCGGTTCGGCGCCGGCAAATTCCTGCGCGAACAGGCTGTCGGCCCAGACCAGACGCGCCGCACGCGCGCGCCCCGGTTCTGCCGCCAATACGGCGATCCCGCCTGCAAGTTCCATTTCGCCGTCGTCCGACATTCCGCATCCCCCCAAGGCCCGAAACGGGCAAGTTCGCCGGATGTTAGCCAAGAAAACGGCTCGACAGAAGCGGGCGTTACGAACATTTCCCAAGACGCGCGCGGACGGTCTAGACTTTGCGCCGCCATGTTCGCAAAAGGCCCCCTGCTGATCCGCCACGCCGTCGTCACGATGCTCGATGCATTCGCGAAGACGGCGCAGGAAACGGCTGTAAAAAACGGCGGCAAGATCGATTCCGCCGACATCGCGCGCATCGGCGAAGCGATGAAGAACTCAGGCGAGATCGAGAATTTCTACCGCGCCGTTTTCGGCCAGGTCGTGGCCTCGATCGTCGAATCGCAGAACCAGCATCGGCGCATAAACGCGTTCGGCCGTCTCGTGGCGCACCCGCTCGGCGATTTTTTCCAGTCGCAGCGCCTCGACCGCGCACTTCTCCACAATTTCTTCTTTTTCGTGCAAGCGCTGGTCGGCGAGGCCGAGAACGACTGGAACGCCACCTGCGCTGCCGTGCTCGACGAGATGCGCGACAAAGCGGGCGAAGCGTTTGCGTGGGAGACCTTCTACAACGATCCGCGCACGCAGGCGATTTTCTGGCAAGTGCTGGTGCGCATCGCCCAGTCCTTCAAGCGCTTCGACACGCGCCGCGACTGGTTCTTGCGCATCATGCAGCACAAACAGACGTCGGTGAGCCTTGCCCCCAACAAATACGTGCAGCTCGGCGACGGGCTCGACGTCGCCCAGTTCGGCAAAGACGAATTCCTCAATCTGTTCGACAGCCTGTTTGCACCGGTCAAACGCCTGACACTGCAGGAAGTCGTGCGCTTCGAGGCGGCAACGGGGCTCGCACCGCGCACGGCTTTCGACCGTTTCTTTAGCGATTTGGACCGCTACAGGCGCGAGCACTGATTTTTTCGGCGGCCTTCATTGTTTGTTAAGACATTTAGGATAAATTTTAAATATGTTGAAGATAAATCATCGCTCCCGTGTGTTTTTGGCCGCCGGCGTTGCCTGCGTGGCGCTTGCTGCCTGCACCAAAACGCCGAGTTTCCAGGGCAGCCCGCCGCTGTCGGCCGTGCCCAATAAGGTCAGCAACTTTGCGGCCCCTTATGTGAACGCTATCGTTACGCCCGGCGTGGTCGGGGCGGCGATGCTGGTCGGCCCGAACTTCCTGCCCGGGCGTTGCGACGAGATGTACCTCACCGGCGACCGCAAACTCATCTGCGACCAGATGGCGCGCTACAACGACACGCCACTGCCGGGCAAATTGCCCGATCCCAACGCGCAGTATCGCTGCATCCGCACGCTGGGCGGCGTCACTGAATGCACCGACGCGCCGCGCGCCGCACGGATCGCGGCGCCCTAAACCTCAAACCTTCAAATCATTACTTGGCGTCGGCAGCCGGCTTCTTCGGCACCGAGGACGGCGCTACCCACGTATTCCCGGACAAAGGCTTGCCGGGACCGGCATGGAAAACACGCGGATTGCGCGTGTTGAGTTCGTCGGCTTCTTTGTTGACCTTGGGCGGCGAATTGTTGGCGCGTGGATCGTCTGCCGCGGCGGCCGGATTGCTGCCGAACGCGGCCGAGCCTGCGATCGCCAAAGCCGTTGCCAGTGCCAAGATACCGCTGCGCGCCATCGTCCATCTCCCAAATCCGGCATTCCGCCCCCTTTTCACGGGGCCGGAACGTGATAACGTCCTTGTCCTTCTTATAACATAATCGGCCTTCGACAATCTCGCTTTAAGGACAGGTATTTGGAACCCACGGCCGATATCCATGCCTTGATCACCCAGTACGGGACGCTGATCTACGCGATTATCTTCGTGTGGACCTTCTTCGAGGGCGAAACCTTCGTGCTGTTTGCGGGTGCCGCTGCCCAGCAAGGCACATTGAATGTGTGGGTGCTGCTGGTTGTCGCGTGGCTCGGCAGTTTTGCCGGCGACCAGATGTGGTTTTGGATCGGCCGGCGCTACGGCAGCCAAATGCTCGAGCGGCGCCCGAAATGGCGGGCGGGCGTCGATGGCGCGCTCGAAATGCTCAAACGCTACGACACGTGGTTCATCCTGTCGTTCCGCTTCATCTACGGCGTGCGCAATTTCGCGTCGTTCGCGATGGGGGTGGCGCGCGTCGATCCGATGCGCTTTGCCGCCCTCAATTTCGTGGCGGCCTTCGTGTGGGCCGCGTCGTTCGTCGGCATCGGCTATCTGTTCGGCAGGGCACTGGAAGCGATGCTTGGCGACGTCGTGCACTACTTCCTTTACGTGATGCTCGGCGTGTTCGTGGGCTCTTCGACGATCGTCTATCTCGTGCATCGCCACCACACGCGCAAAGCCGCGGCACGCCAAGCGGCCAAAGACGAGGCCGCAAAAGCCGCCGCCGCCGCCGACATCGCCGCCGACTAGATTTCAGAACTGCAGAAGAGCGAGCGCCAAGGCCGCGACGACGCAGGCCATGGCTGCGATCTCGGCCCAGCCCAGCGCCTCGCCCAGCAGCAGGGCCGAACTCAGCACGCCCACGACCGGAACCGCGAGCGTGCCGATCGACGCAAGGGATGCCGGCAAGATCTCGAGCACGCGATACCACGCCCAATGGCAGAAAATCATCGGTACGGTCGCCGCATAAACAAGCCCCACGAGCGAGGGCAGCGACGGCAGGCCATGCGCAAAACCCGAGCCGCCGCCCTCGAAAACCACCATGCCGATCAGGACTGGCACGCCGCCGATCGCCAATTGCCATGCTGTGAGCGCGACGGCCGACATTTCGAAGCGCATCGCCTTGACCGCAACCGTGCCCGCCCCCCAGCCGACCGCGGCCGCCAGCATCAAAACAAGTCCCAAGGGCGACTGCGCCAGCGTATCGCCTGCGGGCAGCGCCAACAGCCCGAGACCGGCAAGCCCGCACAGGAGTGCGCCGATCTTGCGGGCACTCAGCCGCTCGCCCAGCAGCAAGGCTCCCAGCAGCGACGCCCACAGCGGCATCGTGAATGCCACCAGCACGGCACGCCCGGCCGACATCACGACAAGCCCATAGGCCGAGGTCACGTGCCAGATCGTGATGTTGAGGAACGACGCCGCCGCCAGCGCCAAAACCCGGCCGCGCGGCAAACGCAGATCGAGCCCGCGCAG
Organism: Magnetospirillum sp.; assembly: GCA_027532905.1. Taxonomy (NCBI): domain Bacteria; kingdom Pseudomonadati; phylum Pseudomonadota; class Alphaproteobacteria; order Rhodospirillales; family Rhodospirillaceae; genus Magnetospirillum; species Magnetospirillum sp. The sequence continues at coordinate 157,350 of JAPZUA010000001.1, forward strand.
ATAGCCCACCGCAAACAGCCCGGCGGCCCCCACGTAAAGACAGATCGTGCGGAAGGTCCATGGCCCGACCTCGGCAACGGCAAGCTTCATGGCCGGCCAATTGATGCCCCACAACAGCGCCAGGGCGACCAACAGCCACAGGCCTTCACGCCGGGCGGCAAGACTGGTCAAAGCGGTCTAGGCGCTCTTGCGGATATCGAACACGAATACGCCGTCCTGCTCGACGAGCTTTTCGAGCGTGGCCCCGGTGTTGCGGCACAAGGCTTCGAAATCGCGCACCGCCCCCGGATCCGTCGCCAGCACCTGCAAGGCGGCCCCCGCAGGCAGGCCTGCCATCGCCTTTTTGGCGCGCAGCACCGGCAGCGGGCAGTTGAGGCCTTTAAGGTCGAGGATTGTTACCGACATTTGCCCATTTCCCATTCGTTTGACCGGAGCCTACGGGTTGAATATGCACGCCCGCAAGCCCTACATTCGCATCCCTGCCTTGCCCCGGAAAGACCAGCGCGCAATGTCCGACCTGCCTGTCCATCAGCTAGTTGCCCTTCTCGGTTTTGGCCTTGGGGCGGCCTTCGGCGCCGTCGTGCAGCGCACCAATTTCTGCGCGATGGGCTCGGTTTCCGACATCGTTTATCTTGAGGATTGGGGCCGCTTTCGCGCCTGGCTGCTCGCGATCGCCGTTGCGATCGCAGGAACGACAGCACTCGACGCCGCAGGCCTTGTCGATCTCAGCAAGGCCATCTACGCCACTCCCAATCTCGGCTGGCTCGGCGCGATTGTCGGCGGGCTGCTGTTCGGCATCGGCATGACGCTCGCGAGCGGCTGCGGCAGCCGCAGCCTCGCAAGGCTCGGGGCCGGCAACCTCAAAAGCCTTATCGTCGTGCTCGTGCTCGGCGTCTTCGCCTACATGACCTTGCGCGGCCTCCTCGGTGCGGCACGCGTGGCCGCGATCGAGCCCACGAATCTCGATCTGCGCGCAGCGGGCCATTCGACGCAATTGCTGCCCGGTCTGCTCGCAGCATGGACAGGTCTTGATGCCGCCAGCGTGCAGCTTGGGCTGGGGGCATCCGTCGTGCTGACGCTTGTTTGGTTCTGCCTCAAAGACCGCAGCTTCCGCACCGATGCGCGCAATCTCGTGTCGGGCGTGCTGATCGGTCTGCTGGTCGTGGCCGGGTGGACTGCGACCGGCATCGTCGGCAACGACGATTTCGAGCCCGTCCCGCTTGCCTCCTTCACCTTCGTGGCGCCCATCGGCGATGCGCTTGTCTATCTGATGACATGGACGGGTGCGAAGATCAGCTTCGGCGTCGCCAGCGTATTCGGCGTTGTCGCGGGGGCGTTTGTGGCCGCACGGTTGAGCGGCGAATTCCGGGTCGAAGCTTTTGCCGGTACGGCCGATCTGCTGCGCCATCTCGCCGGAGCCGCAATGATGGGAACGGGCGGCGTGCTCGCCTTGGGCTGCACGGTCGGCCAAGGCATTACGGGGCTTTCGACCTTGGCCGTGGGCTCGGTTCTGGCGTTCGCGGCCCTCGTTGCCGGTGCCGTGCTCGGGCTCAAATATCTCGAGCATGGCGGCATCGTGGCCGCCCTCAAAGCGCTGACGGCGCGCGCGTGACGGCTTCCCTCGCCGTCTCGATCAAGGGCGTGCTCGCGATCGACGGGCGCTTTTGCCTGCTGCGCAATGCGCGCAACGAATGGGAATTGCCGGGCGGCCGTCCGGAGCCGGACGAAGAACCGCAAGCCGCGTGCGTGCGCGAGATTGCCGAAGAGCTCGGCCTCGATGCCGAAATTTCGCACATCCTCGACAGCTGGCGCTATCGCGTGCTGCCCGACCGCAACGTGCTGATCGTGACCTATGCCTGCCGTCCGCTCGCAGGCGTGCGCCCACGCACCAGCGACGAGCATGTCGAATACGGTCTGTTCGCCGCCGCCGAGATCGACGCGCTTGTCATGCCCGCAGGCTACAAGGCCTCGATCCGGCGCTATCTCGAATCGCCGCCGCGCGGTTAGGGCGAAATGCGGCGTTCGGGTGCGGGCGGCAGGAAAGCTTCGGTATAGACTTCTTCGGGCTTCACGCGGCCGGCCACGTTGTAGGCCTCGGCAACGGTCGCAACCGATGCGGCCAACCGTGCGGCCGGAACCGCCGACAGGCCGTTGCGCTTGACGTTGTCGGTCAGCATCGTGAGGTCGCGCACCATCTCGAAACGCTCGAGTTCGATCGCTTCGTTGAACAAAGGATCGCGCTGCTTGAGCTGCGCCATGCCGCCCTTGGGATCGGCAAGCGCGTCGCGCACGCCCGCGATCGATGCGCGCACGAAGCGGCGAACCGTCTCGGGATTGCGCGCGGCAAACGACTGGCTCACGATCAAGGCCGAGCCCAGCAAATCCACGCCGTAGTCGTTGTAGCGATAGACCATCAATTCGGAAGGCTGCACGCCCGCCATTTTGATGTTGAACACGCTCGTCGAGATGAACCCGGTGACACCGTCGACCTGGCGCTGGACGAGCAAGGTTTCGCGCAGCTGCGGCGTCACGGTCTGCCAATTGATGCGCGCAAGATCGATGCCTTGGGCGCGCGCGAAAGCCGGGAACAGCATGCGGCCCGCATCGGCCTCGGGCGCTGCGAGCTTCAGCCCTTCGAGCCCCTTGGGGTTTGCGACCGCGCCTTTGCGCAGGATCACGGCGGCAAGCGACTGGTCCATGACCAGCAGCACGCCTGTGATCTTGTCCGTGTTGGCGGGGTTGGCGTTGAACGGGATCACCGTGTTGAGATCGGCATAGCCGATATCGTACGCCCCCGACGCGACCTTGGTGACCGTATCGCCCGAGCCGAAGCCGCGATCCATCGACACGGCGAGGCCTTCGCGCGCGTAATGGCCCTTGTCGAGCGCCATCGTGAAAACGGCATGGTTGCCCTGCAGCGCCCAATCGAGCGCGAATTTGACGGGCGTTTGCGCTTGCGCGGAGGCGGCCGTTGCGGCGGCGGCGACGCAGAAGGCGGCGGCAAGCTTAGCGGTACGTTTCAGCATCGAAAATCCCCCCGGATCGTGATGGCACTTGTGCGACACTGCCAGCCGCCTGCAGGAAGGTCAATCTGCGGTGCAGGGCTAGGGGAGCTCCATTCGCGCATGGGTTTTGTCGAAGCATTTTGGGGTGGTTTTGCAAGCCTCGGCGGCCCGTCGCGACTGCCGCTGCTGCTGCCCTTTGCGGCGCTGCTGCGGCTGGCTGGCCCCCTGTCGCTGCGCGCAACTTCTGTGTGGGTCGTCGCCTTTTGCATCGGCTTTGCCGCCAGCCTTGGCGGGCTCGAATTTGCCGGCATCGAAACCGCCCGCTTCTGGGGCTGGATCGTGCTGGCTGCAGGGCTCGGGCTTGCCGGCTTCGGCCTCGCCGCAACCGGGGCCTTCGGACAACCGCACCCGCCGGGACCAGCGATGGCAGCCCTCCTTGGCGCGTGCATGGCCTTCGGTGCCACGCCGTTTCGCGGGCCGGTCCTGCAGGCGACGGAAGCACTTGGTTTCTATGCGCTCGGCGCTTGCGTCGGCGCCTTAGCCGTGGCGGCGGCGTTGCGCCCGCTGTTGCACCGGGCCCCCTCGCCCGCATTCTGCGGCGTGGCGCTTATGGCTGCGGGCGGGCTGATCGCGATGGGGGCCTATGCCGGGCTCGGCTTCTGGCTGATCGAGTGGATGCCGGCGCTTGCGCAACTCGGCTAATGTCGGTGTTTAGTTCCTTTGCGTTGCGCGCGGCGGGCTGGTTGCGTCAAGAAAATCCGCAGCTTGCCCCTCGCGCAAGAGCGCCCTAGTTTGCCTCGCAAGAACACTTCCAAGCTGGAGAAATCGTCCGCATGAAACCGCTTCTTTCCGCGCTGTTCGGTCTGGCTCTCGGTGCGGCAAGCCTGCCCGCCGCGGTTGCCGCCCAAACGCCGCCCGCCCCCGCTGCTGCCGCCCCCGCTGCAGGCCGCGTGCTCGTCGCCACCTGCACCGGCTGTCACGGCCAGAACGGCAAGAGTGCGGGGGCAATTCCGACCCTCGCCGGACAGAGCGAAGCGCAGATCCGCCAGGCGATGCTCGACTACAAAAACGACCGCCGCGCGGGCACGATGATGAACCGCCACGCCAAAGGCTTCAGCGACGATGAGATCGGCGCCATCGCGCGCGAAATCGCGACGAATTGGCGCTAAGGGAGATCGCACACATGGCTCAATTCAAACTCTCGCGGCGCGCGTTCGGCGCCTCGCTCCTCGCATCGAGTGCCTTGTCGGCCTGCGCCATCCGCACCGAGCCTGCACCCAAGGCCCGCGTGGTGGTCGTGGGCGGCGGCTTCGGCGGGGCAACCGCCGCCAAGTTCCTGCGCCTGGAGGATCCGGGCATTGCGGTCACACTCGTCGAACCCAAATCCGAATTCCAGACCTGCCCGTTTTCGAACTACGTGCTGTCCGGCTTCAAGACGATGGCCGATATCACGCACAATTATTCGGCCCTCACAGGTACGCATGGCGTGCGCCATATCCGCGAGACGGCCGTGGCGATCGATGCGGCTGCCAAAACCGTGCGCACAAGCGGCGGCCAGACGCTTGCCTACGACAAGCTCGTGCTGTCGCCCGGCATCGAGATCCGCTACGGCGCCCTCGAGGGCTACGATGCAGCCGCTGCCGAGCGCATGCCGCACGCGTGGGCCGCAGGGGCACAGACGGTGCTGCTGCGCCGCCAACTCGAAGCCATGCCGGATGGCGGGACGGTCGTGCTGTCGATCCCGGCCAACCCGTTCCGCTGCCCGCCGGGCCCGTACGAACGCATCGCGATGATCGCGCACTATCTCAAAACGACGAAACCGCGCTCGAAGATTCTCGCCCTCGACGCCAAGGACGCGTTCTCCAAGCAGGGGCTGTTCCAGGACGGCTGGCAGAGCCAATACGGCGCTATGATCGAGTGGGTGCCGCTCGGCAAAGATGGTAAAGTCGTGCGCGTCGATCCGGCAGCGCTCACGCTGACGTCCGAGTTCGGCGAAGTGCACAAAGCCTCGGTCGCCAACGTGATCCCGCCGCAATCGGCGGGCCGCATTGCGGTCGCAAGCGGCCTTGCAGCGACCGAGGGTGCGCTTGCCGGCTGGTGCCCGGTCGATCCGTTCACGTTCGAATCGACGCGCGCCAAAGACATCCACGTGATCGGCGACGCGGCGATCGCGGGGGCTATGCCAAAATCGGGTTTCGCAGCCTCGAGCCAGGCAAAGTTCGTCGCACAAGCCATCGGCGCGCAGGTGAACGGCCGCCCGGTGCCGACGGCCGTGTTCGCGAATACGTGCTACTCGCTGATCACGCCCGATTATGGCATCTCGGTCGCAGACGTGTATCGCCCGACCGCCCAAGGCATTGTAGCCGTCCAAGGTGCGGGCGGCGTGAGCCCGCGCACGCCGGCAGACGCAGCCAATTTCCGCGCTCAGGAAGCGCACTATGCGGAAGGCTGGTACGCCTCGACGACGAAGGAAACCTGGGGCAGCTGACAGCGCCCCCGATCCCGAAAAGCATGCAGCCATAGGCCGAGCATCTTTGGACTTGGCGCAAGCCTTCCCGCCTGCTTGGATGGTGTCCAAACAGGCGGGGAGAAACGGCCATGAACAAGATCGATCTCGGCGGCAAGCGGGCCGTCGTCACGGGCGGTGCGCGCGGCATCGGACTCGCCATCGCCGAGCGGTTTCTGGCTTCGGGTGCCGACGTCGCTCTCTGGGACCGCGATCCGGCCGCCATCGACGCGGCCGCCAAGCGCCTTGCCGCCGGCAAACGCGTGACGGGGGTGGCGGTCGATGTCGCCGACGAAGCCACCATCGCTGCCGCAATCGCCGCCACGGTGGGCGCACTGGGCGGCATCGACATCCTCGTCAACAATGCCGGCATCACCGGCCCCAACGCGCCGACTTGGGAATATCCGGTTGCGGACTGGAAGCGCGTGATCGACGTCGATCTCACGGGACCGTTTTTGTGCAGCCGTGCGGCCATCCCCGTCATGCTCGAAGGCGGCTGGGGGCGCATCGTCAACATCGCCTCGGTCGCGGGCAAAGAGGGCAATCCGAACGCGCCCGCCTATTCGGCCGCCAAGGCCGGCCTCATCGCGCTCACGAAGTCGATGGGCAAGGAGCTTGCGAAGTCGAACGTGCTCGTGAACTGCATCACGCCGGCCGTGGCCGACACCGACATCCTCAAGCAGATGAGCGAAGCGCACGTCGCCTACATGCTCGGCAAAATCCCGATGGGGCGCTTCGTTCAGATCGGCGAGATCGCGGCGATGGCGGCTTGGCTCGCCTCGCCCGAATGCTCCTTCACCACCGGCGGCGTGTTCGACATCACCGGCGGGCGCAGCACCTATTGAGACTTGAGCTTGGCGGCGAGAAATTCGAGCACGTCCGGAAAGGCGGCCGCCCACGTGCCCCAATCGTGGTCGCCTTCGGTGACGGCACTCGTCACCGCAAGTCCGGCGGCCTTGAGGCGCAATTCGATCACGTCCTGCTCTTCAGCAAGGCGAAACCGGTCGCCGCGGCTTGCGGTCAGATAGAGTGCCGGGCGCGGCGCATCGGCCGCAAGACGGCGAGCAGTCTGCTCGGGATCGCGCGCGACGAAAAATTTGGGATCGAAGGGTTCGCCGAAAGCACCCGAGAACACGCGCGCGAGGCGCGCTGACATCGTTTCGTCGATCGTGGTGTCGGGCTTGATGCGGGTCCAGAACGCCCCGCTCATCGAGGCGGCGGCAATGTAGCGCTCGGGATAGGCAAGGGCGATGCGCACCGCGCCGAAACCGCCCATCGAATTACCGGCGATGGCACGGCCCTCGCGATCGCGGCGCACGTCGAAATTCCGTTCCACGTCGGCCGCAAGATCGCGCACGATCGCCGTTTCGGCCGCCATTGCGGGTCCGTCCACGTACCAGCCATTGCCGGTATCGGGCAGCACGATCATCAGGGGCGGAATGCGCCGCTCGGCCACGAGCCGGTCGAGCGTTTCGGCGACTTGGCCCAGCCGCAGCCATTCGGCGGCCGAACTGTCGCGCCCGTGCAAAAGATAGACGACCGGAAGCGTTCCTTGGGCCTTGTCGGGCCGCACGATCGAATAGTTCGCCTGCCGCCCGAGCGCCGCACTGTTGTAGTGCCGATCGACCGCGACCTCGCTTGCGCTCGCGGCGTGTGCAAACGCAAACAAAACGGCCAGCGCAAAAGCGCTAATCTTCGAACGGCAAGCCAACATAGTTCTCCGCCAAACTCGCCAGTGCGGCACGCGAAGATACCAGATATTCGAGATCCGCAAACTGCCGACGCTCGTCGAACGGCGTTTCGTCGCCGAATTTGTGCAGGAGCGACGTCATCCACCACGAAAAACGCTGCGCCTTCCAAATGCGGCGCAGCGCCGTGGTCGAATAGGCGTCGAGCTTCGTGCCGTCGCCGCGTTTGATCTGGGCTTCGAGGGCGCGGGCGAGCAGCCGCACGTCGCCGATCGCGAGGTTCATGCCCTTGGCACCCGTCGGCGGCACGATGTGCGCGGCATCGCCCGCCAGAAACAGCCGCCCGCTCTGCATCGGCTCGGTCACGAAGCTGCGCATCGCCGTGATGCCCTTCTGCAGCATCGGTCCCTCGGTCGCAAGCCCGCCCAGGCGGCGCTTGAGCTCGGCCCAGATGCGCGCGTCGGGCCAGTTGGCGATGGCGTCGTCCGGCTCGCACTGAAGATAGAGGCGGCTGATTTCGGGCGAGCGCATCGAGAGCAGCGCAAACCCGTCGGCATGGCGGGCATAGACGAGCTCTTCGCACGCCGGTGGCGCCTTGGCGAGAATGCCGAGCCAGCCGAACGGATATTGACGGTCAAAAAAACGCAACTCGCCTGCAGGCACCGTCGGGCGCGCAATGCCGTGGAACCCGTCGCAGCCAGCAACAAAATCGCACACGAGTTTTTTGCTCTGCCCCTGCTCGACGAAATGCAGTTCGGGTGCAGTAGCCTTGAAATCGTGGATGGCGACATCCTTGACGTCGAAGCGCACATCGCCGCCCGCCGCAAGGCGCGCCGCAATCAGATCCTTCACAACCTCATGCTGGCCGTAGACAGTGACGGCCTTGCCGTCGGTAAGATCGGCCAAATCGATGCGATGGTTCACCCCGTGGAAATGCAGATTGACGCCCGTATGGCGCAGACCCTCGCGGCGCAGGCGCGCGCCCACACCCGCATCTTCGAGCAAGGCGGCAGCCCCGTGTTCGATGACGCCCGCACGGATGCGCTCTTCGACATAGCTGCGCGTGCGGTCTTCGAGCACGACCGACTCGATCCCTGAAAGATGCAGCAGATGCGACAGCAGAAGCCCCGAGGGCCCCGCCCCCACGATGCCGACCTGCGTGCGCAACGTCGCGGTCATTCGAGATCGCCTAATTCTTCGCGCACGGCCGCGAATGCGCCGTTGACCGCCGGCACGCCCGCATAGACAGAAGCATGCATCAAGAGTGCGCGCAACTCGGCGGGTGTGACGCCGTTCTTGAGGGCCGGGCGCAGATGAAGCTTGAATTCGGCCTCGCGGCCGAGTGCGATCATCATCGCAAGCGTGACGAGCGAGCGCGTTTTCAACGGCAGCGTCGCATCGCCCCACATCTCGCCCCACGCGATACGCGTGATGAAATCCTGCCACGGCTGACCGAAGGATCCAGCCTTGTCGAGCGAGCGCTGCACGTGGTCGACGCCGAGCACGGCTTTGCGGTTGGCAAGGCCGGCGGCGAAGGCCGCATCGGCGTGCACCTGCGACGGCGGCAGAAAATCGAGCAGCAAGGCGGCGGTCGCGTCGGCACGTTCGATCGCAAACAGATGGGCGGCATCAGCGACGGCCGCAAAATTGGCACCCGCAATCCCACCGGCAAGGGTCTGGCCCATCTCGACGGTGGTGACGGGATCGAGCGTTGCCGCCACTACCAAGGTCGGTGCTTTGATGCGGGCCAATTGCGCGCCGAGATCGGCGTGTGCGATCGCCTCGCACGCGGCCGCATAGCCGTGCGCGTCGATGGCAAGGATACGATTGCGGTTGAGGACGACCATCGCCGGGTCGGCGGCAGGGCTGAACCAGCGCTGAAGCACGGCATCGACGATGGCGCCGAGCCCTTTCTCGCGCACGATCTTGGCGCGCGCAAGCCACGCGTCGGCTGGCGGCAACGCCGAGGCGGTGGCAAGGAGTGCAAGATGGCCGGTGCGCGCGGGAAAGCGGCTCGCAAAATCCTGCGCGACGATGCCGCCCATCGACAGACCGACGATATGCGCCTGTCCGATATCGAGCCGGTCCAGAAGCTGAACAAGATCGTCGGTATAGTCGCGCAAAGCGGCAGGGCCCGCTTGGTGCGCCGAGCGCCCGTGGCCGCGCGCATCGTAGCGCAGGCAGCGATAATGGGGGGCGAGGGCGCGCACCACGCCGTCCCACATCTCGACGGTCGCTCCAAGCGAGTTCGAAAACGCGACGACCGGGGCCGTGTGCGGGCCCGTGATATCGTAGAAGATCTTCTGACCGTTCAGTTCCGCAATCGGCATGTTTGCCACTATGCGCGGGCGACGAGGCGCGCTGCAAGCGCATCCGCACGTGCCGCCACCGGCTCGACCCAAGCGGCGGCGGCCGTCACAGCCGCAGCAGGGTCGAACGCAACGCCAAGCGCTTTCGCGTCGAGGCCCGTGTCGGCCCCGGCAAGCACCGAATGCAGATCGCGCCCGCTGTCGCGCACCGTATCGGCGGCACGTTCGACCAGCGCATGCGCCGCAGCGCGGCCGAGCTTGGGGGCGAGCAGCGAAGCCGCAGCATCCGCAAACACAAGGCCGCGCGTGGCGCCGAGATTGCGCAGCATCGCCGCTGCATCGACATGCAGCCCTTCGGCCAGAAAACGTGCATGTGCGACCGCACCACCCGCACAGCCGAACAGCGACGCGACTGCATGCCATTCGGCGTGCCACGCCCCAGCCGGGCGCTCGTGGGCCGCAACGAGACTGCCGCTCAAACCTGCCGCAAGCCCGCCTGCCGCTTGCGCGTTGGCGAGGATCGCCGTAGCCGCGATCGGATTGCGCTTGTGCGGCATGGCGGTGGAACCGCCGCGCCCTTCGACATGCGGCTCGCTCACCTCGCCGATTTCGGTCGAAGACAGCGCCACGATATCGCCCGCCATCTTGGCAAGCGTGCCGGCAAGTGTCGCAAGCCATTGCCCGGCCGCGACGATGCCCGCACGGCGCGTGTGCCAAGCGATGGGCGGCGCACCAAGACCGAGCTCGCGCGCATAGTCGGCCAGCACGGCGGGGCCTTTCACGCCAAGCGAGGCGAGCGTGCCGACCGGTCCGCCCAGTTGCGCCAGGCACGCAGCGTCGCGCCTTGCCGCGAGCGCGCTTGCCGCATCGGCGATGCCGGCAAGCCACACGGCCGCCTTGAAGCCGAACGAAACGGGTGCGGCGTGTTGGCCGTAGCTGCGCGCAATACACGGCGTGTGCGCGTGGCGCCGCGCGAGGCTTGCAAGGGCGCGCAGCATGTCGGCAAGGTCGGCCGCCAAGAGATCGAACGCGACGGCCATCTGCAGCGCCAGTGCGGTGTCGAGAATGTCCTGCGACGTCGCCCCTTTGTGCAGATCGGCGCCGAATTCGGCCGGCAGCAGCTTCTGCAGCGCCTTCACGAACGCGATCGTCGGCACGCCGGCAAGCACCGTTCCGGCCGCCAGCGCCTGCTTGTCGAACGAAGCGGGCGAGACGGCCTCGATCGAGTCGGCAAGGCCTGCAGGTGCGAGGCCCGCGCGCGCCTGAACGCGTGCGAGTGCTGCCTCGCTGCGCAGCATTGCGGCGATCAACGCCTCGTCGGCGAACACCGCCGCCAAGCCGGGAGGGGCGAACAAAGGGCCAAAGATTTCGGAATCGAGAGGCGAAAAACTCATCGTATTTTCGATTCTAACCGGTTCTGGGCGCCGCGCAATCGTTGCCCGCAAAGCATCGGCGTGCGATGCTCGTTTCCAACGACAAAAGAGGGGGAACACGCATGCGAATTCGCCAGCTGCGGGCATTCATGACGCGCGACAAAGACCGTCCGCGCGTGCTCGTCGCCATCGACACCGACGAGGGAATTACGGGCTGGGGCGAGTGCTACAATCACGGGCCCGACCGCGCCCTGATCCCGCTGCTCGACTATCTGGCGATCTTTCTGGCGGGCCAGGATCCGCGCCGCATCGAATATCTGATCCTTTATCTGCTGCAGCAGAGCCGCTTCCCGCCCGGCGCTTTGGGCCTCGCCGCGATCTCGGCGATCGACCATTGCCTGTGGGACATTTCGGCAAAAGCGCTCGGCGTGCCTGTCTATCGGCTGCTCGGCGGCGAGGTACGCAACCGCGTCCAGGTTTATGCCGGCGTCTACACCGCCCCCGATCCGCTGATCGCGCGCGATACGTTCGACGCGCTTTCGGGCGAGTGGGGCATCACGGCTTTCAAACTCAGCCCCTATCGCGGCGACCTCCATCGCCGGCGCTGGGGTGACGTGGTCCGCGAGAGCGCCGCCTATTTCGCGGCCCTGCGCGAAACCGTGCGCGCCGACTACGAAATCGCGTTCGACGCGCACGCCAAACTCTTCGAGCCCGTGCAGGCCATGCAGCTCGGCAACGCGCTTGCCCCTTACGATCCGCTGTTCTTCGAAGAGCCGATCCGGCCCGAAAACTTCGAAGCCTGGGGAGCGCTCAAAGCGCGGCTCGACTGCCCGCTTGCGACCGGCGAATGCCTCTATAGCCGCTTCGAATTCCTGCGCTTGCTGCAGGTGCGCGGTGCAGACATCATCCAGCCCGACATTTGCGTGGTTGGCGGCCTGCTCGAAATGCGCAAGATCGCCGCAATCGCCGAAGCGCACTACGTGACCGTGGCGCCGCACAACCCGATGGGTCCACTTGCCACGGCCGTGAACGTGCATTTCAGCGCTGCCCAGCCCAACTTCAAGATCCTCGAATATCGCCTGCCGCACGGTGCCAATTACGACGACAAAAACCCCGACCAGCTCGGCGCACCCTACGTGCGCGATCCGTATTTGCCCAAGGACGGGCATCTCGAATTGCGGCCCGACCGGCCGGGCTGGGGTGTCGAGATCGACGAAGAGGTGCTGAAGCGCGACGGCTACATACACTGGCAGCGCAAAGTCCCGACCAAGCCCGACGGCAGCAGCGGCTACGTATAGGCTAGCGGCCCTTGGCTTTGCGCCATGCCTCGAAATCGATTTTCGATTTTTCGTCGGTCGGCGGATAGAGGCCCGCGATCGAGCGACCCTCCTGCACTTTCTCGACGACGAAGTCCTCGAACGCCGTCATCTCGACGGCTTCGGTCGCGACTTCATCGGCAATCTCCGCCGGGATCACAACCACGCCCTCGCGGTCGCCGACCAGGACGTCACCGGGCCAAACCGGCACGTCGCCGCAGCCGATCGGAACGTTGCTTTCGACCGCCTGGTGGAGCGTGAGATTGGCGGGTGCCGACGGGCGATGGTGGTAGGCCGGAAACGGCAGAGCCGCAATCTCGGGCGAATCGCGAAAGCCGCCGTCGGTCACGATGCCCGCTACGCCGCGCACCATAAGGCGCGTGACGAGGATGCCGCCGGCGGACGCAGCGCGCGCATCCTTGCGGCTGTCCATCACCAACACGGCCCCCTTCGGGCATTCTTCGATCGCAACGCGCTGCGGATGCTTGCGGTCGAGAAACACCGTGATCGGGTTTAGATCTTCGCGCGCCGGGATGTAGCGCAGCGTATAGGCCTCGCCGACCATGTTCGGCAGGTTCCCGTTCAAGGGCCGCACGTCCTGGATGAACTGGTTGCGCAAGCCCCGCTTGAACAACGCCGTGCACAAGGTGGCGACGCTGACCTGCATCAGCTTTGCCCGCGTCGCATCCGATAGTTTCGGCGCCATCGCTCAGCCCTTCGGGAAATAGACGCCGCGCTTGAGGCGCGTCTGCACATAGACCTGCTCGTCGTACGTACCCTCGGCATAGGCGCCGCTTTTGGCGGCACCCGGGATCGAGACGTTGCATTCGCTCGGGTGCTGCTTGACGAAAGCCTCGTCGATGTCGACGCCGAGCCCGGGCCCGTCAGGCACTTTGAGGAAGCCGTTTTCCTGCAGGGGATGCGGCACTACGGTCTGCGCGCGCCCCACCCAATCGTCTTCGATGCGTTCGAGGATGAGGCCGTTCGGGATCGCCGCCAGCACATGCAGGGCAGCGTATTCGGCGACGGGCCCGAGCGAGCCCGAATGCGGCGCCATCATGATGTGGTGCGCTTCGGCCTGGGCCGCGATCTTCTTCATCTGCGTAATGCCGCCCGCACGGCCCGTGTCGGGCTGCACGATATCGACAAGATCTTTTTCGATGAGTTCGCGCAAGCCGTAGACCGTTGCCATGCGCTCGCCCGCTGCGAGCGTCACGTTTGCCGAATCGCGGATGCGCCGGAAGCCGTCGAGATTTTCGGGTGCGATCGGATCTTCGACGAACATCAGTCGATAGGGCTCGAGGGCGCGTGCCACTTGCGCTGCGTCGGCTGGCGTCAGCCACGGCGGCCCGTGCAGATCGATCATCAGATCCATCTCGTCGCCGATCGCGTCGCGCAGCATCGCCACTTTGCGCACGGGATCCGAGACGCCGCCGCACTTGATCGCCGTGATGCCGCGCTTCTTGAGCGACAGCGCGACCTCGGCCGTGTTGGCATGCGCGTAGATGCGAATGCGGTCGCGGATTTTGCCGCCGAGCAAATTCCAGACCGGCGTATTGAGCGCCTTGCCCTTGATGTCCCACAGCGCCATGTCGATGCCGGTCATCGCCCCGCCGCCGACCGTGCCGACCATGCCGTGGCCCATGATGGCGCACATCATCTTCTGCCACAGCCGCTCGATATGCATGGGGTCTTCGCCGATCAGGATCGATTTGAGATCCTGCACGGCCGTCTGGATCACGCGCGGCCAGCCGCTGCATTCGCCGATGCCGACGATCCCTTCGTCGGTATGCACCTTCACGAACAGCCAGTTGCGCGTGCCCGTGAGCCCCTGGCGCGTCGCTTTTGTTCCGAACGAACCGTCGGACGCCCACCCGCGTAGATTGGGCGCATCGACCTGCATCAAAAACGTCTCAATATCGACGATACGCAAAAGAACTCTCCCCCGATAGCCTCAGCCGACGTAGCGGAACCGTTTGTGGATGCTGCGCGCGCGCGGATCGGGGCGCGGAATGGCGGACAGCAGCGCCTTCGTGTAGGCGTGGTTCGGCGCATCGCACACTTGCTCGGCCGGACCCGTTTCGACCACGCGGCCGCGATACATGACGGCCACGCGATCGCACATGTAGCGGATCACGCCGATATCGTGGCTAATGAACACGTAGGAGAGGCCGAGTTCGTCCTGCAGATTCATCATGAGATCGAGCATCTGCGAGCGAATCGAAACGTCGAGGGCCGAGGTCGCTTCGTCGGCCACGATCACGCGCGGTCGCAGCGAAATCGCGCGCGCGATGCCGATGCGCTGGCGCTGGCCGCCCGAAAACGCGTGCGGATAGCGCTCGCGCCAAGCGGGATCGAGCCCCACTTGTTTGAGCAGCACCGCGACGCGGTCGTCGAGGTCGCTACCCTTGGCAATGCCGTTCACATAGAGCGGCTCGCCCACGATCTGCGCCACGGTCATGCGTGGATTGAGCGAACCCACCGGGTCCTGGAAGATCATGCGGATTTCGCGGCGCGCGGCCTTCAGGTCTTCGCCTTCGGCCGTCACGAGATCGACGACAGAGCCGTCCGCACGGCGATAGGCGATCGAACCGCCGTTGGGATTGTAGACGCGCAGCAGGCAGCGCCCCATCGTCGTCTTGCCCGAACCGGACTCGCCGACAATGCCGAGCGTTTCGCCGGGTTTCACCGACAGCGACACGTCGTCTACCGCTTTGAGCGGTGCGGCAGGTTTGCCGAAATACATGCACAGGCCCTTGACCTCGATCACGGGCTTGGCGTCTTGCGCGATGGGGGCGCGACGCAGCCGGATTTCGGCCTTCTGCTCGAGCCGCACGACCGAACCGATCAGCATGCGCGTGTAGTCGTCCTGCGGCGCATGGAAGATGCGGTCGACGGGGCCGGTCTCGGCGACCTTGCCGTGGTACATGACCAAAACGTCGTCGGCGATTTCGGCGACCACGCCCATGTCGTGGGTGATGAAGATCACGGCCATGCCGAGATCGGTCTGCAGCCGCTTGATGAGGTCGAGGATTTCGGCCTGCGTCGTCACGTCGAGGGCCGTCGTCGGCTCGTCGGCGATCAGAAGCAAGGGATTGCACGCAAGCGCCATCGCGATCATCACGCGCTGGCGCATGCCGCCCGAAAACTCGAACGTATAGCGGTCGATCGCCTTGTCGGGATTCGGGATTTCGACCTGCTTCAGAAGTTCGACCGTGCGCGCGCGCGCGGCCTTCTTGTCCATGCGCAGATGCAGGCGCAGCACTTCCATGATCTGGTCGCCGACCGTGTGCACGGGCGACAGCGACGACATCGGCTCCTGGAAGATCATCGCGATGTCGGCGCCGCGCACTTCGCGAATCGCACGGCTGCGCGGATGCAGGGCCGCAAGGTCGGTGATGCTGCCGTCGCGACGGCGCAGCTTCATGGTGCCGGCGACGATGCGGCCCGGCTGATCGACGATCTGCAGGATCGAGCGCGCGGTCACACTCTTGCCACTGCCGCTCTCGCCGACGATGCACAGGGTCTTGCCGCGCGCGACCTTGAAGGACACGCCGTCCACGGCCTTCACCACACCAGTACGCGTGGCAAAATGCGTGACGAGGCCTTCGACCTCGAGCACCGTTTCGTTCGAAGGCGGCATCGCGTTCATTTGTTGTAGGGGTCGGCTGCATCGCGCAGGCCGTCGCCGAGGAAGTTGAGCGCCATCACCGCGACCACGACGGCCGCACCGGGGGCAAACAGCCACGGGGCCGTGGCGATCGAGCGAATATTCTGCGCCTCGCGCAGCAGCACGCCCCACGAGATCGTCGGCGGCTGCAGCCCGAGCCCCAGGAAGGACAGCGAGGTTTCAGCCAAGATCATCGCCGGGATCGCGAGCGTAATGCTTGCGATGATGTGGCTCATGAAGCTCGGCAGCATGTGGCGGAAAATCACGCGCCCTTCCGAGGCACCGTCGAGCCGTGCGGCCACGACGAACTCCTCGGTGCGCAGGCTCAGGAAGCGGCCGCGCACCACGCGCGCCAACTGCGCCCAGCCGGTCAGCGAGAGAATGACCGTGATCATGAAATACTGCGTGGTGGCGGGCCAGTCCTGCGGCATGGCAGCGGCCAATGCGAGCCAGATCGGGATCGACGGCAGCGACAGAATGAATTCGATCACGCGCTGGATCCCGAAATCGAGCTTGCCGCCGAAATAGCCCGATATGCCGCCGAGCACCACGCCGATCGTCAGCGAAAGGAACACGCCGACCAATCCCAGTGACAGCGATATCTGCGCACCCTGCATGATGCGGCTGTAGACGCAGCGCCCGAGACGGTCCGCACCGAGCAGGAACAGCGGTTGGCGCGCATCGCTCGAGGCGAACATGTGCCGGTCGGTCGGGAACAGGCCGAACAAATTGTATTCGTAGCCCCTGCCGAATATTTCGAGCGGAATCTTGCGGCTCGTATCTTCGACATACACGGCCGCCAGCGACACGGGATCGCGACGCAGCGCGTAGGGATGGAAATAGGGACGGAACGCGAAGCCGTCGTCGGTGTCGAAAAAATGGATGGTCTGCGGCGGGTGGAAGGCGGCCCGCGCATTCTGGCGGGCAGGATCGTTCACGGCGAAAAAGCCCGGGATCGCCGCAACGAGATAGAGGAAGGCCACCACCACGAGCCCCACCATCGCGAGATGATGGCGCTTGAAAGCCCACCACAGCAATTGCCATTGCGAGGCAACCGCCATCTGCTTGGCATCGACCGCCCCTTCTGCAAGCGCCGCCATCGTCTACTCCAACCGGATACGCGGGTCGACGAGAGCGAGCAGAATGTCGCTGACGAGTGAGCCCAGCAAAGTCAAAGCGCAGATCAGCAGCACGAAGGCGCCGGCCAGATACATGTCCTGGCTCATTAGCGACTGCAGCAGCATGGGCCCCGCGGTCGGCAGGCTCAGCACGATCGCAACGATAACAGAGCCCGACACGAGATTGGGCAGAAGCCACGCGATCGTCGAGATGAACGGATTGAGGGCCACGCGCAGCGGGTATTTGACGAGCAAGGCGAACTCCGAAAGCCCTTTGGCGCGCGCCGTAGTGACGTAGGGCTTGTTGAGTTCGTCGAGCATGTTGGCGCGCATCACGCGGATGAGGCTCGCCGTACCGGACACCGCGAGGATCACGACCGGCACCCACAGATGCGACAAGAGATCGAGCACCTTGCCGAAGCTCCAAGGTGCGGCGACGTAAGGCTCGGAGAACAGCCCGCCGACATCCTGGCCGAACTTAACGGCCGCCACATACATGAGCACGAGGGCGAGCAGGAAGCTCGGGATCGCAAGCCCCAGAAAACTGAAGAAGGTCGCGATATAGTCGCCGACCGAGTATTTTTTGACCGCTGAAAAAACGCCGATCGGGAGCGCCAGCCCCCAGGTCAGCAGCAACGTCGAGACCGTCAGCAGCAAGGTCAGCGACATGCGCTCCCAGATGAGTTCGGAAACCGGCTGCTGCCACTCGAAGCTCAGGCCGAAATTGCCTTCGGTCACGATGCCGAAGATCCATTTTCCGTACTGCACGATCATCGGCTGATCGAGGCCGAAGCGCGCGCGCAGATCGGCGGCCGTGTTCTGGTCCACGATTTCGTTCGAAGCGGCGAGCGTCGCGATATAGGTCGTAACGTAGTCGCCCGGCGGCAGTTCGATCAGCACGAACGACAGGAAGCTCAACGCCACCAGCGACGGGATCATCCACAACAGACGCGAAACGATGAAGCGCAGCATTCGTGTTCGGGTTTCCGCTTGGGGGAAGAAGGCGGCGGCCGGCCCCGCCCTTTTCGAAGGGCAGGACCGGCCGCGCGAACCGTTCGTTACGTCGTGAAGAAGAACTGCTGCGGCAGGGACGGGCCCGGGTTGGGCCAGCTCCAGGCCTGCGGCATCTTCAGCGGCACGTTGCGCAGGTTGTTCTTCGCGATGCCGAACGAGTTGACCGCAAGGCAGACGCCGATCGTCTCGAAAGCGTCGGCCGTGAGGTCGAGCATTTCCTTGACGATCTGGCCGCGCTTGGCGATGTCGGGCGTGGCGCGCGCATCGTCGAACAGCTTCATGCGGCGCTTTTGGCTTTCCGGCGGCTCCTGGCCTTCCTTGCCGCCCGACACGTACCATTGCGTCCACGGGATCGCGTAACGCGAGCCTTGCGGATGCTGGGCGAGATAGTCGCGCGGATCGAGGATCGGATCGAGACCACCGGGGCCGGGCCACGTCGCCGCGTCGTGGTCGTTATTGTCGCCGCGCGTGTAGTAGAGGGCGCGCTCGATCGTGTTGACTTTGATGTCGACGCCCAGTGCCGCCCAGTGGCGCTTGACGAGTTCGAGCGTGTCGACCGCGTCCGGGTAGAGGGTCGGGATCACGTCGATCGCGAAGAACACTTTTTGCCCATCGGGGCGCAGGCGCATGCGGTCGGGCCCACGCCGGTAGCCGAGGCGGTCGAGGATCGCGTTGGCTTGGGCCGGATCGTGGCTCGTGAACTGGCGCGCGAGCTTTTCGTGGTACCAGGGATGGCCCGGGCGCGGCCCGGTCTGGTAGGGCTCCGACTGGCCGAGATAGACGAGATCGATGATCTCTTTGCGGTCGATGCCGAGCGACAGCGCCTGGCGGAACTCCTTGTTGGCGAACATGGCGCGCATCGCGGGATCTTTGTGCGTCATGTTCAGATAGATCATGCATTGCTGCGCGCCGGAGGCGACCAGCTCGACGAGGCGGTAGGCGCCGCGCTGCATGTTCTGCGACAGGGTCGGCTTGTTCTGCAGCGAGTCGATGTGGCGGTCCTGGATGTCGATACGGCCCGAGATCGTGTCGAGCATCAGCGATTCGACGTCCTGCGAGATGTTCATCGTCAGCTGGTCGATATAGGGCAGCTGTGCGCCGTTGGTGTCGACCTGCCAGAAATACGGATTGCGGCGCATCGTCACGCGCGTCGCACCGCCCGTGTAGGCTTCCGCGACGACCCAGGGATCGAGCGTGGGCTTCTCGGCGTTGCCCCAGCGCGACGGAATTTCAATGTCGCCACAGCGCGCGCGGAACAAAGTCGGCCAATCCGAAAGGTTGGCCGCGCGCACCTGGGCGTCGAGGCCAGTGTTATATTTCGGATGGAACTGGCTGCAATAATGCTTCGGGAACAGCGTGGGATGCTGACCGAGCGGCGTGGCCAGATTCTCGAGGAACATCGCATAGGGTGCTTCGAACGCGAACTTCACGGCCGTGTCGCTGACCTTGGTTACGACGGCCGGCTTACCGCCGATCGTGAGCACCGAGGGGACCGAGCGGTAGAGTTCGGAATTCTTCGTGCAGTCCTCGATCGCGAACACGACGTCGTCGGCGGTGAAGGGTTTGCCGTCCGACCATTTCATGCCCTGGCGCAGATGGAACACGAACTCGGTCGCGGTGGCGTTCACGTCCCAGCGTTCGGCGACGTTCGGCAGCACTTGCGTGAATTCGAGGTTCCAGCGCACGAGGCCTTGGTTGCCGACCATGCGCAGAATTCCGTTGTGGTCGCTCGAGCCGCGCAGGCCCCGGCGCAGCGTGCCGCCGTAGCGGCCCACGGTTTCGTGCGGCGTGACTACCATCGGATTGCGCGGCAGGCGCTGGTCGAGCGGCGGCAGGCGGTTTTCGGCGACCATGCGCGCGAGTTCGGGCGCTTCTTTGGGTGCGGCTTGGGCCAACGCCAAAGGCGGGCTTGCGGCGAGGGCAGCCACCCCGGCCACACCCTGCAGCAGAACGCGCCGCGATACGGCGCTCTCGGTCTTCGAATCCTGACGGTCCGACATCGGTTCCCTCCCGTTATGATGCGCCTTGGGGCGCGTTTGTTGGTTTCATTAGGGCACTAATATATCAGAGTGTCAACCTTGCTCCTCTTCGGCCGCATTGGGTGCGGTGGCAGCGGGTGCGGCGCGCACATATTCGGGAAAGCGCGCGCAGAGATTTTCGATGTTCGCCAGCGTGCCGGACAGATGCTTGCGCAGAAAAGCTTGCGCCACTTCCGGCTGGCGGTCGGCGATGGCTTCGACGATCGCCTGATGGTCATCGAGAACGATCTGGATCTTGCCGCGGGCGGGCAAATGCAGGCGCCGCAGCCGGTCGATCTGGCCGCTGTGGCGGCGGGCGAGATGCCACAGATCCTGCACGCGCGCCGCCTCGTACATCAGGCGGTGGAAATGCTGGTCCTCGGCCGAGAAGGCGCCAATATCGCTGTCCTTGGCGATCAGGCGCTGGCGCGCAAGCGAGGCGCGCAAGGAAGCGATCAGCTCAGCCGAAGGCGCCATCGCAAGCTCGCGCACGATTTCGAGCTCGATCGAACGGCGCAGAAAATGCGCCGCGCGCGCGGCCGTAAGGTCGATGAGACTCACGACCGTGGCATGCTGCGGAAAAACTTCGACGAGCCCTTCGGCCGCCAGCCGCATCAGCGCATCGCGCACCGGCGTTTGGCTCACGCCCAATTGGCGCGCAAGTGCGGCACGCGACAAGACCGTGCCCGGTGCCAGTTGCAGCGACACGATTGCCTCGCGCAGCCGCTCGAAGGCGTGGGGTGCAGCCCGGCCGCGGCGCACGGGCACCGGCTTGGGTGCCGCAGCCGCCAATCGGCGGACGGGTTTGCGCGAGCGCAGCGGGGCAGCAGGCGTTGCCATGAAACGCAGTGTATCAGAACGCGCGCTAGCGTCGAGCACTAATATATTAGTGCTTTGAAGCGAACCGCTTCCCCGCTAAAGTGGCCTTTATAAACGAACGGGAGGGACCCTTGAACATTCTTCTGACCGGTGCCGCCGGGCATATCGGCGGCAAACTGCGCCGCCTGTTCGCCGGGCGATTCTCGAAACTGCGCGTGAGCGATATCGCCCCCATCGCGGATCTCGCCCCCGGAGAAGAGAATTTCACCTGCGATCTTGCCGACCGCGACGCGGTCGAACGTGCCATGGTCGGAATCGACGGTGTCATCCATCTCGGCGCCTTGTCGGTCGAGTACGATTTCGACCGCATTCTGCAGGCCAACATCGTCGGCACCTACAATGTCTACGAGGCCGCACGCAAAGCCGGCACCAAGCGCATCGTGTTCGGCAGTTCGAACCATGCGGTGGGCTTCCATCCGCGCACGACCACGATCGACCACCGCGTCGATATCCGCCCCGATACGCGCTACGGCCTCAGCAAATGCTGGGGCGAAGCGGTGTCGGCCCTTTATGCCGACAAATACGGCGTCGAGACGCTCAACATCCGCATAGGCAATGCGGCCGACGTGCCGCAGACCTTGCGCGCCCTCGCCCTTTGGACGAGTGCACGCGATCTCGCCCAGCTCATCGCGATCGGCCTTGAGCATCCGGATATTCGCTGCGAGATCGTGTACGGCATCTCGCGCAACAGCCGCGCCTGGTACGACAATTCGAACGCCTATCGCCTCGGCTACAAGCCGCAGGACAGTGCCGACGACCATGTCGCGGCCGCCGAAGCCGGCGAAAGGAGTGCCGTGCAGGACGAGATCTCGCTGCACTTCCAGGGCGGGCCGTTCTGCTCGGCCGAATACGCAAAACCGCTGCGCGCGGCCCGTTAGCGCCATGAATCGCTCCAATCCGCGCATCGCCGCCGTCCGCACCACGCCGATCGCCTTTCGCGATCCCCCGCTCCTCAACGTGGCCGGCGTGCACGAGGCTTTTGCCTTGCGCAGCATCATCGAGGTCGAAACCGAAGACGGCCGCATCGGCCTCGGCGAGAGCTACGGCGATCTCGAAACGCTCGCCAACCTCGCCAAGATCGGCCCAATGCTCGTGGGCCTCGATCCCTACGACCTCAACGGGCTTGCGAGCCGCAGCTACCAAGCGGTGACGGGCCAGGAATTCGCGGGCCAGACCTATCCGGCCGCCGGCGACAAAGCGCTGGCGAGTGCGACCGCCGCCTTCGAAGTGGCGTTCCTCGATCTGCAGGGCCAGATCGCGGGCTTGCCGCTCTATGCGATCCTCGGCGGCAAGGTGCGCAGCCACGTGCCCTTCAGCGCCTATCTCTTCTACAAATTCAAGCAGCACAAGGACAATCCCGGCTACCCCGCCGACGATTGGGGCGAGGCGATCGACCATGCCCAGATCGTGGCGCAGGCCAAGCGCATGGTGCTTGAATGCGGCTTCGGTTCGATCAAGCTCAAAGCCGGCGTGTTCGAACCCGATTTCGAAATCGAATCCCTGCGTGCATTGCGCAAGGCCTTCCCCGACCATCCGCTGCGCATCGATCCCAATGGCGGCTGGTCGGTCGCGACGACCAAGCGCGTGATGCCGCAGCTCGACGGTTTGCTCGAATATCTCGAGGACCCGACCGGTACGCTCGAAGAAATGGGCGAGGTCGCGACCTTCGCCAAAATGCCGCTTGCGACGAACATGGTCACGATCGCCTTCGGCCATATCCCGAAATCGGTGCGACTCAATTCCGTGCAGATCGTGCTGAGCGACCACCATTACTGGGGCGGCCTGCGCGCGACCCAGAATCTGGCGCAGATCGGCCGCGTGTTCGGGCTTGGCATCTCGATGCATTCGAACTCGCATCTCGGAATCAGCTTGGCGGCGATGACGCATGTGGGAGCGACGATCCCGAACCTCGCCTATGCCTGCGACACGCACTATCCCTGGCAGGTCGAAGAGGTGATCGACGGCGGCAAGCTGAAGTTCGAGGGCGGCAGCCTGGCGCCGCCGCAGGGCCACGGCCTCGGCGTGCGCCTCGACCGCACCGCCCTTGCCACGCTGCATCGCCAGTACCAGACCTGCGGCATTCGCAAGCGCGACGACGCCAAAGAGATGCGCAAATACCGGCCGGACTGGAGCTCGGCGCGGCCGCGCTTCTAGGCTTAGACCGCGAAGAAGACCGTTTCGCCTTCGCCTTGCAGGCGGATATCGAACCGCCACTGGCCGGACGCTTCTTGCGTTGCGATCAATGTCGAGCGCCGCTCGGCCGGCACTAACGCGAGCACCGGGTCGGTTGCGTTGGCGGCTTCGCCTGCAAAATAGACGCGTGTATAAAGCCGGTTCAGCAATCCGCGCCCGAGGACGGAAACGGCGATGTGCGGGGCGCTTGCACCTGCCGCACCCGGCCTTACGGTCTGCAACCGGAAGACGCCGCCCGCATCCGTGGCCACGCGTGCGAACCCTCGGAACGGCGCATTGGCGGGCAGCCCCGCATCCGCCCCCGCATAGCGCCCGGCCGCATCGGCCTGCCAGAATTCGAGCATTGCATCGCCGACGGGCGCGCCATCGCCGTCCAACACCGCGCCGACGATTTCGATCGCGGCTCCTGCCCCTGCTATCGCCGCATCGACGGCGGCTTGGTAGGGATAGCCCGCCGGCGTCAGGCAATAATGGAAAAACGGTCCCACCGTCTGCGACGGCGTGATGCCCAACGTTTTGCGCTCAACCATGCGAACCACTTTCCATCGGCGTGGCCGCACGGCCGCGCAGCACGATGTCCCACACATAGCCGAGCGCCCATTCGGGCATCGTCGTGTCGATGTCGAAGCGCGCCACCATGCGGGCGCGCGCGGCGGCATCGGGCACCGAACCCATGATCGGATCGAGTGCGTGCAGCGGATCGCCGGGGAAATACATCTGCGTCACCAGCCGCTGCAGAAACGAGCGCCCGAACAGCGAAAAATGGATGTGCGCGGGCCGCCAAGCATTGGCGTGGTTGCGCCACGGATAGGCCCCCGGGCGGATCGTGGTGAAGCGATAGCGCCCTTGCGCATCGGTCGCCACGCGCCCCGCCCCGTAGAAATGCGGATCGAGCGGGGCCGGATGCTGGTCGACCGCATGGATGTAGCGGCCCGCCGCATTGGCCTGCCAGATCTCGACGAGCGTGTCGGGCACAGGCCTGCCGTCTTCGTCGAGCACGCGGCCCGACACGACGATGCGCTCGCCTTGCGCCTCTTTGCCGTCGTCGGTCTTCGTAAGATCGTCGTCGCCGGGGCGGCTCGCATCGTGCCCGAGCATGGGCCCCGACAATTCGGAAGCCCCCGCCTGGATCGCGATCGGCGGCAGCAAGGGTGCGCGCTTCTGCGTGCTGCGATAGCCCGGCGACAGCGACGGCGCATGCGCTGCCAAACTCGCCACGGGATAGATGTCGGTCATGTCGTCTCCCCCCACTCTGTCCCAGCACTTGGCGTGCCGCTTCAGATACGCGACAACAGGCTACAATCGGCGACAGGCGTTGACTATAGGCGACATCGGTAACCTATTTCCAACGCGCTGAAAACAAACACGAAGCACGCGATTTTGGGCCAATTGGGAGACGGATTCGGATTTTTCGAAATGTCGCCAATAGCCTTATTTCACCATGTCAAACAGCACAACGCCGCTGCCCCTCTTTTGCCGAAAGAGGAGCAGCGGCGCATTGTTCGAGAATACGCAGAACACAACCTAAATATCAATGATTTTCAGGCTGCGGCTTCGAACAGAATGTCCTGGGCACCCTGCCACAGCACGGTCTTGCCGAAGCTCGCGAGATTTTCGAGCCCGTCGGTCAGCGTGATGAAATGGTTGCCGGCCAACTGCCCGACCTTGCTCGCAAAGCGCACGCCACCATAGGCCAAGATGAGCTCGGTTTCGCTGATGCCGCCGGGATAAAGCAGGATATGGCCGGGGGCGGGATAGCTCGTGTGGTTCTCGAGCCCGAGGCCCAAATCGAGCGAGCCGAGCGGAATCCAGCAGCCCTCCCCACTCCAGCGCACATGGATGATCTTGCTGCGCCAGGGCAGCAGGCTGCGGAATTTCGCCACCGTCGCCGGGGCCGCTTCCGTCTCGAACCGACCGCCGAACACATAGCTACCTGCCGTCACGCGCACGCGATCCATTTTTTACCCTCTTGTTCGCCGATGATGCCGTTGTCGATCGACGGAATCTAGACGGCTCAGGTGCGGACGTCCAACCCGCGACGTTGGCGGTCAACTCTCCGATTGTATGGCCGAAAAAAAAGCACGGATACTCGCATTGACTTTCGATGATATTCGTATTATGTTCTTATAAGACTATATAACCCTTTAGAGGTATTTAGCCTATGCCGCTTATCGACAAGAAAATCCCCGGCTGGCTGAAAGGTGCGGTCGCCGGGATGCTGCTGCTGACGGTCGGGCATTTCATCTACCAGACCTTTTTCGTCGGCTGGCGGGAGTATCAAGTACTTGTCTTTGCGGATCAGCCTTTCGGGACTACCGACATCCGCTACGACATCTTCCTCGACGGCAACTACCGAGAAAAAACATTTTTCGTCAAACCGGCGCCGGACAGCACTTTCAGTCTCTTCGGCGCTGAACCGTTTCGCTCGACGGAGCGTCGCGTAAGCCTAGCGCTCGTTCCGCATTCGACCAACACAGCGCATCCGACCTACCGGTTCGTCGTCGAAGGCGATCCTGAAGGACATCGGTATTGCGAGATCGTGGTCTATCTGCACAACGGGACGCCCACAGTCGAAGCATGCAAGTTCAGAGAGTACGACGCTACGCTGTTTGGATTCTTCTTGAACGTCGTCAACTGACGGAAGGAGGAGGCAAACACCATGAGCGAGAAAACACAAAGGCCGGTACCGCCCGTCGATCGGGCATACCCAAACGAACTGGAGGAAGCGGTTGCCCAAAACGCGCGACAGACCTCATACCCTGGCGCCAACAACGGTCCAGCCGATGCCTACCGACACATGTTCGGTATCGCCGAAGTGCAGCGACGTAGCTCTCAGACTGTCGCGCGCACTGTCGGAACCGCGAATGAAATCGACCGCAAGACCTGGCGCCTCAAGACGGACGCCGGTTCGCAAATGGATCTTCACAACAATCGCATTGGCGAACGAATTGGCCGCGCCGCGCGCAACACCGCCGAGGTCGAAGCGTTGGTGCATGCCGAGGTGCGCGCCGCTGCCATCGAGGGCGGAACGGGGAAGAACGGCGCCGCCATATATCTGGCGCCCGAGAACTGGACCGGCGACGGCAATCGAACAACACCGATCGTCTGGCCACCGCACGATCTTGCGGGATCGAGCGAGGTCGAGCGGATTCTGGGCAAACCGACGCGGCTTTGGACCTCCGACGACGCGCGCAAAGTGATGCAAGACCGCATCTACAGGCAATGCACGCATCCGCGCCAAGCCGAAGCGTTCGAAAAAGTGCGCAAGCATTTCGAACATCGCTACCCGGCACCGACGCGCGGCAGGGCGGCCACGCAAAGCAGAGAAGGCAGCAGCGGGCCTGTCCATGTCGATGCCTATACGCGCGGGGACGGCACGCAAGTGACCACCCATTCGCGCAGCGCACCTGGACCGCGCTAGCGACGCCAGGGCGCGATCCAAGCGGCGGTTGGCGGCGATGCTGTCTTTGCTCTAACCTAGCTTCCGTCGCGAACAAGAAGACGGAAGAACGCCTAATGCCCCTCATCAAATACATCACCGACATCCAGATCGATTTTGGCGCGTCGAAGCTGCTGCACGAGGCTTGCGCTTCCGCGGGCATCAAACGCCCACTGGTCGTGACCGATAAGGGCGTGGTCGCGGCTGGTGTGGCCGCCCAAGCGCTTGCCGCGATCGAAGGGAAGCTGCCGTACGCGATTTTCGACGGCACCCCCGGCAACCCGACCGAGTCTGCCGTCGAGGCCGCCCTCGAGGCCTATCGCGCGCACGGCGCGGACGGGCTTATCGCGGTCGGCGGCGGCTCGTCGATCGATCTTGCCAAGGGCTTGGCGATCCTGGCCACGCACCCTGCCCCACTGTCGCAATACGCCACGATCAACGGCGGTGCGCCGAAGATCAGCTCGGCGTGCGCGCCCTTGATCGCGATGCCGACCACGGCGGGGACGGGCAGCGAAGTGGCGCGCGGCGCCATCGTGATCCTCAAAGACGGGCGCAAGGTCGGGTTCCATTCCTGGCACATCGTGCCGCGCACGGCCATTCTCGATCCCGACTTGACGCTGAGCCTGCCGCCGGGCCTTACGGCCGCGACGGGCATGGATGCGATGGCGCATTGCATCGAAACCTTCCTTGCGCCCGCTTTCAACCCGCCCGCCGACGGCATTGCGCTCGACGGGCTGGCACGGGCCGCCAAATGGCTGCGCCGAGCGGTCGAAAACGGCAGCGACCGCGAAGCGCGCCGCCAGATGATGAGTGCGTCGGCGCAAGGTGCACTCGCCTTCCAGAAGGGTCTGGGCGCCGTGCATTCGCTGTCGCACGCACTTGGCAGCTACAAAGTAAAATCGCTGCATCACGGCACGCTCAATGCCGTGGTGCTGCCCGCCGTGTTGCGCTTCAACGAAACCGCCGCAAGTGCGGTCGCCGAAGATAAATACGCGCGGCTGCGCCAGGCGATGGGCCTCGCCGCAGGTGCGGCCGTCGATGCGGCAGTGGCCAAACTCAACCGCGATCTTGGCCTTGCCTCGGGGCTTGGCGCCATGGGCGTGGAAAAAGACTTCATCGACGAGGCGATCGGCAAGGCGATGAAAGACCATTGCCATGCGACCAATCCGCGCATCGCGACACCCGAAGAATATCGCGCGATGCTGGCCGAAAGCTGGTAAGGCCGTCGCCCGCGCGTCCGCATTTTTGGAAAAAACCATGACCGCCATCGACTACGCCCAAGAAACTGCCCGCCTGCTCGCGAAGCTCGGCGTGGACCAAACCGCCTTCGCAAACGGGGCACGCCTCGTGCGTACGCCGATCACAGGCCAAACTATCGGTCGCGTTGCGGACGCGGATGTGGCCCAAGCGTCCGCCGCAATCGACGCGGCCCATGCGGCCTATCTCGCGTGGCGCCTCGTGCCAGCCCCGCGACGCGGCGAGCTCGTGCGATTGTTCGGCGACGAATTGCGCGCGCATAAAGAGGCACTCGGGCGGCTCGTGTCGATCGAGGTCGGCAAGGTTGCCTCCGAGGGGTTGGGCGAAGTGCAGGAGATGATCGATATCTGCGACTTCGCGGTGGGCCTGTCGCGCCAGCTCTACGGCCTCACCATTGCGACCGAGCGCGCGCAGCATCGCATGATGGAAACCTGGCATCCGCTGGGCGTGGTCGGCATCGTCTCGGCCTTCAATTTTCCCGTCGCGGTATGGGCATGGAACGCGGCCCTAGCGCTGGTGTGCGGCAATGCGATCGTGTGGAAGCCATCGGAGAAGACGCCGCTCACGGCCCTTGCCACGGCATCGCTGCTCGCGCGCGCGGCGGCCAAATTCGGCGACGTACCCGCAGGGCTGTCGGCCGTACTGCTCGGCGGGCGCGATGTGGGCCACGCCCTCGTCGACAACGCAAAAGTGGCGCTCGTGTCGGCGACCGGCTCCACGGCAATGGGACGTGCGGTTGGCCCACGCGTCGCACAGCGCTTCGGGCGCGTACTGCTGGAACTCGGCGGCAACAATGCCGCGATCGTATGCCCGAGTGCGGATCTCGATCTTGCCGTGCGCGGTCTTGCCTTCGCGGCGATGGGCACAGCTGGCCAACGCTGCACCACGCTGCGGCGCCTGTTCGTGCATAGCTCGATCTACGACGCGTTGATGGCGCGGCTCAAACAAGCCTATCTCTCGGTCGGCATCGGCGATCCTTTGGTCCCCGGCACGCTCGTAGGCCCACTCATCGACAAGGCCGCGTTCGATGCAATGCAGGCCGCCCTTGCCCAAGCAACCGCGCTGGGCGGCAAAGCGACCGGCGGTACGCGCGTAACCGACGGTATTGCCCCAAACGCCCATACTGGCGATGCCTTTTACGTGCGCCCGGCCCTCGTCGAAATGCCGGACCAGATCGGCCCCGTGCTCGAAGAAACCTTCGCGCCGATCCTCTATGCGATGCGCTACGACGATCTCGACGACGCGATCGCGAAGCACAATGAAGTTGCGCAAGGCCTGTCCTCGTCGATCTTCACGAACGATCTGCGCGAGGCCGAAATTTTCCTGTCCGCGCGCGGCTCGGATTGCGGTATTGCCAACGTCAATATCGGCCCGTCGGGTGCCGAGATCGGCGGCGCTTTCGGCGGCGAGAAGGAAACCGGCGGCGGACGCGAGTCAGGGTCGGACTCCTGGCGCGCCTATATGCGGCGGGCGACCAACACGATCAATTACGGGCGCACGCTGCCGCTTGCGCAAGGCGTAAAGTTCGATATCGGCTAAAGCTCGAGATAGGTTTTTCGCACGGCCGAGTCTGCCATAAGTGCGGCCATCGTGCCCGTATAGCGCACCTGACCCTTCTCGAGGATCACGGTGCGGTCGGCGAGCCGCCGTGCGAAATGCAGATTCTGCTCGCACAGCAGCACGGCGAGGCCTTCTTGTTTGAGCGCGGCGATGGCCGCCTCCATCTGCTCGACGATGAGTGGGGCCAAGCCTTCCGACGGTTCGTCGAGCAGCAGCATTTTGGGATTGCCCATCAGCGTGCGCGCGACCGCGAGCATCTGCTGCTCGCCGCCCGACATGCGCCCGCCCGGCCGGTCGATCAGCGTTTCGAGATTGGGGAAGAGCTTGAACAGGCGCGCATGCGTCCAAGGCGCGAACCCGTCGCGCGGGGGGCGGCGCGCCACTTCGAGATTCTCGCGAACCGTAAGGTCCGTGAAAATCCGCCGTTCCTCGGGCACATAGCCGAGCCCGAGCCGCGCGATGCGATAGGGCGCCAAGCCCGCAATGTCGGCGCCGTCGAAAACGATGCGCCCGCGCGTGGGCGGTACGATCCCCAAGATCGCTTTGAGCGTGGTCGATTTGCCGGCCCCGTTGCGGCCCAGAAGCGCGACCACTTCGCCGGCCGCGACGTCGAGCGACACACCCGAGAGAATCTGCGCGCGGCCGTAGCTTGCGTCGAGATCGCGAAGTTCGAGCATCATGTCGCGTCGCCGTACATGGTGCCCGCACCGAGATAGACGCGGCGCACGGTGGGATCGTTGCGCACGGTCTCGGGGCTACCCTCGGCGATCAGGCGGCCGCGATCGAGCACGAGGATGCGGTCGGCGTGGGCGAACACCGTGTCCATGTCGTGCTCGGTGAAGAGCACGCCGATCTTATCGCGGCGCGCGAGGTTTGCCGTAAGCGCCATCAGCGCAAGCCGCTCGGCCGGCGCCATCCCGGCCGTGGGCTCATCCATCAGCAAGAGCCGCGGTTTGCCCGCCAGGGCCACCGCAAGTTCGACGCGCTTCAAATCGCCGTAGGCGAGCGTGCCGCATTGCCGTTCGGCTTGGTCTGCCATACCCACGCGTGCCAGCAATGCAAACGCTTCGTCGCGAAAGAGCGCATCGGCCGAGCGCCACAGGCCAAAGCTTTTGCCCGCGAACGACTGCAACGCAGTCTGCACGTTCTCGCGCACACGCATCGAGGCGAAGGTCGCCGTGATCTGGAAGGTGCGGCCCACGCCCAAGCGCGCGATCGCGCGCGGCGGCAGCCTCGCGATGTTTTCACCCGCCAGCAGGATCGTGCCGCGATCAGGCGCAAGCTGGCCGTTCAGCATGTTGAAGCACGTACTCTTGCCGGCCCCGTTGGGGCCGATCAACGCAACGACCTCGCCGGGGTCAACCGCGAAGCCGACATCGACGACAGCTTCGACGCCGCCGAAGGCTTTGCGCAAGTCCGTTGCGACGAGAAGCGTCATGCAGCACCTCGCAGTCGCTTGAGCGCCCCGCCGAGCCCGTGCGGGAAGGCAAGTACGAGCGCCAGAATCGCGAGACCGAGGATCGCGCGCCAATACTGCGTGTTGCGCGCGATCTCGTCCTGCAGCCACGTGAAGACGGCCGCCCCCAAGACGGGGCCGGTCAAAGTCTGCACCCCGCCCAGCAGCACCATCGCCAACCCATCGACAGAGCGCGCCACACCGAGCGTTTCCGGCGAGATGCTGCCTTTGGCAAACGCGAACAGCCCGCCCGCAAGCCCTGCGAAAGCACCGGAAAGCGCAAAGGCGAGCCACTGCACGCGACGCGTGTCGATGCCGATCGCCTCGGCGCGCATCGGCTGGTCGCGCGCGGCGCGCAAGGCAAGGCCGAAGGGGGCATGCACCGTGCGCCACAAAAAGAAGATGCCGGCCGCACACAGCGTCAACGTAGCCCAGAAATAGAGCGTGCGATCTTTGAGCGCACCTGCGGGCCACAGGCCGATGAGGCCGTTCGACCCGCCGGTCGCATCGTTCCATTGGAACACGACCGACCAGGCGATCTGCGCAAACGCGAGCGTGAGCATCGCCAAATAAACCCCGCTAAGGCGCACGCAAAACCAGCCAAACAGTAGGGCGGCAACCCCGCCCGCAAGCGGGGCTGCGAACAACGCCGCTTCGGCTGGCAGATCGAAGCGCAGGAAAACGAGGGCTGCCGCGTAGCTGCCGAGCCCGAAATAGGCGGCATGGCCGAACGACACGAGCCCGCCCGGCCCCATCAGGAAATGCAAGGAAACGGCGAACAGGGCGAAGACCGCGATGTCGCCCATCAGCACCAGCAAATAGCGGTCGCCGCCGAGCGGGGCCAAGGCCAGGAGCACCAGAACGACCAGCGACGACGGCCAAAAGAGCGGCCCTGGCGGGTCGAGCGGGGCCGCATGCGCCCCCGCCCCGCGTGCCAAGGCCAGCGGCTTGCCAAGCAGACCCCAGGGGCGCAAGACGAGGACCGCCGCCATGATCGCGAATTCGACAACGAGCGTGAGTTTGCTGAACGACACGACCGTGCCGAACATCGATACGTCGCCAAGGGCGATGCACAAGGCTTTGGCTTGCGCAATCAGCAGCGCCGCCAGAAAAGCACCGCCGATCGAGCCCATGCCGCCGACCACGACGACGACGAACGCATCCGAGATTACGGCGATGTCGAGCGACAATTGGGCGGGTTCGCGCGGGATCTGCAACGCCCCGCCGAGCCCGGCCAGAAACGCGCCCAAGAAAAACACCGAGGTGAACAGGCGCCGCTCGTCGGTGCCGAGGGCCGCCAGCATCTCGCGGTCTTGCGTGGCCGCGCGCACGAACATGCCGTAGCGCGTGCGGTGCAGGAGCAGCCACAGCAAACCAAAGACAAGCGGGCCGGCCGCGATCATCAGGAGTTCGTATTCGGGAAAACGGCGGCCGAAGATTTCGACCGCACCGCGCAAGCCCGGAGCGCGCGGCCCCAGCAGTTCCTCGGCCCCCCAGAAATACAGCACGGCGTCTTTGATGATCAGGACCAGCGCAAACGTTGCGAGCAGCTGGAACAGTTCGGGCGCTTTGTAGATGCGCCGCAGAACGACAATCTCGATGGCGGCCCCGATGGCGCCGACGCACAAGGCGGCCGCCAGCACCCCGCCCCAGAATCCGAGCAGCGTGCTGCGCCCGAAAAGATCGATCAGGCTCCAGGCGAGATAGAGCCCGAGCATGAACAAGGCGCCGTGCGCGAAATTGACAATGCGCGTGACGCCGAAGATCAGCGACAGCCCCGCCGCCACCAGAAACAGCGACGAAGCGCCCGCCAACCCGTTCAGAAACTGGATCAGGATGTCGGCGAAAATATCCGACACGAAGCGATGGTCCTATTCGGGCGGGCGCAGGCTGCGGACCTCGGCGTCCGGCGGCAAATAATCGGCCCCGTCCGCGTAGCGCCAATCGGTCATGACGCCCTTGCCGTTGCGAAGGCCGATGCGGCCCACATAGGCACCCATCGTCGATTGATGGTCGAGCGGCCGGTAGACGATGCGCCCGAACGGCGTGCTGTGCGACAAACCCTTCATCGCGTCGACGATTTTTTCGGGCTCGAGCGAGCCCGCTTTGCGGATCGCCTCGGCCGCACCGATCACGGCCGCATAACCAACGACCGAACCGAGGCGCGGATAGTCGCGGAACTTCGCCTGATAGGCCGCCAAAAACCGGTCGTGCTCGGGCGTTTTGATGTCCTGCCACGGATAGCCGGTCACGTACCAACCGACGGGCGCTTCGTCGAGCAGCGGGTCGAGATATTCGGGCTCGCCCGCCAGCAGGTTGAAGACCTCGACATTGCGGAACAAGCCGCGCGTGGTGCCCTCGCGCACGAAGCGCGACAAATCGGGCCCGAACAGCGACGAGAAAATCGCCTCTGGCCGGGCAGCCTGCAAGGCGGCCGCGACCGGACCCGCTTCGATGCGGCCCAGCGGCGTTGCCTGTTCGGCAACGAACTCGATATTCGGCTGGCGCGCCTGCATGAGCTTCTTGAACGCAGCCGTCGCCGACTGGCCGTATTCGTAGTTCGGATAGACGATGGCCCAGCGGCGCTTGGCCACGCGCACGGCATCGGGGACAAGCATCGCGGTCTGCATGTAGGTCGAAGCGCGCAGACGGAACGTGTAGCGGTTGCCCTGCTCCCACACAATCTTGTCGGAAAGCGGCTCGGACGCCAAGAACGGCACTTTGCGTTCCTTGGCAAAACTCGACACGGCAAGTCCCACGTTCGACGCGAACGTGCCCATCAGCATCGACACGCGCTCGCGCGCCAAAAGCTCTTCGGCCACGCGCACCGCGTCGCCGGGCTGGCCGTTGTCGTCGCGCACCACGATCTCGATCGGCCGGCCCAGAGCGCCGCCGCTTGCGTTGATCTCGTCGACCGCGAGATCCATGCCCTTTTTGTAGGGCTCGAGGAAGGCCGCGAAGACTTTGTACGAGTTGAGCTCGCCGATGCGAATCGGCTCGCGCGCTTGTGCCATCGCACGGGGCGCGGCCAGGGCTGCAGCGGCAGCTCCACCGATTTTCAGCACATGCCTGCGATCCATCGCGTCGTCTCCTTCGGCGGAAATCATTGCGGCCGATTATGGCCCGATTATGGCTCAGATCGCCGCGCTATTCGACGACTGCTTCGGCTTCCATTTCAACCGCATAAGGGCCGACCAAGCGCCCGATCTCGAGCAGCGTGTTGGCCGGGCGGACGGCACCGAACACGCGCCCGTGCACGCGCGACACTGCCTCCCAGTCGTCGGCATCGGCCAGATACACGCGCGTGCGCACCACGTCGTCGATCGAAGCCCCAAGCGCTTCGAGCGACGCTGCGATCTTGTCGAGAATATAGACGGCCTGGCCTTCGGCATCGCCGGGGCACACGGCCATGCCCGTTCCGTGCGTGGCGGTCGTCCCGCTCACGAACACACGCTGGCCCTCGCGCACCGCGCGCGAATAGCCCGCAATGGGTTCCCACTGGCTGCCGCTGTCCACGCGCCAGCGCGCGGTGCGCCCCGGAACGGGCTGGGCTTCGTAGATTTTCGGCAACGAGTCGAGATGGTGGCTCAAATCGCCCGAGGCGGTCAGGAACGGCGGCTTGCGATATTCGTCGCCGCAATCGCCCGGAATGGGCGACGCGGTCGCCAACGCCGCATCGAGCCTCGCGCGGTCTTCTGCGTCGAACGAAAACGCAAACGTGCCGAGATTGGCCGTGCGATGCTCGCGCTCGCCGGGCCGCGACCCAACGATGGCAGCCGCCACGGCTTCATGGTCGAGCACCCAGCGCGTGGCCACATTGGCGACCGACACGCTGTGGCGCTTGGCGATTGCGGATGCGGCGCCAAGGATTGTCTGCAGCACCGCCCAGCCGCCCGCCGCATCGATAAAGCGTTTGTATTTGGACTTGCTCCAGTCCGGAATGTCGACGGGCTCGGGCTGGCCGACCCAACGGTCGGTCAAGAAGCCGCCCGCAAGCGTGCCGTAAGCGAGCAGCTTGACGCCGTGCGCGTTGCAGAACGCGCTCATGCGGCCCGCCGCACGCCGGTCGAGCAGCGAGAACGACACTTGGTTCGTCGCGATCGGAATGCCGTGCTTGACCAAGAGCCGCAGATGGTCGGTATCGAAATTGGTGAGGCCGAGGGCGCCGATGCGCCCCTCGCCTACCATCTTCGCCATCTCTGCAAGCGCATCGAGATAGGCTGGATGGCGATACTGCCACCAATGGAACTGCATGAGATCGATGCGCGCGAGCCCCAGACGCTCGAAGCTGCGCCCCACGCCTTCGCGCACGATCTCAGCATTCATCGGCCCCGGCGGCGGGCACCATTTGGTGAAAGCGCGCGCTTTGCCGCGCCACGGCCCTGCGAGCAGCCGACCGACGATGATCTCCGCACTGCCGTAATGGTCGGCCATGTCGAACGCATCGAACCCGGCCGCCGCGTACTCTGCAAGAGATGCGGCGGCCACATCGGGATCGAGCGCCCCGCGATCGCGCTCCATGTCGGCGACCTGCCACAGGCCGGTCAGCAGGCGCGGGATCGCGAGCCCGGGTGCGAGTTCGATGCGCGGCGGAACAGCCGCCATTGCGAAGACCCTTGTGCGGCCCGCGTCAGCGCGGCGGCAGACGGCGCTGCACGTCCTGCACTTCGTTCGTCGACATTTCGCCGACCGTGACGATGTTGCCGTCCGTGATGCGCCACTTGCGGAACGGACCCGTGATGTCGCCGTTCGCATCGAACGTGACCGGGCCGATCACGCCGACATACGAGATGCGCTTGCCTTCGCGCAGCAGCTGCAGGCCGCGGCGGAACTCGGCCGCACCGGCATGGATCGGCTCGCCGCCCGGGCCCGTCACTTCGCGGATCGCGTCGCGGATGGCGGCGGATTCCGCACGGCCGGCTTTGGCGATGGCAAGGCCCAGAATGGCGGCGGCATCGTAAGCGCGGTCGGCGGCCGGCGCGTTC
The DNA here is from genome assembly GCA_027532905.1 of Magnetospirillum sp. Lineage (NCBI taxonomy): Bacteria > Pseudomonadati > Pseudomonadota > Alphaproteobacteria > Rhodospirillales > Rhodospirillaceae > Magnetospirillum > Magnetospirillum sp. The sequence continues at coordinate 193,136 of JAPZUA010000001.1, forward strand.
GCGTCGAACCCGCCCGACATGGCAGGGTACGCGGTCGCGAAATACTCGGTCGACGGCGTGCGCACCGTGCCCGACGAGGTGCCGAACGCGTTGTTGAGGAAGCGCGGGCCAACGTCGCGGATGAAATCGGCACTGTTCATGCCGTCGTTGAGCAGGAAGGTCTGCGCCCCGCCCTGCTGCAGCCACGTGCGCGCGATCGTCGTGCCGTCGCCGGGATACGAGACGAGATAGAGGGCGGGCGGATTGCCGCGCATCGCAGCCGTCACTTCGGGCGCGTAGGAGGGCTGGCTCGGATTGTAGGGCACGGTGTTCGTGATCTTGCCGCCGAGGGCTTCGAAGGCGCGGCGGAATTCGTTCACCATGTTGACGCCGAAATCGTTGTTCACATGGATGATGGCGAGTTCCTTGAGGCCCTGGTCCATCGCGTATTTCGCGGCGGCCGTTCCCTGCAGCGCGTCCGACGTGATCGTTCGGAAAAACACGCCCTTGGACGTGCCCTCGGCCGACAGGCGCGTGAGCGTGGGCGAGGACGATGCGGGCGAAATCTGCACGATGCCGGCAGGTGCGGTCACCGACGTCAGCACCGGGATCGACACTGACGAGATGATGCCGCCGAGGATTGCGGGCACGCGGCGAAGATCGACCAACTGGCGCGCCTGGTCGACTGCGACCGAACCCTGGCTCTGCGCATCGCGCAGATCGATCGCCAGACGGCAGCCGGCAACGCCGCCTGCCGTGTTGAGATCGTTGAACGCAAGTTCAGCCGATTTGGATGCCGCCTGGCCGAAACGCCCGGCCGGCCCCGTCAGCGACACGACCATGCCGATCGTGTGGGTGCAGCCCTGCGCCAGAACGGGTGCGGGCTGGAATTGAGCAGCAGCGGCAACGGCAGCAACGGCGATCAGCGAAGCAAAGCGCACGGCTTGGATCCTTTCGGAGGGGGGCGGTCGGGAGACATTAATTGCGCACAGTTTGGTAGGGGAATTCCGATTTGGCAAGCGGGTTCAGGCGCTCAACCCGCAATCCATGTCTCGTGCACGGCGAGCCAGCGCAGGCCATTGGGCGCAGCTTGGACCGGGCGGAACACGGCACTCGCGCGGCGCTGCAACGGACCGGGGCGGCCGGTCTGGATTTCGTCGTAGCCGACGCAGATGAAATCCGCCCCGTGCGCCAATGGTACAGCGGCTTCGATCGCGATGCCAAAACCGGCGCCGAAGGCGGCACGGTTTGCGTTCAGCATTGCGAGCACACCCGCGCGGTCGAGGCGTTTGCCGGCGGGGCCGACCATCGTGAATTCAGGCGCGAACGCCGATTCGAAACGCGCGAAGAGTTCGGGGCCGCCACCCAGCCCCATCCACGCCGCAAAAGCCGCGTGCAGTTCTTCGATCTCGCGCAAAGCGGCGGCGAAAGAAGGAACCGCGTCGGTCATGGCTTGTTCAGATTGTATTTCATGATGCGGCCGTGGCGGCCCTCCTTGTCGCGCTCGAGCGTGTAGGTGTCGCCGAGCGGCCCTCGACGGCGGGCGAGCACCGCGTCGATCCGGGCACGGTCTTGCGCGTCGAGCGCAAAGGCGAACATACCCAGATTGTCGGCCAGGTGCGCTGCATAGCGGGCACCGACGATGATGCCGGCCACGTGCGGGCGGTCGAGCGTCCAGCGACCGGCCACGCACGAGAGCGACACGCCGTGCTTGTCGCCGATCGCCTGGCAGACCGCGAGCAGTTCCTGGAACAGATCCCAGCCGCCGAAATCGTCGATCACGAGCTTGTATTTGACGAGGCTGCGATTGTGCGAAAGATCGCTCGGCTCCGGTTTGCCGAGCCAAGCTTTCGAGAGAAAACCGCCCGCAAGCGTGCCGTAGCACAGGAGCTTCATGCCCGTGCGGGCGCACAGGCCCGCAAGGGCGGTCTCGGGGCGCGCGTCGAGAAGCGAATACTGCACTTGCATCGAGGCGAGCTTCACGCCCGCATCGAACATCGCTTGCGTGTGCGGCGTGTCGAAATTGGTCGCCCCGACCTGGTCGATCTTGCCTTCGCGCGCGAGATCGGCCAGCACGCAGGCGATCTCGGCATGGCGCGGTACTGCGTAGTTCCACCAATGGAACTGCACGAGATCGAGCCGCGCGGCACCCAAGCGCTTGAGCGACCGCTCCACGATCGCGCGCGCATAAGCGGCGTCGCAGGTCGCAAGATCGTCCCAATCGGGCACAAATTTTGTGTGGACTTTGAGGCCTGCGAGGGCGGCGGCCCCTCGGGCTTGCAGCAGGCGGCGGCGGAATTCGCCGATGAGTTCTTCCACGCCCGTATAGATGTCCGCACAGTCGAAGACCGTTACGCCCGCATCGACGAACGCGAACATGTCGTCGACCGCGCGCGCCGCATCGACCGGGCCGTGGCCGCCCGCAAGCTGCCAGCCGCCGCGCAGCAGGCGCGAAATTTCGTAGCCTGGGGCGAGGCTGAAGCGTTCGACCGTCATGGCCGTTTCACGGCCGTCGTTGCGGCATGGCTGAAGCGGCGCTTCTCGCCCCGCTTGATGCGAAAACGCGTCGTGCAGTTGGGATCGGGGCAGGCGACTTCCGCGTCGGTCGTCATCCAATCGTTGGGATGCGTGGGGCGTTGTTTGGCCGCCAGCAGCGGCAGCAAGGCGCCCAGCGAATAGATCGAAAAACCCTGGCCCGGCGGCAGATGCAGCATCTCGCCGCGCAGCTCGAAATGATCGCCCGGTTTGGCGCCGCAATAGACGGCCCCGCCCTCGGGCGCCACGACCTCGACGCGCAGATCGTAAAGCTCGAAATTGTCGTCGCTCAAACGCCGATCCCCATGTTGCGATGGCTTGCGGATGCGCGTTCCTTCATGCTCTATTTTCGCCATGCGCGCAACGCCCCCACATAAGCGCGCACATCTCGGGATCCATGCTGCAAATACGCGACCTTGCCAAACGCTTCGGCGGCAACCGCGCCGTCGACGGCGTCTCGTTCGACGTGCCCAAGGGTGCCATCGCCGGCCTCATCGGCCCGAACGGGGCCGGCAAAACCACGTTGTTCAACTGCGTGGCCGGGCTCTATCGGCCCGATGCCGGCGCGATAACGCTCGACGGCAACCGCATCGACGGCAAGCGGCCGTCGCTTGTGCATGCGGCAGGGCTAGGGCGCACCTTCCAGATCCCGCGCCCGTTTCCGGCCATGAGCGTGCTCGAAAACGTGCTGGTGGGGGTACCCGGCCAGAGCGGCGAGCGTTTCTGGGCCAACTGGTTTGCACCCGCACGCGTCGCTTCCGACGAAGCCAAGGCCCGCGAGACCGCGCGCGCCTGGATCGATTTCGTGGGCCTGAGCGCCCTCGAACAGGCCCCTGCCCGCGTGCTCTCGGGCGGGCAGCGCAAATTGCTGGAACTGGCGCGTGCGATGGTCGCCGACCCGCGCTTGGTGCTGCTCGACGAGCCGGCCGCCGGCGTCAATCCCGCCTTGCTCGAGAAGATCATCGACCGCATCGCCGAGATCAACCGGCGCGGGACGAGCTTCCTGATCGTCGAACACAATATGGATATGGTCATGCGCCTGTGCCATCCGATCGCGGTGATGGCGCAGGGCAAGCTCATCGCGTTCGGCGACGCGGATTCCGTGCGCCGCAATCCGACCGTGGTCGAAGCCTATCTCGGCGGTGCCGTCGCATGAGCGTCGCCCTCGAAATCTCCGACCTCGAAGCGGGCTACGAGCCGGGCCTTGCGATCGTGCGGGGTGCTTCGCTTGGCGTTGCGGCGGGCGAGATCGTGGCGTTGCTCGGACCCAATGGGGCGGGCAAATCCACGCTCGCCAAAGCGGTCGCGGGCCTCGTACCGATTTTTTCGGGCAGCGTGAGGCTTGGCGGTGCGGAGATCGCGGGCACGGCGGCGCATTTGTTGGCGCGTGCGGGCTTGGGCTTCGTGCCGCAGACGGAAAACGTGTTCGCACCGCTCACGGTCGCCGAAAATCTCGAACTTGCAGCGGCCGTGGCGCACGTGAAAGCCAAGCAGCGCTTGCCCGAGCTTTACGCGCTGTTTCCGGATCTCGCCAAAGCGCGCCGCATCGATGCCGGGCGGCTCTCGGGCGGCCAGCGTCAGATGCTGGCGATGGCGCGCGCCCTCGTGCCCAACCCGCGCGTGCTGATCCTCGACGAGCCGTCGGCGGGCCTGTCGCCGAAGCTCGTCGATCACGCCTTTGCCAAACTCGTCGAAATCGCGGCATCGGGTGTGGCCGTGCTGCTCGTCGAGCAGAACGTCAAAGCCGCACTTGCGATCGCAGCACGCGGCGCGGTGCTGGTCGAAGGCCGCGTGCATGTCGATGCCCCCGCGCGCGACCTGCAAGTGCCGGGCGTGCTCGAGCGTTTGTTCTTCCCGCATGCCGAGGTGGGCGCACCATGATCCTGCAGATCCTCGCAGACGGCCTCATCGTCGGCTCGACGATTGCGCTCGGCGCCATCGGTCTCACCATGACCTATTCGCTGCTGCGCTTCGCCAACTTCGCGCATGGCGAATTCATCGCGTGGGGGGCGTATCTGGTTTTGACGTTCCTCGGCTTTTTCCTCGCACTCGGCGGCGGCGGGGCGATGGCGCCATTGGGGCCGTTCTCGTTCGGCTGGCAATTGCTGGCGGCACTCGTTGCGGGGGCGATCGCGACGGCACTCCTCGCCCTCCTGCTCGACTGGCTGCTGTTCGACCGGTTGTCGACGCAGGGCAGCGCCATCGTGCTAACGATCGCGAGCTTCGGTGCCGCGCTGGCGCTGCGGAACTTTCTGCAGTTCGTCTACGGCTCGCTGCCCGCCTATTACACGCGCGAACTGCAGATCGCGATCCATATCGTGCCGCGCGATGTGGGCGGCGGCTTGCGCGCGACGCCCGACCAACTCTTCGTGCTGGGACTTGCCCTCGTGCTGGTCGTGGCCTTGCACCTGTTCTTGCAGCGCACGACGGCCGGGCGCGCGATGCGCGCGGTTGCGCACAATCCCGCTTTGGCGCGCGTGACCGGCATAGACGTTGCGAGCGTGGTGCGCTGGACCTGGATTCTGGGTGCGATCCTTGCGGCGGTGGCCGGCACGTTTGCGGGCCTTGTAGGCCAGCTACGCCCGCAGATCGGTTTCGATCTGCTGCTGCCTTTGTTCGCGGCCGCCATTCTGGGCGGGATCGGCAGCGTGCCGGGTGCCGTGATCGGCGGGCTCATTGTGGGTCTCGCCGAAAGTGCCGCCGTTCCGCTGATCGGGGCCGAATACCGAGCAGCGGCCGCGTTCGGCGTGCTGATCGCGATTTTGCTCGTACGCCCGCAAGGTCTGTTTGCGGAGCGTGCGAAATGAGCGAGCTACTGCCGGTCCTGTCCTACGCGACGTTCTTTTTCGTCTTCGCGTCGATCTTCGCGACGATGGCGCTCGGGCTCAATCTGCAATGGGGCTATACGGGGCTGTTCAATGTCGGCGTGGCGGGCTTCGTGGCGGTCGGTGCCTATGCCTCGGCCCTGCTGACCACGCCGCCCGACGCGGCACCGGGTGCCGTGCGCGTCGTCGGCCTCGGCCTGCCGATCGTGGTGGGCTGGATCGGCGGCACGGCCGCTGCCGGTCTCGTCGCTGCCGCCGTCGGATTTGCAGCTTTGCGACTGCGTCACGACTATCTGGCGATCGCGACGTTCGGCATCGCCGTGGTGATCCAGCTCGTCGCCCTCAATGCGCAGAAATTGACTGGCGGGCCGTTCGGCATCCAGTTCATCCCGAAACCTTTCGACGCCGAACTCGACGGCTCGCTTGCCTTCAACGCGCTCTATCTCGTGCTGACGCTGGCGGCTCTCGGGGCCGTCTATGCGGGCCTCCAGCGTTTGGCCGCAAGCCCGTGGGGCCGCGTTTTGCGCGCAATCCGCGAGGATGAAACGGCCGCCGAAGCGCTCGGCAAACGCGCCTTCGCGTTCCGCCTGCAATCCTTCGCGATCGGCGGTGCGATCATGGGCTTCGGAGGTGCTCTCTATGCGCATTTTGTGGGCTACATCGCCCCCGAAGATTTTCTGCCGATCCTCACCTTCCAAATCTGGACCATGCTGATCGTCGGCGGGGCCGGCAGCAATCGCGGGGCCATCGCAGGCGCCATCGTCGTGTGGGCGATCTGGACGATCGCGGGCAACGGCTTGCGCGAACTGATCCCGCCGGCCGACCAGGCGCGCGCGGCCTCGCTGCAGATCGTGCTGGTCGGCGTGCTGCTCGCGGCGATGCTGTTGTGGCGCCCGCACGGTCTCTTGGGGCCGCGCCCGTCCAAGTGAGGCGTTCCCGCTTGGCGAGCGGATGCGGGACGCGGTATCAAAAAGACTCCAAGAACCCGCGGAAAAGGGCACGGCCATGATCGCAGCGCGCACGCTCGGCAAATCGGGGATTGCCGTCTCGGAGATCGGTTTCGGCGGCGCGCCGCTCGGCGATCTCTTCGCCGTGCTCGACGAAAGCGCGGCGGTCGCCACCGTCGAAGCTTCCCTCGATGCCGGCGTGACCCTGCTCGACACATCGCCCCTCTACGGCCACGGCCTGTCCGAACATCGCATCGGGGCTGCCTTGCGCCGACGGCCACACGTGCGGTCCGTGCTCTGCACGAAGGTGGGCCGTGTCGCCGATCCGTTTTTGCCGCGCGCGGGCGAGACCGATTTCGTCGGCGGATTGCCGCATCGGCTGCGCTTCGACTATTCCCACGACGGCGCGCTGCGCTCGATCGAGCAGTCGCTGCTGCGCTTAGGCACATCGCGCCTCGACGTCGTGCTGATCCACGACGTCGATGTGTGGACGCACGGGGCCGCCGCGATCGACGCGCGCTTCGAAGAAGCGGTCGCGGGCGCCTATCGCGCCTTGCGCCGCTTGCGCGACGAAAAAACCATCGGCGCGCTCGGTGTGGGCGTCAACGAAGCCGACATGTGCATGCGGTTCGCCGAGCGCTGCGACATCGACTGCGTGCTGCTGGCCGGGCGCTATTCGCTGCTCGAGCAGCCGGCCGCCGAAACGTTCCTGCCGCTTGCACAAGCGCGCAATATCGGCGTGATGCTGGGCGGGGTATTCAATTCCGGCATCCTCGCGACAGGCGCTGTCGCAGGTGCCAAGTACAATTATAAACCCGCCCCGCCTGAGATCCGCGCGAAGGTCGAGAAGATCGAAGCGGTCTGCCGCCGCCACGGCGTCAAGCTCGCCGATGCCGCGCTGCGTTTTGCCCTCGCCCATCCGGTCGTCGCCAGCGTCGTGCTGGGGGCGGTGACGCCGACTGAAATCGCCGCCCAGCAGGCGAGCCTTGCCGCCACGATTCCGAGGGCCTTGTGGGCCGATCTCGTTGCCCAAGGCTTGCTCGACGCAAATCTGCCGGTGCCCACATGACGCATCGGCACATCGACGCGCACCAGCATTATTGGCGCGTCGCGCGCGGCGACTATGGCTGGCTCACGCCCGCATCGGGGCTGCTCTATCGCGACTACATGCCGCCGGATCTGGCCCCCCTGCTTGCCGCGCACGCAATCGGCGAGACCATTCTCGTGCAGGCGGCCCCCAGTGTGGCCGAAACGAATTTTCTGCTCGAAATCGCGCGCGGTACGCCGAGCGTTGCGGGCGTCGTCGGCTGGGTCGATTTCGCCGACGGCGACGCGCCTGCGACCATCGCTTCACTCGCGCAAAATCGGCTGCTGGTCGGGCTTCGGCCGATGGTGCAGGACATCGCCGACGACGATTGGCTGCTCGACCCGCGCCTCGACGCGGCGTTTGCGGCACTCGCCGCACACGGGCTCGTGTTCGACGCGCTCGTTCTGCCGCGCCATCTGCGGCAATTGCTCGTGCGCGCCCGCCGCCATCCCAACGTAACGTTCGTGATCGACCATGCCGCCAAGCCGTTCATCCGGGCTGGCACGCTCGATCCGTGGCGCCGGGAACTCGCCGAACTCGCTTTGCTTCCGAACACCACCTGCAAACTCTCGGGCCTCGCCACGGAAGCCGCCGAAAACTGGACCGTTGCCGACCTCGCCCCCTATGCGGCGCACGTGCTCGCCTCGTTCGGGACCGAACGCACGCTCTGGGGGAGCGATTGGCCGGTCGTCGAGAAAGCCGGCGGCTATGCGCGCTGGTTCGACACGGCTCAAACGCTTGCCGGTTTGCATCCCGGCGTGTTCGGCGACAATGCGGCACGCCTCTATCTTGCGACGCGCGGAAGGAACGCCTGATGCTGACGAATATCGATCCGGTTCTGTCGCCCGATCTGCTGTGGGTGCTCGCCGCCATGGGGCATGGCGACGATCTTGCGCTCGTCGATGGCAACCATCCGGCCGAAACGATCGCGGCACACACGACGTCCAAGCGGCTGGTGCGCCTGCCGGGCTTGACGATGGAGCGGGCCGCGCGCGCCATCCTGTCGGTGCTGCCGCTCGACGATTTCGTCGACGATCCGGTGCGCCGCATGCAGATGGTCGGCGATCCCGCGACCGTACCCGACGTGCAGAAGCGCGTACAGGCCGAGATCGATCGTGCCGCAGGCCGTAGCCTCGCACTCGTCGGCATCGAGCGCTTTGCGTTTTATGCGGCCGCAAAATGCGCGTTCGCCGTCGTACAGGTCGGCGATCCGCGCGCCTATGGCTGCTTCCTGCTGCGCAAGGGCGTGATCGCGACCGAACTCCGATAGGCAATCAGCCGAAGACCGGCCCGTGCGGGCGCAAGCGTAAGCCTTTGCGCAAGCGCTTCCACGCGAGTGCGGCCGGATCGGCCGGATTGGGGCCCGGTGCGGCGACAACCAGCACCTCTTCGGCGATCGGCTGGAAATCGGCGCGGAAATGCACCGAGCTCTTGACCGCGACGATCTTTTCGCGGATCGGCTCGATGCCGACATGGCGGAACATTTCCTGGTCGGCCGTCTGCACCTTCTTGCTCGCGAGCACCACGCGAACGCCATTCGCCTCGAGTACTGCCATCGGCCCCAGCTGCATGCGGCTGCCGCCGTAGAACGGCCCCGTGCACATGAAAGCACCGTCCCCGGTCGCCAGCACCTTGAACGGGCCGACGACCGGCTCCACCCCCGGCCAGCCGAACAAGGCGCCCAACCGAAACTCGGCACTGTTGCCGATGCCCACTTGATGCGCCTGGCGTGCGGCGGCGGGATCGATCAGCATGCCCAACACCGCGCCTTGCGGGCGCAGGCGCAGCATGGCCGCAAGCAGCCCGGTCGTGTCGCCGTTGCCGCCCGCACCGGGATTGTCTTGCGTATCGGCGAGCACGACCGGCTTGCCGTTGCGCCCGCCACGTGCGGCCGCGCGTGCGACCGCGTCTGCAGGCGAATAGAGTTCCGCCACATAGTCGCGCTCGGCCTCGCACACAGCGGCCGCGAGTTCGGCAACGGCGGCCTCGATTGCGGCAGCATTGTGCGCAAAGCCGAACACGGACGGCGCGCAGTCGCGAATGTCGGCGGCCGGAAAGCCCGTGCAGTAGGACAAAACGGCACCGCTGCGCGTCTCGATCTCGGCCAAGCGCCGATAGAGTCCGGCACTTGGCTCGATCAGCGAGCATTGTGCCGTGAGCGGGATCATGAACGGGATCTGGCGGAAAGCGCCAGCAAGCCGCTCGCCCGTGGCAAGCAGGCGTGCGACGAGCGCGAAGGCGCGCGCGCCCGTCTCGGCCATATCGACATGCGGATAGGTGCGGTAGGCAACGCACGCATCCACGATATCGAACATCGCGCGCGACACGTTGGCGTGCAGATCGAGCGACACGACGATGGGCACGTTCCGCCCGACGACCGCGCGCACGCGGCGCACGATTTCGCCCTCGCCGTCTTCGAGCGAGTCGGTGACCATCGCCCCGTGCAGATCGAGATAGACCGCATCGACCGGCAAAGCCTTGGCAAGATCGGCGCACATCGCGTCGACGACTTCCGCGAAGATGTCGTCGGCGACTTCCGCGGAGGGCGTGGCATTGGCACAGATCAGCGGGGCGAGCCTGTGGCCCGCGGCCGTGGCGGCCGCGATGAAACCCGCGATCGGCACGTTCATGCCCACAAATGCCGCCGGAATGGCAGCCCCCCGCACCATCGACGGCCAGCCGCCGCCATGCAGAAAGGCCGCGCGATCGGCTTTGGAAGGCGCAAACGTGTTGGTTTCGTGCTGGAAGGTTCCGACCGCGATCGTCGCCATTTTTTGTCCTCTGACTTTGCCGTACCCGCTTCTAGCCGACCACGTGCCATTGGTGGCGAAAGCCGCCCAGCGCCCGGCCGCCGTCGGTGCCGACCAGATAGTTGTTGGTGGCCGAAATCCCGAGCCCGTCGGCCGTGAGAATGCCGGGATGAATGTTGATCATCGTGTTTTCGCGGATCGGATCGGCCGATCCCGGCAGCCCGAATGGGCGCAGCAGCGAGTGCATGCCCTGGCCGTGGAAATCCCACAAACGGCGGCCGACGATCTCGACGCCGGCTTTTTCATAGGTTCGGCGGATGACGCCCACGACGTCGTCCGCGACGATGCCAGGCCGCGTCGAGGCGATCGCGTTTTCGATCGCCTCGGCCACGAGGGAATGTTTGCAAAGCCACGCCGCTCCGGGCGGCCGAAACGAAAAACAAGCGCCAAGCTCGACGAGATAGCCGTCGTCGGTCAGGAACTCCATGAACATTTTGTAGACATCGTCGGCGTCGATGCGCCGATCCGTCGCCGGGCGCGTGCCGGCCTTAAAATCGTGGTTGAGATGGATGACGCCCTCGAGCGCACCCCGACCGATCGCCGTTTGGAACGCGTCGGCCACAACCTCGCGCTCGCTGCGGCCCGGGCGCAGCGCGGCTTTGAATGCGTCGAACACGCGCGCGACGTCGTCGTGCGCGCGCGCAACGGCGCCGAGATCCTCGGGCGACAAAACGCACCACAGATCCTCGACGAGGTCGGTCGCATCGGCGAGCGGATTCGCCGGCAGGGCCGCCGCCAGCTGCTGCGCGTCACCATGCCCCAATATCGTCTTCATGCCGACGATGCCGATCGTCGCCTTGGCGCCGACGGTTTCCTTGAGAAGGGCGGCTGCGGCTGCGATCTTGTCGGGAACCGCGCGCGTGTCGGCGATGGCGCTAAGCTCCTTTGCCCATTCGGCCTGGGCACCCATCCCGAGCAGCAGTACTGGATCGCGTGCCAGCGAAACCACTAGAAAAGCCGTGCCGCCATAGAGGCGCCAATTCGCGTAGTAGCGAATATAGCCCTTTTGCTGGAATTCGGTGTTGCCGACGATCACGAGGGCCTCGAAGCCCGCTTCGCGCATGCCTGCACGCAGGCGCTGCTGGCGACGGTCGATCTCGGTCGGCGATGCCATGCGGGCGTGTCCCTTCTGCGCGACCACGCGCGCAATTCGTTAGGCTAGCCGCATCCGCCCTTCGGAATCCACCGCCTTGCCGGTTCAGGGGTTCTGTTCAAATCTCGGAGCAATATGGGATACTCCCCGCCCCATGAACGCGCGATCCGAATCGGCGGCACGCATTTGACGCAAGCGGAAACAGACGACCGCCTCTACGACGTGCTCGTGGCGGGCGGCGGCAATGCGGCCTTGTGTGCGGCGATCGCGGCGCGCCGCGGCGGCGCAAGCGTACTGGTGCTCGAAGCCGCACCCAAATTCTACCGCGGCGGCAATACGCGCCACACGCGCAACATGCGCTGCGCCCACGACACGGCGACCGAGACGCTGACGGGTCCCTACACGGAAGACGAATTCTGGACCGACCTCCTTCAGGTGACGGGCGGCCAGACCGACGAAGAACTTGCCCGGCACATGATCGCGGAATCCAAAGAAATGCTCGACTGGATCGCCGAACAAGGCGTGCGCTTCCAGCCGTCGCTGGGCGGCACGCTGAGCCTCGGGCGCACCAATTCGTTTTTTCTGGGCGGCGGGCGCGCGATGTTGAATGCGCTCTACCGCACCGGCGAAAAGCTCGGCGTCGAAGTGCGCTACGATGCCGAACTCGTCGGCCTCGATATTCGCGACGGCATGTTTCTGGCAGCCCACGTGAAAAGCGGCGACCGCACGGCGAAGATCCGAGCGAAAGCCTTCGTTGCGGCAGCGGGCGGGTTCGAAGCCAATATCGAATGGCTCAAGCAATATTGGGGCGACAAGGCCGACAATTTCCTGATCCGCGGTACGCCCTACAATCGCGGCAAGGTTCTGAAGATGCTACTCGACGCAGGGGCCCATCCAGTCGGCGATCCCACGCAGTGCCATGCGGTTGCGATCGACGCGCGCGCGCCCAAATTCGACGGCGGTATCATCACGCGGCTCGATTGCGTCGTCTTCGGCATCGTGGTGAACAAACATGCCCAGCGCTTCTACGACGAGGGCGAAGATTTCTGGCCCAAGCGCTATGCGGTATGGGGCAGGCTCGTAGCCGCCCAGCCCGACCAGATCGCTTACATCCTGTTCGACAAAAGCACATCGACGCTGTTCATGCCGTCGCTGTTCCCGGCCATCGAAGCGCCGACAGTCGGTGCGCTTGCGACAAAGCTCGGCCTCGATCCGGCTGCCCTCGAAAAGACCGTGCGCGACTTCAACGCGGCCGTCCAACCCGGCAGTTTCGATGCGACGGTGCTCGACGATTGCCGCACGCATGCGCTGGAGCCGCCGAAAAGCCATTGGGCGCGGGCACTTGAAACGCCACCCTACTTCGCCTATCCGGTGCGGCCGGGCATCACCTTCACGTATCTCGGCACAAAGATCGACAAGGGCGCGCGCATCCTGATGCAAGACGGCAAACCCTCTTCCAATATGTTTGCAGCCGGCGAGATCATGGCCGGCAACGTGCTCGGCAAAGGCTATGCGGCCGGGATCGGCATGACGATCGGTGCTGTGTTCGGCCGCATCGCGGGTCGGGAGGCCGCCAAACGTGCGAACAACTGAGCCCGCAACGCCCGCCCTTGCCGAAGCCGACCGTTTGATGACGGTCTGCAACTCGTGCCGCTATTGCGAAGGCCTGTGCGCGGTGTTTCCGGCGATGGAGATGCGCCGTAGCTTCACCGACGGCGATCTGCGCTACTTCGCCAATCTCTGCCACGGTTGCGGCGCCTGCTACGACGATTGCCAGTTCGCCCCGCCGCACGAATTCGACGTCAACGTGCCCAAAGCGCTCGCCGAGCTGCGCGCCGAATCCTACGCGCTTTATGCGTGGCCGCGCGGTGCGGGCCGTCTCTTCGAGCGCAACGGGCTTGCGGTCGCCCTTGCCGCGTCGCTGAGCGTGGCCGCTTTCGTCGCAGGCTTCGCGGCATGGACGGACCCAAGCGTGCTGTTCGGCGCGCATGCAGGACCGGGGGCGTTCTATCGCGTGATGCCGCACAACACGATGGTGCTGATTTTCGGCGGCGTTTTTCTCTACGCGCTCTTGGCCCTTGCGATGGGCCTGCGCGCGTTTTGGGCCGAGGGCAAGGGCGCTGATGCCGGCGCGCATGCGGCGGCAGCGCACGATGCGGCACGGTTGCGCTATCTCGACGGCGGCGGTGCGGGCTGCAGCGACAGCGACGATCCCACGCCGGACCGTCGGCGCCTGTTCCACCATCTCACCTTCTACGGCTTCCTCTTGTGCCTCGCTTCGACCTCGGTCGCCACGCTCTACCATTATCTGCTCGGCCGCGAGGCCCCGTACCCTTGGTACGATCTGCCCGTGCTACTCGGCACGCTGGGCGGCATCGGCTTGCTTGTGGGCCCGATCGGCTTGCTGCGCGAGAAAGCCAAACGCGCGCGCGCCACGCGCGTGCCGCAGCTCGGCGGCATGGAAACGGCGTTCGTTGCGATGCTGTTCTTGACGAGCCTTACGGGCCTCGCCCTGCTGGCGCTGCGCGAAACGGCGGCGATGGGCCTGCTGCTCGCAGCCCATCTCGGCGTCGTGTTCGGACTTTTCCTGACGCTGCCCTACGGCAAGTTCGTGCACGGGCTTTATCGTTACGCCGCCCTTGCGCGCTACGCCAACGAGCGAAAATCGCGCCTGCACGCGGGCGAATAACCAACGACTGCATCGCGCGAACCCGCGAACGCAGGTACGTAGAATCCGAGCCTATCGTCTTTCGGCGGCAAATTTGATGGTCGCGGCCGATGATCGGGTTCCCTTTCGCCGACGAACCGCTCATCGCGCCTGAAATGCCGTGGATATCGCTCCGCGAGCTCTCAACATTTGGAGAAACTTATGACAACGACTCTTCTGCACGACGACATCGTCGCGACCGCCGTCAAGGCCGGCTCGTTCAAGACTCTGGTCGCGGCCGTCAAAGCGGCGGGCCTCGTGGCGACGCTCGAAGGGACGGGCCCGTTCACGGTGTTCGCGCCCAACGACGACGCTTTCGCCAAGCTGCCGAAGGCGACGCTCGACGATCTCCTGAAGCCGGAAAACAAGGCCAAGTTGACCGCGATCCTCACCTATCACGTGGTCAGCGGCAAGATGATGTCGAAGTCGCTTGCTGGCAAGGCGACGAAGGCGAAGTCCGTTCAAGGCGCGGAGCTCTCGATCGATGCGACCAAGGATGTGATGGTCGAAAACGCCAAGGTCGTGAAGGCGGACATCGAGACGTCGAACGGCGTCATCCATGTCATCGATACCGTTCTCATGCCGCCCGCCAGCGCCAACACCCATCGCTGACGAACCCGAACCAGCAGCCATTGGGCTGCTGGTTCGCCCCTCGCCCGCGCTCCGAAAAGACCAGAAACAAGCGCTTCACGCGGCTTTCGACGCATGCGCAGCGATGCGTGCGGCGAGTTGTGGCATCCAAGCGCTGCAATTTCACTCAAGCCTTTGCTCTCCATGAGGATGCCCTTGGCGCGATCGACGATCTTGCGCGCTTCGAGCGATTCTTGCGCATCCACCAAGGCGCGTTTGAGGCGCTGATGCTCGCAAAGAACGCGCGATGGCCACGTCGAGAAAGGGCTTCACGCGCTTGGCGGCGAGGTCGTCGACAATGCGACTGCCCGAGCCGTCGAGCGCCTCGTCCACGAGGCGCGCGCGGGCCGGGTCGGCAACGACCAGCCGAATGTCGATCGGTTCGACGGTTTCGTCCATTGGCGCTTGGCGATGCAGGGTCTATGCCGAGGCCGCATGCGAACTCTTGCCCCGCCTCGTTGGGAAGATGCCAAGACCCAGTCTCGATGCCCAGCTATCCTACGCCGCAGGACGACAGAATGCCTTAGGCCGCGCGGCGAACGCCGATGCGGCGAGCGCAGCAGCGCCGAGATCTATGCCGATTCCAACACGCGGGCGAACTTCGCGACTTGGCCGCTCGCGACCTCGGCGACATAGATGCTTCCCGAACCATCGACAGCGAGTGCGTGCCCGCCGAGCATCAAATCGCAAGCCGCTGAGTCGGTTCCGCACCATTGTGCCAGAAGGTGTCCATCCAATGTCCACAGACTGATGCGGCACCTGCCGGGACCGCGCTGCGCGTGGCGGAAGGGCTGAAGTTCGCTCACGTAAACAACGTCGTCGCGGATGCAGATCCCGCTCGGGTTCGCGAAAGGCCATTCATCGAGAAATGCACCTTCGCGATCGAATATCTGGACACGGTCGTTCTCGTCGTCGCACACGAAAACACGCCCGCGACTGTCGAGTGCGATGTCGTGCACCAAAGCAAATTCGCCCGGCCCCGCCCCCTGTCGTCCCCACGAGGCGATCAGCCTTCCGTCGGCAGAAAAGCGATGGACCTTGTGATTGCCGTAGCCGTCCGCCGCATAGATTTCGCCGTCCGGGGCGATTGCCAGATTGGTCGGCATATTGAACGGGCGTGCACGCACAACACGTCCGTCGCAGGTCGGGGACGGTGCCAACTTGCGCCCCAGTGTCTGGAGGGGGCGCCCGTCGGGGCTGAACCGGGTCGCCACATGCCAGTCGCGATCGACTATCCAGATCGTCCCGTCGGCAGCGGCAGAGATGCCGTGCGGCTGGTCCGAGACCAGACCGGCACCCCAGGCAGTCACGAACGTCCCGTCCGCACGCCACGCCGATACCGGATGGTGCGAATTCCGGCACAGGACCCAAACGAGCCCGTTCGGATCGACCGCGACGCCGCTGGTGCATTCGAGCGACCAACTGTCGGGCAAGAGCGGCCAGATTTCGGTCCGACGAAAGCGGTAAGCACCGCTGCCGACGATGGGATAGTTCACGACACCTGTTTCGGGAAAATGCGGCAGTCCGCCACGCCGAAACACGCCTGCACGGCCGCACCGTTTGCCGCAAGGCGGATGCTGCGCGCGTTCGGCAATTTCACGACCAGTTCGGCGCCGGACGCCAAACGCAAGACAACGCGCATTGAGTCGCCGTGGAAGATCGCCCGATCGACGACCGCCGGCAATCGGTTCGGCGCATCGACGCCGTCGATCTCGATCCGCTCGGGCCGGATGCTGACAACGACCGGCGTGCCGACGGCAAGGCTGCGACGGTCGCCCGACAAAAGTATCGTTCCGTCGGCAAGCCGGATGCGCACGCCGCTCGGATCTTCGCCCGCAATGGTTCCTTCCAGCCTGTTGTTCTCGCCGACGAACTCCGCGACGAAGAGCGACTCTGGCGCCTCGTAGAGCAATCCCGGTGGCGCCAACTGCTGAATGCGGCCTTCGTTGAAGACGGCGATGCGGTCGGACATCGTCAACGCTTCCGACTGGTCGTGCGTGACATAGACCATCGTCACGCCGATGCGACGATGGAGTTGCTTGAGCTCGTCCTGCATCCGCTCCCGCAGTTGCTTGTCGAGAGCGCCAAGCGGCTCGTCGAGCAGCACCAGTTCGGGTTCGAAAACCAGCGCGCGCGCGAACGCGACACGCTGCTGCTGCCCGCCGGAAAGTTGCGCAGGCCTTCGCGCGCCGAAACCGCCGAGCTTCACCATATCGAGTGCGGCGTCGACCTTCTTCTTTATGTCGGCGGCAGCGACGCCGCGGACTTTCAGCGGATAGGCGACGTTGTCGGCGACCGACATGTGCGGGAAAAGTGCATAGTTTTGGAACACCACGCCGATGCCCCTTTTGTGCGGGGGCAGATGCGTGATGTCGTTGCCGGCGAGAAGTATCGTGCCGACGGTCGGCGCCTCGAACCCGGCAAGCATCATCAGAGTCGTCGTCTTGCCGGAACCCGACGGGCCGAGCAGCGTCAAAAACTCGCCGCGCGCGATATCGAGATCAAGATCGCAGACGACGCGCGTTCGCCCGTCGTAGCTTTTGCTGACGTTAGAAAACCGCACGAGCGGCGACGGGGCGGATCCATTCATCGGGTGCGCTCGGCCCAGTCCGTGTAGGCCGGCGGAAACGCGGCGCCAAGCGAGCGGCCCTGCAGGTCGCTCTCCGGAAAGCGCTTCCAGACGCGCTCGCTGGAGGCGCGCGCCGACGCGACGATCTCCGCCTCGTCGGCAACCGTAATCTTTCCGTTTTCGACAAGGACCCGGCCGCCGACGACGACAGCCGAGATCATGCCCGGGGTTGCGACATGGACCAGCGCCCGCACGGGGTCCGGATTGGGTCCGAAGGAGAGGCTTTGCGCATCGACGACGACGATGTCCGCGGCAGCACCCGGCGCTATCCGTCCGATATCGGGGCGGCCGAGGGCGGCCGCACCGGCGAGATTGCTCGCCTCGAACACGGCATTGGCCGGGGCGGCCTCGAAGTTCTTTTCGACGGTCTTGCACATGATTGCGGCCAACCGCATCTCGCCGAACATGTCGAGCGGATACGTGTCCGTTGCGAGCGCCACATTCACGCCGGCGCGACGGAAACGATCGAAACTCTCGAACGCGACGCCGCGACGCGAAAACGCGACGGGCGAATGCGCGACAGTCGCACCGCTCTGCCCGAGCAGCGCCACGTCGTCGACCATCGGATAGCCGACCAGGCTGTGGCCCGCATGGTAGATGCAATGCGCGAGGATCGTACCGGAATCCAGAATGCCTTCGTCGGCGAGGATCTGAATCGGCGTTTTGCCGGTCGACTGCATCGTGTCGAAGAACTCGCGGTGCTGCTCGATGAAATGCAGCGTGAACGGAACGCCCAACGCGCGCGCCGCTTCCTTGCAGGCCTTGCGTAGGGCCGGCGTCGAAACAAGGTACTCGTCGAGCGCGATCATCCCGCACACGGCACCCCGCGGATTGCGTTTGAGCTTCTCGACAAAGGCGACGGTTTGCGCGAGAGCGGCCAATCCCGCCTTTTCGTCGATCTCGCGCTCGACGCGTCCGTCGTCCCCCAGCCAGTATCGCCCGCCCGAAACCAGCGGCGACCAGTAAAGCCGAATCCCGAATTCCTCGGCAGCGGCAAGCATCGTTTCGCCGCCGTCCGGACCCGCCGGTCCGAACGCGACAACTGTCGTCACGCCGTGCCGCAGCAGCGTTGCAAAGCCGTAGCGCAGCGAGGCGCGGCTGTCCTGCGGCGCCAGGAAACCCGGCCCGCCCGAGCGCCGCGCCGGGAGGAAATGCAGAAATCCGGAGCGCACGAAATCGCGCCGTCCGGCATCGATTAGCAAACGCGGGCCTTCATGCGCGCCAATATGGGCGTGCGTCGAAATCTGGCCTGGGATGACGATGCAGCCGCGCGCATCGATCGTTCGCTTCGCATCGACAGCCAGATTCCGGCCGACGGCCGAAATGCGGTCGCCGACGACGGCGACCGAGCCGCCTTCGAGGTATCGGTGGGACGTGCCGTCGAACGCAACCACGGTTGCGTCGCGAACAAGCAGATCGGCTTGGCGGGTCTCGGTCATGTCGTCTGTCCTCCGGCCATTCTCAGCTTTTCCGACCGTCGCCGGAGCAGTTCCATCACCCCCATGAGTGCCACGGAGACAACGAGCAGCACCACCGCCGCCGCCGTGATCGTCGGGCTTATGTTCTCGCTCACGCCGCTGAAGATCTGGCGCGGAAGGGTGCGTTGCTGGGGGCTCGACAAGAAAATCGCGACGACGAGCTCGTCGAACGACGTCACGAACGCAAACAGCGCCCCGGACACCACGCCGGGTGCGATGATCGGCAGCGTAACGGTCCGGAACGCCAAGAACGGCGAAGCACCAAGGCTCGCCGCTGCCCGTACGAGATTCGGATCGAATCCCTGCAGCGTTGCCGATACCGTGACCACGACGAAAGGCAGCGCCAAGACCGTATGCGCAAGCACGATACCGGCATAGGTTCCGACGAGCCCGAGCGACGCGAAGAAATAGAACGTGGCGACCGCGACGATCACGACTGGGATTGCAAGCGGCATGACGAGCAAGGCCATGACGGCACCTGCCCATCGCGCTCTGCAGCCATGCAAGCCGATCGCCGCCGCCGTGCCAAGCGTCGTCGCCAACGCGGTGACGACGACGCCGATCCACACGCTGTTGCGCAGCGCGTTTGTCCAGATCGGGTTTGTGAAGAAATCCTCGTACCACTGGAGCGACCAACCGGGCAGCGGAAAGACGAGCAATTGCCCGGATGTGAACGACAGCGGCAGCACCACGAGAACCGGCACGATCAAGAACACCAGCATGGCACCGGTATAGATCCGCGTTCCCGAGCGGACAGCGACTTCAAGCGAAGTTCGCGTTCCCCGCGCCATTACCGCACCTTGAGCCGGTCGAAGCCGACCAGCTTGCCGAGAACGAGATAGGTGGCGGCGACCAGCACGAGCAGGAAAGCGCCGAGCGCCGAGGCGAGGCCCCAGTTGACGGCCGAGTTCGTGAAATAGGCGATGAAATAGCCAATCATCTGGTCGCGCGGGCCGCCCACCAGGGCCGGCGTCACGTAGAACCCGACCGCCGACACGAAGACCAACGTGGCGCCGGCCGCCACGCCCGGCATCGTCAGCGGCAGATAGACCGTGAAAAACACGCGAACCGGCGAGGCCCCAAGCGAGGAAGCGGCGCGCAGGTGGCTCGGCGATATCCCCTTCATGACGCTGTAGAGCGGCAGGATCATGTAGGGCAACAGCACGTGAACCATCGCGATGTAGACGCCCGTTCGATTGAAAACGAGCGCCAATGGCGCATCGATCGCGCCGAGCCAAATCAGGGTCTTGTTCACCAGACCTTCGTTTTGGAGCAGAATCACCCAAGCCGTCGAACGCACAAGCAGTGATGTCCAGAACGGCACGAGGATCGCCATCAGCAGCCAGTTCGCCGCCGCGGGCGTTGCCTGCGCCATCACCGCGGCGACCGGATAGCCGATCACCAAGCACAGCAGCGTAACGCCGACACTGACGGTCAGCGTCCGCCCGTAGAGATCGACGAAGATCGCTTGCTCGCGATCGACATCGACGACGTTTCCGTTCGGATCGCGTTTCAGGTCGAGTGCCGTGAGCAGATAGAAATCTGTCACCTTTCCCGATTGTTGGCGCAGCACGCCCCAAGCCGCCGGATCGGCCCATTTCGCGTCGATCGCAATCAAGGCGGCCTTCGGGCTTTCCGGCATGGATTGCGGTAGAAGGCGGCCGGTCCGTGTGATCACGCCGCGGAAACCCGGGATCGCGTAGTTCAGACGACGCGCAAGCAGCGCCAATTGCGGCGTGCCGCGCAGTTCCCCAAGGTCCAAAGCGAGCGCCGCGTAGACCGGCTCCGGCGGCAATTCGCCTTCGCGCCAGTCCGCGATCGCGACCGTCGTCCGCGGGAGAGCCTGCGGGATCTCGGTGTTGTCGATCGCCCGAAATAGGAAAAGCAGGATCGGCAGCGCGAAGAGGAAACAAACAAACACGACGCTCGGCGCCATCAGCGCCAGCATGCCGAGCCTGTGCCGTCGCTCGGCACGCGCAACGTCGCGGCGGAGGGTCGTTCCCTCCGCCGCGCTTGTCGAACCCGCCGAAGCGAACGTCACCGCTATTGGGCGACGAACGTAGCGAAGCGCTGCCGAATCGCGTCGCCGTTGTCGAGCCAGAAGTTGATGTAGAGTTGGCCGCCCTGCATCATGCCGCGGTCGAGATACTGACCCGGCAGGTCGGCGCGCTTGCTTTCCGAAAGCAGAGGATAGGTGTCGGCATTCGCCGGTGGCAGCCCCATGATTTCGGCGTAACGGGCGAGCGTGTTGGCCGCCAGATTGTACTGTATCAGCCTGACGGCGTCGGCCTTGCGCGGTGTTCCCTTCATGACGCCGAGATAGATGATCGCATTCACGTAACCGGCCGGCCAGACGATCTTCAGATTGCGCTTGTTCGCCGCGTTCGCGGCGTTGACGCGGCCTTGCCAGCCGTAGCCCATCTCGACCTCGCCGGTCATGATGAGCTGCATCGATTCGTCGCCGCTGCGCCACCAGCGCACATGCGGCTTGATCTCGGCGAGTTTGCGGAACGCGCGATCCACGCCGCCGGGTGCGGTAAGCGCCTTGGGAACGTCGGGCGGCAAGACGCCGTCGGCAATAAGTGCGACCTCGAGCATCTGGTCGGGCTGGTAGAGAAGTCCGCGCTTGCCAGGGAATTTGGCGACGTCCCAGAAATCGACCCAGGATTTCGGCGCGCGGTCCGCGGAGATCCGATCGGCGTCGTAGACCATTACGCCGGGCGAGATCAGGTAGGGTGCGCCGCATTCGCCGAACCCGCCGACGGCGGCGAACGGCCGCGGATCGACCATCGACTTCCAGTCGATCTTTTCGAGGAGTCCCTCTTCGCAGCCGGCCGCCTCGTTGATCGGGTTCAGGCTGACGACGTCCCAGATCAGGTTCTTGGTCTCGATCTGCGAGCGCAGGCGCGCGAGTTCCTGGTTGTACGTGTCGACGACAACGCGAATCCCGGTCTCCCGAGAAAAGGGCTCAAAGACGGCGACGCGCTGCGCTTCCGCAGGTGCGCCGCCCTGGTTGACGATCGTCACGGTCTGCTGGGCTTGGGCAGCAGCGCCCATGAACGCGACGGCAAATGCGATGCCGACGGCAGGTTTCCTGAACATCTTGGCGTCCTTTCTGCGCGTTATTGCGCCGCGAAAGTTATGAAACGCTGGAGCAGTGCGTCGCCGTTATTGAGCCAGAAATCGAGATAGAGCTGGCCGCTCTGCAACGAGGCGAGATGCAGATGCCCGCTCGGCAGCGTCGAGCGTTCGAGCTCGGTCATCAACGGGTACGCCTTCGCGTTCGCCGGCGCGTAGTCGATGGAACGCGCGAAATTCGCCTGCTGCGGCGGTGCCGAAGTGAACTTAATGAAATCCGTGGCGAGGTTCTTCTTCGGCGTGCCTTTCATGATCGCGATCATCTGGCTGCCGGAGACGTGGCCGGCCCCGAATTCGATCTTGAGGTTCCGCTTGTTGGCCCGGTTGGCCGTCGATACGCGCCCGTTCCAGGCGAACGTCATGACCACTTCGCCGGTCAGGATGTTCTGCATGGATTCGTCGCCGCTCTTCCACCACTTCACGTGTGGCTTGATCTCGGCAAGCTTGCGGAACGCGCGATCGACGCCGCCGGGGGCAGCGAGCACTTTCATCACGTCGGCCGGTGGAACGCCGTCGGCCATGAGTGCGACCTCCAACGTCTGTTCCGCGCGGTAGAGCAGGCCGCGCTTGCCGGGAAACTTCTGGACGTTCCAGAAGTCCGCCCAGGTCTTCGGCACGTTGTCGCCCTTGTAGACGTCCCCGTCATAGACGAGCCCGCCGGAAACGAAATTGTTCGGGATGCCGCATTTGCCGAGCCCGCCGACAGCGGCGAAATCCTGCGGATCGAGGATCGTGGCCCAGTTGATTTGTTCGAGCAGTCCTTCCTCGCAGGCCGTCGCCTCGTTGATCGCCGTGACGCTCACGACGTCCCAGATAAGGTTTTTCGTCTCGACCTGCGAGCGGATCTTCGCAAGTTCCTGATTGAACGAATCATCGACGACCGCGTGGCCCGTCGCGGCCGTCCACGGTTTGTAATAAGCCTCGCGGAAGCCCAAACCCGCAGCACCGCCGTTGTTTGCGACCGTAAGCGATTGCGCAAAGGCGCCGCCCGCAAGCGCAGGTGTCGCGAGCAACAGTGCCAACGTGAGGGCTTTCCAGCGTTTCATTTCGGTCCCCTTTGGGAATGGTTGAAATTTGTTGCGTTGCGCCCGGTCGGTGAACGACAGTGCAAGAACTGAAGATGTTTGAAGCGCTGGAAAGGATCGTGAGGTTGCACGACTTTGTTGTCAATCGCGGATGTACTGCGCGGCGCAAAAGAGTCGTGAATCGCAAGCGTTTTAGGCACGTTGCATTCAACCACAACAGCATTGGTTGCGAACGATGAGGCTCCGCGTCCTTTCCGGCCGGTCTCTCGCGCAATCGGTCCAGCAGGCGATCCTGCAGATGATGGCGGAAGCGAAGCTCGGTCCGCAGAGCCAAATTCCAACGGAACGGGAGATATGCGAGCGCCTCGGCGTCACCCGGCACGCGGTGCGCAAGGCGCTCGAGATGCTCGAGGCCGACGGAAAGATATGGCGGCATATCGGCCGCGGCACCTTCGTCGGGCCTGCACCCGGCCCGAATCCGGCGGATCCGAAATCCGTCGCGCGCCACACGACGCCGCGCGAAATCGCCGATGCGCGGCGCCTCCTCGAGCCCCAGTTGGCGGCAGCGGCGGCGGGCCGCGCAACGCCGGCCCAGATCGCCGATATCGAGGATGCGTTGCGCCGCTGTGCGGCGTCGCGGAACATGGAAGCCTACGAAGTCGCCGACGAGAGCTTCCACCGCTCCCTGGCCGCCGCGACCGGCAGCATTTTGCTGCGCAGTCTCTTCGAAACCATCAACGAGGCGCGCAAAGAAATCGCTTGGGGGGCAATGCGGACGTCGATCCTGAGACCCGAGCGGCGCGACGCTTTCACGGCTGAGCACGAGCGCGTCGTACAGGCCATTCGGAACCGCGACGCGAATGCGGCGTGGGTCGCAATGAATGCACATGTTGCGACGATCGCCGACATCTACGAAGCGATCGACAAGGCGCAGACGGTCGGGCACCGCCTGATCGCGATCTGATCGGCCGCAGGGCCGGAAAGGACAAAGCCGTGGGGCCGAGCGAGAATGCAGACCTAATCGTGCGCGGATGCGTTGTGACGATGGACCGCGAGAGACGGGTGATCGACGACGGTGCCGTCGCAGTGCGCGCAGGCTCGATCGTCGCCGTCGGCAAGCGCGAAGACGTCGAGCGCCGCTTCGCGAGCCGCGAGACGCGCGGCGGTGCGCGTGCAATCGTCATCCCCGGCTTTATCGAAGGCCACACGCATTGCTCGCAGTGTTTCGTGCGCTCGTTGACCTCCGGCGAACTCCCGATGATCCCCCGGCTCTACAATCCAGCACAGCGCTCGCTGACGCCCGAGCAGGCCGCAGCCACCGTGCGCCTTATATCGGCCCAATTGCTTCGTGCGGGCGTCACGACGATGTGCGAGGGCACGCTCAATCCCGCACACGAGGCAGCCATTGTCGGCGCCGTCGAAGAAACCGGGATACGCTGCGCGCTCGCACGCGGCGCTGCCGACCAGGATTTCCACCACGCTGCACTCTACGATCAGATCCGCAACCGATCCTGGGCAAAACCGCGCCCAGGCGAAGCCGAGGCCGACCTCGCGCGGACAGAAGCATTTCTAGATCGCTACCCCGCACGCGGTCGCGGCCTGATCCGCGGCGCCGTAAACGCGTCGGCGCTGCTCGGATTTTCGGAAGGCTATTTCCGCGAGGGTGCCGCCATCGCGCGCCGCCGCGATGCGACGATCCAAGTCCATGTCGGACGCGACCGCGAAGAGGTTGAGTTCTGCCTCTCGGTGTGGGGACGCCGCCCCGTGGAACGCCTTGCTGATCTCGGCGTCATCGACGAACATCTGGTCGCGGTGCACGCCGTCCTTTCGAGCGAGCGCGAGATCGAACTTCTCGCCGAAGGCGGTGCCGCCCTCGCCCACTCGCCCGTCGAATGCGTCGCGAACATGAACGCGATCCCGAATCTGCCGCGCTTCCGCAGCCGCGGTATCCGCGTTACTCTCGGCTGCGACAACCAAGGCAACGACATGTTCGTTGCGATGCGGGCCGCTTGGCTTATTCATGGCGCCAAGTTCGGCATCGCCGCCTACGATCCCGAATTCCTGAGTGCAGGCGACCTACTCGCAATGGCGACGATCGAGGGCGCGTCCGCCCTTCGAATGGACGACATCGTCGGCTCGCTCGAAACCGGAAAGGCCGCCGACATGGTCGTCCTCGACGGGTCGGCGCCGCACCTGATGGCGATGCAACATGTCGCATCCGACCTCGTCCGGTACGCCACGCGCGGCGAGGTTCTCCAAACGATCGTGAATGGCCGCGTTCTCTACGACCGCGGCAGTTTCGCGACGATCGACGTGGAGCGCCTCTACAATGTCGCTGCCGAAGGGGCCGCGCACGCGCGCGAGGTTCTTCACGGACGGCGTTACAAGGAACTTCCCGATTTCTGATCCGCCGGAAGGTTCCTTAACCTACTTGTGTCGCGGCTGACCTGCCATTGCGGTGCCAATCGACGTTACTGTGCCGACATCGGAGTCAGATCCACGCCGGACGATTCGATCAATCCGCGGATCGACCGCGCGAGTTCGACAGCACCAGCCGTGTCGCTGTGCACCAAGATCGAATTCACTTCGACCTTCAAGATTTCCCCTTCGGCCGAAACGACCGTGCCGTCGGTCAATATCCGCGAAACGCGCCCAAGGACATCCGCCTCGTTCTTGACGACGGCACCGGGAAACCGCCGCGGCACCAATTGTCCGGTCCGATCGTAGGCGCGATCCGCGAGAAACAGATTGTAAGTGGGCACGCCGGCTTTCGCGGCCGCCCGTTCGAGTTCGGTGTTCGACAGCACCAACAACGCGACTTTCGCGTCGAAGCTCCGAACGGCACCGACAAGAATATCGGCGACGTCGCGCTCCGCGCATACAATGTTGCCCAAAGCGCCATGCGCATTGACGTGCGTGATCTTGTGGCCGTTCACTCGCGCTATCGCCTCGAGTGCGCCGAGTTGGTAGAGGATGTGCATCTCAAGCTCGCGCGGCTCCAAACGCATCGGTCGGCGCCCGAAACCGGCGAGATCGGGAAAGCTCACATGCGCGCCGAGATCGACCTTGTTGGCAAGGGCTGCGCGCACAGTCCTGTCCATGATCAGCGGATCGCCGGCATGGTACCCGCAAGCGACGTTCGCGGATGTGACGATGCCAAGCAGCGCATCGTCGTCGCCCATCGTCCAGGGGCCGAAGCCCTCGCCAAGATCCGAGTTGAGGTCGATTTTCATGTCGAAACTCCTCCTGCCCGAAGATCCTCAAGCGAAGCGAATTCGGCCAATGTGGCACCGTAGCCGACGACGCCCGTCGGTGCGACCGACAGCACGATGCATGCGAGCGGCGCGCGCACGGGAACAAGGATCGGTCCCATTTCGATCAGTCCGAGCGTTGCCCCAGCCGCCAGAATTTGTCCCGGCAGCGCAAACGTTCTGAGGCGCGTCGGGTGTGCGCGTAGAAAACGACCCGGCCCCGGCGCCAGAACCGAAGTCCCGATCCGCTTTCCGTCTATCGCAAGCGTTACACCTTCGAAGGTCATGCGCCGCTGCTCCGATAGAGATCGATCCACATGCGGACTTTCGCTCGATCGGCGTCGAATGCCGCTTGAGCCGCGCGCGCAGCTTCGTAGTCCACCTGCACGAAGCGGAGCGCGCTGCCCAGCGGCGCTTGCGCGACCCGCCACAGGTCGGCGGCGACGACCGTGCCGATCTTCGGATATCCGCCGGCGGTAAATGCGTCGGCGAGTTGGATGATCGGCGTGCCGCCGTTTGGCGCCTGAATGACGCCAGGCAGAAGCCCATGCGAACGCATTTCAAGGGCGGTCTCAAGATGGAGATTCGGACCGATCAAGCGATAGCCCGAGCGGTTGCTCTGCGCCGAAATCTTCCACGCTGTCGTCCAGAATGCCGTGTGCGAAGCTTGCGAGAAACGCTGATATTCAGCTGCCGCCAAGACCCGAACATGCGTGATGCCCGGAACGTCGCCGGGCAATGCTAAAGTCTTCCGGGGCGGCGTCAGGCCAAATACGCCCGTTTTGTCAGCGTTCGCCGCACCGATCGCGAGAAGATCGCCACGCGCCAAAACGCGTCCTTCATAGCCGCCGAAGCCCCCCCGCAGATGGGTGCTGCGCGAGCCGAGCGTGAGCGGAACCTCAAACCCGCCTTGAACGGCGAGATAGCTGTAGGTGCCGGTCGACGGGCGATCCACCTGCAATTCCGAACCGGCCTGCGCGGGCGAGGTCGAGTCCGGCAGCAGTTCGAGCCCGTCGAGCTTGGCCGCCGCTCCAGCACCGACGAGGGCAAACTGGACCGCGGTCCGAAAACCCACGCGCAACGGCGTTCCGGGAATCTCGATCGCCGCGGCATCGAGGGCATTTCCAACGAGGAGGTTCGCGCGCTCAAGCGCCAACGGATCCATGGCGCCGGACGAGCCTACGCCGATCGCGCGCCATCCGAAGCGACCGCGATCCTGGATCGATGCTTGGCTGTCGTCGTCGAGTATTTCGATCATTCGCGTATTCTCGCGATCCGAAAGCGGATCGTATCGCCGGGCGCCAACAAGGCAGGAGCCGCCGCGTGCGGGTCGAAGAATCGGGCTTCCGTATGACCGATCGTGTGCCAGCCGCTCGGCCCGTCCGACGCCGAGGCGCCGGTCTGCCAGCCGCCGATCGACACTGCACCGGCCGGTATCGATATGCGCGGCACTTTACGGCGCGGAATGAAAAGACGCGGATCGACTGTTCCGAGATAGGCGTAGCCGGGGTGGCTGCCGAGCGCAAAAACGGTGTAGTCCCGGCCGGCATGTATTTCCACGACGTCCGCTCGCGACAGGCCCGTTTGCTCGGCCATAAAGTCGAGGTCCGGCCCGCCTTCGCCGCCATAATCGACATCGAATTCAAATCGTTCGCCGCGCCCGGCTTCGCCTGCGGCCTTGTCCCACAACTCGCGCAGCGCGCCGTCGACCGCGACGATATCTTCCGGCGGTGCCCGAAAGACCAAAAGCAGATTGGTCATGCCAGGAACGACCTCGGCCACCCAATCAAGGGCCGACGCTGAATTCGCAAGCGCCCAGATGCGGCGCTGGTTGGCTAAATCGAACGCCCCCGGCGCCTCGAACAAAAGCCCCGATGTGCCGAGAAGGCTTATCTGCGGCGCCGTCTTCGAATCATCCATGGCGGCGCTCCGCAAGCAATCGCTCGAGATGGTGGATGTCGAAGCCCCCGACCGAAACGGTCGAATCTTCGAGAACCCACCGCAGCAACGGCAAATTGCTCGAGATCCCCTCGAGGTTCGTTTCTGCAAGCGCTTGCTGCAGGCGGCGCAGCGCCTCGCCCCGCGTTGCGCCGTGCGACACGATCTTGGCAACAAGCGAATCGTAATGTGGCGGCACGCGCGCACCGGCGTGCAGATGACTATCCACACGAATACCGGGGCCGCCGGGCGGCAACCACTGCGTGACCCGACCCGGCGATGCGGCAAAGGTTTCGGGATCTTCCGCATTTACACGCACTTCGATCGCGTGTCCCGCCGCCAGGATGTCGGATTGACCGAAGGTCAAAGCGTGCCCTTGGGCAACGCGAATCTGCTCCGCCACAATATCGATCCCGGTCGTCATTTCTGTGACAGGATGCTCGACCTGCAAGCGCGTATTCATCTCGATGAACGCGAACAGACCATCTTCATAGAGGAACTCGAAAGTTCCGGCACCGCGATAGCCAATGCGCTTGCAGGCTTGCGCGCATTTGGCGCCAATGTTGGCGATCTGCGCAGGCGAAATCCCAGGCGGCGGCGCTTCCTCGACAACCTTTTGATGGCGCCGCTGCAGCGAACAGTCGCGCGCACCCAGCCACAAGGCGGCCCCATAGTTGTCGCACAGCACCTGGATCTCGACATGACGCGGCTTCTCGAGAAAGCGCTCCAAATAGAGGTCTGGATTGCCGAACGCTTGCGTTGCTTCTTGGCGCGTGAGCCCAACGGCATCGGCAAGTTCGCTGCGCTCGCGAACAATACGCATGCCGCGCCCACCGCCGCCACCTGCCGCTTTGACGATAACCGGATAGCCAATGTCGTCGGCAATCCGTGCAACCTCGGCAGGATCATCCGGCAGACGGTCCGGGGATCCAGGGACACACGGCACGCCCGCCGCGATCATTGCGGCTTTGGCCGCTATCTTGTCGCCCATCGTGCGGATCGCAGCGGTGGGCGGTCCGATAAAGACAAGACCTGCCGCAGTCGCCTGCTCCGCAAAGGCGGCATTCTCGGCGAGAAAGCCGTAGCCCGGATGAATGGCGCCAGCACCCGTCGCAAGTGCCGCCGAGAGAAGTGCCGCCGAATTGCGATAGCTCGCCGCAGCAGGTGCGGGTCCGATGCAAATCGCGTCGTCTGCCAGAGCGACGTAAGCGGCATCTCGGTCCGCCTCCGAATAGGCGGCGACCGCGCGAAGGCCAAGCTTGCGGCAGGCACGCAGAATTCGGAGCGCGATCTCGCCGCGATTTGCAATAAGAACCGCGTCAAACATCGCGGTCCCCGCTTTTCGGCTCCAGCCGAAACAAGATCTGTCCTTGCACAACTTCGTCGCCTGTCGCGACGCAGATCTCGGCGACGCGCCCTTCAACCGGCGCTGCAACGGTGCTGAAGACCTTCATCGCTTCGACCAAGCAAACCTTCTGTCCAGACAGAATCATGTCGCCGACGCGCACGAATGGCGGTGCTCCCGGCGACGGCGACAGATGCACAATGCCAAAACACGGAGAAACGACCGCATTCGGATCGTCCATAGTGTTCGCAGCTAAGGTCGACGTTTCATCGCGCGGCAGCCGCGCCATCGTTGCCGACGCATCGATCCGTATTGCGCGCCCGTCTTCGGTGTATTCGACGACGCCGCGCTCGGCAATCGCCTGCTGTATGACTTGCTGCAGCCGCGCGACATCCATCGGCGGCCTCCAGTCAGGTCAACGCTCGGCATGCGCGCGCAATGCGTGTGCACGCTTCGTCGAGCACGGCCTGGCTGGTTGCAAACGACAAGCGAAAGTGCGGCGAAAGCCCGTAGGCGCCGCCATGCACGGTCGCAACACCTTCGGCATCCAAAAGATAGCGCACAAAATCGAGATCGTCTGCGATCACGACACCCGCAGGGGTTCGCTTGCCGATAAGGCCGGCGCAGCGGGGAAACAGATAGAAGGCGCCGGATGGCGAAACGCATTCAAGCCCCGGTATCGCCCGCAGCCGATCGACGACGATATCGCGGCGGCGCCGATACTCAGCCGTGCAGGTTCTGACGAAATCGTCCGGACCGTTCAACGCGGCCACAGTCGCCGCCTGGCTGATCGACGACGGGCAAGAAGACATCTGCGACTGAAGCGTATTGATCGCCTTCACGAGGTCCGGCGCGCCGATCCCCCATCCCATTCGCCATCCCGTCATCGCGTGGGATTTCGACACGCCGTTGACCAACAGGATGCGGTCCGCCATGGTCGGATCGACGGACGCGATGCTGACGAACGGCGCTTCGCCAAACCAAATCGAATCGTAGATCTCGTCGGCGAGTACCATTACGCGCGGATGGCGCGCCACCACTTCGAGGATCGCGGCAAGTTCGCTGCGGCTGTATCCTGCGCCCGCTGGATTGCCCGGCGCATTGAAAACGAGCCAGCGCGTCTTCGGCGTGATGGCGGCATCGAGCGCGGCCGGATCGATCTTGAAACCCGTCTCTTGTCCGCATGGCAGAAGGATCGGCGTGCCCTCGTTTGCGAGGACCATGTCGGGATAGGAGACCCAGAATGGCGCCGGAACGATGACCTCGTCCCCCGCACCGATCGACGCCATCAACGCGAGGAAAATCACTTGTTTGGCGCCGCCGCCGATCGTGATGCGCGCGTCGTCGCACGCGCGCCCGACCAACCGCCGGTACCAGCCGGAGATGGCACCGCGCAATGCCGGCGTGCCGTTGACGGCCGTGTATTTCGTGGCCCCCGCCGCGATCGCTGCCATGGCAGCGTCCTTCACGTGCTGCGGCGTATCGAAGTCCGGTTCGCCGACCGTCAGGTCCACGATATCGCGACCGGCCGCCTTCAGTTCGCGCGCGCGCCCCGCAGCCGCAACGCTCGGCGAAGGCTTGATCCGCCGAACGCGATCCGACGGTTCAAAGGTGAAAGCTGCCGTCATTCGAATGCCTCTAGCGGCTCAACAAATAGTCCGGGAGCCAAAGAACGATCTGGGGAAAAACTGCAATCAAGATCACGAACAGCATCATGATCAGCAAATAGGGCATCGTGACCCGCGTGAGGTACGACATGCTCTGTCCGCTTATTCTTTGAATGATGGACAGATTGAACGCAACCGGCGGCGTGATCTGGGCCATCTCTACCACCAGGACCATGAATATGCCGAACCAGACCTTGTCGAACCCTGCCGCAGTGACCAGCGGCAGGACGACGGGCAAGGTCGTTGCGATCATCGAGAAACCTTCGAGTACGGTTCCGAGCAGCAAAAAGAGCAGCATCAGCGCGATGATCAGTTGCAGCGGCGAAAGATTCCATGCGCTCACCGTGCTTGCCACGGCGTCCGGGATGCCCAGAAACGCCGTGATATTGCCTAGGACAGCAGCGCCCATGATGATCAAGCCCATCATGGAGCAAGCCTGGATCGACCCGACGGCGACGTCGCGCAACGCTTGCCGCGTGAGCGCCCCCTGAAACGCCGCAAGACCCGCAGCGCCGACGACGCCCAGTGCAGCGGCCTCCGTCGGCGTTGCGATCCCTCCGTACATCGAGCCCAACACGCACAAGATCAAGAACAGTGCCGGCCCCAGTTCCTTAAGCGCTCGGATGCGAACACCCAGGCCGACGTTGCGCATGTTGCGCTCCGATTCGGGCACCAGATCGCGGCGGATGGTCGTATGGATCATGATCCAGCTGCTGAAACAGGCGGCGAGCAGAAATCCCGGGACCACGCCTGCCGTGAAGAGCCGCAAGACCGACTCCTCGGCAAGAACGCCGTAGATGATCATCACCGTCGAAGGCGGAATGAGAAATCCAAGCGTGCCTGCGCCCGCAAGGCTGCCGGTCGCGATGTCTGGCGAATAGCCGCGGCGAAGCAGCTCGGTCAACGTCATGCGTCCGACGACCTGTGTCGTGGCCGCCGACGAACCCGAGATTGAAGCAAAGATCGAGCAGGCGATGATGTTCACATGAAGCAAGCGGCCGGGCAGCAAACCGGCCCAAGGTGCTAGGCCGTTGAACAAGCTTCTCGAAAGACGCGTGCGAAAAAGAAATTCGCCCATCATCACAAACAGCGGCAGGGCCACAAGCTCGGACGCCGTCATGATGTTGTACACGTGCTGCGGCAAAAGGCGCGTCACGGGGATGTCGGTGAACATCCAGGCAAGCGCCATTGCTGTCGCCCCAAGCGCGATCCCAATCCAGGCGCCTATGGCGAGGATGCCGAAAAGCAGACCGAACAGTGCGGTGAAAATCGCGGTCATTCGGGCAACGTCGCGACGCCAAGCGACTTGTCTTCAAGCGGCTTGCCGAGCAGGCAAGCAGCCAGACGAACGAGCATTTGAATGGCCAGGATCGTTGCGCCGAGCGCCAAAACGGATTGCGGGATCCAGAGAGGCGTGAAGCTTTCCGGCGAAAGCTGGTTGAAGCTGTATGCCTGAAGCGTAAACCGTATCAGGGACCCAGCGAGCAACACGGTGAACGCCAAACCCAGCGCCGCCGACACGGTTTCGAAGAACCGCGCATAGCGATGCCCGCGCATCGCAATGAGAAGCTCGACGCGCACATGCATGCCGGCGCGCAAGGCGAGTCCCGACCCCAGCATGAAGGCGGCCCCCATCAGATACGAGCTGTATTCCCACGCAAAACCGATGCTGCTCGGAAAGACCGGCGACAGCCGCGACAATACCCCGACGAGAATCTCGCTGAGCACGATCAGCAAGAGCGCAACGAGACAACCGGTCGCAGCCCATGTGGCGGCGACCGATAGGCCGTCGGCGGCAGCTTGGAGGGCGGCGAAAGCGCCGCCCTCCGATCGCCTTTCGCGGGCGGCCATTTCAGGCCCGTCCGGTCGCTTTGAGATAGTCGCGGATCACTTGGCGGGCCGCCGGCACGCGCTCGAGATACTGGTCGGTCAGCGGTGCGGCCATTTTCCACATATCAGCCGCCATTTTGTCGGAGACCGGCATCACTTCCATGCCATTCGCCTTAAGAACCGAGACGCTTTGTGCGTCGTCGGCCGCCGAGATGGCCCAGAACTCGGGTTCGAGGGCCTTGGCCGCGTCTTCGATCGCTTTCTGGCTGGCGGCCGAGAGCCGCTTCCACGTATCGAGGTTCACGTTGACCATATTGCACGACCAAGTGTGGTTGGTCGGGTATGCGTATTTCATGAATTCCCAGAACTTTGCATCGACACCCGTCGCAGCAGATGTGGCGACCGCGTCGACGCGCCCCGAGGCGAGTGCCGGGATCAGCTCGCCGAACGGAATCTGCACCCCGGCCATGCCCACCGCGATGCAGGTATCCACCGTGTTCTTATCGGCTCCGCGGATCTTGATGCCGCGCAAACCGCTGACATCGTCAACCTTCACCTTCAAGAACATGTACTGGAAAGGCGACGGAACCATGTAGAGGATCTTTTGGTTGAAGCGGGTCGCCGCTTTCTCGAATTCCGGCCGCAGGAACCCGTGCAAGGTCCGAAGTTCAGTCTGCGATTTGACCAGAAACGGAACGCCCTCCGTGCCGAACAGCGGTTCGTCGCCGACCTGTTGCGCAGTCAAAATGTCGGCCATCGGCACCAAGCCGTCGCGCACGGCACGCAGCTGCTCGGGCCCTTTGAAGCCAAGCGAGCCGCCCGCGCGGATATTGATCACGACGTCGCCGTTCGTGGCCTTCTCGACCGTCTCGGCAAACTTCTTGGCATTGCGGACTTGGAAATTCGAATCCGGCAAAACGCTCGACAGGTTCAGCGTTGTTGCGGCGCGCGCAATGCGGATTCCGGGAGCGCCGATCGCGAGACCGGCACCTGCAGCTTTAAGGAGAGTGCGACGAGCGATTTTCATTGGGAGCCTCCTGTTTTGTTTGCGGTTCTGTTTTTTGGCGTCAGTCAGCGCGGCGTTCGAAGTTCAGGCCGCCGGGAACCTGAAATGTCGGAAGTATCTCGATATGTCCGATGTTGACGTGGCGCGGCGCTTCGAGTGCATAGGCAAAGGCGCCGACGATGTCTTCGACCTTCAGCGATTCATACCCATCGTAGAATTCGCGTTGCGCGCGCTCCATGTCGCCGATGACCTTCCCGAAAATCTCAGTTTCAACGCGGCCTGGGCAGATCTCCGTCACACGAACCCGCTTGCCGTAGGCGGCAACCCGCAATTGGCGGGACATCATGTGGAGGGCCGCCTTCGTCGCGTGGTAAACGGTGTTTCCGGCGAAGTTGTAGACGCCGGCGATCGAGCTTACGTTGACGATGTGGCCCCGATCTCGTGCGACCATTCCGGGCATCGCAAGCCGAACCAATTGGAGAACGGCTTCGATATTCACCTCGACCTGCTCTTCGACGCCGGATCTGTCCATCGACAGGATGTCGCCTGCGCGCGAGACGCCGGCGTTGTTCACAAGAATGTCGATGTTTTGAAGCTCGGCGAGCTGTTCGAGTGCATCCGTATCGCGGATGTCGAGTACATGGGGAATGCAACCCGTCTTGGCAGAGAGTTCCGCCAAGCGCTCGCCGTTGCGCGCCACCGCATGGACTTTGATTCCCCTGGAAGCGAGCCACGCGACGATGCCAGCGCCGATGCCGCCGGACGCCCCCGTCACAAGTGCTGTGGTGTAATCCGAAATCACGCGACGAACACCTGTCTGCAAGCGTTGATGATTGTGACGGTCCGATGATCCTTTATGATCGCGTTCGACACAAAGACAGGTTCGGCATAACATCATAAGATATGTGCATAGATAGAAAGGCCCGACCTTGGTCGATACCCGTCGCCTGCAGTCTTTCGTGAAGATCATCGATACAGGCAGCCTCACGCGGGCTGCCGATGTCCTTCACATTGCCCAGCCGGCGTTGAGCCAACAGATTGCAGCCCTCGAGCAGCAGTTCGGCCAACGCCTTTTGATTCGCAGCAAGCGCGGCGTAACCCCAACCGAAGCCGGCCGTGCGCTCTATCGGCACGCGCAGCTGATCTTGCGCCAGATCGCCCAAGCACAGTCCGACGTGGCGCAATCCGGCAGCCAGTTGTCGGGCTCGGTTTCGGTCGGTCTTGCGCCCTACAGCACGGGAGCCATGCTCGCCGTCCCGTTGCTGCGCCTTGTGCGCGCGCGCTATCCCAACATCGTCTTGCACATAAACGAGAATTTCGGGGGCGTGATCAGCGAAATGGTAATGACGGGCCGAATGGATTTGGCGCTGATCTACGACCCCGGGGTCATTCGCGGCGTGAAGTTCAAACCAATGTTCGTCGAATCCCTCTTCTTGGTGGCGCCGAAATCGACCGAGATAAACGGCGGCAATAGCGACACAGTCCCCCTCTCCGCTCTCGCCGAAATTCCGCTGATGCTGCCCAGCCGAATCCATACGATCCGCCAGGCAGTCGATGCCGCTTTCGCGCGCGCGCGAATAGGCAACAGGCTCGTCGCGGAAATCGAATCGGTCGCGACGCTCGCCAGTGCCATCGATGCCGGCGTTGGCGCCACCATTCTTCCCTGGTCGTCGGCGCGCCAAGTTGCCGCATCTGAGGGCGTGCTCTTGCGCCGGATCGTCCGCCCTGGGATCGAAGTCAAAGTTTCGCTCTGCACGCCGGATCAATTGACGGTGTCCGATCCCGCTCTTGCGGTTCGGGATCTGTTGTTCGAACTGCTCGAGACTTCGCCGATCTTCAGCGATCTTCAAGGCATCGCCCGCATCCCCGACGCCTGATCGAGGTCTGATCTACGCAAAGCACGTGACGCCGCCTTGACGTTGGTCTACCCTTGTCATAATCAGAATGCATATTTGAAGAAGGGGAGACGTCGATGTCGCCAGGCGAAAAGATGCGCGCTTATCTTGCTCAACCAGGTTTCGTTGTGATGCCCGCGGTGTGGGACGGGCTCAGTGCCAAGCTTGCCGCCAATGCAGGCTTCAAAACGGCCTTTCTCTCCGGCTCTTGCGTGGCGGCGAGCCGATTGGGCGGGCCCGACCTCGATCTCGTCTCGTTCGGCGAAATGACCGATTCCCTTTCGATGGTGCGCAATGCCGCACCCGAGACGTTCGTGCTCGCGGACGGCGACCACGGCTACGGCAACGCGATGAACGTGCACCGCACAGTCGCGACCTATGGCCGCGCGGGCGCGGCGGCCGTGCTGATCGAAGACAAAATCACGCCGCGTGCACTGACCGCTGCCGGCAAACCATGCCTCCCGTTCGAGGAGGCGCGCATGAAAATTCGCGCGGCAGTCGCTGCGGCGAAAGAGTCGGGCATTCTCGTTATGGCGCGAACCGATTGCCGTCCGACCCAAGGCATCGAGGAAGCCGTGGCGCGCATTGAAATGTATGTCGCTGAAGGTGCCGACATGCTTTTTCTCGACTCGCCTGCCGACGACAACGAAGTTCGCCGCGCCGTCGCCGCGGCAAAAGGGCGCCCCTCCTTTGCCGTATTGTCGCCCGGCGCGCCGCGCGCGACCCCATCGCAGAAGGACGCGGCGGCGTTGGGCCTGAAAATCGGAACCCACCCGACCGGCATGCTGTCGCCCGCAATCGCCGGCATCCAGGCCGGTCTTGCCGCATTGCTCGCCGGCGAGGCGCAAGCGACGAGTGCATTGGCGCCCAAGGCGCTGCGCGAAGTGCTCGGCTACGAAGACTACGATCGACGCGCAAAGCCCTACACTTTGGGAACGTGAGCGGAAAAGGAATGCAGACCATGGCAACCAATCCGCTTTTTGATCTCTCAGGAAAAACGGCGCTGGTGACAGGCTCCACCCGCGGCCTTGGCCGCGCAATGATCGAGGGGCTTGCGCGCGCGGGCGCCGCCGTTGTCGTCAACGGGACGAGTCCCGCAGGCGTTGCCGCTGCTGTTGCGGAACTTCGTTCTGCAGGCTTCAACGCGGATGGGGTCGCTTTCGACGTAACCGACGAGGCCGCCATCGTTGCGGCCTTTGAACGTTTCGACAAGGCAGGCACTGCTATCGACATTCTGCTCAACAATGCCGGCATCCAGTTCCGCAAACCGATGTTGGAACTCGCGACAGCCGATTGGCGTCGCGTGGTCGAGACGAATCTTACCAGCGCTTTTGTCATCGGTCGCGAGGCGGCCAAACGCATGGTCGCGCGGGGTACGGGCAAGATCGTCAATATCGGCTCGCTGATGAGCGAATGCGCGCGCGCGACGGTCGCACCCTATACGGTTTCAAAGGGCGGGATCAAAATGCTCACGCGCGCGATGGCGGCCGAATGGGCGGCAAGCGGCATCCAAGCCAATGCGATCGGACCCGGCTACATGGTCACGGAGATGAACAAGGCGCTGATCGACAATCCTGACTTCGACGCTTGGGTCAAAGGCCGCACGCCCTCCAAACGCTGGGGCAAGCCCGACGAATTGGTCGGTGCGGCAGTGTTTCTGTCGTCGCCGGCGTCGAACTACGTGAACGGCCAGATCATCTATGTCGACGGCGGGATGCTGTCGGTCCTTTAAGGGGGGAAATCCAATGCGCGCAGTCGTCATTCACGCGCCCAAAGACCTTCGTATCGACACCGTTCCGGAGGCAGCACTTGCGCCAAACGAGGTGCGCGTGCGGATCGGCGCCGGCGGCATATGCGGCTCCGATCTCCACTACTATCACCACGGGGGCTTCGGCACGGTGCGCGTGAAGGAGCCCATGACTCTCGGGCACGAGATATCCGGCACGATCGCCGCACTCGGAAGCGAAGTCGGCCATCTGCGGATCGGCCAGCGGGTTGCCGTGAATCCAAGCCGCGCATGCGGAAGATGCGCGTATTGCCACGCTGGCGTCCATAACCAATGTCTCGATATGCGCTTCATGGGCAGCGCCATGCGCTTTCCGCACATGCAGGGCGGATTTGCCGAGAGCCTGACGGTCGATGCACGCCAGGCGGTACCGATCCCAGACGACTTGTCGCTTGCCGAAGCGGCGATGGCCGAGCCTTTGGCCGTGAGCCTTCACGCCGCCCGCCAGGCAGGTTCGCTTTTCGGCAAGCGTGTCCTCATCACCGGCTGCGGACCGATCGGTGCATTGGCAGTGTTGGTCGCGAAGAATGCGGGGGCAGTCGAGCTCGTCGTGACCGACATCGCGACGCAGCCCCTAGAGATGGCAAAGCGCTTGGGTGCCACTCTCGTCGTCAATGCGGCCAAAGAGCCCGAAGCCTTGAAGCCTTACGCCGCAGACAAGGGGCAGTTCGACGTGCTGATCGAAGCCACAGGAAATGAGACGGCCATCCGCAGCGCGCTCGAGCTCGTCCGCCCCGGCGGCACGGTTGTGCAACTCGGCCTTGGTGGCGACATTACGCTGCCGATGAATCTGATCGTCGCCAAAGAACTAAACCTCAAAGGCACTTTCCGGTTCGATACCGAGTTCGAACTTGCCGTGCAGTTGATGGCACGAAAGGTAATCGACGTGCGTCCGGTCATTTCGGCACAGATCCCCTTCACCGACGCAATTGCGGCCTTCGAACTTGCGACCGACCGGAACAGAGCAATGAAGGTTCAGCTCGTTTTCTGACGAACCAACCCGGCGGCTGCAAGAGATCGCACTTTGAGATGTGAGACGTAGCCCTGACGGAAACGCAGAAATTTTTATTGGCCAATCGAAATCCAAAAGCGCGCGGAGCCGCACTGGATATGCGGGCTCTGCGGATGGTCGGAGCGAGAGGATTCGAACCTCCGGCCTCAAGGGCCAGAACTATTGGATTTTCCAATAAGATAAATGCCAATGGTAATTTTTTGCGCTCCTTTAGGGGCAAATAGCGCGCGAAAGCCTGCACGATGCGGTTCGTGGATCGTCAGGTCGATCGTCGGCGAGAATCTCCCGCCAACTTCCCGGCTTGTCGAGCGGCAAGAGGAAGAAGATGCCTTTCCACGAGTAACTTGGAGTTCGTACTGCTCGACGGCACGGCGCGTAAATAGAGCTCGGCCGCCGCGCACGGGTTTGCGTACACGAATCGACCCGTCGCTTAGGCGACGTTGAACATGTGCGGCCCCACAACTTGATTGGCCATTCCCGCCGAAACTTCGATTCACCCGCATGCTTCCTCAACGCGTTCTCGATAGTGCTGGCTCAAACGCCATCAATCGCGCGCTCCTTTTCGAGCATGTAGTCGCCTGCGCGAATTGGCATCGCGACCTCTTGCGCATCGCCCGCGACGGGGGCGATGAGCGCGTCGTGATTAGGATGGAGAAAATAGGCGATCGATTGGCGTGCACGCGACTGCGCGCCCGGCGGCGGGTTTGCCACACGGTGGAAGTTTGACGCCCAACGCCCGCCGGTCCAGCGCTCCATCATGTCGCCGATATTGACGACGAACAGTTCGGGTCGGCACGGAACGTCGATCCAATTTCCGTCGCGCAATTTTACCTGCAGACCGTCCCCGCCCGGCGCTTGCGCGAGGATCGTCAGCGCGCCGTAATCGGTATGCGCACCGGCACGCACTTGGCCGGGCAGAGGCGGAGCGGTCTGCGCGGGGTAGTGGATTGTGCTGAGGATCGAGAAATGTCGGTCGATCTTGTCGCCGAACCAGTCAGGTGTCAGTGCCAACGCGCGGGCAAATAGCTGCATCAGTTCCGCACCGAGCCGCTCCATGTGGCCGTAATAAACCGCGAGAGGCACGGCAAGTTCCGGCGGCAGACGATTGGGGCGGTGGAATGCGCGCGCCTCGACCGTAAGGAAATAGGGATCGTCGAGATCGAAGCGCCCCGCCATGAAATATTCGCGCAGATCAGGCGGCTGTTCCACACCCTCTTTGGCCGCGAGGCCCGAGCCTGCGGGTCGATGGTAGCCATGATGGCGTGCACCTAGCGCCGGGGCGAAACCCACCTTCTCGTCCGGCGCTCGAGCAAAAAAACGCGCGGACGCTTCGAAGGCAGCGTCCAGGACCGCAGCCGGAACGCCGTGACCGGCAATCGCGAAGAATCCGACTGTACTGTTTGCCGCGTCGATCGCAGCAGCGGTTGCGGCGATCGAATCGCCGGCGCGAAATCTGGTCAGATCGAATACGG
Organism: Magnetospirillum sp.; assembly: GCA_027532905.1. Lineage (NCBI taxonomy): Bacteria > Pseudomonadati > Pseudomonadota > Alphaproteobacteria > Rhodospirillales > Rhodospirillaceae > Magnetospirillum > Magnetospirillum sp. Next base: position 233,221 of record JAPZUA010000001.1, read on the forward strand.
GAATGCTTGGCAGCATGATTGCATTGCCCCCTATGGAAACGGCAAGCGCGCCGGAAGGAACGCCATGGAACTTTATCGCGGCATGGACCGCGCAGCACTCGACGTCGCATACAACAATCGTGCCGTCGTGCCGGATTGGCAGGGCTATCTCGACCGGTGGCGCACGCGCAGCGACGCGCTCTATGCCACGCGACCGGTGCTGCGCGATCTGCGCTACGGGCCAGGTCCGCGACAGCGGATCGACGTTTTCCCGAGCGGCAAGCGGGGTGCGCCCGCGATCCTGTTTCTGCACGGCGGCTATTGGCAATGGAACGACAAAGAAGGTCAGGCCTTCATTGCCGAAGGGCTGCTTGCGCAAGGTTTCGACGTGGCGATCGGCGAATACAGCCTGGCGCCTGAAGCGCCCATGTCGGCGATCTGCGCCGAGGTGCCCGCGATGGTCGACTGGCTTGCCGCCGAATTGCCCGCGCGCGGGCTCGGCGAAGGCGGGCTGTACCTGTCGGGAATCTCGACCGGTGCCCATTTGATGGCGCTCGCACTCGGGCATGCGGCCGTACGCGGCGCGCTGCTCGTCAGCGGCATCTACGATCTCGAGCCGATCCGTCTGTCGGCGCTCAACGACGCGATCGGCATGGACGCGGGCGAAGCGCGCGCCTGCGCGCCGCTGCACGCGGTTCCCTCACGCACGGCGTCCGTAATCCTCGCTTTCGGCGCCGACGAGCGGCCGGAGATCCGCCGCCAGTCGGCGGATTATGCCGCCTGTCTCGAAGCACTCGGTCGCCAAGCGCGTCCGATGCCTATTCCCGGCTGCGATCATTTCTCGGTGCTCGAAACGCTCGCCGATCCGAAGGGAGTTCTCGCCCGCGAGGCCGCCGCAATGACACGCGCTGTGCCGAGCTAGCCCAAAAAACGTCTAGCATTGCATAAAATTTAAGCACCGTTTCGACGTCGCATGCACGCACGCGCGCCGATGAAGCGATGGCATGTCGCTTGCAGCTTTCACCTTCGGAAACAAGGAGTAGCTTTGTCGCAGCAAGTCCGAAGAACGTTGATCGCGGGTGCACTGGTCGTGCGCGCTAAATTGCACGGCTACGCTTGGGAACGCGCCGATCTGCTGATCGACGGCGACAGCATCGCCGCTATCGAAGCGCCCGGCAGCGTCGCACCTGCGCGCGCGGACGAAACGCTCGACGGTGCGCGCCTGCTCGTGCTGCCGGGCCTCATCAACGGCCACGTCCATTCGTGGGACCATTACCTTAAGGGCTGCCTCGAAAATCTGACGACCGAGGTTGCCATGTCGTTGATCCGGCCGCGCAAAGCAGTGCCGATCACGCCACGGCAGATGTATCTGCGCACCGTCGTCGGCGCGCTTGAATCGCTGCGTACCGGGGCAACGACGATCGTGGACGATCTGTCGCTTGGCCAGTTCTTTTCGCGCGAACACATCGACGCAGCCTTCCAGGCCTACGAAGATACCGGCACGCGTGCAATGGTCGGCTTTTCGATGATCGATCGCGCAGTCGTCGATTCCTATCCGTTCGGCGAGGCCGAATTTCCGTCCACGCTGCTGGCCGAATTGCGCGGCCTGCCGCGCCCGACGGCCGACCAGTTGCTCGGCCTCGTGCGCGACCTCGTGCGCGCAGGCAAGCATCCCAAATCTGCGCGCGTTTCGACGCTCGTTTCGCCCTCGGCGCCACATCGCTGTACCGACGGGTTCCTGGTCGCAAGCCGGCGTCTCGCCGACGAACTCGATCTGCCGGTGATGACGCATTGCCAGGAAACGCGCATGCAGCTCATCACTGCCGAAGAGTTCTACGGCCGCTCGCTCGTAGCACACCTGGAAGCACTCGGCTTCCTCAAGACGAATACGACGCTGATCCACGCGACTTGGCTTTCCGAACGCGACATCGAGATCATCGCCCGATCCGGCGCTTCGGTTCAGTACAATCCGTGGAGTAACGCGATCATGGGCTCGGGCCTCGCACCGGTGCGCGCGTGCCTCGACGCAGGCATCAACGTGTCGATGGGCTCGGACGGATGCGGGCTGCTTTACGGCGTCAATATGCTCAATACGCTGGGCACCGGTGCCGTCTTGCCGAAAATCGCCACGCCGGATGCAGCGCTCTGGCCGACGGCCGAGGAAATCTACCGGGCGGGCAGCGAAGGCGGCGCGCGCGCCTTCGGTCTCGGCGATCGGCTCGGCCGGATCGAGCCCGGCTTCAAGGCCGATCTCGTCTGCTACGATCTCGACGCGACGACGCTGACCCCCCTCAACCATCCCGTCCGCCAGATCGTCTATGGCGAGCGCGGGGCCGCGATCCGCGAAGTTTTCGTGGATGGCCGACACGTGATCCGCAATGGACGCAACGCAATGGTCGACGAGACCAAGCTGCTGCGCGAAATGCAGGCCGCGCACGCCGAGATGGCCGACACGCTCGTCTCATCGCAGGCCGATGCGGCCCCGTTCCACGACGCCCTGACACGCGTCTACCTGCGTGCACTCGCGTGCCCGATCGCGCACGACCATTACGCGGCGCTGATGACCGGCAACAATATCGCAGCGAGGCCCGTATCGTGACGGTGGCGGGCGCGAAGCTGACGATCTCGAACATATCGCACGCCTACGCTGGCGTGCCAGCACTGGCGGACGTTTCGTTCGAAGTGCCGGCCGGGGATCTCACGGCGCTGCTTGGGCCTTCGGGCTGCGGCAAGACCACCTTGTTGCGCATCATCGCAGGCTTTTTCCGCCAGACCCAAGGCTCGGTGCTTGTCAACGGCGCTCCCATCGACGACTTGCCCGCAGCCAAGCGCAATGTCGGCATCGTGTTCCAGAACTACGCCCTGTTCCCCCACTTGGACGTCGCGCGCAATGTCGGCTACGGGCTGCGGGCACAAGGCGCAACGGGGCCGATGGTTGAGGCGCGCGTCGAGGAAATGCTGGGTCTCGTCAAGATGACCAAGTTCGCCAAGCGCCTGCCGGGCGAATTGTCGGGCGGCCAGCAGCAACGCGTGGCGTTGGCCCGCGCCCTCGCCGTCTCGCCACGCATTGTACTGCTCGACGAGCCGTTCTCGGCACTCGACAAGGCGCTGCGTCTCGACATGCAGATCGAGGTCAAATCGCTGCTCAAGCAGTCCGGCGTGACGTCGATCATCGTCACCCACGATCAAGAGGAGGCCCTGTCGATGGCCGACCGCATCGTGGTGCTGAATCAGGGCCAGATCGAGCAGATCGGCAACCCGTCGGAGCTTTACGACGCGCCCCGCTCGCTGTTCGTCAATACCTTCATCGGTCATGTGAACGTCGTCGAAGGCCGCCTGCTGGGTCGCGAAGGCCCTGCACTCGCCATCGACGTCGCGGGCGTGGGCCGGATCGCCGTGCCTACGGAAAAGAACTATCCGCAAGGTCAGGCCCTGACCGTCACCGTCCGGCCCGAGAATCTCGTTCCCGATCCGGAAGGCCCGTTCGCCGGAACGGTTCGCCAGATCCTGCCGCTCGGCCCGGTCGATGTCGTCGAAGTCGTGCTGCCGGACGGGACAGCGCTCAAGGTTTCGCTGCCGCACGCTGTGGGCGGCGTGGCGCTTTCGCCGGGTTCCGCGTTGTGTCTGGCGGTGCGCGATCCCGCCGGCTGCGGCGTGTTCTCCACTGCAAGCATTCCGCAAGTCGCTTGAATTCCACTCGAAGCAAGGAGCCAAATGCCATGAAACTCAACCGCCGTTCGATGCTGGGTCTTGCCGCAGGCGGTCTCGCCGCCTCGGCTTTCGACGCGCGCGCGCAAGCCCGCGAATTGTTCGTCGTAACCTATCCCGGGTCCGTCGATGAAAGCTTCAAGCAGGTGGTCGGACCGCAAGTCCGCAGCCGGCTCGGGGCAGCTCCCACCTTCACGCCGCTGCTGAACGCCGAGGTCATCGGCCGTTTGCAGGCCTCGGGTGCGAACCCGCCCTTCGATGTCGGCATGTGGGACAACGGACCGCTGATCCTCGCCAAGGAAGCGGGTCTGCTCGAGAAGTTCCCCCAATCGGCGATGAACAACATGCGCGGCCTGCCCGCCCAATTCGTCGATCCGGACGGCTACGGCCCCGCCTTTGCCGTAACGATGATCGGCATCGGCTACAACCCCAAGCGCATCGCCGGCAAGCCTACGTCGTGGGAGGATTTCTGGAAGCCCGCGAACAAGGGCAAGGTCGGCATTGTCGGGCCCGCTTCCAATCTCGGCACGGCGTTCCTTGTCGAGATCGCCAAACTGCGCGGCGGCTCGCCCACCAATGTCGAGCCCGGGTTTCGGGCACTGCAGCAGCTTTTGCCGAATCTTGCAGCTATTCCGGCCAACCCGGGGGCGCTCTCGACTGCGTTCCAGCAGGGCCAGATCGATATGGCGCCGATGTACTTCAACAACGCCGCCGTGCTGAAGGCGCGCGGCGTGGACATCGAATTCGCCATCCCCGATTCCGGGATGCAAATTCAAACCATCACGCTGTCGCTGATCAAGAACGCCAAGAATCCCGAAGCTGCGGCGCGGTTCATCGACATGATGCTCGATCCGGCGATCCAAACGCAGCTCGAAGCCGCCCCATGGACGACCTTCCCGGCCAAGCCCGGCGTGGCGCTGACCGGCGCCAACAAGGAGCTCGTGCCCGATCTCGCCACACTGATGACCAAAGGCTCTTTCCTCGACTGGAAGACCTTCATCGGCAACCGGCCGCAATGGGTCGAACGCTTCAACCGCGAGATTCGCGTCTGATGCGGCGGGCGGGCGGCAAAGCGGCGGCGTTCCTGCCGGCAGCGCCGCTCGCCCTTTTTTTCGCGGTCGCCTACCTGCTGCCCATCGCAATCCTGGCAGCAGTTTCGTTCCGCCCCGATCTCCGCGCGAGCGGCTGGACGACTGCGCACTATGCCGCCTTCCTCGGGGACGGATTCACTTTATCGATCCTGCTCGATACGCTTTGGCTCGGGCTGCAGGTCGTCTTCGTCACCTTGCTGATCGCCTATCCGCTCGGCCTCGTCTACATGCGCGCGGGCCCGCGGATGCGGGCCTTGCTCGTGTTCCTCATCTTGCTGCCGCTGCTGACCAACACGGTCGTGCGCACCTTCGCCTGGATGGCGATCCTGGGGCGCAACGGTCTGGTCGATACTTTCGCCGCCGCGCTCGGCCTCGCAAGCGAACCGCTGCGGCTGCTCTATTCGCGCACCGGACTTGTGATCGCGTTGGCGCAGATATATTTGCCGCTGATGGCGCTGCCCCTCAACAACAGCCTCGTGAAAATCGACGGCAATTTGCTGCGCGCGGCCGAAGGCCTCGGGGCCTCCAGCGCCCATCTCTTCCGCACCGTGATCCTGCCGCTGTCGCTGCCAGGCGCTGTTGCGGGCTGCCTGCTGGTCTTTGCCGGCGCCACCACGGCCTTCATCACCCAGACATTGGTCGGCGGCGGCCGCCAGATTTTCATGCCGCTTTTCATCTACCAGCAGGCGCTCGGCGTGCAGCGCTGGGCCTTTGCCGCGGCTGCGTCGGTCGTCTTCGCGCTGACTGTCATGGCGATCGTCTATGCGTTCAACCGCTTCGCGCGCAAACACCTGCGAGGCGTCGATGCGTGAGGCGCGCAACATCCCCTTTGACCTCCTTGTATGGATTGCGGGCGCTCTGGCCGTGGTGCTGCTCGTCCTGCCCACGCTGGTCGTGGTGGCGATGTCGTTCACCAACGAGTTCACGCTTCGCTTCCCGCCGCGCAGCTGGTCCGCGCGCTGGTATCTCGAGCTGTTCTCGAATTCGCCGCAGATTCTCTCTTCGGCGCTCGCGAGCCTGAAGGTCGCGGCGATAGCCACGCTGGTCTCAACCGTGCTCGGCACGCTTGCGGCCGTCGCCCTTGCCGGTCGCAAGGACCGGCTCTCCGTTGCACTCGATGCCTTTTTCATGTCGCCGATGGTTTTCCCGGCTATGTCGCTGGGCTTGGCGCTGCTGCTTGTGCTTTCGCTTGCCGGGATACGCCTGTCGATTCTCACGCTGGCGATCGGCCATGTCGTGATCGCCACCCCGTTCGTGATCCGGATGGTTTCGGCTGCGGCCCAGCAGATGAACCCCGCCCTGCTCGATTGCGCGGCCAGCCTCGGCGCATCGCGCGTCCACGCGTTTTTCACGATCACGCTGCCGCTGATCCGCTCGGGCGTCGTCTCCGGCGCCATCGTCGCGTTTCTCACGTCGATCGACCACGTGCCGGTCTCGTTGATGCTCTCCGACCCGCGCACCGAAACGCTGCCGATCCATCTGTGGGCGATCCTCGAATCCAATCTCGACGTCCGCGTCGCGGCCGTATCGGGCGTGATCGTTGCCGCGACAGTGGCGGTGATGCTGGTCGTCGACCGTCGAATGTTCGTGCCCGGCCGCGCGGGGCGTTGATCGCATGGCGACAGCACTGTCCTTGATCGACATTTCGTGCGTACGCGAAGGGGATGCGAGCGCCAAACGCGCGGCCGCCTCAGCACTCGACACGGCCGCACGCGAATTGGGCTTTCTCGCCGTCGTCGGCCATGGCGTTCCCGATAGCTTGTTTACGGCGGCGATGGCCGAAGCGCGTGCGTTCTTCGCGCTGCAGGAAACGGCAAAGCGGGCCTGCGCGCGGCCCAGTCGCGAAGAAAGCCGCGGCTACGCAGCGATGGGCGGCGAGGCCCTCGGCAAAAGCCTCGGCGCAGAGGCTGCCTACGATCTCAAGGAAACCTTCGCGATCGGCCCCATCGAAACCTATGCGCCGGAGGAAATCGGCGAGCACGCCTACCCGCACTATACGCACAATGTGTGGCCGGCCGAACTGCCGCGCCTGCGGGCCGTATGGGAAGACTACTATCGAGAGATGCAGCGTGTCGCTGACGAGCTATTGCGCCTGCTCGCGATAGCGCTCGACCAGCCGGAGACCATGCTCGTCGCCAAGACCAGCCGCTGCTACTCGAATCTGCGGGCCCAACACTATCCGCCGTTGGCGGCGCCGCCGCGACCGGGCCAACTGCGCGCCGGCGCACACACCGATTACGGCGCCGTCACGGTCTTGCGCGGCGACGCGCACGCCGACGGGCTGCAAGTCGAAGTCGAATCTGGAGAATGGCGCGACATTGTCTTTCCAGAGGGCGCCTATGTGGTCAATCTCGGCGACCAACTCGCCATGTGGTCGAACGACCGCTGGCGTTCGACGCTCCATCGCGTGGTCGTACCCGAAGATGCGAGCACGCGCGGCCGGGGGCGTCTGTCGCTCGGCTTCTTCCACATGCCGGACGCCGCCGCGACAATCGAATGCCTGCCGAATTGCGCCAGTCCGGAGCGGCCATCAAGGTATCCGCCCATCTCGGCAGGCTGGCACAAGCGCCTCAAATTCGCGATGGCGAACGGGCTCGACGATGTCGTCGCATCGGCGCCCGAGAGCGCGCGCCGCGCCGTTGCGGCGTGGCGATGACGGGTGGCTTGCGAAAGTTGCGCGATGCGCTCGCGCGTCGCGAACTTACCGCGCGCGCAGCCGTCGAAGCGAGTCTCGAAACGATCGCGCGGCGCGATCCCGCCTTGTGCGCGTTCTTAACCGTATCGGCCGAGTCCGCACGCGCCTCGGCCGATGCGCTCGACGCGCGCAAGGAAATCGTCGGCCCGCTGCACGGCGTGCCGGTGGCGATCAAGGACCTCGCGGACACGGCAGGCATCCGCACAACCTACGGGTCCATGCTCTATCGCGATCACATCCCCGAGACAGACGATGCCGTCGTCGAAAGGCTCAAGCGCGCCGGCGCGATCATCGTCGGCAAGACCATGACGCCCGAATTCGGCTTCGGCGCCGTCTGCGTCAACGATCTCGCAGGGCCGACACGAAATCCATTTGATCCAGCACTTACCTCGGGCGGCTCGTCGGGCGGGGCCGCCGTCGCCGTCGCTGCCAGCATGGTATTGCTGGCGCACGGGACGGATTTCGGTGGCTCGGTGCGCACGCCTGCGAGCTTCTGCGGCGTGGCAGCACTGCGCCCGACGCCCGGACGCCTTCCCAATCCCGCGCGTGCACTTGGCTGGGATATGCTCGCCACGGCAGGCTTCATTGCAGGGAGCGTCGACGATCTCGCCCTCGCGATCGAGGCCACCGCCGGGCCCGATCCGCGCGACCCGCTCTCGATGCGCAGCTTTCCGCCAGCACCTTCCTCCGCACGGAAGCCGCGCGTTGCGTGGACCGAGGATTTCGGCGTCGCTCCGGTGGCACGCGCCGTCCGCGTGCCGTTCCGTACGGCCGTCGCCAAGCTCGAACGGACCTTCGGCGCGCACGCAGCACATCCGGATTGCGCGAACGCGATCGAAACCTTCCACACACTGCGACCGCCCTTGATCCGCCAAGCCTATCTGCGGCATTACCGCACGCACGGCGAAGCACTGACGCGCACCGTCCGCTGGTGGATCGAGCGCGGTGCTGAGACCAAAGCCGCCGATTGGCTCGCCGCCGAGGCGGAGCGCACAGCGCTCTACCGACGCTTCCTCGCCTTCTTCGACGAATGGGACGTGCTCGTGGCGCCAGCGGCGTCTGTGCTGCCGTGGCCCAACGATGTCGGCGACGTGACCGAAATCGATGGAGAAACGCTATCCACGCTCGTCGACTATCTGGCCGTCACCTTTATCGTGTCGCTGGTCGGTTGCCCAGTCGTGGTCGTGCCTGCGGGCCGCGCCGCGAACGGGCTGCCTGTCGGCATCCAATTGATCGGCGCGCCGGGCAAAGACGCGGCACTGTTGGCGCTCGCCGCCCAAATCGAGGAAGCTTGCGCTTTCCAGCGCGTCGAACCGCCGTGAGGGACGCGTATATGAAGGCCAGTTCACGGACGACGCATCGATTGAGGGAGGGCACGAAATGACTTCGCGCAAACGCGATCTGTACGGCTACGGCTTTTCGGCACCTCGGGTCGTGTGGCCAAACGGCGCGCGGCTCGCCGTGTCGCTCAATCTCAATTTCGAGGAAGGGGCGGAACTTGCCGTCGGCGACGGCGACGCCCGCAACGAGCCGTTCGGTGAGGTGCAGAGCATCGTGCCAGCCGGCCGACGCGACCTTACGCTCGAAGAAGTGTTCGGCTATGGCATGCGCGCAGGCCTGCCCCGATTCTTGACGGCCTTCGAGCGACATCGGACGAAAGTCACGCTGATGATGTGCGGGCGCGCAGTCGAGCGCTCGCCAGAGTGCGCGCGCGCTTGCGTGGCCGCAGGCCACGAGCCCGCGCTGCATGGCTGGCGGTGGATTTCCCATGTCGAATTTGACGACGCCGAGGCCGAGCGCGCGGAAATCCGGCGCGGTCGCGACGCGATCGAACGCATCGTCGGCATCAAGCCGATCGGGTTCATGTGTCGATCCAGCCAGAGCGCGCACACGCGACGGCTCTTGGTGGAGGAAGGCTTCCTCTACGACACCAACGCGCTCGACGACGACCTGCCTTATTGGGATCGCCAATCGGGTGCGCGGCCGATTCTGATCGTTCCTTACGCCTTCGACACGAACGACATGAAGTTCTACCACCCGACCGGCTTCCGCACGCCGGACGAGTTTCTGCTTTATCTGCGACGCGCGCTCGAAACGCTGTTGACCGAGACGGACGCAGGCGCCACACGCCTTATGAATGTCGGCCTGCACTTGCGGATCGCGGGCCGCCCAGCGCGGTTTTGGGCGGTCGAGCGCTTTCTTGAGGATCTGGGAGCACTCGGCGATCGCGTCTGGGTTGCCACGCGCGCAGACATCGCGCGGGCTTGGATCGGCGCGCAGCCAGCATGAGGGTGCTGCTTATCAACCCGAACACCAACCAAGCGACGACGGCGGCGATGGTCGAGATCGCGCGCGAGTCCGACCCACATGCGAGGGTCAATGGCGCAACGGCGCGCACCGGTGCGCCGCTGCTCATCGACGAAGCTTTGCTTGCCCAAGGCGCGCAAGCGGTTGTCGAACTGGTGCGCGCAACGGATTTTTCCAGCTTGGACGGCGGCATCGTCGCGGCGTTCGGCGATCCCGGCCTCGAGGCCGCGCGCTCAATCTGCAGCGTCCCGCTCGTCGGCATCGCGGAAGCCGCAATGGCCGAAGCGGCAACGGCCGGCCGGCGCTTCGTCGTCGTGACGACAACCCCGCTCCTCGTGAGCGCCATCGAACGCCGGGCCGCTGCCTACGGCCACGGTACCGCGTTCGGCGGTGTGCGGCTGACCGATGGCGACATCAATGCTCTGATGGCCGATCCGGCGGCGCTCGAGGCCGCTCTTGCGCGCGCCTGCGAACGCACGATCGCTGAAGACGGCGCCGATGCGATCGTGATCGGCGGCGGGCCCTTGGCCGTCGCCGCACGCGCGCTGGCCCCGCGTTTCGCCGTGCCGATCATCGAACCGATTCCGGCTGCGATACATCTTCTGCGCGCACGGCTTGCACGCATCGTCTAGCAGACCGCCGAAGAACTCGCATTGATTGCGCGCGAGTGCAGCGACGACGCAGCCTACCAATACAGCCGCTGAGGGTTCGTCTCGCGGCTGGCTCGCATTTACGGCATCAGTCCCGGCGGCTATGTTCTAGAATCGTCCGCTTGGACGGTAAAAGGGCTCGTTGCCTAGACCGTCGAGATAGCCGTCGTAGAATTTGTGCACGTGCGGGAATACGTCGCGCGCCAATTGGCGGCGCTCGTTCTCGGCATCTGTAAGCGGACGCGCAAAGCGCACGGCAATCTCGGCCAGCACAGCCTGCCTGTCGACGTGCACGAAGCGGCCGTCGCGATACACGGCCTCGCCCGCAACAAAGACAGTTTTCACCGCCGTCGATTTGGCGCGCTGAACCAGCACATCCACCGGCGGAATATCCGGGCTTTGGTACGGATATGTGACGGCGTCCCAATCGAAGAGAACGATGTCGGCTTCGCGACCGGGCGACAGGCGTCCGATGCGGCCGGCAAACGGCGTGGTGTCCGCACCGCGCTCGGTTGCCATACGCAGGATCTGTGCCGGCGACGGATGGGACGCCTCGATGCCCGGTTCGCGATGCACGCGTAGAGCCAGTCGCATTTCCTGCAGCATGTCGCGGTCATCGTTGATGCCGGCCTCGTCCATGCCGAGGGCGACCGGAATGCCGCGTGCGAGAAAGCGATTGACCGGCGCCACACCGCTCTTGAGCCGAAAATTCGAACTGCAATTGTGGCAGATGTGCGTGCCGCTTTGCGCGCAAAGTTCGATGTCCTGTTCGGTCATCCACACGCCGTGGCCGATCGTAAGGTGCGGCCCCACGAGGCCGAAGCGCTTGATATGCGCAAGTGCCGAGCCGCCGGTACGCTTGGCCGCATAGGCTTTCTGGTAGGGCGTTTCAAGCAGATGCATGTGCATCGGCAGATCGTGGCGCTTCGAAAGTTCGCCCGCGAGCCCGAGGGCTGCGTCCGACAGCCAGTGCAGATTGGCGGGCGCCACCTGCACCGCTAGGCGCCGCTCGCCCACGACAGCGGAAAGCAGCGCTTCGAAAACCGCGCGCTGTTCGGCAAGCGGCAACGTGAAGCGTTCGAAGTAACTGCGCATCGGCGCTTTCAGAGAATCGGGCAGACGCTCCAGGAACAGCGCGTCGTCCTCGTAGACGAGGCGGTTCTGATCGCGAAGCGCCAACGAATAGGAGGCACGCATGCCTATCGTGCGATACGCATCGAGCACCTGCTTGCCCGTCGCGACGATCTGTTCGGGCGTGCCGGGCGCGCGGCTATGCAGATGCTGGACGGTCGTGACACCACTCTCGATCATCTCAAAAGCGGCATACAGGGTGTCGAGCCGCGGATCGACGTCGCGCAGCGCCAAGCGGCTCGCAAACCACAGCTCGAGCGGATGGTCGGGCGAGCCGAGCTGCAGCGGCGTGGTGCCGACATGGTGGTGGGCGTTCACAAGGCCGGGGATCGCGACGCGCCCCTTGCCGCCCTCGTGGCGCGCGGCGGGATAGCGTATGCGCGCTTCGGCCTGCGGCAGAATCGCAGCCACGCGGCCGTCGACAACGACCAGTGCCGCATCGTTGTGCAGCAGCGGCGCATCGTCGGCGGAAAAGCCTTCGAGAATCCAGTCGGCGTCGATAATCGTCGCTTCCAAGGGCCCTTGCCTCGCTTGCCTGCGGCGCGGGCAGTGCTGCCTATTTTTTGCAGCTTGCGCGTCGACCGGTTGCTATGAGATGAATCTTTTATGTCTTATGTCTCGCATATGTCGAGCCGAAACGTCCGCGGCAAATCGCGTGCCCGGATTCGGCTTGGCTGGCGCAGTGCGTCGCGCTCGGCGCGCGCCTATGTCGCTTTCATCGCGGCCGGGCGAAGTCCGCGCATCTGATCCCTCGGCGGTCCCGACCCGGGACCGTGCCGCGGCCGGAGACAGCGTCTCCGGCGGATCGTTTCACCGCCCGAACTAGAACCTTCTTCGAGCCTCGCCGTGCGACGTGCGTCTGCGTTTCCCGCAACGCATCGGTTCCAGCGTCGATTTCCATGTTCCGCTATCCAGCCCAGGAGGATTCCATGATCCGCATTTCCCGTCGCGCCGCACTCGGCGGTCTTGCCGCCGGCACCGGACTTCTCGCCGCCCCGACCCTCGTGCGCGCGCAAGCCGCGCGCGAACTCGTGATCGTCACCTATCCCGGCCGTCTGTCGGAACCGCATCGCTGGCTCGGCGACCAGATGGAACGCCGCCATGCGGGCTTGCGCGTACGGCTGGTGCCGTCGGACAGCCAGGACATCGTCGCGCAGATCAAAGCGGGCCAAGGCCAATCGGCATTCGACGCGATGCCCAACGACGAACCGCCGCACATCACGGCCATGTCCGAGGGCTACATTGCGCGGCGCAACGATGCCGCCCTCAAGAACCTGCCGAGCGCGTTCCCCGACCTGCTCGCCAAGAGCCAGGGCTTCGGCGTGCCGGCGACATATTCGCTGGTCGGCATCGCCTACAACTCGACGCTCGTGCGCAATCCGCCGGAATCCTGGGCCGACATGTGGAAGCCCGAGTTCCGGGGCAAGATCGGCATCGCGCGTACCTCTTCGAATCTGGGGCTCGCCACGCTCGCCATCGCGGCCAAGAGCTTCGGCGGTTCGGAAACCGCGCTCGACGTCGGCTGGGACAAGCTGCGCGAACTCCAGCCCAAGGCCGCACGCTCGCCCGCCATCCTCACGCAAATGCTCGAGCGCGAAGAAATCGCGATCGCCCCATTGTGGAACAACAACACCGCCTCGGCGGCGGAGAAGGGGCTGCCGATCCGCTTCATGATGCCGAAGCCGGGCGCCATCGCGATCATCTCGTTCATGTCGGGCATCACGAACTCGCGCAATCCCGAACTGGTCAACGAATGGCTCGACGGCATCCTGTCGGCCGAATACCAGGCGCGTGCCGCCGCGTCTCCCTACTTCTTCGGCCCAACGGTTCGCGGCGTGACGGTGCCCGAAGTGGCCCGCCCCTACACGCCTTCGACGCCAGCCGAAGTGCTTGCCCTGCAGACGATCGATTGGCCCGCGATTGCGCCGCAGCGCGGGCCGCTGGTCGAGCGTTTCGACCGCGTTTTCGCCCTCTGACGTTCCCCCGCAACCCAGGAGATCAAACATGACAATCCGCAAAATCGGCCGTCGCGACTTCGCGCGCGGCCTTGCCGCCGGCAGCGCTCTGCTCGCCGCTCCGTCCGTCGTGCTTGCCCAGACCGCGCGCGAGCTTGTGATCGTAAGCTTCGCGGGCCAGCTGCAGGAGCCGCACCAGTGGCTCGCGCGCCGCATGGAACAGGCCACGCCGGGCCTGCGCATCCGCCTCGTGCCGAGCGAAAGCCAGGACATCGTCGCCTCGATCAAGGCCGCCCAGGGCTTCTCGCCGTTCGACGCGATGCCCAATGGCGAGCCGCCGCATCTGATCGCGCAGCGCGACGGCTACATCAAGCGTATCGAGCCTGCGCGACTGCGCAACTACGCGAATCTGATTCCGGAACTGAACGCGAAGTCGGGCGGCTTCGGCGTGCCGGCGAGCTACTCGTTGATCGGCATCGCTTACAACGAAAAAGTCGTGCGCAATGCGCCGACCAGCTGGGCCGACATGTGGAAGCCCGAATACGCGGGCAAGATCGGCATTCCGCGCGCTTCGTCCAATCTCGGCCTCGGCGTGCTGGCGATCGTAGCCAAGATCTTCGGCGGCGCTGAAGACAATCTCGAACCGGCATGGACCAAGCTGCAGGAACTGAAGCCGCAGGTCGGCCGCACACCCACGCAGCTCATCCAGATGCTCGAGCGCGAAGAGATCGGCTTGGCGCCGATCTGGAACAACGACGCCGCCGCCTCGGCCGCGAAGGGTCTGCCGATCAAGTTCGTGCAGCCTGCGCCGGGCCCCGTCGCTATCGTCTCGTTCATGTCTGAGATCGCGAATACGCGTCATTCCGATCTCGTGTACCAGTGGATCGACGGCATCCTTTCGCCCGAGTACCAGCAGTTCGCCGCTAACACGCCCTACTTCTTCGGGCCGACCGTGCGCGGCGTGACGATCCCCGAGGCTGCACGCCCCTACACGCCCTCTACGCCGGCGGAAGTGGCGCGGCTTCAGTCGGTCGATTGGGGCAAGATCGCCCCGGTGCGCGGCCAGATCGTGGAACGCTTCGACCGCGTCTTCGCGAGCTGAACGATGACCATGACGACGCCGTCGCCCATGCGCGTAGACATCGCACGCCAACCCGACATGTTGGCGGCGTTCGCCGCGCGCGCCGAGGGCTTCGCAGCTCTTGGCCGCAAGGTGTTGGCGCCGGGCGACGGCGGCCGTCTTTGGATCACCGGCTGCGGCGACGGCTTGTTTGCCGCCATCGCCGCAAGCCGCTGGGCTACCGAATGTGGGCTCGATTGGCGCCCCATTGGGGCAATGGATATGGTTCTGGCAGCCCATCGACTGCGCCCTAGCGACCGCGTCATCGCGATTTCGATGTCCGGCAATGTCGATCGCACGGTCGAAGCTGCGCGCGCGGTCGCGGCCGCAGGCGTAACGATGCTCGCGCTCGTCAACGGCAATGGCGGTCGTCTCGGCGAAATCGCCGGCGCCAAGATTTCGCTCGACCTTGCGGATATCGCACCGTTCCTATGCGGAACGGCAAGCTATACGGCAACACTCACCGCGTTGCTCGCCCTCGCTGCCGGTGCAGCCGGCCGCAACCCGCCCGATCTGGCGGCCCCAATTGCCGCCCAACGTGCGGCACTCGCCGCAAGCGACGACGCATTTGCCGGACTCGCCGTCCCGACCGGCGTGCGCGTTCTGTCGGCCGACAACGATATCGGCACCGCCCAGTATGGAACCGCGAAGTTCGTCGAACTCACGCGCATTCCGGCGTGGTCGGGCGAACTCGAGGAATTCGCGCACAGCCAGTATTGGGCCATGCCCACGCAAGATCTCGTCGTCGTGCTGGCGGGCGATGCTGCACTTGCAGCCTATGCCGACGAAAGCTGTGCCGCCCTCGGCGAGCTTGAGGTCGCCACACTTGCGATCGACACGCTGTCGACGCCTGTTGCGCGCGCCACGCGGCACATTACACTGCCGGACGTGCCGCCTTCTTTGTTCGCACTTGCCGCCTGCGTTCCGCTGCAAATTCTTGCAAACACCCTTGCGCGCGCAAGTGGCCTTGATCCAGACACGCGCACGCATCTCAAATCCGATGCACAGCGCTTCAAAGTGAGCCGCATGCTCACGCGGCGCAGCTTGCTCGGCACCGGCGCATGACGGCGACCGTGCATGTCGTCGGCTATCTTTCGATCGACAGGATCGAAACCGGCCGCGATGCGGGCGACGAAGTGCCGGGCGGTGCTGCTCTCTACGCGGCCTTGGGGGCACGCGCGGCAGGTGCGGCGGTCGCGTTGCACGCGATGTCGGGCGTCGATTTTCGCGCCGAATGGCTGCAGCAGGCGGCCACTCTCGGGATCGATCTCGCAGGCGTTGTCCTGTGCTCGAGTCCCACGCGCCGCGCACGTCTTGCCTATCGCACCGACGAAAGCCGCGACAATGCGCACCACGCGCAGGATGCTTGGTGGGAACGCACGCACACCCTCGTCCCCGCGGTACCTGCCGCCCTCGCGGCGGGCGATGTCGTCGCGCTGATGGCGGTGCCAAGCGCCGTCGCCGCAAAGACGCTGGCAGCTGCCGCAAGGGCGGGAGCACGCGTCGTCATGGATACGAGTGCAGCATTTGCAACGCGCGAACACGATGCAGTCTGCGCAAATGCCGCCAAAGCCTATGTCTTTGCGCCGAGTTTGGAAGAAACGCGGCATCTCTGCCCCGACTGCAGCGACGATGCGGCGGCCTTTGCGCTCGCGGGCTCTGGCTGCAACGTGCTGCACAAGCGCGGAGCGGCTGGTGCTTTTGCCGTCGCTGCCCGTGCCGCCACGGGCCTGCGGCTTGCAGCCCCGCCCGCAACGTTGCGCGACCCGACGGGGGCCGGCGATGCGGTCGTAGGGGCCCTTGCAGCCGGAATTGCCGCCGGGCTCGATTTCACCGCCGGCGCGCGTGCAGCCTTGCAGATTGGCGCGCGTTGCGTTGGCGGCTGGGGGCCTGCAGCCCTTGGGCTACACTTCGAAGGATCGGCCGCATCATGAGCCATATCACGCTCCAGGACATCGCAAAAAGCTTCGGCCCCATGCGCGTGCTCGACGGCTGTTCGGTTGCCGTCGACAAGGGCACGGTGATGACGCTGCTCGGCCCCTCGGGCTGCGGCAAGACTACATTGCTGCGGACGCTTGCAGGTTTCGTCGAGCCCGACAGCGGTCGCGTGGTCGTGGGCGGGCGCGACATCACCGACCTGCCGCCGAACCGCCGCCAGGTCGGGTACGTGTTCCAGTCCTATGCGCTGTTTCCGCATCTCGACGTTGCGGCGAACGTTGCCTATGGGCTGCGCGTGCGCCGCGTGAGCCAGGCTGAAACGCAAGCGCGCGTGCGAAAGGCGCTCGATCTTGTATCGCTTTCGGCCTATGCCGACCGCTTTCCCGCACGCCTGTCCGGCGGGCAGCAGCAGCGCGTGGCTATCGCGCGTGCCCTCGTGCTCGAACCAGAGGTGCTGCTGCTCGACGAGCCGTTCAACGCGCTCGACGCCAAGCTGCGCCTGTCGATGCAGATCGAATTGCGCAAGCTCATCGAGCGCGTCGGCATCACCTCGATCTTCGTCACGCACGACCAGCAGGAAGCCATGACGCTATCTGATCGCGTGGCGGTGATGCGCGCAGGCCGTATCGAACAGGTTGGTGCGCCAATCGACATCTACGACCGACCTCGCACTGCCTATGTCGCGGCTTTCATCGGTCGCGCCAACGTATTGCCCATCGACATACTTGGCGGCCGCGTCACGCGTGATCCGGCGATCGTCGCTGCGCGCGCGGACGGTGCTGCGTGGCTCGTCGTGCGGCCCGAAAATCTGGCGCTCGAACAAGCAGGTGAAGGCCCGGGCTGGCATGGGACGGTCGCATTTGCGACCCCGCAGGGGGCCACGATCGAATACGAGATCGCGATCGGTGCGGCAGAGCCGTTGCGCGTCGTTGCATTGCGCAAGGTCGGCGAACCGCCGGCGGCGATGGGTTCGCCCGTACGCGTGCGCGCAGTCGACCCCGCCGCTTGCGTCGTTCTGGAAGAGGGGCCGGACGGTGTCTAGCGCCCCGCTCCTGCGGCGCATCCTGCACGGGCGCGGCATCTGGCCCGCCGTGCCGGCCCTCGCCTATCTTTTCGTCTTCTTGGCGTTGCCGATGCTTACGCTTCTCGCCTTCGGCTTCGTCACGATCGACCGTGGGCGCATTGTTGCAGATACCTGGACGCTCGGTTATCTCCACTCGGCCCTTACAGACGATCTAGTCTGGCGGCTGATGTGGCGCAGCTTCTGGGTCGCCGCCGTCTCATCCGTACTCACACTGCTGCTCGCCTATCCGGTCGCCTATCTGTTTGCCGAGGCCAAGGGCATCTGGCGTACCCTCATTCTTGTCGCGGTCGTTGCACCGCTGCTGACAAGTGCCCTCGTGCGCGCCTATGCGTGGATCGTGATCCTTGGTGGACGGCGCGGGCTCGTAAACCAGACCCTGCTGTCGCTCGGGCTGATCGACCAGCCCTTGCGGATACTCAACACGGATTGGGCCGTGCTTATCGGCATGACGCAGATTCACCTGCCCTTCATGATCCTGCCTCTGCTCGCCGTGCTTGCCGAGCGCGACCGCCGCCTCGAAGAGGCCTCGCTCAATCTCGGGGCGAGCCAGACGGGTACTTTCTTCCGCGTCGTCGTGCCGATGTCCGTACCGGCCATTTTCGCGGGCCTCGCACTAGTCTTTGCGGTTTCCTACACGAACTTCATCGTGCCCCAGTTGCTTGGCGGCGGCAGCTATTCCACGCTTGCCGTGCAGGTCTACGAGCAGACCATTGTTGTGCTCGATTGGACGCGCGGTGCGGTCCTCGCCACGATCCTGCTGTCGACCTGCTTTGCCTTCGTGCTGGCGATCGTTGCCTTCGGCAATCGCCTCGCGCGCTGGAACGAGTCTGCCGCATGACGAAGAATCTCGCCCCCATCGACCGCATCGGCCGCTTCGTACTCGGCGCCGTCGCCGCTTTCTCGCTGCTGCTGCTTGTGGCGCCAAGCCTCATCGTCGTCGCAATCTCGTTCGAGCCGCGCGGTTTCATCGCCTTTCCGCCGTCGGGCTTCTCGCTGCGCTGGTACGAGCATGTGTTCTCAAACCGGCAGCTCACGGACTCCGTTGTCGTAAGCCTGTGGGTCTCGCTCGCCGTCGCCAGCATCACGCTTGCCCTCGGCGTGCCGGCCGCTTTTGCATCCGTGCGCGGCACCTTTGCGGGCAAAGCGGCCGCAAACGCCTTTCTGCTCGCACCGCAAATGATGCCGGGCATGGTGATCGGCATTGCGAGTCTGTTCTTCGGCGCGTATTTCGCGTTCCGCGCGTCGAACGCAATGCTGATCCTCGCTTTGTCGGTCTTCTGCCTGCCGTTTGTGATCCGCATTGCGATGGCAAGGCTGGCCGGCCTCGACCCACGCCTCGACGAGGCGAGCGCCAATCTGGGTGCGGGCAAGTTCGAAACCTTCGTGCGCGTCACGCTGCCGCAACTGGGCCCGGCACTCGTCGCCGCCGCCGCCTTCACCTTCATCGAGGCGTTCGACAATGTGACGGTCGCCTTGTTCACATCCGACGTACGCGGCAGGCCCCTGCCGGTCGAGCTCTACTATCTCGTGCAATACGACAGCACGCCAGCGATCGCGGCGATCTCGGCACTTGAGATCGGCCTTTCTTTCGCGATCATGCTTGTTTTGGCGCGCACGGTCGGCCTCGAGCGTTTGGGGCGTTAGGATTGAACATGGTCGATTCGCAAGATCCCTATGCTGAGCGCCTGCGTGCCTTGCGCGCAGAACCGTCGCGCGACGTGGCCGGCGACCCTGCACGCCTTCGCCGCGTGGGCTTCACGCGCGACGAGATGGCGGGCCAAGGTGCGGCCATCCGCACAACGCTCGATGCCGAAGCGCCCGCCTTGTCTGCGCTGGCAGCGCGCATCCGCGACCGCAGCTTGGACCATATCGCGATCGCAGGCTGCGGCGATTCCTGGTTCGTGGGCATGGGCGTGCGCCATGCGCTCGAGCTGCTGACCGGGCGCCCGTGCCTTGCCGTACAAGCGCTCGACTTCGCAGCCTACGACCATTGCGGCACGGGGCCAAACGGGCTTGTCCTTGGGCTCAGTGCGGGCGGAAATACGCCGGCCGTAATGGCTGCGTTGCGCATGGCGCGCGCGCGCGGCGCCATGACCGTCGGGCTCTCGAACACGGCAGGCTCGGCGATCCTCTCCGAATTCGACGGCGGACTGCGGGTTCATGCAACGCGACGCGGCTGGCCCACGCAATCGAGCACGGCCGCGATGGCCCTTCTCGTGAAGCTCGGCCTTGCGATCGCGCCGCCTTCGCTGCAACACACGCAGATCGCTGCCGCCCTTGCCGAAGCGCCGGCCCTTGCCGATGCCACGCTGGCGCAGTGCGATGGGGCAGCCGCACAAGCGGCCCGCGCGATCGCCGATGCCACGACCGTGTTTTTTGCCGGTACAGGCCCGCACTACGCCACGGCCTGCTTTGCGGCCGCAAAACTGCGCGAGCTCTCGCCCGTGCATGCCGCTGCCTTCCCGCTCGAAGAGCTGCACCATTACCGGCTGCCAAAAGCAGGCGACGCGCTCTTCGTCGTCGCACCGGACGCCGCAAGCCGCGAACGCGCCCTCGATACGGCTCTCGTCGGTGCGGCGGAAGGGGCTCGGGTCTATGCGCTTCTGTCGGCACCCGACCACGAGATCGAAGCCCGCGTTGCAGGCACAATCCAAGTGCCGCCGGTCGCAGCGTCGCTGGCGGCGATCGTGCATGCGCCGGCAATCCATGCGCTTGCCTATCATTTTGCAATGGCCCGCGATGCGTTGGGGCTTAGCTATTCCGAGCACCGCGCCGAGGTGCGGACGTGACGGTGCGCGCCTTTGCGATCGGCGGCGTGATCGTCGACTGCATCGTCGAAGCGAATGGCACACTGCATCTCGACCAGCTCGGCGGCAACGCGCTGCATGCGGCTTTGGGTGCGCGCCTGTTTCTCGACCGCGTCGGCGTCGTGGGCCGTGTGCCCGCAACGTATTCGTTGGATGCCTTGGCCAAAGCGGCTGGCGACCGCCTCGATCTGTCCGGCATCGGCGTCGAACCGGATACGCAAGCGCAGCCCGAATGGTTCTTCCACAATGCGGACGGATCGCGCATGGACCATCTCCATGCCGCCCCCGCTGAAATGGTCGGATTGGGCCTCGCTGGCCCCGTGCTGACGCCAGAAGAAACGGTACGCTGGCGCGCATATCTCGAAGGTACTGCGCAGGGCCGCACGGGCTACAGCGCGTTTCGCGCCTTGCATCCAGCAAGGCCCGACGACATTCCAAGCACCTATTGGCAGGCGCGCGGCGTGCATATCGGCGCCAATGCGGTCGTACAGATGGTCGCCTGCGCGGCGGCGGCACACACTGCAGGTCTTGTTGCGACAATCGACCCAGGCTTCCAAGCCGCCAATCTGGGGCGTGCCGAGCTCGACGCGATCCTCCGCCATGTCGATGCATTTTTGCCCAGCGAAAAGGAATTGGCCGTGCTGCGGCCAGGTCTCGGCCTCCACGCGGCTTTGGCCGACATTGCGGGAAGTTCGCGCGCCATCGTCGGCGTCAAACGCGGTTCGGCGGGTGCGATCCTGCGCCTGGCCGACGGCCGCTTCGTCGAGGCGGCGGCTCTCGATGTTGCCGCCCGCGATCCAGTCGGTGCGGGCGACGCATTCTGCGGCGGCTTCTTGAGTGCGCGCATCGAAGGCTACGACGGCGAAGCGGCATTGCGGCGCGCGGTCGTCGCGGGTGCCTTCGCCGTCGAGGCGATAGGCATCGCCCATCTGCTCGGCGCCGACTCCAGCCTGCGCGACCAACGCCTTGCGCGCGTTCAAACCACGAGGAGCTCGTCTTGACAGACCCACATCCGCTTTTTGCGACCCATCCGCGGATTATCGGCGCTTTGCATTTGCCCGACCTCGGCCTTGCGCGCGAAACATCCATGGCATGGCTTGAGGACTACACGCTTGCCAACGCGCGGGTCTTCGCCGATGCGGGCTTTCCGGCACTGATGCTTCAAGACCAGACACGCACGACAGCCGACGCCGATCCCGCCACGATCGCGATCGTGACGGCACTCGGGCGGTCGATCCGCCAAGCCTTTCCGGCAATGCGCCTCGGCATCATCGTGCAGGCGCATGACGCGATCGCCCCTCTCGCGATCGCGCATGCAACAGGTGCGGATTTCGTGCGGCTCAAGGTCTTCGTCGGCGCTTCGATGACGGCCGAAGGGCCGCGCACGGCCTTGTGCACGACCGCGCGCACCTACCGGCATAGGATCAAGGCCCAGAAGGTTGCCATCCTTGCCGACGTATTCGACCGCACGAGCGTGCCGATGGTCGATCTGCCGCCCGAGCGCGCGGCCTTGTGGGCACAGTCGATGGGGGCCGACGCCCTTGTTCTGACCGGCGACACGTTTGCAGACTCACTCGCGCGCATTGCAAAGGCGCGGACGGCCGGCGTCAGGGTTCCGATCGTGCTCGGCGGTTCGGTGACGGAAGAGAACGTGGCCATTGCCCTCGAAACCGCCGACGCCGCGATTGTTTCGACAGCCCTGATGCGCAAAGGCACGCACGACGGAGATTTGCTTCGCTGGGATATTGAATCGGCATCGCGCTTTGCGGCCAAGGCAGCTGCCGTCGATATCCGCAAATCGACCTAAATGGATCTCCGCGAGCCTTAAAGTTCCCGCGGAAACGGGCAAGTACGAAGAAGCGCCGAAGCAAAAGAGAACTGCCAGAAACTTTCGCGTCAAGTCAGTGCCGCCCATCGGTTCGATCGAGACGAAACATCCAAAACCTAACGCGCGCGTCTGCACAGATGCGTGCGCGTTACCGGCGCGGACGCGCCGACATGGCGAGCGTGTATTCGTCTCCGCGCGCCTCGTAGGCAATCTCCGCATTGCTGGCCCAAAAATTCGTGTAATGGACCAGTGGCACCAAAGCCGTCTGTTCCATCGCCAAGCGCGTGGCGTCGCGCAGCAGTGTCTCGCGTTTCGCGTCATCGACTTCAACCAACGCCTGACGGATCAACGCATCGACCGCGTCGCTCGAGAACCGGCCACGATTGTTTGCGCCAAGCCCGCGCTCGCGGTCGAAACTATGCACCAAAACCCGCAGCGCTGAGGACGCTTCGCCGCTGACAGCGGCGTAGCCGATCAGGATGAGGCTGAACTCCGGCACTGCCGAACGCGTCAAAAACACGCTGGGCGGCATCGTCTCGACCTTCACCTGAAGGCCGATGCGCGACAGCATCTGCCCAACCGCCTGAGCTGCCGCAATGTCGCCGACATAGCGGTTCGAAGGACCGTGCAGGGTGATGCCGAACCCGTTCGGATAGCCGGCCTCGCCAAGCAGGCGGCGTGCGGTCTCGATATCCTGTGCTGCGGGCTTCAAAGACGGGTCGTGGCCAAAGAAGCCGGCCGACACAAGCTGTGCCGCCGGCGTGCCGACGCCCTCGAGAACGCGATCGGCCAAAGGCTCGCGCGCGATGGCGAGCGACAACGCTTTTCGCACACGCGCATCCTTGAACGGATTGGCAGGCAGCGGATTGCCGGCAAGGTCGGTCGCGAAGGGCGTCTGGTCGCGCGCAGAGTCAAGCGACAGGAACAGCAGCCGATTGGACGGCGCTTCCGCGAGCCGGAAACGCGAATTGGCGCGCAATGTTGCCAGGACCGTGGGCGGCACGCTCTCGATCATGTCGACATTGTCGGCCAGAAGTGCGGCCACGCGCGCGGCGTCGGCCGTGAGGATGCGAAATTCAACACGCGCCCACGGGGCGGGACCGCCCCAATAGGTCTCGTTGCGCTCGATCGTGAGTCGATCGCCGCGCGTCCAGCCGACGATCTTGTACGGACCCGTTCCGACGGCGAGCTTGCCGGATGCAAAATCCTCCTGCTTGGTCTCGGCATGAATTTTCGCCGACAGGATCGCGATGACCGACAGATCGGTCGGCAGCGTCGGGTTGGGTTCACGAGTCGTGATGCGGACGCGCGAGGCGCCGACGCTTTCGACCGCAACGATCGAGCGCAAATAGGGCGCGAAAGAAGACGGGCTGCGCTCGACTTTCCGCGCACGGTCGATCGAGAACGCGACGTCAGCCGCTTCGAACGGCGTGCCGTCGTGGAAGCGCACACCTTGGCGCAAATCGAATTCCCACAAGGTAGGTGCGACCGCGCGCCACGCCACGGCCAAGCCGGGGACCAGACGCTGATCCTTGTCCTGGTGGACGAGCCGATCGAACAGATGGAACCCGAACGCGCTGTTGGGCGCGAACTGGTGGTATTGCGGATCGAGCGAGTCGGGCTCAACCGCGAGACCGACGCGCAAATTCTGCGCATAAGCGGGCAACGCGGCGGCGATGAGGAGTGCAATGCCGAGTATCCGAAACAGGCGACGAAGCTTCATCGGTACAGCTCCCTCTTACGCGATTTGGGTTCGATACATGGTGCGCTCTTCGCCGGGCGGATAGCCGCCGGCCGCGCGATGCGCGGTGCAGCGATTGTCCCAAACGACGAGATCGCCTTTCGTCCAGCGATGCCGATAGAGATACGTCTCCGACGTCGCATGCGCGAAAAGCCGCGCGAGCAGCGCTTCGCCGATTTCCGTGTCCGTGTCGACGACGCGCACGGCATTCGTCTCGTCGATGTAAAGCGCCTTCGCACCGGTCTCGGGATGCTCAAGTACAAGCGGATGCACGACATCGGGCAGCCTTACGCGCTGTTCCGGCGTCAAAGGGGCGGCATTGCCGGGATTGCGTCCGCCCCACGAGAACATCGCCGCTGCGCGGTCCGCCTGCACCCGAACTTCGGGTGCGAGATCGGCATAGGCGCGGGCCGTATCGACGAACAGCGTATCGCCGCCCGAAGACGGTAGGACGACCGCATAGAGGGCTGTCGCCTTGCAGGGCGTGCGCGCATAGGACTGATCCGTATGCCACCCCGTCCCGCGCGCCGCTCCTTTCGGGTCGACGATGCCCGTGCGCGGGTTGCGATTCGAGATGATCGAAACGGCAGGCCATTCGGGATGCCGATATTGGTCGAGCGCATGCTCGACCAGACGGCCGAAGATGCCACCCGCTTTCGCGAACCCGGCGACGTCGAGATGTTGGCCACGAAATACCAGGACTTTGTGCGCGAGGAACGCTTCGGCCACACGCGCGCTTGCCGCCGCATCGATCGGTGTCGCGAGGTCGAGACCGCGTATCGCGGCGGAAAATCCGTCGGAAGCAGGTTCAATTTCGAACGATGCGATCATGGCAGGACCGATCGGAAGATCGCGCGCGCAAGAGGTACGACATCGAGCGTTAACGGATTCATTTTGGCCCCTCCCTGCGAATCTCCCGCGACGCGATAGTGGCTCGAAAAGTAGCAAAGCCCATGCCATTGCTTTTCAGCGATGCAAGACGCGCGCGGTTTCAAACAGTTCGCGGATAGACGAGCGTATCCTCGGGCCGCCAAAACACATCGACACGCGTGCCGGCTTGCGGAATCGGGACAGCCCCTTGCGGCGTCTCTAGAAGAAGGCAGGCCGACGGCGGTGCGCCGAAATGGATCGTGACTTTGGGGCCCAAAAAAATCGTGTCCGACACAACGAGTTCCAGCCGATTGTCGTGCCCCGACTGCGCCGTCAGCGACATGCGCTCGGGCCGAATCCCGAGAGTCACGGGTGCACCGACAAGATAGCTACCGGGACAGCGAATGCGGCCCAGCACCGTTTCGACATCCAATATCCCGTCGGCGTAGGCGCGCACGATTCCGTCAAGGCGCGTCGACAGGCCAACGAAATCGAGCGCAAACGCTGTCGCCGGACGATTATAGAGATCGGCAGGACCGCCGATTTGCTCGATCGCCCCTTGGTTCATCACGGCGATGCGATCGGACATGATGAGCGCTTCGTCCTGATCGTGCGTGACAAAGACGGCCGTCGTGCCGATCTCGCGCAGAAGTCGGCGCAGTTCGATCTGCATCGACTCGCGAAGCTTGCGGTCGAGTGCACTGAACGGTTCGTCGAGCAGCAGCAGTTTGGGCTGCACGGCCAAGGCGCGCGCCACGGCAACACGCTGCTGCTGGCCGCCTGACAACGCGCGAATGGAGCGGTCGGCCAGCGCCTCGAGATGCACGAGATCAAGATATTTGGCGACCGTCGCCGCGATCTCGCCGGCCGGGCGGCGCTGGGCGCGGAGCCCGTACGCGACATTGTCGGCCACGCTCAAATGCGGAAACAGCGCGTAGTTCTGGAAAACGACGCCGACATTGCGCTTATGCGGCGGTTCTGCAGTGATATCGGCGTCGGCAAGGCGCACTGTACCGCGATCCGGCACGACAAGCCCCGCCACGATGCGCAGCAGCGTAGTCTTTCCGCACCCCGACGGCCCCAGCAGCGAAACGAACTCGCCGCGCGCAACGCACAGATCCACGCCCGCCAGCACGACCGCACTGCCGAACGACTTTTCGAGCCCGACAATATCGAGGAATCGCCGATCGTCCTTTAGATTCCCAGCACTCGCGGAAGGATCATTCATGCGTTTTCAGCCAAGCCCGGTTTGACGTAAGCGGGGAATACCCCCACGTCGAAAGCCAAAGCAACGGCTGTGCCGTTCCGAAGATAGGGGCTGGCCTACGCCTTGCGCTTGGTCGGCTGCGGGCGCGCGTAGGCGCCGAGCCAGACATCGACATTGTTGGCGCGCGCCTGGTCGTCGCCTGAAAAACGCAGCTGCTGCTCGTTGATCTGCAGGTGGCTCTGCACGAGGGCGATCGCCTTTTTCGCGTCGCCCTTGGCGATCAGCTGGGCGAGTATGCGATGCTCGTCGATCTGCCGCTTGGTGAAAGGCTGCGGATCGGCCAAAGCGCGAATCAACGCGCAGCGCGGCAGAATCTGGCCAAGCAAATGGCACAGAACGGCGTTGCCGCCGATTTCGGCGATCACAAGATGGAACTCCCCGCGCAGCCGCACGAGCTCGCGCCGGTTTTTCGCCGTCGCCGCCGCATCCTGCCGCTCGATATGCGCAAGCATCGTGCGCATGTCGTTGGCCGTGCAGTAGCGCGCGGCATCGGCAACCGTCTGTGATTCGATCGCGCGCCGTGCCGCGTAGAGATCGGCCGCCATGCGCGCGGTCGGCCGCGCGATCGACGCACCGCGGTTCGGCTCGATTTCGACGATTCCGAGAAAGCGCAGATGCTGCAGCGCCTGGCGCACTGTCGTGCGGCTCGTCTCGAACAGACGCGCCAGCAGCTCTTCGCCGAGCTTGCCGCCGGCCGGCAGATTGCGATCCGACAGCGCGTCGAGCACGGCATCGACGATTCGCAAGGCGGCGGGCGCCAAATGGCTGCGGGCGCTCTCGGCGGGGAGTGCGGTGTCGAACACGGGCGGCTGCGGCCTCTTGCGGCTGGCGGACAGTCAGATTTCGTCTGTAGAATTAACACGCCGCCATTTTGTATACAATATCATCTTTTGTTGCCAATTTTGTAGACGCGTGCACAAACTTTCGCCTTTCACGCGCGCTTACCTTGGCCAAACGCCCTGCGAATGAACGACTTTCGCCATGGCATACGCCTTGCTGTGCCTAGGCTCGTGCCGCCGCGTTTGCGGCAGGGGGGTGCATATGGATCTGCCTTTGATCGACATCTCGGCGTTTCGCACGCGCGACCAAAGCCGCATGCAGTCGATCGCCCGCGAGGTCGATCGTGCCTGTCGCGATGTCGGCTTTCTCGTCGTCGGCGGCCACGGCATTCCGCAAGAACTGTTCGACCGATCCTTCGCGCTCACACGTCGATATTTTGCACGTGGGCATGACGAAAAACTGCGCGACTGCTCGTCCTCGCCGGACGTTTTCCGCGGCTACGAACGCATGGGCACGCGCTATCGCGACGCCGGCCCCGCGGGCAAGAAGGTCGCCGACTACAAAGAAGCCTACATGATCTCGTCGCCCGATTTCGACGCGGCGGATCGCAACCAACCCGTTCCGCGCGGCTTCGAAGGCATGTATGCGCCGAACATCTGGCCCGACGAGGCGGCGGGCGACATTGCGGGTTTCCGCACGACCTTCGTTGAATTCTACCGCGCGGTCGACGCACTCGCGCGCACGATGAACGGCGTATTCGCGGCCGCCTTGCAGCTCCCAGAAGATTTCTTCGTTCCGCATTTTGCGGGCCATGCGAGCACCTGCACCTGGGTCAATTACCCGGCGCAGACCGTGCCGCCCGAACCTGGCCAGATGCGGATACCCGAACATACGGATTCGACGTCGCTGACGGTCGTCGTGCAGGACGGCTCCACGCACGGCCTCGAAATCAAGACGCGCGACGGAAAATGGATCCCCGTGCGCAGCCCCGAGGGGGCCGTGGTCATCAATCTCGGCGACCTCATGGCGCAATGGACGAACGACCGCTGGGTCTCCACGCCGCATCGCGTCGACAATCCGCCGCGCGAGATCGCGATGGCCAATCCGCGTTATTCGCTGTGCTTCTTCCAGAAGCCGCACGTCGATGCGTCGATCGAATGCCTGCCGACCTGCACCGATGCGGCGAATCCGGCGCGCCATGCGCCGATCCAAGCCGGCGCCTATATCCGCCAAAAAATGCTGCGCACCCGTCCACAACCGAGTGCCGCCGAGTGACCGGGACTGCGGTTCGCGTCTTCACCTGATTCATCCGAACGGAGCTGAGCGACATGATCCACACGACATCGAAGACCCGCCGATCCTTCCTCGTCCAAGCCGCAGCCGGCGCAAGTATAGCCCTCGCCGCTCCTGCCCTTGCCCAAGTCCGCCGCAAGGAACTGATCATCGGCGGCCCGGCCGGCATGACCGACGTGCTGAAACAGGACGTGTTCCCGTCCTTCGAAAAGAAATACGGCTGCCGCGTGCTGTTCGACGGTTCGAGCTCGCTCGAGAACCTCAAGAAGATGCAGGCCATCAAAGACCGGCCGCAATTCTCGGTCGTGCTGATGGACGATCCGGTGATGATCGTCGCGCAAGACGAGAAGCTGATCGAAAAGATCGATCCAAAGAACATTCCCAATATCGGCGCGATCGTGCCGAACGCGATCGTGCGCGACGGCTGGTGGCTCTCCTACAAATGGCCGCGCGCGTCGATCGCCTACAATTCGAAGGACCTTCCCGGCGGCACGCCGTCCTGGGCCATGCTCTGGGATCCCAAATACAAGGGCAAGGTCATGATCCCGTCGGTCCGTGCCACGCAGATTCCGTTCATCCTCGCGGCGGCAGCGCATCTCGAAACCGGAAAGCCGATTGCCGAAGCGCAATACGACATCAACGCCGCCTTCAAGAAACTTGCGACGATCCGCTCCAACCTGCTGCTGATCTACAACGGTTCGGCACAGGTTGCGAACCTAATCGAAACCGGCGAAGCCACGCTGGGTGCCGGCATGTTCTCGTCCTACACGCTGTGGCGTAAACGCGCGGGCGCACCCGTCGATCTCGGCTATCCCAAAGAGGGCTCGTTCGCCATGCCGTCCGGCATCGCGAAGGTCGCCAAAGCGCCCGAGCCCGAACTTGCCGATGCATTCATCAGCGAAACGCTAGGGGCCGAATACCAAAAAGTGTGGGCGGAGAAGCTCTACGACACGCCCACCAACCCCTCGGTTCCGCTGCCGCCGGAAGTCGCCGCCGCATCGACGCTCACGGTCATCGACTGGGGCTTCGTCGCTCAGAATCGCAACGAATGGATGTCGCGGTTCGACCGCGAGATTGCGATCTGACCGTGGCATCGCCGCGCATGGCCGCAGCCGGGTGGCTTGCCCTGCCCGCTGCGGCCTGGGCGACGATCTGCTTTCTGCTGCCGCTCGCCATTCTGTTTGCGACGAGCTTCCAGAGCGGCGACGGCGCGCCGTTCGGCGTGTTCGCGCGGATCTTCGGCGATTCCTACTATCGCGACGTCATCGCGAACACGGTCGTCTATGCCTCGGTCGTCACCTTCGCGTGCCTTGTGATCGGCTATCCATTTGCGCTGGCGCTCGTGCGCCTGCCGGGCTGGCTCCAGGCCATCGGCATGATCGCGATCCTGCTGCCATTGACCGCGAGCGCCATCGTCAAGACCTTCGGCTGGACAATCCTGCTGCGCACGACCGGCCTCGTGAACAATCTGCTGATGGCCATCGGCGCCATTGAAGCGCCGATCCGCATCCTGTTCACGCTGCCTGGCCTCTATCTCGGCACGATCAACATGCTGTTGCCATTCATGATCCTGCCAATCTTCGCCGTGATGCGCCGCATCGATCCAACGCTGCTCGATGCGGCCGCCACGCTGCGCTCCGGCCCCGTCGACCGGTTTCTGCGCGTGACCTTGCCGCTGAGCCTGCCGGGCGCTTTTGCCGGGTTTTCGATCGTCTTTTCGCTGGCCTCGTCCGCCTACGTGATCCCCACCCTGCTCATCGGCGAGCGCCACAAGGTGCTGTCGAAAGTCATCGCCCATAACTTCCTCGTCGCAAACGACCCGGCACTCGGTGCCGGCCTTGCCGTCGTGCTGCTCGTCTTCTGCACCAGCATGATCGCCCTAGCCGCCCGCTTCGGGCGCGCGCGCACGGAGAGCTAGATGGCGCGCTTCTTCCTCGTGCTTGGACGGTTCTGGGCGTTGCTCGTGATCGTGTTTTTGCTCGCCCCGATCTTCGTGACAGTCGCGGTATCGTTCTCGCCGTCGGCCGTGTTCGATTTTCCGGTCGATCGCCTGTCGACGCGCTGGTACGAGCGGCTGTCGCGCCAGTCGAGTTTCTGGGAGGCGTTGGGCACGTCCGCCTGGATCGCGTCGGTCTCAACTCTGCTTGCGGTCGCTTTGGCAACCCCGGCCGCGATCGCGATCGCAACGCGCGCGATCCCGGGAGCCCGCACGCTTGCCGGGCTCCTCACCTCGCCTTTGATGATGCCGGGGCTCGTCGTCGGGATCGCGTTTTTGCAGGCGTTCCGCGCGGTGGGCCTCCGCGATGCACAGACGTGCCTCGTGATCGCGCACGTGATCATCACGCTGCCCTATATCGTGCGCACGCTTCTGGCCTCTCTGCATCTGTTCGATTTCTCGCTGATCGACGCCGCCCGCACGCTCGGCTCCACGTGGCCCGGGGCCGTGGCCAAGGTTCTGCTGCCGGCCCTGTTTCCCGCCGTCGTCACAGGAAGTGCGTTCGCCTTTCTCGCCTCGTTCGACAACTACTCAATCTCGCTGTTTCTCGTGGATGTCACGGCGCGCACCTTGCCGATCCAGGTTTTGAACTATCTCGAAACGGGCGCTGACCCGACGATCGCCGCCATCTCGACGATCCTTCTTTGCTTCACCGTGCTCGCACTGCTGCTCGCCGACCGCATCGTCGGCGTGCGGCGGTTGGATCTCGGCTGATGCCGGACGTAAACGCACCGATGCGCCTTTCGCCCGATGCGGTGTTGCTGCCGGGGCAAGCCCACGCCGCGACCGGCCTCGATGTCGTCGTCCGCGCCGGACGCATCGAGGCCATCCTGCCGCGCGGGCAAGGCGATGTGCCAAGCGTGGCCCTGCCGGGCCAGCTTCTGATGCCGGGTGCGGTCAATGCGCACCAGCATGGGCGCGGTGTGACGAACCTGCAGTACGGCTTTCGCGACGAACGGCTCGAGACGTCGCTGCATGCGCGCATGGGCCACGGAAAGCTCGATCCCTATTGGGCGACGATGCTTGCGGCAAGGCGCATGATCGCAAGCGGCATCACGGGCTGCGTGCAAGGCAATGTCCCTTACGGAACCGGCGATTTCGTCGGCGAGACCGCGAAGATTTTGTCCGCCTACGCGGACTCGGGCTTACGAGCCCTCGTCTGCCTCGGCGCACTCGACCGCGCGCATATCGTCTACCCGCATCTCGACGAAGCGGCGTTTCTCGCAAGCCTGCCGGCCGACCTTGCGGCGGCAATGCAAGCACGCCGCAAGCCCCCTTACGCGCCCGATGCTGCGGCGACGATTGCAGCAATGTCGGCGCTGCTTGGCGATTGGGGCAACCATCCGCGTCTTTCGCTGGGCTACGGCCCGGCGGGCCCGCAATGGCTCTCCGACGAAGCTTTTGCCGCCCTTGCGTCCGACGCTCGCAAGCGCGGCTTGATGTTGCACTACCACTGCCTCGAATCCTGGACACAGCGCGCGGCCTGCGACCGGCTCTATCCCGAAGGCTGCCTGGAACGCATGCACCGCCTCGGCGCCCTGCACGACCGCGTCTCGATCGCGCACGGCGTGTGGCTCGACGACCACGACATTGATGTCGCCGCGCAAGCGGATGCCGCACTCGTGCGCTGCGCAGGCTCTAATCTCAATCTCGCCGTCGGCATCGCGCCGACGACACGCTATGCGGCGGCAGGCTTGCGCGTCGCGATCGGCACCGACGGCCGCACGATCGACGATTCGGAAGACATATGGCGCGAAGCGCGCCTTGTCGCGGCCCTCGCCAACGGCGATTCATGGTCCGATCCCGAACCGATCGATGCGGCCGCCCTTTTGAAGATGCTGACCGTGAACGGTGCGCGTGCGGCCGGCTTTGCCGACGTTGGCGAGATTCGCGCGGGCTGGCATGCCGACATGATCGCGGTCGATCTTCCCCTTCTGTCCGGCACCTATGTCGATTCCGATCTTCCAATCCTCGATCTGCTCGCGAAACGCATGACCGCCGAATGCGTGCGTATGACCATGGTGGGTGGGCGTATCCTCTATCGAGACGGAATTTTTGCCGACCCCAAACTCGCGCGCGCCGACAGCGAAGCCGCTGTGCAGGCGCGGCGTGCGAAAGCGACGACCGATCCGGCGGGACGCAGCCTTTCGGCGCGCCTGCGCCCGCATCTCGAATCCCACTACCGAAGCTGGGTCCCAACTTCGCCGACGCGCCACGCCGCCGATGCACGAGCGCACGTGCCAGTCAGCGGGCTTTAGGGGGCAACCGAATGCAGATTCCGAAAATCGACATTTCCGCGTTCGTTGCGAACGACAAAGCAGCCAAACCGCAAATCGCCCAAGCGGTGGCCGCCGCCTGCCGCACAAACGGCTTTTTCCTGATCGAAAAACACGGTCTGCCGGCCGATCTTCTGCCGACGGCCTTCGCGACGGCGCGCGCATTTTTCGAGCTTCCCGTCGAAGAGAAAGCGAAATGCGCGCCGCCGTCGCGCGAAGTGTTCCGCGGCTATTTCGGCCGCGAGATGCGCCGCACGGCGGCCTATCGCGAGAAGGTTGAACATGGCGATCTCAAGGAAGAGTTCCTTGTGGGCACGCCAACACCGCGCCCGCCCGTTCGCCTGCGCATGCCCTGGCCCGAAGAAGACCCCGAAACCATCGACTGGATCGAGGCCGACAATATCTGGCCCGCCGAACCGGCTGCATTCCGGCCCGTGTTCGAGCGCTTCTACGCCGAGATGGACAAGCTCGCTGCCATCATCTGCCGCATCTTCGCGATGTCGCTGGGGCTGCCCGAGACGTACTTCGACGACAAAACGGACCGGCACGGTGCGACGGCGAATTGGGGCTACTACCCGCCGCAGGAAACGTCGCCGAAACCGGGCCAGATCCGCCAAGGTGCGCACACGGATATCGGCGGCTTCACGATCCTTGCCGCCGACCGCGCGCCGGGCGGCTTGCAGGTCCAGGATCCGGACGGCGGCTGGCACGACGTGCTGATCCCCGACGGCGCACTTGCCATCAATCTCGGCGACCTGCTTGAACGATGGACCAACCGCCGCTGGAAAGCCACGATGCATCGCGTCGTCAATCCGCCCGAAGCGCTTCGAAACACGGCGCGACAATCGATGGGCTTTTTCTTCAAGCCCAACGCGGATGCCGCGATCGCGTGCCTTCCGACATGCCGCGACGCGGCAACACCGGCCGAATTCCCCGAAATTCTGGCAGGCGAACACATGCTCTACCGCATGCTCGCCTCGCGCCGAAACATGAGGAAGGCAACCGCATGACACACGCACAAACCCTCGCGAAAACCACAGCCGACGCTGGGGCCGGCCTTCGCGTCGAAACGGTCGTCGACGGGTTCGTTGCACGCATCCGCGGCATCGACATCACGGCGATGGATGACACGATTTTCGCCGCGATCTACCGGAAGTTCCTCGACACACCGGTGCTGGTGTTTCCCGACCAGCCGAAGGATGCAGCGGCGTTTTTCGCGTTCACGAATCGCTTCGGCCAAGTGGTCGAGCATGTACTAAACCAGTTCCACCATCCGAGCGTTTGGGGCGTGTCCTTCATCACCAATGTGCGCCCCGACGGCGCACCCGATCCCGTCGGCTACAAACGATCGCGCGAATGGCATACCGACCGCAGCTACGACACGAGCCCCGGCAAGACGACGGCGCTGCTGGCGCTTGAAATGCCGGAGATCGGCGGCAAGACCGATTTTGCGGACATGTATGCTGCCTATGCGGCCCTGCCCGACGATCTGCGCGTCGCACTCGCCGGCAAGGTCGGCATCTTCCGCTGGAGCGGGCGCAAGGCCGAGGGCTCGGTCAATCTCACGCCGGACCAATCGGCACGGCTCGTCGATGCGACGCATCCGATCCTGCAACTGCATCCCGAAAGTGGCCGCCCGACGGTCTATGTTGATCCCGGCAATCTGATCGGCATCGTCGGCATGACGCAGGCCGAGAGCGAGCCGATCCTGCAGCGTCTGTTCGCGCATTGTCTGCAGCCCGCTTTCCACTATGCCCACAAATGGACAGTGGGCGAACTCGTGATCTGGGACAATCGCTGCTCGATGCATCGTGCCGCCGGCGGCTACGCGCCGACCGAACGGCGCGTTCTCATTCGAACCCAGACCCAGAGCCGGTGAACGGCAGTTCGAAACCGCACCTGCACCTGGCGGCCGTGGGCCAGCGCAAGCCTGCGGACGCGCCGGAGCCGCTTGCCTATCTCGAGATCGGCGGCGTCGCCAAAAGCTTTCGCAACGTGAAGGTCCTCGACGATCTCGACATCTCGATCCGCCGCGGCGAGATCGTTTCGCTACTAGGGCCTTCGGGGTGTGGCAAGACGACGCTGCTGCGCGCGATCGCCGGGCTAATCGACATCGACAAAGGCCGCATCCGCGTCGGCGGCGTCGACATTACGGACCTTCCCACGCATCGGCGCGAAGTCGGCGTTGTGTTCCAGAACTATGCGCTGTTCCCGCATCTCGATGTACGCGGAAACATCGGCGTCGGCCTGCGCGCCAAGGGCCTCGGAAAGGCTGCGATCGCGGCGCGCGTCGAGGAGATGCTGAAGCTCACGCGGCTCGAAGCCTTGGCGAACCGATCGGTCGGCGCATTGTCGGGCGGGCAGCAGCAGCGCGTGGCCGTCGCGCGCGCCCTTGCCGTCTCGCCGCGACTTCTGCTGCTCGACGAGCCCTTCAGTGCTCTCGACCGCAAGCTGCGCGAAACCATGCAAGTGGAGCTGCGCGGGCTGCTTTCGACACACGGCATCACCGCGATTTTCGTCACGCACGACCAAGAAGAAGCCATGGTCGTCTCCGACCGCATCGCCGTCATGCGCGAGGGGCGCATTGAGCAGTTCGCAGACGTCGCCTCCCTCTACAACGCGCCTGCAACACGCTTCGTTTACGAATTTGTGGGTCTATCGACGGTCATTGCCGGAACGGTGCGCACGCAGATCGACGGGATCTGCGACGTGCACACACGCCTCGGTCCGATCCGCGTGCCTGGCAGCTTCATGCGCGGCGCTTCAGTCGTCGTTTGCCTGCGGCCCGAAGCGATTTCGCTGCGCCAATCCACAATGCACGGCGCGCCGATAAAGATCAGCTGCCCGGTCCGCCATGTGTCGTTTTTTGGCTCGCGCGGTCTCGTCTATGGCGACGTGCCGGAGCCGGAGCGTTTCGTCGTCGAACTTGACGCGCAGGATCTTGCGGCCATCCGACCCGGCGAAAGCGTCGATTTTTTCTGCGACCCGTCCGCCGCCCGCCTCTTTCCAGCCGAAACGGCGTCCGTTTGAGCGCTGTTCCTTTCCCTTTGCGACCGAAAAGGAGTTCACCATGAAACGTCGTCGATTTCTCGGCACCGGTATTGCCGGCGGCCTGCTGCTCTCGGCCCCGACATTGGTGCGCGCGCAGACCCGCCAGATCCTGATCGCAGGGCCGTCCGCGCAAGCGAAAATGTTCGAGACCGACGTTCAGCCCATCGTCGAAAAGCGCGTGGGCGTGAAGATCGTTTTCGACGGCTCGATCTCGGTCAAACACCTCCAGGTGCTCGAGGCTGAACGCAGTGCGCCGACCTATTCGCTCGCCTGGATGCCTGACACGGACATGATCACCGCCGTCGAGAAGAACCTTCTCGAACCGCTCGATACGGCGAAGATCCCGAACCTTTCGAAGCTGCTGCCCGGCGCCTTCGATCCGCGCAATCCCTGGGTCCAGATGAAAGTCGCGCGCTTCTCGGTCGGCATCAACACCGATCGCGTCAAGCCCACACTCGCCGCTTGGGCCGATCTCTGGGGCCCGTTCTACAAGAACAAAGTTTTGGTCCCCGCCTTCCAATTGACGCAAGGGCCGATGATGCTGGCGATGGCGGCCCACCTCGAAACCGGGAAGCCTTTGGCGCAAGCGCAGTACGACGTCGATGCCGGATACAAGCGACTGCGCACGCTCAAACCCTCGATCTTAAACGTCTTCTCTGCGTCGCCCCAGGCGATCACGCTACTCGAACAGGGCGAAGCCTATGCGGTGGTCGGTCTCTTCTCGTCGGTCCTCTATCCCCGGATGCGTGCAGGCGTGCCGATCGACCTGCCGATGCCGCGCGAGGGTGCATTCGGCAGCCCAAACTGCCTTGCGCGGATCGCCAAAGGCCCCAACGCCGAGCTTGCAAATGCCGTCATCGACGCGATGCTCGATGTCGACGTTCAGAAGATCATGATGGAGCGCACGTTCGACTCGCCTGTACGCGCCGAAGCGGGTCTCGTTCCCGGCGTGATCGGTTCGGACAAGCTCTTCGCGCTCGACGCTGCCTTCTGGGGCAAAGAGCGCGCGAAGATAGCCCCCGGCTACGCGGCGGCACTCGCTTGAGCACGAGCATCGCTGCACCAAGCGCCGACCGGATGCGCGCCAGCACGACGCTCGCCGCGTCGCTGCTGGCGGTACCGCCGGTCGCATTTCTTGTTGCGGCTTTCGCAGTACCGATGGCGATCGTCTTTCTGCTCGCAGTGCGCGGGCCGGAAGGCTTCACGCTGCAGCATCTCGTCGCGTTCTTCGCGACACCCGCCGGGCGCACGATGGCCGCAAACACGGTCGCCTATGGGATCGGTACGGGCATCATCTGCTGCATACTGGGCTTTCCGCTCGGCTATGTGATTTCACGCGCCGGCCCACGCGGCCAAGTCGTTCTGATCGTGCTGACGTTTCTTCCGCTCTGCACGAGCGTGATCATCAAGGGCTTTGCGATCACGCTGCTTCTGAAGTCGAACGGCATCGTCAATTCAACTCTGATGGCACTCGGCATCGTCGATGCGCCTGTCCGGCTCATTTTCACCGAGGTCGCCCTTTTTGTGGGCTCGGTTAACGTGTTTCTCCCCTTCGCGGTCCTTCCGGTCTACGCCGTCCTCGCCGAACGCGGTCGCGATCTTGAGGATGCGGCCGCCACGCTCGGATGCAGCCCAGCCTTCGCGCTGTTCCGGATCGTGCTGCCGCTCGCACGCCCGGGCTTGCTGGCGGCGTTTTCGATCGTCGCGGCACAGGCAATGTCGGCCTACGTGGTCCCCACCTTGCTGATCGGCGACCGCTTCCGCGTTCTCTCGCGCGGTGCCTACGACGCCTACATCCTGCACGATCCAGTTGGCGCCTCGGTCGCGGCCCTTGTGCTGCTGCTCACGGCACTCGGGATCGTTGCACTTGCCAACCGGATCGGCGGCACGAAGCGAGCCGTCCCATGAAGCACTTCAATCCCGTAAAAGCGATGCTCGGTTTGGCGGCGGCACTGGCACTCGCCTTTCTGCTGGTACCGCTGCTGCTCGTCGTGGCCGTGTCGTTCTCGCCAAGCGTGATCTTCGATCTGCCGTCGCGCGGACTGTCGCTGCGCTGGTACGAGGCGGTCGGCTCGCTCACGTCGTTCTGGCGCGCGCTTCGCGTGTCGATCGAGATCGCCGCCGTCGCGACAGCAGCCGCCGTTATCCTCGGAACCATGGCCGCCTTTGCCATACATTTCGGGCGCTTTCGCGGGGCGGCAGCAATCCAGGCCTTCGTCATGTCGCCGCTGATGCTGCCCGGCATCGTCAAGGGCATCGCGTTGCTGCAGGCGTCGCGCATGTTCGGGCTCTCGGACGCGTTTTTATTGCTCGCGATCGGCCATACCGTCTTGGCGATCCCGCTTGTGGCGCGCACATTGCTCGCAAGCCTTGCGAGCTTCGACCCGTCGATCATCGACGCGGCCCGCACGCTTGGCTATTCCTACTCATCGGCGCTTGCGCGGATCGTCGTGCCGAACTTGCTGCCCGGAATCTTCACGGGCGGCGTCTTTGCGTTTCTTGCATCGTTCGACAATTACTCGGTTTCCCTATTTGTTGCCAGCGTGCGTGCAAGACCGCTGCCGATCCAGATGATCCAGTATCTCGAAGAAGGTGCCGACCCGACCGTCGCTGCCATCTGCACGATCCTGATCGTTGTCACGGCGATCTTGCTGCTGCTGGCCGACCGCGCCGTCGGGCTGCGGCGCATCGCAGCGGGCTGAATGTTCTTCCAGCGAAAGGCAGAGTCCCATGTACGACGAAAAATTCATGCGCCGCGCCATCGAAATCTCGAGAACGGCGATCGATATCCCGGGTGCGGAACCGTTCGGCGCCGTCGTGGTGCGCGACGGCATCGTCATCGGCGAAGGCCTCAATCGCGCGGCCGCTTTGATGGATCCCACCTCGCATGGCGAGGTCGAAGCGATCCGCGATGCGTGCCGGAAGCTCGGCACGCGCGATCTCTCCGCGTGCGAGCTTTACACCTCGTGCGAGCCCTGCACGCTTTGCGTGGCGACGATGCATATCGTCGGCATCTCGGCCCTCTACTACGCGGTTTCGCTGTCGCAGTCTTGGAACGCGCTCAAGCATCTGGGCCAGCATGTCCGGCGCTACACGATCAGTGCCGTCGATCTGCGCACGCAATGCGGATTGCCGGTCCATGAGCGCAAGATGCCGGCAAGCACGCATCTTGCAGAGGTAGCGATCCCTGCAATCGATGCTTGGGCCACGAGCCGTTCTGGCTGACAGCCCGACGCAATAGATTTCAGACCGGAGTTTACAGATGAGTCAAACGACCCGCACAATTCAAATCGCCGTCGAGCCTTTTACCGCCGAGGCTTTCGCCCCTTTCGGCGTCGTGCTCGGCGAACCGCCGCGTACGGCCGAGTTCGGCGGACCCGCGAGTGCGAGCTGGCTCATGCCGTTCGAAGCCGACAGCGGCGTGCAGTTCATGTATTCGCGTTTCAAGTACCAGCCAATGCGTTTCTCAGTCCTCGAACGCCACTTCAACGTCACGCAAGGGTTTACACCGCTGAACGGTAGCCCGCTCATTATGGTCGTCGCCCCGCCGACCGACCGCAGCGGCGCTACCGCTGCACCCGCACTGGAGAGCGTGCGCGCCTTCTATCTCGACGGTTCGACCGGCCTGCTCATGCACAAGGGCACATGGCATGCCCTCGACCGATTCCCGGTGTCGCCGCCGCATATCGACTGTGTTTTCATCACCGATCGCGCAACCCACCAGGAATTGATGCAAGAGAAAGCCGACGGCACCAAGCCGCAACTGACCGAGCTATATGACTTCGAAGCCGAGCGTGGCGTGAAGTTCGAGATCGTCGGTGCCGATGCCGCGATCGTCTGAACTTTTCCGCTGCGCCGCGCGCAGTGCGGACGATCTTTCCGGCCTCGTCGCGTTGTGCCGCGGCGGCTTGGCGCTGGAGTCCGTGCGAGCCATCTGGTGCAAGACCGACGGCACGGGTCTCAGCAACGACTATTCGCGCGCATGTGCGGATGCGGCTTTACGCAGCTTTTTAGCCGAAGCCCTTGGGTGCTCGCCGACGGAAGCAGCCAAGCGCGTTCAGATCGTTGTGTCCGGGGGGTCGGAGGGGATCGTGTCGCCGCATCTTCTCGTACTTGCAGAAACCGAAAGCAGCGCTCCGGCGACGGAGGTCGGGCTCGTGAGCGGAAGCGACCGCCAGCCTTTTCCCAGAGAGGATGCAGGCACACAAGCCCACGCCGATTTTACCGCCGACATGGTGCGGCGGGCCGCATCCCAAGCTGGGCTCGATCGCGCGTCATCCGCTGCCTTCGTGATGGTGAAATCGCCGGCCCAACCTGGATCGAGTTTGGCGGCCATAAAGGCCCGCGCTGCTGTCGCTGCCGGTGTGGGGCTCGCGACCGGTCGACTTGCGGCACTCCCAGCCGCGTTCGATGCGCCGTTCGATGGGCCCGACAATGTCTTTGCCGTCGCCCGAAGCGACGAGACCGACCAGCATGTCGTTGTGCTCGGAAACGCCCCAGGTTCGCGCTCCCGCCAAAGTATCGCAAGCGGTTCACTCGTGGATCCGCTCGACGCGAGCGGCGTCGCGGACGTTGCCGCAGCGCTTGGCTTTGCCGCCGCACCGCAGCTAGGTGCGTCGGAGGCCGAGCGCGTCATTGGCGTGTTCGTCAAAGGCGATCCACCGGCCGGATATATCCGCGGCTTCGCGCACGCGATGGAAACGGACCCGACCTTGCCGTCGCACCGGCAGGGCAGAGCCGCCTATGCGGCAATGGTCGCCGCAATCGTCGGTATTCCCGCTATTTTTGTTTCAGGCGGCGCCGATGGCCACGGTCCGGCACAGGGCGGGCTTGTGGCCATTGTCGCCGACAAGCAGGATCGGCGCGTTTAACGACCCACAGATTCGCCGATGGTCGGAGCGAGAGGATTCGAACCTCCGCCCCCTAGCTCCCGAATTCTCGGAATTTTCAATTAAATCAATGGCAGTTGGAAAATTTCTGGACCGTTTTGGGGCAAGTTACAAAACACGGTCGCCCCGAACGGCGCATGTATCTGGGTCTGCTACAACACCTTTGCAGCCACGATGCATCGAGCAAAATCAAGTTCGCGAAGTTCGCTCGGAATGAACTGACTCAGGAGTGCCTTGCAACACATCTGGTACGTCGATCAGCGTAAGCAGGAGACCCCAATGACTGGAGTTCTAGGAGTCGAGCCGACAGCGTTCTAGAGACAGTACCGATCAGTAAGTCGCGCGCCCGCCCGACAGGTCGAATACGGCGCCGGTCGCAAAGCTGTTCTGCTGCGTCGCGAGCCACACAATCATTTCGGCAGATTCGTCGACCTCCAGGAAACGTCCGCGCGGGATTTTCGAAAGCATGTAGTCGATATGTGTCTGCTGCATCTGGTCGAAAATGCGCGTGCGCGCGGCAGCGGGTGTCACGCAGTTTACAGCGACGTTCACATCGGCAAGTTCCTTGCCCAGCGACTTCGTGAAACCAATGACCCCCGCCTTCGACGCCGAATAGGCGCTGGCGTTGGGATTGCCCTCTTTGCCCGCGATCGAGGCAATGTTGACGATCCGGCCATAATTTCTCGCACGCATGCCAGGCACGACCGCTTTGTTGACATAGAACGTGCCGAGCAGATTGATCTGGACGATCTTCTCGAATTCGTCGATCGGATAATCGGCAACGGGCGCGTTCATGCCGGCGATACCGGCGGAATTCACCAGTATGTCGGCGGCACCGAGTCGCGATTCGGTCTCGGCCAAGGCGGCTTGTATTGAACTCCAATCGGCCACGTCGGCCCGCACGGCGATGGCGCCGCCGCCGATCGCCGCGGCATGGGATGCCGCCAGAGTCGTGTCGAGATCCCACAGCGCCACCTTGGCACCGTTTGCCGCAAGCAATCTTGCAACTGCGCCACCGATCCCTTGGGCGCCGCCTGTAACGATCGCATTCTTTCCAGCAACATCGTATTTGTTCATTTTTTTCGCGCTCCCAGCTATCCGCCAATTCACGTGAGATAACAGTTTCTTTGAACCAACCCCATTGGAAGATTACGACACCATATCGACGTCGAAGAGATTGCCCTGAGCTTGCAAATGAGGTTTTAGGCAGTCACCGCTCTCCCAATCGCAAGCGCGCTCCATGAACAAAGGCGACCACCCAATCTGCGCGGTCAGATCGCCTCCCCTAAGTTTCAGCAAGGAACCGCCGCACCTTGCGCGGCCGCCGACGCAGCGATAGCCGTCGCGACCTGGAGTCCGGCGACGGCGTCCGTGGCCGTCGACTCGGAACCAAGTTCGCCGACCAGTCCGGCGATCCAGCGCTTATGATGGCGTTCCCCGAAATGAGCTCCTTCAAACTTCTCGACTCTCCACTCCCGCTCGCCGTCGCATCGCCAGGCGAGCGCGCCGATCTCACTGCGCACCCAAATGGTTCCGTGGCTGCCGTAAAATTCCAGGCGAAACCGTTCGCAGCCCGCAACCTCGACAAACGACATTTCGTGCGACGCAACGACGCCCGCCTCGCAGCGATAGACGGCCCACGCACTGTCCGGATTTTCGACGGTCACGCACCGCCCGTCGGCAAGCGTGCGGACCGGCTTCAGGATCGCCGTCGTGGCGCTGACGCTGGCGATCTCGCCCGCGACCAGGCGGACCAGGTCGATCCCGTGCACGCCAAGTTGGTGGACAACGCCGCCCGACACGTTCGCGCGTTTGTAGAACC
Organism: Magnetospirillum sp.; assembly: GCA_027532905.1. NCBI lineage: Bacteria > Pseudomonadati > Pseudomonadota > Alphaproteobacteria > Rhodospirillales > Rhodospirillaceae > Magnetospirillum > Magnetospirillum sp. The sequence goes on from JAPZUA010000001.1 coordinate 275,499, forward strand.
AATCGCCCCAGTCCGGGCCTGGCGTGGCATTGCGAATGCGGATACTCTGCAAGGCGCCAATGGCGCCGTCCGCGATAAGTTCGCGCGCGCGCAGAAACTCGTCGAAATAGCGATGCATGAAACTGACCTGGAGGTCGATCTTAGCCGCAGCGGCACGCGCAACGATACGTCGACACCCGGCCACATCGCCCGCCATCGGCTTTTGCAGCAGCAGCGCCTTGCCCGCAGTGGCCACCTGCGCTGCCAAATCTTCGTGCGTGTTGTCGGGTGTTGCCACGATCACCGCGTCGATATCGGCGCGCGCAAGCACCGCCGCCAGATTCGCGCTCGAAGCGCCAATGCCGTAGCGCTTGGCAAGTGTTGCTGCCTTGTCGGCATTGCGGCCGACGACGCACCGCATCTCCGCGCCCGGAACGGTCCCAATGCCGCCAATATGGTAATCCGCGATCGAGCCGGTTCCGACGATCGCGACACCCAGGCGCCGCGTCATGGCATCGCCTGCCCAATCGCAATGCTGGCCGAACCGTTGGTCGCCGAGGCGAATGCCGCCTCGACAATTTCGACAGACAGCAAAGCCTCAGCAAAGCTGCACGAAACCTTCGCGCCGGTGCGCAGCGACGTCAAAAATTCGGTCGTGATTGCGCCTTCGTTGGGCGCGGCGGCCAGTTCCTCGCGCGCAGCACCGCGCTTGCTGTGCCAACCCATCGTCCAGCCCGTGGGCATCGCCAGCGGACGGCGCAGTTCAATCATGCCGTCTTCGCCGAAGATCCGGATTTCGTCCCACATATGCCAGCCTTCTTCGATGCACGAGATCTGGCACTCGACGCCGGGGAAGCCAATCTCGATAAAACCACCAAGATCGGCGCGGCCCGGCGGGCCCGCGCGCAAGCGGCTGCGCACGTGCGTCGGCCGACTGTCGATCAGCCATGGCACGATATCGGCCATATGCGTGCCGCGCCCGGTATAGGCACCGCCGCCGCCGAGGGCAGGATCGAGAAACCAGCCGCTTCTTTCGTAGCCAAGTTGGATCGTCTGCACGAAGCGAACGGCACCGATCCCGCCCGCACGCACGATGTCGCGTGCCCGCAGACAGCCGACATCCAGGCGCCGGTTGAACGCAACCGCGTTGGCAAGCTTCTTGGTGCTGGCACGTTCGATCAGACGCATCGCGTCCGCGCGCGCCATGACAAAAGGTTTATCGACCAGCACGGCCCAGCCGCGCTCCAACGCCGCTGCCGCATGCCCCGCATGCAACATATGCGGCGTGGTCACTAGGACCGCGTCTGTATCCGGCATATCTTCAAGGCGTGCCACGAGCTTTGCACCGGTTTGTGCCGCAAGCGCCTTGACCGAGTCGCCCGCGTGCGGATCGAAGATCCCGACCAGCTTGACGCCTGCGTCGGCCAGAAGCGTCGGCACGTGGTAGCGGCGCGAAAAACCGCCACACCCGATCATCGCAAATCGAATCATTTTCAAGTCCTCTCCAAATTCCGGCGAAACATTGCAAAAAGGCGCGACCAGACGCGTTCCGCAGCCTGTTTGTGATAGCAATAGCGCTCGGGAAACGTGAAGCCGTGCTCGGCGCCTTTGTGGTGCTCGATGCGATAGCGCAGCCCGCGCGCGGCAAGCCCCGCTTCGACTGCATCGGCATGCGCGAGCGGCGCCACAGGATCGTCCTGCGCCCAGCCGAAGTAACTTTCGGCGTTCGTGCGCGCGATTTGCAGATGCGGCGAGTCGGCATCTGCACTGACCAACCTTCCGCCATGGAGCGAGGCATAGGCCGCAATGCGGTCCGGACACGAAGCCGCTGCCGCCAGCGCATGGCGTCCCCCCATGCAATAGCCGACGGCTGCCGCACGCGCGCCGGCATTTGCATCGCGCGCGGCGAAGTCGAGCATCGCCTTCGTGTCTCTGGCGCTCATCGCCATCGACAGTGCGTCGTTGAGCGCCATCATCCGCGGATCGAGCACGCCGGTCGCCAGCACGCTTGGATCGAAGGACGGGCTGCCGTCGCGGTAGTAGAGATTGGCCAGCATCGTGTAGTAGCCCGCCGACGCAAAACGCCGCGCCATGTCGCGCAGTTCCTCGCGAATACCAAGCGCGTCCATGTAAACGAGCACGACCGGAAACGGACCGCCCTCGTCGGGATGGACAACAAAACACGGCATGCGCCCGTCTGCCGTAGGGATATCGACATTCTGTTCGATCATGTTTGCCCCATCCGAACGAAGATCGGGCTCGACCACGCGTAGGCTCCGTCCCATTGCCGCACGCGAACCCAATAGGCGTTCCAGCCCGGCTGCGGTGCTGGATCGCGCCAGGTGCCTGCCCAGTTCGACGCACCGAGAATCTCGGGCAGACGGCGAAGCTCAAGTTCGCGCAGCGGCTTGCTGTCGCCAAAATGCGCAGGAAGTTTGGCAACCGGAACCGTTGCGGATATCTGCGGCGTGCGGATCGACAGGACGGCGTCGTCTGCCGCCTCGAGCGGCACGACGATGCCGTCCCAATCGCCGCCCGTCATTGAGCGCCAGGTAATGCGTTGGGGCCCCGCTTCGACGATCCCCTCGTCGGGCGTGTCGAGCGCATAGAGCTCGGGCGCGCCGAAACGCCCGTGCGAGAGCGCGACCGAACCGTCCCAGCGCATGCGCGCCTTGCTGAAATTGCCCGGTGCGGTGGCCCCGCGCCATGCGATGCGAACGCGGTTGGACAGTTGGGCGTTTTCGTCGCGCAGCAAAGCCCTATGGACGATCCGTGTGCCGCGAAATATCTCGACGGCCTCGAGCGGGCCGGTGCCGTCGATCCCGATCGACAGCAGCGGCGCATTGTCGGCATCGAACTCGCTTCCCATTGCATGGCCGTCGGCCGAATACTCAAGACGGATACGCGCACCGTTGGTCGCATAGCAATTGCGCGCTCGCAATGCGTCCCACAGCCCCTGTCGCGATAGGCTCGACAGTGGTGCGGCGACAAGACCGCCGCGCACGTTTCGCACCGACTGGCGACCGGGATGGCTCGCCCCCGGCCGGCCGTCGACGCCGTCGCTGCCCGCCGTGACGCCCATGCGATAGCCGCGCTCCAGCGCTTCGAACAAAAACCATTCGGAGGTCGCGTGCGTCGAGTGGACTTCGATCAGCCGTTCGAGCGACGGTTCGTGCCAGCGCAGATCCGTCGTGCGTCCACCGACATGCAGCGCCACCAGCGTGTCGGTGCCGCGATACTTGGCGTGCAAAGCGTCTGCGTCGTCAAGATCACTCGCGGCATCGGACGTGTCGGCAACATATTCGTGGCTGCAGCGTGTGATCGGCGCTTGGGCACTCGGAAAATAGAGATTGCGGTCGCCGCCTTTGGCCGTATCGGCCGACCATTCGAGACCCAATAGTGCTGCAAACCTACCGGTCTCGTTGTAGCGTTCGGTCACGGCTTCGGTTTCGTGCCATTCGGGCGTCGTAACCAGAAAGCAGTTGGCCTGGTGGCTTGCGAAGTCGAGCCGCGCATAATCGCGCGCATGCGCAAAGAAGGCGTCGAGCGTGCGCGCCCCGCAGCCAACCAAGCTTTGGGCATGGATATCGCCCCACTGAATACGCCGCGTCGGCGCGCTTGCATGCACCATCGTCGGGTTCGAGACGATGCGCCCGAACGGACCTGCCTCGGCAATGAGGCGCATGCGACCGCTCGCTGCGAGCGTGATGCGCCAACGAAACACGCCCGGCAGATCGGGCAGTTGTTCGCCGTCGAGAGTCGGGCGTGTTGCGAGCTGGGCTGGATTGCCCCATTCGTCCTCGACGCGCAAAGCGGCTTCGAACGGCTCGCCTGCAACGATGTCGCTCGGCACCACCAGATCCAATCGATGCGCGGGGCCGCCAATAATGCGCACGGCTGGGCGCGCGATCTCAACCCACGCGTTGTCGCCATGCCGCACACGCACCGACAGCGCGCAAGATTCTTCGATGAAAGTCTGCGCGCGCAGGCTGGACGCGATCAAAATTGTCGCGCCGCGCGGCAGTCCACCGATCGTCTCGATCTCGAAGACATGGTCAAACGGATGCCATTCGAGCGAGCGGCGCGTACGCCAGCGAAACGCCGTTGGCGGGTCGATGGAAACAGTCGTGTAGCCTGGCGCGTCCGGCGTCTCGCATTGCGGCGTGTCCCAGTCGCTCGGCCAGCGCCGCACCAACGCAAGCGCGCTTCCCGGCGGCAGGCCGTCGGGTCCGACCGAATAGCGCAGTTCCCAGGGCGCGTGCGCGCCCGCGACGACCGGATCGGGTCCCGTCAAATCGGCGCGGCCCGATATTCCGGACGCGTCGAAAAGGATGGGCAGGCCGCTCATGCCATGCCGATCGGCTGCGGTGGCGGGTCGCGCACGTCTTGCGGGCGGCTGCGGATCATGTCGGAAAGTTCGCGCTGGATCGCTGCCATCGCCGGATCGCTAAATCGATTGTCCATCTCGCTTGGGTCGTTTGCGAGGTCGTAGAACTCGCCCGCACCCGAATCGAGTTCGAGGGTAAGTTTGTGCGTCTTCGTTCGCACCGTGCGCAAACGCAGCGCCACGCCGCAACGCGAGGGATGCAGATCCCATTCGTTGTAGGCGAAGTCGCGGCTTGCCGTACCTTCGATGAGCGGGCGCAAGCTGCGCGAATGCAGCGCCCTTCCTGCCGACAAGCCCGCATAGTCGTAGAAGGTCGAGGCAAAATCGAGCGTGGAGACCGGGTGTTGTACGATCTTGCCCGCCGGCACGCCGGGTCCGCGCACGATGCAGCCCACGCGCAGCAGCCCGTCGTAATGCATCGGCCCTTTGAGCAGCAGGCCATGGTCGCCGAGCCAGTCGCCATGGTCGGTCGAATAGACCACGAGCGTGTCGCGATCGAGCCCGAGTCGTTCGAGCCCGAGCAGGATGCGACCGACATTGTGGTCGATCAGCGAGATCATGCCGTAATAGTTGGCGATCAAATGGCGCAGCTGCAGATCGCTTTGCGCCGGCGTGCGCGACTGTTTGCTGCGAAAGGACTGCAGCTCTGGGTCGGCCAATTTCGGCGTGCCTTCCAAGCTCGCGCGATGCCACCATGGTCGTCGGTCGAGATCGAGCGTGCGATGCACGGGCAGATCGACCGCGTCGGGATGGTGCATGTAGCACCAGGGGCTGGGCGCATCGAACGGATGGTGGGGATCGGGGAACGACGCCCAGGCAAGCCACGGCGTATCTTTGTTCGCCTGGATAAAATCGAGCGTGCGGTCGCCGATCCATGTCGAATTGTGGAAGGCCGAGGGCAACGCGGAATTCCAGGTCTGTGCGGCGCCGACATCTGGCGGAAGCTTGGTCGAAAACAGTTTGTCGAGCCGGTCGCCGCGACCGTCTTTGTGGTACCACGCCTCGTATTGCAGCCCTTGCGGCGGCTTTTGCGGCAAAAACATGTTGTGGCCGGCAATCATCATATCGACATGCTGGAAACCCATATAGGGCCCGGACCAGTCGGCGCCATAATCCTGCGAGCTCGACCGGCATTCGGGCCGACCGCTTGGCTTGAACGTGTGGAACGTCGAGAAATGCGCTTTGCCGATGAAGCCGGTTCGCCACCCGCCGCGAGCAAACGTACCGCCGAAGCCCGCTTCGCCGATGTCAGTATCGAGATCGATGCCGTTGTCCCAGACGCCATGCGTGCGCGGCAGCAGCCCGGTCAAGATCGAGGCGCGCGACGGCTGGCAGACGACATTGGGCGTGATGCAGGCCGAAAAGCGCGTGCCCGACTGCGCCAGCATGTCGAGATGCGGCGTCAGCACTTTGCGTCCTTCGAAGCCGTAGCAGTCGCCGCGCTGCTGGTCGGACGTAATCAGCAGGATATTCGGTTTGCGTGCCATCGTTTCAAGCCTCGATCCGCGTTGCAAAAACGGGCTTCTGCCCCGGTGCGGGCGAATAGCCAAAATCGCCCCGCTTGATCAACGCATCGACGCCGCCGAACCGCGCGATCTTTGCTTCCTGGTCGGCAAAGGCGCGCGCGTTGACGGCCTCTGGATCGAGACGTTTGCGCAGTTCCGCCTCCATCGCCGCCAGCGTTTCGCGATGCGACGGGTCTTCGCTCAGATCCATGGTTTCGCCCGGATCGCTTTCGAGATCAAATAGCTCGGCGCGATAACCGACATGGTGGATGTACTTCCAGCGCCCCTTGCGTACCATGTACATCGCCGTGATCGAGCCGGCAGCGTGATACTCCCCCAACGCGACGCGCTGCGCATCGTAGGATTCCTTCGCGATTGCAACTAGTGACCTGCCGGGAAGCTTTTCTTCCAGCGCGTCCGGTACCAGCCCTACGCTCTCGATGATCGTTGGATATACGTCGACCAATGTTACAGGCGTAGCACAGGTTTTTCCCGCAGGCACGCCGGGCCCGGCCACGATCATCGGTACGGCGGCCGCTTCTTCGTAGTGGATCGACTTGCCCCACATATGGCGGGTACCAAGATTGTCGCCATGGTCGCTCGAATAGACCACGCGCGTGCTGTCGCCGAGCCCGGCGGATTGGAGTGCTGCCAAGACGCGGCCGATATTGTCGTCGAGGAAACTCACCATTCCGAAGTACGCCGCAAGCGCCACGCGGACCTTCTCGGGCGTGAAAAAGTCGTCGTAGTTCATGCAGGCGCGTAACGCTGCGACCGAGGGATGTTTGGGATAGTCGTTTGGACCGGCAAGACGCGGCATCGGCAGCGTCTCGGGCGGATACATCGCATAGAACTCGGGCGGCGCGATCAGCGGAAAATGCGGCTTGACGAATGACACGAACAGGCACCACGGCTTGGTCTGGCGTGCAGCGTGGTTGGTGAGCCACTCGACAGCACCGTCGCGAATGTTGCGGTCGTACGCCGCGTATGTCGATTCGCCCGGCCCCGCCGCCTTGGCAAGATCGGGCATCCCGCCGCGCTTCGCGGCTTTGGGGCGGCGAATGAGTCCCAATAGATCGCCTTCGCCGTCCACCACATGCAGCGGGACAATCTCCTCGACGAATCCGTTGTCGTCGCTCTGCGCGCGGAAATGCAGCTTGCCGATCGACATCGTGTGATGACCCGCCGCCTTCAAGCGATGCGCCCAGCTTCGTATCGAGCCGTCATAAGGATGCGCGTTGTCCCAGCACGCATTCTCCGCGACATATGTTCCGGTATGCAGGCTCGCGCGCGCGGGCACGCAAATCGGGCAGTTGGTGTACGCGGCCGTAAATTTGGTGCCGCGTGCCGCCAGCGCGTCAAGATGGGGCGTCTTGACGATTTTATGGCCGTAGCACCCGGCGACATCGCGCGTGTGCTCGTCCGACAGAATAAAGAGAACGTTGGAGGCTGTGCCGCTCATCGGATCCTCGGAAGCGAAGTGACAAAAGGCCCGCCGACCGGCTGGTCGGCGCGCTCGGGAAATTCGTCGCGCAGCTGCGGTTGGATCGCGTCGATGCGCTTGTCGAAGTCTGCGATACTTGCTGCGCCGTCGATGGCCGACAGCGTCGTCGTATAGACCCGCGATTCGCCATGCTCAAGCCATACGGTCTCGTTGCGCGCATCCGCGCCAGCCCGGTCGCCCCATCGTGTCGATGCTGGCTCAACTGCAAAGCCGTAGATGCCGTCGGCCAAACACTGCCATTGCTGCAAGCAAATGAAATTGTCGGCGCCGTATTCGACGCCAAATCCGAGCCCAAGTCGTTCGTTGAACAAAGCGGTCGGCACGCGGCCGTTTTTGTCGGCCACAGCTTCGTGGTCGAAAACCTGTTGGACAAAGCGCGCGCTCGGCGCTGCTTGCGTCCGATAACCGCTTTGCTGGCTTTCGCGCGGCATGTTGGCGGCCAAAGTGCGCTTGATGGGTGCTACGAACCTGGCTCCTTCGTCGAGCAACGGCCAACCGACATTGATATGGTAGAGCAGCATATGCGGGGTCTTCGAGAATCCACGATTCTCTATGCGATCGACGATGCGCACATCGCTGCCGCCGACAGCGACTTCAATGCGCCGCACGAGCGCCAACGACTCGCCCATGGCCTGCGCCTGTACAACTGTGCCCTCGCACCACAATGTGCACTCGTCGCCGTCCCAGCGCGCGCCGTATCCGTCGAGACGGGCGGGCTGAAACGCGCCGCGCCCGTGCATCGGATAGGCAATTTCTTTGCGCAACGGCAAATCGAAGTGCGCCGCCGAGCCTTTGTCGGGCTGGCGTACATGGTCGAAACCGCACGTGCACAGCAGCCCCGAAAAGCCGCGCATAAAACCCGTGCCGCCGTCGCCCATGGGATCGAGAAACGCCGGACTGCGGAAGCCGGTGGGCGACTGCCACGCAAACGGCACGCCTCGATAGTCGAAACGACCGATATCGAGCGAACGGTCGATCAGCACCGTAAACTCGAGCCCCGAGCCCGTGCGGAACTCGAGCGTGCGCACGCCCCGCTCGGGACCGTCGGCATATTCGAACAGTTCGACGCCCGCAATCTGGCCGAGCGTGCCCGAGCGACGTTCGAATTCGTGGCGCGTGAGTTTCTGACCGTACAAGATGGGCATGTCTATTTCACCGCACCAGCTGTGAGACCTTTGACGATGTAGCGCTGCCCGAACAGCAGGAACGCCAAGGCCGGGACCAGCGACAACGCGGCCGTGGCCGCCATCTCGCCGTATTTGATCTCGTAGCCTTGCGCGAATTTGGCGATCGCAACCGGGATCGTGGCGGTCTGCTTCGCGGTCAAGTTGAGTGCGACGGCAAATTCGTTCCAGCTGAAAATGAACATTAAGATCGCGGTTGCCGCCAAGCCCGGGGCAACCAGCGGCACGACGATGCGCCAGATGAGGAAAGGCGTGGAGCACCCGTCGATGCGGGCCGCCTCTTCAAGCTCGATGGGCACGTCACGCACGAAATTCGTCATGAGCCACAACGCCATCGGCAGATGCACGGCGACATGGGCCAAAACCAAGCCCAGATAGGTATTGTCGAGACCGATCTCGCGATAGAGCGGGAACCAGGCCGCAACCAGCGTGATCGGCGGCACCATATGGAATACGACGGCCCATCCCAACATCGTGTGCACCGCCCAGCGCGGCGTGCCCAGACGTTCTATCGCATAGCCGCCCAGCGTGGCTGCCACGAGAATGACAAGCGTGCTGCCGGCCGCTACGACAAGACTGTTGAACGTGTTCGACATGAATTCGGTCGAGCGCGAAAACAGCACCTCGCGAAAGCTTGCCAAGGTCGGCGTGAAAAACACCTCGCCCAGCAGCAGCGAAATCTGCGACTTGAATGCGGCTGCGATGATCCAGACGAACGGGATCAGCACAAGGGCTGCGACAAGCAGCAAGCCCAGATGAAAAGCCGGAACCGCGCGTTTTTCCCAGGGATTCATGCGCGCGCTCCGTAGCGTCGGCTGGCGGCAAGCGAGCCGACGATCAGCAAAGAGATCCCGAACAGCACCGCGATCGACATGGCCGATCCGTAGCCCATGCGATCTTGCGTGAAGAACGTTCGGTAGATCGTGTAGCTCAGCACTTCGGTCGCCGACCCCGGGCCGCCGCCGGTCAGCAGATAGATTTCGTCGAACACTTTGAGCGACGTCACGAAGCGGAATAGGAACGTGACCACGATGACCGGCATCATCATCGGGATCAGCACATAACGCAGCTCGGTCCAGGTACCCGCCCCGTCGATGCGCGCGGCTTCCTGCACGTCTTGCGGCAGCGATTCGAAGCCCGCCAGAAGCAGCAGGAAGCAAAACGGCGTCCAGTGCCAGATATCGACCAGAATGACCGACGGCAACGCCCAAGCGCGTGTCCCCAGCCAATCGACGGGATGGAGACCGAGCAGCCCGACCGCCCCGTTGACCAAACCGAAATCGAAATTGAGCATGAGCTTCCACACCGCACCGATCAGAATGCCCGGCACCAGGATCGGCAGAATGAAGATCGTGCGATACAGCGTACGCCCCGATCGAATGCGCGACACCGCCCAGGCCAGGAAAAAGCCAAGAACGACTTGGATCGTCACGCCGACAACCGCGAAGATCGCCGTGTTGCCTATGCCAGCTTGCAGCAGTTCATCCTCGGCAAGGCGGCGATAATGCGTAAACCCGACATAGCTCCACACCGAGTGGCCGGCGACCCATTTGATCTCGTGCACGCTCATCGCCATCAGGTTCAAAACCGGCAGCAGCGACATTGCGACGAAGATCACGGCTGCGGGCGTGAGCGCAATAGCGCGCCATTTGCGGTCGATTTGAATGCCCTGTGCGGTCATGTCATGCGCCGTTCCGTCGGCCCGCTTGCTTGCCTTGGCAAGCTTGCGGGCCGAACTTGGAACGCCCCTTTTCTACAAAGCCGCGATCTTGCCGGTACGATATCCGGCCCGCTCCATAATCGCGTGCGACTCCTCGGCGATCGCGTTGAGAGCGCGCGTCGTCGTCAGCTCGCCGATCACGGCTTGGTTCAAGCGCAGTTCGAGAACGTCGCCGATTTGCGCGCCCTCGGGCACGCTCCACATCAGCTTCACGAACTCCGAGCTTTGCGCCATCGCTCCCATCCAGCGATTCTTGGGCTCGCGCATCAGTCCGGCGTCCGAGAGCACGTCCTGGCGCACGGGCGGAGCCCCCGCCGCCATGTATTTGAGCTGCGCATCGCGGGTCTGGAACCAGTTGAGGAACGCCAAGGCCGCTTCCTGGCGCGGGCGCGGCACGTTCTTGGGGATGCCGGCGAGCCAATGGCCCAAAACCGGAGCGGGCTTGCCGTTGGCCGAACCCGGCACGCGGGCAGCGTTGAGTTTGCCCACGACTGCCGACTTGGTCGGATCGTCCAACTGCGACCAAGCGGCGATCACTAGCATGGCGTGTGCCGCGCGACCCGTGGCGAGGTTCTGGATGATCTGCGCTTGCGCAAGGCCGCCGGTCTGCGGATGGCCCGCTTCCTTGGCCATGCGAATGTAGAAATCGAGCGCTTCTTTGGCCTGCGGGCTGTTGATGGTGATGGTGTAGTCGCCCTTGGGCTCGTCGCGGAACAGACTGCCGCCATGGCTGTAGAGATAGGGCCACCAGTCGTAGGAAACGTCGTTGGGCGCACCGCGTGCACCGCGCTGCACGATGCCGTAGATGCGCGGCGGATTGTGCAGTTTCTTAGCGTTTTCGAGCAGCTGGTCCCAGGTTTCGGGAACCTTCAATTTGTGTTCCTCGTAGAGGTCGGCGCGATACAGCAGCAGCGGAATATTGCCGTTGACCGGCACCGACATGAGCTTGCCGTTCGGGTCGTGCGATTTGGCGGCTGCGTTCCAGTAGACCGTATTGTCGTAGCGGATCATCTGCGGATCGAGGCGGAAGGCCGGATCGATGTCGTTGATCGGCGTCAAGAAGCCGCCATGGTACATTTCCTGGTAGTAGAGGCCGTTCATGATCAGCAAATCGAACTGGCCGTCGCGCGCCCGCACCGAAGCACGCTGTTTTTCGAGGCTGCCGCCGAACGGATTGACGTCGAGATTGACCTTATTGCCCGATTCTTTTTCATAGGCCTCGACGGCACCACGAAACCCGTCGAACCAAGGCGAGTTGTTGATGACGATAGTGAAAGGTGCGCGACGTGCAGCTTGCGCGCGTGCACCCGGCGTCCAGGCCAGCGCGGAAACGGCAGCACCGGCCCCGACAAGCATTTCGCGGCGATTGGGTCCTTGCGACATTTGATTTCTCCCCATTGTTTTTACTTTTTCGGATCGGCAGCGTAAGTCAGGTCGCCGTCACGTTATTGCGTTCAGCAAGTTTCTTCATCGCCTCGTATTGGCGCGCGATTTCAGCTTCGAGTTCGGCACCTTTGAGGAAGACCGCACTCATGTTGAACTCGGCGTATTTTTGCACAACCTCAGGATCGTTCATTGCGGTGCGCAGAGCATCCGCAAAGCGATCGACGCGTGCGCGCGGCGTCGCTTTCGGCATCCACCACCAGTAATTCAAGTTGAGCAGTAGGTCTGTGCCCTGCTCGCGCGCGGTCGCAAGGTTGGGCCAGCTCGCCAAACGCTGAGGAGCAAAGATCGCGACGATCTTCAGATCGCCCGAATCAACCAGCGGCTTGGCCTCGTTGACCGTAAGAAACGCGCAATCGACATGTCCGCCCGCAAGGGCCGTTCGCGTCGGGCCGCCGCCGCCCGTGTTGACGTAGCGGAACTTCGTGCCCGTCGCGTCACCGAGAGAGAGAAAAAGAAAATGGTTGATCGCGCCGATCTGCACGCCGGCCTTGAGATCGCCCGCCTTCGCTGCAGCCAGAAAAGCCGGCAGCGTCTGGTAGGGCGCCTTGCTGTTGACCACCACTGTCACGTATTCGGTCGCGACTTGGGCGACTTGGGCAAAGGCTTCGGGGCCGAAATCCATCACCTTGAGCGTCGCCGCCGTCAGCAACGCCTGGTGGATTGCAAGCACCGTGTGGCCGTCAGGGGCCGCATCCCGGACTTGGCGATTGCCGATCGATGTGCCGCCGCCAACGACGTTCGAGACCGCCAGCGGCTGGCCCAATGCCCTCTGTAAAGGTGCTTGAAAGAAGCGCGCGATGTAGTCAGCACTGCCGCCGGGTGGATTGGGCACGACGATGCGGACAGGTTTGTCGGGATAAGTTTGTGCCAAGGCGGGGACGGCCAGCGATACGGCCAGCGTTCCGGCAACAAAGTCTCTGCGCTTCATGCGTTTTCTCCCGTTTCGTTGATTGGGCGTCAGGCGGGCATTGGTGCTTGCCGCTTGCGCCGATAGTCGCGCCAGAGCGGCCATGCAAACATCAGAACCGAGACAAAGAGAAAGAGGAGTGCCACCGGTCGTTCGACCAGCGGCATCAGTGAGCCGTTCGATCCCATCAGCCCGGCGCGCAACTGCGTTTCGGCCAGCGGCGCCAGTATCAGGCCGATCACGAACGGCCCCAACGGTACGGCCGCCAGCTCGAGCAGAAATCCGACCACGCCGAAGCCGATCATTGTCCAGACATCGAACATGCGGCCGTTTTCGGCGAGCGCCCCGATCACGCACAAGACGATGATGATCGGAAGCACGAACGCGCGCTGCACGTACATAAGGCGCGCGATCATCATGCAGCCGGCAACCATCATGACGAACATCACAATGTGCGCCGCGAGATGCGTTGCCATCAAAGCGCTGACGACTTCGGGCGAATTCGTGAACAGCGTCGGCCCCGGCTGCACGTTGTGCATGAGCAACCCCGCCAGCAGGATCGACGCCGCCGGGCTGCCGGGAATCCCGAGCGTGATCATCGGAATGAGCGCGCCGCCCGTATTGGCATTGTTGGCCGTTTCCGAGGCCACGATGCCGTCTTCGAATCCGGTGCCGAATTTTTCGGGCGTCTTCGACATGTTCTTGGCGGTCGAATAGGCCACGATCGAACTGATGCTGGCGCCCACGCCCGGCAATATCCCGATCCAGACGCCGATGACCGCCGACCGCGCGATATTGAAGGCCTGTCCCAGATAGTCCTTGGGCGACAGAAAAATCCCCTTAACGCTGGGGTCGAGCCGTTCAAACTTTTGGCGCGCGTGCATCGCATCGGCAAGGACCTGGCTGATCGCAAATGCGCCCAGGATGACCGCAAGGTAACTAAACCCGCCGACCATTTCTTCGTATCCGAACGTCAGACGCATTTGGCCCGAGGTTTCGTCGATGCCCGGATACGAAACGAGCATGCCAAACAGGCCCGACAGCAATCCCTTGACGACCGAGCCCTGGCTCAATGCTGCGATCAGCACGAGCGCCATGAAGACCAGCGCAAAATTCTCGAACGGCCCGAACACCAAGGCGAGCCGCGCCATCGCCGGCGCCAGTGTCACGAGGGCCACCCACGACAGCACCCCGCCGATTAGCGACGCTGAAATTCCGAGCCCCAAGGCGCGGCCGGGCCTGCCGCCGCGCGCCATCGGAAATCCGTCGAGCGTGGTAACGACCGAAGCGGGTTCGCCCGGAATGCGCATCAACGTTGCGGTAATGAGCCCGCCGGAAATGCCGCCGACATACATCGAGGTCATCAAGATGACGCCATCGACGCTGCTCATGCGGTAAGTGAACGGCAAGGACAGCGCGAGCAACGCTCCACCCGTCAGCCCTGGCAGAGCCCCCACGACGATCCCCAGAAACGTCCCGACAAGCAGAAGCAACAGCGGCCCGCCGCTCACCAGATGCAAGAAACCCTGGACAAGATCCATATCCGCGGCTCCTAGGGTAAGTCGATCAGGAGGGCGCGGAAGCCATAGTCGAGTCCGACGCTACCGAGCAGAGCGACCACGGCCACGACGGCAAGCGATCGCGGCGTGCGATCGCAAAGCGCCGCACCGAAGACCAACATAAAGAGCACCGAGGCCGCCGCAAAGCCGGCCAGCGGGATCAGCGCCACATACAAAAACGACAGGACCACGGCATAGACCGAAAAGCGCGGAACGACCGCATAGCTGTCGTCGATCGCTTCGGACATCGTGAACAGCGACATTGCAGCGCCGCGCGTCGAATGCTTCAGCAGTACGCGCACGAGCAACGCGCTCGCCAGCACCAGCACCGATACCGCCGTCCAAAACGGCACCGCCGCCGCACCAACCGGATCGTACGGTGCGCGCGGCTGGTTGCGCACGCCCCACATGGTCATCAGAGCTACCGCCATCATTGCCAGCGCGAACAGCGCGTCGGCACGCGCGGATTTCGGTTCCTCTGTCGCGGACGGATCGCTCATCGAAGCGCGCGGCGCTGCATTGTTGCCCCTCCCCGTTCGATCGGCCGCTTTGCGGCTCGATCTCAGTTCTTGCAAAACCCTCGCATAGCAGTCAGAACCGCACAACGCCCATCTGGTCCCAAATCCATAACCATAGGGAATGTCGATGCAGCTTCAGCAGATGCGCCATGTCGTGGCCGTCATCGAACAGCGCAGCCTGGCAGCGGCGGCAAAGACGCTCGGCATTTCACAGCCCGCCCTCAGCAAAAGCCTCCGGCGGCTCGAAGCATATCTTGGTGTCAAACTGTTCGAACGCACGCCGCGCGGCATGCTGGCGACCGAGTTCGGACGGGAGTTCGCGCAGCATGCGCGCGCGATAGCGCTCGAAGTGAACGAGGCCGAGCGCGCGGTCGGCGCCATTCGCGACGGGCGCGAGGGTCGCATCGCGATCGGTTCGGCGCCCAGCGTGATCGCGAGCGTTCTGCCCGTCGCGACCGCGCGCCTGATCAAGAGCCGCAACGCGCTCAAAATCACCGTCGTCGGCGGGCTGCACGACAGGCTATTCGAATGGCTGCGGGCGGGCGAGATCGACGCCGTCATTTCCAATCTGGTCGATCAGCCCGACAATTCGGATCTGGTGCAGGAAACCCTGTTCATCGATACCGTCGTCGTCGCATGTCGGCCCGGACATCCACTCCTCGAAAAGCCCAATGCGTCGCGAAAGACGCTCGAGCAGTTCCGCTGGATCCTGCCCGCAAGCACAATCGTCACGCGCCAGCATCTGGAAATAGCGCTCAAATCGCACGGGCTGGCGGTGCCCAATCTGGCGATCGAAACGAATTCGCTCGCCTTCATGCGCGCAATGATTCTCGAGACCGACTTTCTTGGCTACCTGCCGTCGGTGACGATGGCGCCGGGCCGCGAGTGTGCGGGCGCCATCCCGGCTGGCATCGACTGGCTGGACTGGCATCGGCCTGTCGGCCTTACCTTGCGCGCCAAAGGCGTGCTGTCACCCGCGTGCCGGCGCCTGATCGCGGAATTGCGCAGGGCGTGCGCGGAGCAGTTTCCGACAAACCACAAGACGACCGCGCTCAAGGTCACGCGCAGCGCAAGCGCCAAGACCGCCGACCGGCACGGACTTGTGTGACGAAGGCTGCCCCGGCCGGAAGTTGGGTTAGCGCGGATAGGGGCGATGCAGCGCGCACGCGGGATTGAGACGCACGCCGAAACCCGGCTTGTCGAGCGCCGAGACTTTCATGCGGCCTCCGACCGGTACGGGTTCGTCGAGCAGCAACGGCGAAAACATCGGCACAATCCGGTCCGCCTGCGGCGCCATCATCAGAAACTCGGCGAACGGACTGTTCGTGCGCGTCGCGACGAAATGGTAGCTGTAGACGCTCGAGCCGTGCGGCACCACAAGTGCGCCGTGCGCATCGGCAAGCGCCGAAATCTTGACGAGTTCGGTCATGCCGCCGCACCAGTTGACGTCGGGCTGGATGATGTCGCAACAGCCCATTTCCAGCAGCAGCCGGAAGCCCCAGCGCGTGGCCTCGTGCTCGCCCGTCGTCACCAGCATGCCGCGCGGCACGTTGCGGCGCAGCTCCGCGTAGCCCCAATAGTCGTCGGGCGACAGGCACTCCTCGATCCATTTGAGGCCGTAAGGCGCGCACGCGTGCGCAAGGCGCATGGCATAGTTCAAATCCAGTGCCATCCAGCAATCGAACATCAGCCAAAATTCGTCGCCCACGCGCGCGCGCATCGCCGCCAGTTTCTCGACGTTTTTGCGCAGGCCGGCTTCGCCTTCAGCCGGACCGTGCTGCAGCGGCATTTTGCCGCCCACGAACCCCATCTCCTTGGCGAGGTCGGGGCGGGCGGTCGTCGCGTAGAAGGTAAACTCATCGCGCACCGGTCCGCCCAGCAAGGCATGGACCGGCTCGCCGCGGATCTTGGCCAGCAAGTCCCACAGCGCCAGATCGACGCCCGAGATCGTGTTGAGCACGACGCCCTTGCGACCGTAGAACTGCGTCGCGAAATACATCTGGTCCCAGATTTTTTCGATCTCGGTCACGCAGCGCCCTTCAACGAAGCGCGCGAGGTGCTTCTCCACGATGAAGGCACCGATCTCGCCGGCCGTAGTGACCGCGAAGCCAACAGTACCGTCGCTTGCCTCGATCTCGACGACCAGCGTGCCGAGCACGTTGATGCCGAACGACTGACGGCTCTGTCGGTACTCGGGGTATCTCGCCATCGGCGTGGCGATATGGTCGTCGATCCAATGGTCGCGGCTTTGGTCGTGATAGTCGGCCCCGCCGCCACGCACCGTGAAAGCGCGAATATGCTTGATGGTCGGCATGGCCATGCGCAGATCTCCCTGAATTTTTGATCAAAGATTGACTCTTCTTGTGTATCGACTAACATAATCACGGGGAAAAATTCAAATGATTGACATTTCTTGATCAATCTCGGGGGCGTTGATGTCGGTTGCGATCGCAGCAGGGTCGGTGTGTGCGCAGTTGCGCAAAGACATTCTGGCGGGACTATTTGCCTTCGGCGGTCGGCTAAAGATCGACGATCTAGCCGCGCGCTACGCAACTAGCCACATGCCGATCCGCGAAGCGCTGCGCCAACTGCAGGGCGAGGGGCTCGTCACGGTCGAACCCAATCGGGGCGCGCGCGTGCGCAGCATCGACATCGAATTCATCCGCGACATTTTCGACCTTCGCGTGGCGCTGGAGGGCATGCTGGCGCGGCGCGCTGCCGAGCGCATCACCGTTGTGCAGATCGCACGCATGGCCGCCATCGAAGAAAAGCTCGAAGCGAGTGCCGCACGCAAGGATTTCACAGCCGTACTTGCGGCGAATCAGGCGTTCCACGCCGTCATCAACGAGGCGGCCGGCAATGTCGAAGCGATCCGCGTACTCGAAGTGCACTGGAACCTGATCATCGCTCTGTGGGGCCGCCACGGCTACGGCACAGACCGTGCGGCGGGTGTCATCTCGGACCATCGCCAGTTGCTCGTCGCGTTGCGCGCGCGCGATGCCGAGGGGGCGGTGATGCTGGCAAGTGCCCATGCCGTCAAAGCCAAGCAAGAAATGCTTCGCCGTTTCGAAGCCAGCGCCAAATCGACCAAGGCCGCATGACACGAACGATCACCACCATCGAACTGCTTGGATTTCGCGCCAGCGACAAGACGGTATGGGTGTTTTTGCGCGTCGCAGACAGTGCAGGCGCCGTGGGCTGGGGCGAGGCGACGCTCGCGGGGCAAGAGTCGCAGCTTGCGGCGGCCCATGCAAAGCTCGAACCTGCTTTGCGCGGAACCGCGGCCGATTCCCGGCGCAATTTGTTGATCGAGTTTGGCGCGACCGTGTCCGACCGAGCGACCGCCGCGATCGTCAGCGCCGTCGATCAAGCCTTATGGGATCTCGACGGCCAGCATGCCGGCACGGCGTTGCACGTGATGCTTGGCGCAAACCCGCGCAGCCAAGTGCCGCTCTACGCCAATATCAATCGTCGGACGCGCACGCGCACGCCCGACGGGTTCGCTGCAAGTGCGCAGAAAGCGATGGCGGACGGGTTCGGCACGTTCAAGATCGCACCGTTCGATGGCGTTGCGCCCGGCAGCGCTTCTGGCGCCGAGCACGGGCTTGCCTGCGCAAGGGCTGTGCGCGACGCGATCGGGCCCGCGCGCGCGCTCTATGTCGATTGCCATTGGCGTTTCGACGAGGCCAACGCCGTCAATGCGCTCGACGCCCTCGCTGAGATCGGCATTGGCTGGTTCGAATGTCCGCTGCCCGAACGCCCAGAAAACTTCGCGGCACTCGGCCGGTTGCGAAAGAAAGCCAATGCGCGCGGCATTTTACTGGCGGGCTGCGAAACCGAAACCGCATTGGCCGGCTTCATGCCCTATATCGAACGCGGGCTCTACGACGTGCTCATGCCCGACGTCAAATATGCGGGCGGACTTGCCGAGATGGCGCGCCTATCCAATTACGCCGCACGTCACGGTGTCGCGATAGCGCCCCACAATCCGAGCGGGCCGATTTCGCACGCGTATAGTCTGCATCTGGGCGCAACACTCGCCGGATTTTCGACGCTCGAACACCAGTATGACGAAACACCGGCGTTTTTCGACATTGCGACTGGCGACCTGCCGCGCCCGATCAATGGCGCAAGTCGCCTGCCGGGCACGGAGGGTTTGGGGGTGGGACTCGACCAGGCCGCGTTGACAGATATCGGATCGACCACACGCGGAGCGCACGAACGGGAGACGGCCGGATGAACGATCCGAATCGCCCGAACCTGCTGTTTTTGTTTTCCGACCAGCATGCGCGCCACGTGACGGGTTGCTACGGCAATACGGTCGTTGCAACGCCCCATCTCGATCGTCTGGCGGCAGGCGGCCTGGTTTTCGACAACGCCTACTGCCCCTCGCCGATTTGCGTGCCGAGCCGCATGTCGATGCTGACCGGCTGCTATCCGAGCCAGCAAGATTGCTGGACCAACGACGATTTTCTTGCCTCCGATCGCGCAACATGGCTGCATGCGGTAGCTGCCGCCGACTATCGCCCGATACTTGTCGGCCGGTTGCACGCGATGGGACCCGACCAGATGCATGGCTACGCCGCACGCGAGATCGGCGACCACAGCCCCAACTGGGCCGGCATCAAGCGCCACAATCTGGGTGTACTTGCGAACGCCAACGATCCGTACCGGGCGAGCCTCACGGCCTCCGGCATTGGGCAGAGTGCCTACGAAGTCAAAGACATCGACGCGACGCAGGCGGCGTGTTCGGCGCTTGACCGGTTTGCGGGCGGGGCTGAGCCGTTTTGCCTCAGCGTCGGTTTCATCTTGCCGCATCCGCCCTATGTGGCACGGCCCGAAGACTATGCACGGTTCGAAACGAGCGTCGGCTTGCCGCGCCTGCGGGTTCCCGACGAAGAGCACCCGTGGCTTGCGTGGTGGCGGCGCGATCGCGGCATCGCGGACGCGACGGCGGAAGAGACGCGGCGCGCGCGGCGCGCCTACTTCGCGCTCGTCACGCGCCTCGATGCAATGATCGGACAGATCCTCGACAAGCTCGAAGCAACCGGCCTCGCCCGCAACACCCTTGTCGTCTACAGCTCCGACCATGGCGACCAGCTGGGCGAGCGCGGCCTGTGGTGGAAACATACATTCTATGAAGAGTCCGTCGCTGTACCATTGATCTTGCGCTGGCCCGGGCGACTGGCCGCTGGCGAGCGACGCAAACAGATCGTTAATCTGACCGACGTCAGCGCGACCATGCTCGATGCGTTGAGTGCGCCCGCCTTGCCCAATGCATCGGGCCGAAGTTTCCTTGGCGTCGCGCGCAATGCGACTGCTTCTTGGGACGATCAGACCTTCTCAGAATACTGCACCGATGCAGTGCCCGCCTGGACCGGTGGCCAAGCCGTGCGCCAGCGCATGATCCGCCGCGGGCGCTGGAAGCTTGTCTATTATCACGGCTACGCGCCGCAGCTCTTCGATCTTGTTGCAGACCCCGACGAATACCGCGATTGCGCCGCCGACCCAACCTATGCCGAGACCCGCGCCGAATTGACAACGCGCCTGCTGGCCGATTGGGATCCGGACGAGATCGAGCGGCGCATGCGCCGTCGACGCGCCGACAAAGACCTGATCGGTACATGGGCACAAAAGACTGCACCCGGCGACCAGTATCGCTGGGAGATGCGTGCCGACCAAAATCGCCTCGACGCATCGCCGCCATGACACGTGACAAAAGCCGCTGACGTGTCATGCTTGGAGCCGAAAAAAGACAAAAGGGAGGAATGAAAATGGTCAGAAAACTCGCTGCAGCCTTGGTCGCCATGTTTTTTGCCGCGACGCCCGCGCTGGCCCAATGGCCCGAGAAACCGATTCGCGTGATCGTGCCGTTCGGCCCCGGCGGGACGACGGACATTCTCGCGCGCACGATGCAAAAGGTGATCGACGAGAAGAAGATCGTCGCACAGCCGGTCGTCATTCAGAATGTCGGCGGCCATTTCTCGGTCGGCGCGCGCCAAGTCATGACGGCGGCACCCGACGGCTACACGTTCCTCGCCATCCATTTGGCGCTGCTCTCGGGCGAGATCGTCGATCCCAGTCGCGGCATTTCCTACCGCAACTTCGAACCGGTGGCACTGACCGGCGGCTTCTGCTTCCATCCGATCGTGCGCGCGGACGCGCCTTACCGCACGCTCACGGAGTTGCTGACGGCGGCCAAAGAACGGCCGAACACGCTCGTTGCGGGCGTCAATATCGGCGCACTCAACCATATGGGCGGCCTGTTCTTGGAGCAGGGTTTTCCGGGCGCCAAATTCCGCTACGCGCAGATCGGCGGCGGCGGCGAAAACTTCGCGGCCATTATGGGTGGCCACACACAAATGACGATCCTGTCGAGTTCGGAATACCAGACCTACAAAGCCAACGGCGTGCGGGCACTGGGCTATACCGGCCCCGCGCGACTGGCTCTCGAGCCCGACATCCAGACGACGCGCGAGCTTGGCCTTGGATTCGACTATTGCGCCGAAAACTTCTGGTTCGCACCCAAAGGGACGCCCGCTGCCGCGATCGAAGGGATGGCCAACGCGCTCGAACGCGCTACGGCAACGCCCGAGATGAAAGACTTCTTCAATAAGCAAGCCCAGACCGGTCAGTTCCTGCGCGGCGCTGCCTTCGCCAAGCACCTCGTCGATATCTACCAAATGATCGAACCGGTCGCCAAACTCGCAACACCGCCCCAACAGCGCTAGACGGACCGGCCGTGCCCGATAGCCAAGCGGCAAAAGAACGCAAACTCGACGCGGTCGGCGGCGCCGTCGTCGTCGCCATCGCAGCAATCATGTACGTCGCCGCGAGCAGGGAACCGCCCGCCTTCTACGATCCGCTCGGGCCAGGTTCGATCCCGATGGCGGTGTCGGCATTGCTAGGCTTGCTTGGTCTCGTGCTGCTAGGCCGCGCGGTGCTCGGCTGGCGCACGGGCCAAGCCACGCAAGCGATGATCTTGGGGCTCGATAGCGACGAGTCCGTCGATTACGCGCTGCGGCCGGGCTTGGCTGCGTTCTGCTTTGCGATGACGGCGGCATACACGGTGGCACTTGAATTCCAAGTGCCATTCATGTGGGCGACGTTCACCTTTCTGTTCGTATCGGGAGCAGCGATGGCCGGATTCAAGCGTCGCGAAACCGCTTGGGTTCTGGCCGCCTCGATCGCCGGTACCGGGGTTTCTGTCTATCTGTTCCAGTACGTGCTGCAGGTGAACCTGCCATGACGTTGCTCGATGCCTTCCAGCATTTGATCGAGCCGGCGCCATTCCTGCTGATGATGATCGGCGTAACTGTCGGCATTGCGGTGGGCGTCATGCCGGGCATTACGGCCGGCATGTTGATGGCGCTGACCTTGCCCTTCACCTATGCGATGGCGCCGGTCGATGCGATCATTCTGCTGATCTCGATGTTCGTAGGCGGCGTGTCCGGCGGCCTTGTGACCGCGACCCTAATGCGCATTCCAGGCGAGCCGTCGGCGATCATGACCACGCTCGACGGCTACCCGCTCGCCAAAAAGGGTTTTCCAGGACGCGCGTTGGGTCTTGGCAATGCCGCTTCGATCGTCGGCGGCATCGTCGGCTGGATCGCTCTTGTTATGCTGACCCGGCCAATCGCAGATTTTGCCGTGCAGCTCGGACCGTGGGAGAATTTCTCGCTGGTCCTCACAGCACTCGTGCTCGTCTCGTCGCTTAGTCGCGGCTCGTTCCTCAAGGGCATGATCTCGGCCCTGCTGGGCGTGCTGCTCGCCCTTCCCGGCGTCGACCAGACGTCGGGTCTTGTGCGCCTGACCTTCGGGTTTGACGCGATGACCAACGGGTTTCAGTTGCTGCCCGTCGTCATCGGTCTGTTTGCGATGTCGCAGCTCGTCGCCGATACGATGCATGTGAACCAAGGAACCGACCATATCCGTGCCAACATGAAGGGCGTGCTGATCGCATTGAAGGACTACACAACACACGGCTGGAACATGCTGCGCTCGTCGCTGATCGGGTTGTGGATCGGGATCCATCCGGGTGTGGGCGCAACGGTTTCGTCGATCGTCGCCTACACGGTCGCCAAAAACATGTCGAAAACGCCCGAAGAGTTCGGCAAAGGCAGCGAGGAAGCAATCGTCGCGGCCGAAAGCGCCAACAACGCCACGACGGGCGGCACGCTCATTCCGCTGCTGGCGCTCGGAATTCCCGGTGGCATTGCCGATGCGATTCTGCTCGCAGCGTTGGTGATGCACAATCTACGGCCGGGGCCTCTACTGTTCACGACCAATCCCGAAATCGTCAACACGATCATGGCAACGCATCTGGTGGCGCATCTGGCGATGTTCGCGACGATGACGCTTGGCACGCTCGTCTTCGCGCGCCTAATGCTGATTCCGCGTGCGATTCTGTTTCCGCTGATCATCGTCTTCTGCGCGATCGGCGCTTTTGCCATGGACGGCCAGATCTCCGACGTTTGGATCATGCTGCTGTTCGGCCTTGTGGGGCTTGCAATGGAGATCGCGCGCTTCCCGCTTGCCCCGTTCGTGATCGGCTTCGTGCTTGCACCCTTGGCCGAAGGCAAACTGCGCTCGGCCCTCATGATCTCGGATGGGTCGCTATGGCCGCTCGTGACGCGGCCGATTTCGCTGCTGTTGCTGCTCGTGTCGGTCGCGTGTTTCGTGTGGCCAATCTGGCGCGAATGGCGCCAGCGCCGCAGATCTACTGCTTGACAGATCCCGCTGCCAAGCCCGCGACCATGTAGCGCTGCAATGGCAAGAACATGAGCAGCGTCGGTAGCGTCGTGAGTGCGGCACCCGCCATCACGTTGCCCCAATCGGTTACGTTCTCGCCGAAATAGATGTAGAGCGCGAGCGGCATTGTCTTCATCTCTTCGCGAGTCAGGATCGCGACCGAAAAAAGATACTCCGACCAACACAGCAAAAACGCGTAGGTCGCTGTCGCCACGATGCCTGGAAACATGATCGGGAAAATCACGCGCCAGACGACTTGGACATAGCTCGCTCCGTCCATGATTGCCGCCTCGTCGAGGCTGCGCGGCACCGAGCGCAGATATCCAACCAGCAGATAGATCGAGAACGGCACAGATACGGCGATATAGACAAAAATCATGCTGATCCAACTATTGAGAAGCCCCATGCGCGCGAACAGAATAAAGATCGGCGTCACAAGAATGATCCACGGAAAGGTCTGGCCGAGCAGAATTGCGCCAAACAGCGTGTCGCGCCCGCGAAAGCGCAGTCGCGAGAACGCATAAGCCGCATTGACCGAAATGACGGTCGATAGCACGACGGCCGTCGTGCAAAGAAAAAGGCTGTTGAAAATGTTGTGGCCAAATCCGGCATCCATCAAACGCGTATAGTTGGCAATTGTCCAATCCCAGTTTCGCGCCGAAAACATCGTCTCAGGTGTCTTGAGCGACGCGACGAACACCCAGAATGTGGGATAGACAAGAAAAGCCAGTATCGCGGCCGTGGCGGCCACCGTGGCAAGTTCTCCCGCCCAATTTTTGGCGTCGCGCAGGCGCATCACTTGCTCTCCTCGACAAGTTCGCGCTTTGCGATGACGCGCAGATAGACAAGCCCGAAAAGCGTCATGACCGTCGCCATGACGACGCCTGTCGCGGCGCTGTAGCCGAGCCGCCCGTCGATAAATCCCTTGATGTAGATTTCGGTCGCCATCACGTTCGTGTAAAGCCCTGGCCCCGCACCAGTCGTCAGCCACACATAGACGAAATTGTTGAAGGTCCAGAAGGTCGACATCAGGACCATCACGATGATGGCCGGCTTCAGATGCGGCAGATAGATGTAACGCAGCAATTGCAGCGGGCCCGCGCCGTCGATCTCGGCCGCTTCGACCAGCTCGGCCGACAGCGACTGCAGGCTCGCCAAGAACGTGAGCGTAACAAGCGGCAACGTGTTCCACGTAATGATCAGCAGGATGGCTGGCCACACCCAGTTTGCGTCCGACAGAAACGGGATTGCCTGGTCTACGACGCCCGTCGCCGTCAATGCGGCATTAATCGACCCGACACGCGGATCGAGCATCCAGCGCCACACAATGATCGCGACTACCGGCGGCGTTGCCCAGGGCACGATGAGCAGCAGACGGGCCGCCGTTGTCAGGCGCCATTTCCGCAAAGTCCGGCTGTTGAGCAAGAACGCAAGCGCGAGCCCCAGCACGATCCTGACCGTTACGCCCGCAAGTGTGAGCCAGACGACCGTGTTGAACAGTACGCGCCGAAAATCAGGACTGGTCAGCAGTTCGACGTAGTTCTCGACGCCGATCCAGTCGCCGCCACGACGCAATGTGAATATTCCAAGATCGGTCAGGCTCGTTTGGATATTGAAGACGCTCGGATAGACATAGAAGCACGCCAGAAAAAAGAAAGCGGGCAACAACGCAAAGACGAGAAAGCCGCGTGGTGTTGTATGCATCGTTCCCGCTTCCGTTTCGTCGAACCGATCAGCGTTGCGTGCGCGCCAATTCGCGCGCGATCGTCTCGTGCAGTTCGGCCGCCGCGACCGCCGGGGTTTTTTCGCCAATGAAAACCGACCCGGCCGCACGCCCGACCGCGTTCCACATGAACGGGATTGGCACGGGTCCGGTTGCGTAGGGCCCCCAACTGCGGGAATTGGCGAGTTGGCGCGGATACCCCGCCAGTTCCGGCGCCCAGTTGCGGCTCGTCAGCGCCGAGCGCTGGGCGGGCGTGTAGTTCGTGTAGTGCTTCGTGAAGGTCGGCTCGGGCGTAACCAGGAAGCGGATCAAGCGCCACGCCTGCTCGACATTGCGGGCATTCGGGCTGATGCCCAACATGCGACCGCCGAAATTCGTGACCGACCCGTTGCGCCCGCCCGGATGCGGCGCGGTCGCGAAGGGTGCTTTTTTGCCGGGATTGCGCTGCTCCCACTTGGCGAGAATTTCCATCGCGACCGTGTCGGGGACGCTGGCGATGGCCGTGTTGCCGGACAGCATCGCTTCGACGAGTTCGGGAGCACCCCACAAACAGACCGACATATTGCTGCGCGGATTGTGGCCCTCGTCAATATAGCTTTTGAAGTACTCGAGCGCTTCTTGCGCTTGAGCGGGTGTCACGCCCATGACGTATTTTCCATCGGCGGCTTTGTCGATCCAGCCCGGTCCATTCGACCAGAAGAAATAGTTGATGTAGAACCAAATCGACGGCGTGGCGCAGCTCCCCGCCGGAAAGCCCCAGCCGGCTTTGCCCGTGCGCTGCGCCACCGTGCGGCTCGCCGCGCGCAACCCGTCCCAACTCGTCGGAAAGGCAGTGATGCCGGCCTGGGCGAACATCTCGGTGTTGTACATCATCGTGAAGGTGTCGGTCGTCCACGGCACGGCATAGATTTTTCCGTCGGCACCTTCGGCCAAATCGCGCGCGAAGAAATCTTCCCAACCTTTGGCGCCGAGCGACGCGCCGTCGCGCTTGATCAGATCGTCGAGGGCGCGCAACGCCCCGCCGCCGCCAAACGAGCGCGGTTGGACGAAGGAGATGTGCACGACGTCGGGCGCGGTTCCGGTCGCGGCTTCGCGCAAATACTGGGCCTGCATGTCGGCCCAGCTGATGCGCTGCATGTTGACCTTGATCGTCGGATTGGCCCGTTCGAACTCGTCGAGAGCGGCACGCATCTGCGGCGCTTCGGGATCGTTGAAGCGGAACGTGATCGTCGTCGGCGTCTGCGCCCGAATGGCGGGTGCGGCGAGAATTCCGGCGGCCGCAGCGCTACCAACGACAAAACTGCGGCGGGCGATTTTCTGGTGCATGGTTTCCTCCCGAGTTGTTTTTTTTGGATTTCAGTTGGGCAAAGGCGCGTCGATGTCGACAAGTCCGTCGGCACGCAGTTTTTTCCAGAATTCTGCAGGAATAGTGGCGCTGCAGGCCGCCAGCGCCGTCGCGACTTCGGCTGGCGAGCGATATCCGGCAGCCACACTGGCAATCGCCGGATGGGCGAGTGGGAACTGCGTCGCTGCGGCTTGCAGCGAAATGCCGTGCTGCTTGCACAGCGTTTCAATGCGCCCAACGCGCGCCAGGATGTCCGGCGGTGCGGGCGCATACCAATAGACCGCCCCGGGTACCGCCCCGGAAGCCAAGATTCCTGAATTATAGGGTGCTGCGAGCACGATCGAAATGCGTTTGCGCACGCAAATCGGCAGCAAAGCGCCAAGCGCACTCGTATCAAGCAGCGTGTAGCGGCCGGCCAGCATGAAACAGTCGAAATCGCCGTCGGTAGCGTAACGCTCGAGAATGCCGACATCGTTGATGCCGACGCCGATGGCCCCAATGGTGCCCGCTGCACGCAGTTCGGCCAGCGCTTTGTAGGCGCCTGTCATCGACTCGACGTAGCGCTGTGCGAGCAAGTCGCCCTGCCATTTTGGCGTCATGTCGTGGATATAGACGATATCGATCCGTGCCATCCCCAAACGTTGCAGGCTGTCTTCGATCGAACGCATCGCGCCGTCGTAGGAATAGTCGTAAACGATATCGAAAGGCAGCGTCGTCGAAAATGGCCCCACCGACCGCGAATGCTGCAATTGCGGCTTCAACAGTCGGCCAACCTTAGTCGACACCACGTAGCGCTCGCGCGCGTGGCCGCGCAAGGCTTCGCCCAAACGATGTTCGGAAAGTCCGTGCCCGTAGAAGGGTGCTGTGTCGAAATAGTTGATCCCGGCCGCCAACGCCGCATCGACGGCCGCACGCGTCGCATGGTCCGGCACGTCGGCCAGCAAGTTTCCAAACGGTGCCGCGCCAAAGCCGAGTTGCGAGACCGCCAGCCCCGTCCGACCGATCGTGCGCCGCTGACTCGGAGCGAAGCTCATGGAACGGCCTTCTTCGCACGGTTGCTCGCGACGTTGTGGACATGCACGTGTTGGCCCTCGGCGATGTCGCTTGTGGCAAGCGCGATCGCCGCGCCGTATTTCAGGACCGAAGCACCCTTGGCGATCGCGACCGTCGCTATCTTGTGGCCGAGCGCGATCGCGTCGATTGCCGTGACCTCGCGAATTCGTCCGTCGATCCGAACGGCGACACGCTCTCCCGCAGCAACATCGCGCAAGACCACCGCAACGCTATCGCCAGGGTGGATCGCAACGGCCGACCATGTGGCGCCCGCACTCACGATGCGGTCCTTACCTTCACGCCCGCCTTCTCTTCGCGCATCTTGACGAAGACGCCGACATCGTTGGCGCCGAAACCCTTGTCGAGCCCTTCTTGGCATGCCGCCAAAGTCGCGCGTCCGATCGGCGCGTCGAGCCCCATCGCGTCGATCATCTGCATTGCGATGCGGCAATCCTTGTGCGCCAAGCGCAGCATGAAGCCCGGCGCGAAATCGCCCTTCAGCGGGCGCAAAGGAAACGCCACGGCCAGCTGGCTGTTCCACGCCATCGTCTTTTGCATGACGCTGGTCATCGTCTCTAGCGTGAGGCCCGCCTTGATTCCGGCGGCCAGAATTTCGGCGTTCAAGGCGACCAGCGTTGTCGCCAGGAGATTGTTCGTCGCCTTCATCGCGTGCCCGTTGCCGAGCGCGCCGCACGCAAAGAAGTCCGTGCCCATGCAGTCGAGGATCGGGCGGGCGCGGGTCACCGCCTCCGGCGCTCCGCCCACCATCAAAGTCAGCGTGCCGGTCACGGCGTGGTCGGCCGTCTTGCCGACCGGACTGTCGACCATTGCGCAGCCTTTCGCCGCAAGGGCCGCACCGATCTTGCGCGTCGTCTCCGGGGCACTTGTGCTCATGTCGATCATCATGGAGCCGGGCTTGATGCCCGCCAAAATCCCATCCGGCCCGAGGGCGACGCGTTCAACATCCGGTGCGTCGGGCAGCATAGTGATCGTGAACGCACTCTCAGCAGCAAGTGCTGCAGGGGACGCGGCCGCGGCCGCCCCAAGTGCCACCAAACGCGCGACAGCAGACGCATCGATGTCGAAAACCCCGACGCGGTGCCCCTTCTTCAGCAGGTTCGCCGCCATAGGCGCCCCCATGATTCCAAGGCCGATGAAACCGACATTTGCCATCTTCGCCTCCCTACATCGACGCGCCGACGCGCACGAATGCTTCCCCGCCCTCGCCGTGGATTTCGCCCCACGTCGCAGCGCCTGACGCAACCGCCAGAACCGTTTCGAACAAGCGCTCGCCGAGCGGTCCGATATCCTCGCGCCCGAGAAACGCAGCACTTGCATCGAAGTCGATCTGGTCGGGCAGCAACTTTGCCGTCTGCGGTCGACCGGTAATCTTCACAGTCGGTGCGATCGCACTGCAGAAACTGTTCCCCGCACCCGTCGTGAATAGCATCAGTTGCGCGCCCGACGCCGCAAAGCCCGTCAGCGACTCGGGCGAAAAACTCGGCCCGTCCATCAGATGCAATCCCGGTACGCTCGGCCGCTCGGCCACTTGCAACAGACCGCGAATTGGCCGCGCGCCCGTCTTGGCAATGGCGCCAAGCGATTTCTCTTCGATCGACGACAAACCGCCACGAATGTTTTCGCTGCCTGGATTGTTGCCGGTAAGGCTTTGACCGCTTGCCGCGACTTCGGCTTCGCGGCGAAGCACGGCGGCAACGATCGCCTCGGCGACCATTGGCGTCGCGGCGCGGCGCGCCAGAATATGCTCGGCGCCGAGCCATTCCACCGTCTCGCCGACGACAGCCGTGCCGCCCGCATCGACAAGCCGATCGACACAACTGCCCGCAACGGGATTCGCGACGAGCCCCGATGTTGCGTCCGAGTGGCCGCATTCGACGCCCAAGAAGAGACGCGACGCAGGCTGGCGCGTGCGCTGAAGACGCGAGGCCGCATGCACCAGTTCGCCCGCAATGCGAATGCCCGCCGCACTCGCCGCAAGCGAATCTTCGTGGGTGTCGTCGAGGGCGACGATGCGCACCGGCTTGCCGCCCGATGCGGCCAAGGCCGCGATATCGTCGACTGCGCGACGGTCGGCGCCAACGATCAAGACTGCCGCGACATTGGGGTTGAGACACAGCCCTCCCAGTACGGCGCGATGCAGGGTTTTGTCGGCGCCATACTGCCCGCGCCCGTAGGGCGTTTCGACCAGCAATGTGCCTGCGACAGAATCCGCAATGCGCGCGGCAACGCGGTTGACGAGCCCCAGAATGGAGACAACTAGAACATGGTTACGCACGCCCACACTGCCGTCGGCACGCAGATATCCCATGAATGTCGCCGACAGGCCGTCCGACAAAGCGCCCCCCATACCGGCCCGATGCGCACTGCATCGCACCACAAGTTTCTTGATATTTCCTCAATGTTAGCGCATACATATCAATAGGCAAGAAAAACATTTCCGAACGGCTGTCTCCGATACATGGCCCGCAAACAAGCCGCCCGACCGTTCGTATTGCGCCCGCGCCTGGCGGACGTGGCGCGCGACGCGGGCGTTTCGACCATGACGGTCGTCCGCGTGCTGCGCGACCCAGACAAGGTGGCCAAAACCACGCGCGAGCGCGTTGCGGCATCGCTCCACAAAACCAAGTACACGCCCGATCTTGTCGCGCGTGCCCTCGTTTCGCGCCGCTCCGGTATCGTGGGCGCAATAGTGCCGACCTTGGCAAATTCACTGATTGCCGAGGTGATGCAAGGCATGACGGCTGAACTCGGTTTGCACGAACAGCAACTGATCGTCGGTACTTCGACCTACTCGGCGCGACACGAGGAAGCTCTTGTGCGCAGCTTCCTGTCGCGTCGCGTCGATGCAATCTACTTGACGGGCACCAGCCACACGCCCGAGACCGTAAAGCTTCTGAAGGCTGCGGGCGTGCCGGTCGTCGAAGGCGGCAATTTGCCGCAAACGCCCATCGACCTTGCCGTCGGCCTGTCGAACTTTGCGGCGGCCGGCAGCGTGGTCGAGTATTTGCTGGCGCGCTACGGAACAAATCTTGGCTTTTTGGGCGGCTCCACGACCAACAACGACCGCATGCGCGACCGGCGCCACGGTTTCAAAAAATGCCTCGCGCGCGCGGGCGTGCGACCGGACCCGCGATACATGATCGAGGTGCCGATCTCGATGGCGGGCGGACGTACCGGCATCGGGGCCTTGCTGGCGTTGGATCGACCACCGCGCGCCGTTTTCTGCGCGACAGACGTGATCGCAGCCGGTGCCGTGCTGGAATGTCGGCGCCGCTCGATCGACGTGCCCGGCGATATCGCGATCGCCGGCTACGACGACCTCGATATTGCATCCGAGCTCGTTCCGTCGCTGACGACGGTGCGGTCGCCGCGCTACGAGATCGGGCGCAAGTCGGCGCAGCTGATGCATCTCTGCCTCACGGGCAATCGTCCGCAGCAAAGCATTTTCGACTTAGGCTTCGTGCTTATGCCGCGCGAAAGCGCCTGAAAAGGGAGAACGGAAAGTGACAAGAACGCTAGTCGTAACCGGTGCAAGCCG
Organism: Magnetospirillum sp.; assembly: GCA_027532905.1. Lineage (NCBI taxonomy): Bacteria > Pseudomonadati > Pseudomonadota > Alphaproteobacteria > Rhodospirillales > Rhodospirillaceae > Magnetospirillum > Magnetospirillum sp. The sequence goes on from JAPZUA010000001.1 coordinate 306,639, forward strand.
CGGCATCGGTGCCGCCACCGCCATCGCGGCCGCCAAACAAGGCTGGCAGGTCTGCATCCATTGCAACAGCCACGAAGAAGACGCGCTTGGCGTGCTGCGCGCCGTCGAAGCGACAGGCGGCAAAGGCATCGTCGTCAAGGCCGATGCGGCCGACGAAGGCGCACTTGGCGCCATGTTCGCGCGCTGCGATCGCGAACTCGCACCGCTCGGCGGGCTTGTCAACAACGCGGGTTTCCTCGGCGGCGAAAGCGACATCGAGGCGTTCGACGCGAACGCCATGCGGCGCCTGTGGGACGTCAATGTCGTGGCGTATTTTGTTTGCGCGCGCGAGGCCGTGAAACGCATGTCGACCAAAAACGGCGGCCGAGGTGGGGCCATCGTCAACGTGTCGTCGATGTCGGCCGACAGCGGCGGCATTGGCCCGCGTATTCACTACGCCACCACCAACGGAGCGCGCCGCACGTTCACGTTCGGCCTTGCCAAGCAGTCGGGACCCAAGGGCATTCGTGTGAACGGCGTGATGCCCGGCGTTATCGACACAAATTTCAACGACAGCTTCGACAATGAAGGCCGCAACGCGCGCCTGCAGCCGTTGATCCCCGTCGGGCGCGTGGGCGTCGCCCCCGACGTTGCGTCGACCATTGTTTGGCTGCTGTCGGACGACGCTGCCTATGTGAACGGCGCCGTCATCCCGGTCAATGGCGGGTTCTTCTAGCGCCTAAGCCAACGGCAGATCGAGCAACGCCGGATCCACGCCCAAGCCTGGCGCTTCGCCAAGGCATGCGACGCCGTCGTCGAGTTTCAGCCGATCGCCAACGATGCGTTCGCGCCACGGGTTGGGATTGGTATCGATCTCGAGCAAGCCGGTGCCCCCCGCAGCCGCCAGCAAATGCGCCGACGCCAACAATCCGATGCCGCCGCCCAAATAGTGCGGACAATAGACTCGGCCAGCAGCCACCGCCTGGCGCGCGACGGCAAGGCAGCCCGACATGCCGCCCCATTTGGCGGCGTCGGGCTGGATGTAGGCAATCGCGCTGCTTGAGATTGCCGCATCAAACTCGGTATGCGAATTGAGATTCTCGCCCGCCGCGATCGGGATGCCCGTGCTTGCCGCAAGCTTGACCCACTCCGCCATCGGCCGATCGGCCGCCATCGGCTCTTCGAGCCATGTGAGAGCGAATTCGTCGAGCGACGGCATGTGCACAGCGGCTTGCGCAAGGTTCCAGGCTTGGTTGGCGTCGGCCATCATCTGGCAATCGCGCCCAATTTGCTGACGCAGCCTTTTCAATCCGTCGCGGTCGACTGCATCGCCAAATCCGATTTTGAGCTTGAAGGCGCGATGGCCCGCCGCCAGTTCGCGCGGTGCGACGACATCGACATCTTCGCACGCGATGCCGCTTGCATAGACCGGAATACGGTCCGAGACTCCGCCAAGGAACCGCCACAGCGGCAGGCCCGCCCGGCGCGCGGCCAGATCGTGGCATGCGATGTCGATCGCAGCGCAGACTTGGCGAAACGGACCGAACTCGCCCGACTGCAGGACCATGATGTGGAAACGTTTCATCAGCCGCGCGAACAGACCGGCCAGCGGCTGCTCGCCTTGCATACACAGAACGGGGCCGACCAATTCGTTGACCAGCCGCGCGCGATGCTCGGCCCCGACAGGCGGGAAGTTGCACCAAGCTTCGCCCCACCCGACATGGCCCGCACGGTCGCGCACACGCACGAACACGGCCGGCCGATTGCGCATCTCGCCAAAGGAACTGCGCACCGGCACAGCGATAGGTGCGCGCAGCGCCCAAGCTTCGACTTTCGCAAGATCAATCGTGACTGCCGTTGGCATCGACGCTCTCCCCTGGCTTTCTAGAAACGATAGAGCCGACGGCACGTACGCCCGAAGAGATCGGCCGATTCGTCCGGGCTCAAAGTCGACAAAATTGCCTGCAACGTTTCGACTTGGCGCGCCATCGTGCACATCGACCGCTCAATCGGCAGGTTGCTGCCATAGAGACAGCGCGCGGGTCCGAACAGCTCGACCGCCGTTTCGACCCAGAGCGAAAGGGCAGCACGGTTCCAGGCCCGATCAATCGGCCACAGTCCCGAGATTTTGAGCGCGACGTTGGGCAAACGCGCCAACAAGCGCATGCCCGAGCGCCATTGCAGAAACCCATCGCGCGACACATCCAACGGCCAGCCGAGATGGTTGATGACAAAAGTCAGCTCCGGAACCGCCGCGCAAAGCTGTGCCGCTTCTTCCATCTGGCTTGGAAAGAGACTGAGTTCGAACAGCCAACCGCGGGCGGCGATGCGCCGCAACCCATCGGCAAATTCCGCGCGCGACAAAATCGCCGGATCGTCGATCACAGAGCGACCATGCTGCAAATCGAAATTGACGCGCAGCCGCACGCCGCGCACAGGTCCCGCCGCTTCATGCGCCGCAAGCTCGGCATCGAGATCGGGCGAGCGCGGATCGACCCGAACGACCAGCACGAACGGGCGACCCATTGCAGGCGCTTGAGCGGCGAGCCAACGCGTTTCGTCGAGCGCGGTGTTGGGCGCGCACTCGGCCTGCACATGCACGCTGGCCAAAAGATCGAGGCCGTGCGCGTCGGCTGCGTAGTCGGCGGGCAAATAGGGACCCGCAATCGGCGCTTTGTCGCCGAACGGCGGATTGGGTGCCGCCGGCGCAAGCCACGGATAGGCAAGCATCCGCGGATCCCATAAATGATGATGCGCATCGACGATCTGCATGCCTGCCTTGATTCGCGAGCAGCCCGTTGCTTGACGTAGGATACCGATTATGTGCCATATGTTAGCGAATAACATCAAGATTTCGAGGATATTCAAAGGGCTGCACGCCATGGCGCACGCGACGATCGTCAGTGCCGAAGTTTTTGGGCTTCACCATGCCCATGCCATGACCGGCGAAGCGCCTTGCTGGGATGCACGGACCGGAGTTTTGTGGTGGATCGATATTCAAGGCCAGCGTCTGCTTGGCCATATGCCGGAAAGCGGTGTCAATCTGGAGTACGCGCTGCCGAGCATGCCAGGGCTCGTCGTGTGCCGTCGTCAGGGCGGACTGGTACTGGGCCTTGAAGACGGGCTCTATCCGTTCGCGCTGCAAGACGGGCTCGGGACGCGCCTTGTCGCGATTGAGGCCGACGATCCCCGGACGCGCATCAACGACGGCAAACCAGATCCCCGAGGGCGCCTATGGTTCGGCACGATGGACAAGACCGGGGCCGGAACGCCGATCGGCGCGCTCTATCGTCTCGACCTCGACGGCACCCTCGAGAAGATCCGCACCGACATTCGCATTCCCAATGCGATCGATTTTTCGCCCGATGGATCGCATTTTTATTTCTGCGACACACAGACGCATCTTATCGAGCGATTCGCGTATACCCCCGCAACCGGGACGCTGGGCCCGGCCACGGTTTTCGCAGCCTATCCCGACACGATCTCGCCCGATGGAATCTGCGTCGATCGCGACGGCGGCGTGTGGATCGCCCTTGTCGATGCGGCACGCCTCGAAAGACGCTTGCCCGACGGCACGCTCGATACCGTCGTCGAACTTCCTGTGTCGCGCCCGACCATGCCGATGCTCGGCGGGAGCGACGGACGCACCCTTTTCGTCGTCTCGCAGCGTCGTTTTTTGCCGGCACCGCAATTGGCACGCCAACCGCTGGCGGGCGATTTGCTGGCCTTGCGCGTCCGCATACCGGCCAAGGAAGCGTGCTTCGCATCCATCTAACGTCTCCAAAGGAGCCTCGGTATGTCGGATATTTTTTCGATGCGCGGGCGTACAGCCCTTGTCACAGGCGGCAGCGTGTCGATCGGTCGCGCGATAGCACTCGGTTTTGCCGCGCACGGCGCATCGGTTGCCGTCCAATCTGCAGCGAAGGCCGATGCAGTCTTCGGCTTGCCCGATGCCGCGCGCGATACGGCCGTCGATATCGCCAAACTCGGCGTCGCAGGGCATGCGATCGACGCCGATTTCGCGGAACCGGATGGCCCGCGCCGCACCTTCGACGCTGCAATTGCAGCACTTGGTCGCGTCGATGTGCTGGTACTGTGCGCGTCGATCCAGACGCGCGTGGCCTTCGACGACATCACGCCGGCCCAGTTGGCGCTCGAGATGCGCATCAACCTGGAAGCGTCGATCGAGTTGCTGCAACTCGCCGTGCCGCCGATGCGCGAACGCCGCTGGGGCCGCGTGCTGACGATCGGCAGCATCAACCAGGTGCGGCCCGAGCCGCAGCTTGCGACCTACGCGGCACTCAAAAGCGCCCAATGCAATATTGCAATGAACCTCGCCAAGCAGTCCGCGTGCGACAATGTCATGATCAACAATCTGTCGCCCGGGATTGTGGCGACCGAGCGAAATCGGTGGCGACGCAAAGATGCCGCCGAATGGCAAGCCATCCAGCAGAAAGCTGCCGGTACCGTCGGCCGCGCGGCGCAGCCGTCGGAAATGGTCGGGGCTGCACTTCTGCTGTGCTCGGATGCCGGCAGCTACATCGCGGGCGTCGATCTTATGGTAACGGCCGGCGCGCATCTTCCCTGATCGACCCGACTGGTCTGACGGCGGCCCGTCAAATTCCGAATTTGAAAGGCGAACACCCAAATGAAGCGCGACCTTGGAATCATCGTGTTTCCCGAATTCTTCCAGACCGAGGGCGTCGCGCAAGTGCTCGACAATCTCCAACAGCGCACCGGTCTCGCTGCGATCGCAACGTCGCCCTATGTGATGCGGCCAACACTTGACGGCGACGGCGGACGCGAACCGCCGATCGACGGTGGTGCGGGATCGGTTCGCCTGCTCGATCGACCCTTGTGGGGTCGGCGCGAATTGTTCGTACGAACATCCGTCGCCTACGAACCCAACCGCGCGTTTTATGAAGGACTGCGCTATCAGCCGCCGGCACCCGACAGCCATACGTCGGCGGACGGCGCCCTGGTCGGCAAAGCCTTGGCGCAGGCGCGCCAACGCGGTTTGCGCACCTATTTGCAGATCCAAGCGGCGATTCCTCCAGGCTACCGCGTGCAGTTTGGCGGCCCCGATCCGGACGACGAGCCGCGCCATGTCGATGGCCGCATCGTTGGGGACCGGCTCGACAAAAACGGCTCCCTGGCGAGCCCCCATATCCGCGACTACACGGTGGCACTGCTGAAAGATCTGGCGCACGCCTATCCCGACATCGACGGGTTTCATATCGATTGGCCGGAATATCCCCCCTACACGCTCGACAGTGCATTTTTGGATTTCGGCACCCACGCCCAGGCGGCGGCAGCGCGAATGGGGCTCGATTTTGACGCAATGGTCGCCGACGCGACGCGCTGCCACGCTTGGCTCACGCAACGTCTGACGCTAGACGAACTCGCGCGCGGCATGACTGCCGTCGCCGACTATCCGGGCGTTGTCGCCATGTGTGGCTTGAAGGCCCGTCTGGCTGCCGAATGCGCGGCCGCTTGGCGCACGGCGGTTCCCGATAAACAAATCGTGTTGCGAAGTTTTCCGCCGCCTTGGACGGCGATCTCTGGATTCTCCTTCGAAGCAATGGCGCCGTTTGCCGACGCCATATCGGTTAAACTTTTCACGATGCATTGGCCGATGATGGTGGGATCGTGGACCGCGCGTCTGCTGCGCGACAACCCGGCGCTCGGCTCCGCAAAAAGCGTTGCTCCGCTTGTCGCAAAAATTTTCGATGTCGCGGACACGCCCGAGGAATTTGGCGATGCCATCGGCCAGTATCCGGATCCGGAGGCGCCGCATCCGGTCGGTGCGGCGGCCATGGCGCGCAAAATCGAAGCGGCGCGGCGCCGGAGCGCGCCGACTTCCGTCTACGCGATGGCGCACGGCTACGGTCCCGTCGACGATTTTCGCGCGCGGCTGTCGACTGCCTGGGCTTCCTCGGCCCACAAAGTGTGGATCAATCGGTACGGGTATCTTTCCGACGAAAAACTCGACGCGATTGGGCTGGTTTGTCGGCCGCCGATGCTGCCGACTTGAGCCTTGCGCATTTCGACGCGACGGCGGTTGACTGATATGGACACCGGCAATTGCAGTGTTCGCTACGCGAGCCGTCGGCCGCTTTCTTGTACGAATATGCACTGTGCCGAAGCTCGATGGCGCCCCAAGATTTCGGATCGTGGATGTCTCCGACAATCCGTTTTAGGGGCGGCTTAAAACCGTTTTCCAACGAACGGCTCTGCCGATGGTCGGAGCGAGAGGATTCGAACCTCCGGCCCCTAGCTCCCGAACTATTGGGCTTTCCAGTGAAATCAATATGAGTTGGAAGATTTTCGGACCTTTTTGGGGCAAACTTCGGTTCCCCTGCGCTTGACCACCCGTTCCAAAACTTCTGCTCAGCTCGAATGCCTTCGCCATCCTCAACGTGCGTCCGTGCCCGCGCATGGCCGTTGCGAGAAAAATTAGACTGTCAGCAAAGTATGCACCTGAAGCGTTGCGCTGCAGACAGCGGAAATCGAGCAAGACGAGCTACCCTACAGCCACGATCATCGGCACGGCGATGCCTGCAGCGAATGCGGACGTGATTTTGTCGAACTCGGACACGAACAGACTAATAAACGGATTCGCCTGGATCGCGGCGTCACGGGACCGTAACATAACTGTCATAATTTGAGTGGGAGGGGAAAATGGCGAATTCAAACGATGATCCCGAAATGCACGGCATCGAACGGCCGATGGGTCGCGTCTTCGCCGATATTGCGGCTGAACGCCTGTCGCGCCGCACTGTGCTTGCCGGTGCCGCTTCGATAGCTGTCGGCGCAGCCATGCCCGCCGAAGCGCAGACGCGGCGGAACGCCTTGCGCTTTGCCGATGCGACGAGCGATCTCGACGGGAACGACCATGTGTCGCCCGGCTACAAGCGCCAAGTCGTGGTGCGCTGGGGCGACCCGCTCTTCGTCGACGCGCCCGAATTCGATCCAACCACCCAGACCGGCGCCAAACAGGAGCGCCAGTTCGGCTACAACAACGACTTTATGTGGTTCTTTCCCCTACCCTACGGCTCACGCAGTTCGACGCGCGGCCTGCTGCATGCGAACCACGAATACTGCAACGGCAATCTGATGTTCCCGGGCATCGGCGAGCGTGGCAACCAGACCAAAGCACAGTGCGACGTCGAGATGGCGGCACACGGACTAAGCACGGTCGAAATCGCCAAGATCGACGGGGCTTGGCGCGTGGTCAAAGACAGCCGATACAATCGCCGCCTCAGTGCGGCGGGTTCGGCGTTCCGTGTTTCGGGTCCGGCCGCTGGCCATCCGCGGCTGCGCTCGAACGAGGACCGCACGGGCACGCTCGTCGTGGGCACCCTGAACAACTGCGCGGGCGGCGTCACGCCGTGGGGAACGGTTCTGTCGGGCGAGGAGAACTTCAACGGTTATTTCGGCGGCGACGCGTCCAAGACGCCGGAAGCAGCCAACCATCGCCGCTACGGCGTTTCGCCGTGGCAAGGGGCACCCTGGGCCAATTACTTCGAACGCTTCCAGGTCGAGACGAATTGGAACGAACCCAATCGCTTCGGCTGGGTCGTCGAATACGATCCCTACGATCCGCAGTCGACGCCGGTCAAACGCACGGCATTGGGGCGCTTCAAGCACGAAGGTGCGACTTGCGTCGTGTGTCCCGACGGGCGCGTCGCGGTCTATTCGGGCGACGACGAGCGGTTCGAGTATGTCTACCGCTTCGTCACGCGCGGCACCTACGATCCCAAGAACCGGCGCGCCAACCGCGACCTGCTCGACGACGGCACGCTGTCGGTCGCGCAGTTCCAAGCCGACGGCACGCTGCGCTGGCTGCCGCTGGTGCACGGCCAAGGACCGCTGACGGCCGCCAACGGTTTTGCGAGCCAAGCCGACGTGCTGATCGAAGCGCGCCGTGCCGCCGATCTCGTCGGTGCCACGCCGATGGATCGGCCCGAAGACGTCGAAACCGATCCCGTCACGGGGCGCACCTACGTGGTGTGCACCTACAACGAACGCCGTGCAGCGGCCGACGCCAGCGATGCGCGCGCACGCGCGAACGGCCCGAACCCGCGCGCCGACAACCGCACGGGCCACATCGTCGAGATGATTCCGCCGGGCGGCCGCGGGCCGCGCGCCGACCATGCGGCCGATGTGTTTCGCTGGGACATTCTGCTGCTTGCGGGCGACCCCGCCGATCCGGCCGCGCGCGCCAAATACGGGCCGGGCGTGGGTCCGCACGGATGGCTCGCAGCGCCCGACAACATCGCCTTCGACCCGAAAGGGCGCATGTGGATCGCGACCGACGGCATGCCGACCCAAGCCGTGCCCGCCCGCTCGGACGGCATCTTCGGCACCGAACTCGAAGGGCCCGGCCGCGCCGTGACCAAACGCCTCTACGGCGCGCCGTCGGGGGCAGAGGTTTGCGGGCCCTGCTTCACGCCCGACGGCAAGACGCTGTTTCTGGCGATCCAACATCCGGGCGAAGCGCGCGGTTCGAACTTCGAAAATCCATCGACGCGATGGCCCGATTTCCGCCCCGACATGCCGCCGCGTCCGTCGGTCGTCGCGATCGAGAAAATCGACGGCGGCGAAATCGGCAGCTAGGCGGAAAGCTTCCAGTCGGCGGCCATTCGTCGCGGCTACGTGGCGACAAATGGCCGCCGACAGAACTTGACGAGTGCATGCATACACCCTGCCGCTTAAGCGGTCAGGAACTGCATGCGCTCCGGCGCCAACGAGACGGCGACCAAAGCGCCAACCTCGATCAGACCCGACACACTTTGGAAGGGTGCTTCGACCGTCACTTCGCTGCGGCCCAGGGCCACATTGTAACGGACCGCGGCGCCCAGAAACTCGCGATGGACCACCTTGCCCGTCAGCGCATTATCGGCACCGTCGTCCTTTGCGCGCACCAGTTCGGCATATTGCGGACGAAAGACCAGCCGTGCAGCGTGAGTCGCAGTCACGCTCGGCGGGATCGGCAATCTGGCGCCGCCTTTGATCTCGAACATGCGATCTGCACCGTCGGTCAACACCTCGCCCTCGAGAATATTGGCAGCCCCCAAAAAGCCGGCGACAAACAAGTTTGCTGGCTTTTCGTAGAGTTCCATTGGCGTACCGACTTGCTGTACAATACCGTCATTCATTACGGCGATACGATCGCAGATCGTGTTGGCCTCTTCCTGGTCGTGGGTTACGAAGATTGTCGTGAGCCCCAAACGCTGCTGCAGATCGCGAAGCTCGCGGCGCACCTGCACGCGCATCTTGGCGTCCAGGTTCGACAATGGCTCGTCGAGCAGCAACACCTTGGGTTCGACGACCACGGTCCGCGCCACGGCCACACGCTGCTGCTGCCCACCCGAGAGTTGCGAAGGCCGACGTTCGGCAAGATGGCCAAGGCCGACGAGGTCGAGTGCTGCTGCCACGCGCCGAGCGATTTCGGCCTTCGGCAACCTGCGTTCTTCGAGTCCAAAGGCAACGTTCTTTGCCACCGTCATATGCGGCCATAGCGCATAAGATTGGAAGACCATCCCGACATCGCGCTTCCACGGCGGCAGCGCCGAAATGTCGCTGTCGCCGATCATCACGCGGCCCGACTGGGCGACGTTGAATCCGGCGATGAGCCGCAACAATGTCGTTTTGCCGCAGCCGGACGGCCCAAGAAAAGCGAAGAACTCGCCCGGCTTCACTTCAAGATTGATGTTCTTGAGAACATGCGTGGCGCCGTAGGAGAGGTTCACCTCCTCGACCAAAACGCCTGAGGCATTGGCTCGGGCTGGTGCTTCGACAAACATGACGATGCCTCAATGTTTGACTGCACCCGACCGTTCACGGTCAAGCAGCCAGTGGGAGAGAAAAGTACACAAACCGACGATGATGACCGCGATCATGCCAAGGGCAGCGCCCGGGCCGCGGCCCGCAGGGGATTGCATGTAGACGTAAAGCCCATAGGCCAACGGCGCATCGGAAGTGTTCTGCACCAGCATCATCGTGGCCGAAAGCTCGACCGAGGCAGTGGCAAAGGCAGTGACGAAGCCCGCGAGCATGCCGCCGACCATCAGCGGCAGCAAGATCCGGCGCACCGTACGCGCCTTTGTTGCCCCAAGATTCTCGGCCGCCTCTTCGAGTTGCGGCGAAACCTGCTGCAAGCCGGCTGTACAGGCGCGCAAAGCGTAGGGAAGCCGCCGAACCGCCAGCGCGACGACGATGATGACCCAGAACGTCGCAAGCGACTGGCCGGACGGCAACGTCACGCCGTAATAGGTGCGCAGGTAGCCGATGCCGATCACCACGCCAGGCACGGCAAGCGCACCCATCGCCAGATAGTCGAGCATCTGTCGGCCCGGAATCTTCGTGCGCTGCACAAGCCATGCAATCGCCGATCCAACAATGACGGCGATGATTCCCGCCAATGTCGAATAGATAAGCGTGTTCCAGATAAACTGCGGGCTCTCGGTCAGGACTTTGCCGTAGTGCGCAAGCGTGTAGTCGTCGGGCAACGGCGCAAAAGACCAGACCGTGGCGAACGAGAGCAAGATCAGCCCAATATGGGGTGCGAGCGTCAAAGCGAGGATCAGAAACACGACGCCATAGGCCGCGACCTTGTCGATCCCCTTCATCTCGCGCTTGGCAAGACCGCCGCCGCCACGCTGGACGGTGGCGTAGTCGCGCCCGCGCGTCGCAAAGGTAGCGATCCACATAGCGATCATCGACACCGAAATAAGCACGACTGAAATGACGTAGCCCATCGGATCGTTCAATCCGATCGAAGTGATGCGCAGATAGGCTTGCGGTGCAAGCAGGTCCTTGGCGTTGAGCAGCAGCGGCGTGGCAAGGTCGTCGAAAACCTTAATGAAGACGAGGCTGGCTCCCGCCACGTAGCCCGGCATGGCGAGAGGGAAAACGACTTTGGCGAAGAGCCGGAAGCCCGACGCGCCAAGATTCTGTGCACTTTCCTCCATCGCTCGGTCGATATTGGCAAGTGATGCCGAGACGTTGAGCAAGATGAACGGAAAGTAATGAACGGCCTGCAACAGAATGACGCCGTTCAAACCCTCCATGAACGGAATGTTGATGTCGAACCAGTCGCCGAGCAGCAGATTGAAGGTGCCATTCCGCCCGAACAGCAGTTGCATGGCAACCGCACCGGCAAAGGGCGGCATGATGAGCGGCACGACACCCAGCGTCTGGATTAATACTGCGCCCCGAAACTGGAAGCGCGAGGTGATATAGGCCAGCGGAAGCGCAAACACCGTGCCCCAAAGAACCGACATCGTCGAAACATAGACCGAGTTCCAGAGCGAGCGGACGAACAGATCGTTGCGCAGGAAATCGGCAAAGTTTACGAGCGTGAAACCGCCTGTGCGCGGATCAACGAAGGCGACGACCACGACAGTTGCGACTGGAACTACCAGAAACAGAAGAAGAAATGCCGCCACTGCCCCGGCCAGCAGATACTGACCGAGTGGAATCGATTGCCTGCGCGATGCGGCAGCGGCGGCGGCAGTTGCGCTCAAGGTGCGAGCCGCGCCGCCTCGGCGGTCTTGGCCATCGCGGCGGCATACTTCTCCTTAGCGAAGCTCGACCATTGCTGCTCGAGCTCGGCTTGACGCGGGGCTTTGGCCTGCGGCGTGCTTGCTTGAAAGGATGCGCGGATCTCTTCCGACACAGCTTGCTCTGCCGTAATGGGCATGGCTGAGATCAGGGCGCGTGCCTCGGCGAGTCGAGCCCGCGCGGCCGGATTGTCGCGGCGCGCAAGACGCGCTTCAACGTCGTGGATCGCCTTGGTCACGGCTTTCAAAGGCTCGAGATTGAAGGTGATCAATTGATCGAACAACACGTCGACAACCGCGTAGCGGCGCTCGGAAACGCCGACATCGAATTCGAATCCTGGCAGCCCGATGGCGCCGGTGAACGGATTGGGATAGCCCTCCGGCGCCTTGGCATAGGTCGCCGGATTCACAGGCAAGCGGCTGATCGCCGGGGTAAGCAGAAGTTCTTGACCTGCGTCCGACAGAAGAAAATCGACGAAGGCGCGCGCTGCAGCCTGATTGGGCGCATTGGCGATGATGCCGACATTGGCTGGCACAACGGTCGAGACGGTCGGGTAGACGAACCTGACAGGGAAGTTTGCGGCGCGTGCCGAAAAGGCAAAAAAGTCGATGACGACGCCCAGTCCGACCTGTCCTGAGTTGACGGCATCGGGCACGCCAAAGGAGCGATCGGTGATCGCGCGCATGTTTCCCGACATTGCCTTCAGTGTCGCCCAGCCTTTTTCCCAGCCTTCGCCCTGCAATATCGTCTCCACCGTCAGATGGGTGGTTCCCGAGCGCGACGGCGTGGTGATCATGGCGTGATCGAAATAGACGGCTTTGCCAAGATCGGACCATTCCTTGGGATCTGGCAGACGGTTGGCGCGGGTATAGCGCTCGTTCCACATGATGCCGTAGCCCGACGCGGCAAAACCGAAAAACATGCCGTCGGGATCGTTGATGTTGTAGGGACCGAGCTTTGCCGGGATGCCCGGCGCATTCGGCTTGTGGGCCTGGAGAAGCCCCGCGCGCTTGAGGACCTCGAACGCATCGGGTGCCGACGCCCAGAAAAGATCGACTTGGTTATTGGCGCGTGTTTCCTGGACGAAACGCACGCCCGCATTCGTATTGCGGTTCTGCACCTCAAGCGTGACGCCCGGCACGGCCGTTTCAAAGGCCTTTTTGAAAGGGTCCGTTACGTCCTTCGAAAAGGAAGTCACCACGGTTACCTTGCCGCTCGGGGCTTGCGCCTGGGCGTTGCCGAGGGAAAAACCGAGTGCCAGCACAGCGGCGGTCGCAGCGGTCACAAAGATTGCAAAGCGTCGGTTCGACATGGGGGGCTTTCCTCTTTGGTTTCGACTTCTTGCAGCCATCGACGGCTGCCAAGTCATTTCAGAAAAAGATACAGTCAGCTTGGATGCAGCGAAAGAGCCATGAGATGCAGCTAGGCTGCGGGCGACGTCAAACGCGAACCGCGCAACTCCCCGGCGGCTTCAAGAATGGGGTGGGCAACGCTGACAAGATGCGCATTGATGCGCTTGAGGTCGCGCAGGATGTCGAGATGCAGAGAGCTCGTCTCGAGCGAAGCGACTGCACCTTCGCGCAATCGCGCAAGATGGCTTTCCATCGCCGCTCGTTCGGCAGACCGGATCTGATCCTTCTCGCGGATCAGCTCGCGTGCCATCTCCGGATCGTTCGTCATGAAAACTGCGATAGCAAGCTTGAGCTGCTTGACGACGCGGGCATGGAATTCGTTCAGTTCGCGCCAACCTTCGGGCGAGAACGAAACGCCCGAGCGTCGGCGCTTGGCTGCGAGTTCGAGCAGGCTCTTGTCGATGATATCGCCGACATGTTCGAGATTCGTGGTGAAAAGAATAAGGTCGAACGCCCGCCGCGCGTCGGCTTCGGCCAAAGGCTGGCGCGTTAGGCGCGTGAGATAAAGCTTGATGGCATCCTGAAATCCGTCGACTTCGTCGTCGAGCTTGCGAATCGCCTTGAGGCGGGCTCCGTCCGCCTCGTTAAAGGTCAGCATCGTCTCGCCAAGCATGGTCTCGACCCGCTCGGCTTGCCGCAGCACCTCGCGCGACGCCGCCCCAAGCGCCAGATGCGGCGTGGTCAGCAGCGCTTCGTCGAGATGCAGCACCTTGTATTCGCCGGCTGCCTTCTCGTCGGCAGCGACAAGCCGGACCAAAAGCCGCGCCGCCGGCCCGACAAACGGGAGAAAAACAACAAGAAGCGCGAAATTGAAGCCGACATGGGCCGCCGCCAACTGCTGTGCAGGCGGCCAGTCGATCGGCGCCATCAGCGGCCACGCAAACGGCAAAACTGCAAGCGCCAAGACCACGCCGAGCAGGCGGAAGCCAAGATTGCCAAGAGCGATTCGGCGCGCGATGGCGGATTCACGCCAGACGAGGGCCAGCGCAGTCAGGCCCGACCCGATATTGGCGCCCAGAACCAGATACAGCCCAATTTGAACCGACACCACACCCGACGTCGACAGCGCAAGTACGAGCAGAACAAACGCCACGCTCGAGTGCATCGCCCATGCCAGCAAAGCTGCAATGACGACCGCCAAGACCGGCTCGTCGCCGAGACGCGACAACACGATGTCGAGCGTGCCGCCGCCGCGCCAATCCGCGGTTGCCGCCGCGATCATGCTGAGCGACAGCACGATCAAGCACAAGCCGATGCCGATCCGTCCGATCTTGCGCACGCGGGCCGAGCTTGAGATCATGAACGCGGCTATGCTCGCCGTCAGCAGCGCTGGAACCAGCGCTTTGAGATCGTACGTCAATATCTGCACCACGAGGCTGGAGCCCACGTCGGCACCGAGCATCACCGCAATCGCTGGGGCAAGCGCGATAAAACCACGCGTCGCCAAGGATGTCAGAAGCAACGCCGTGGCAGTCGAGCTTTGCAACGCCAACGCGATTCCCAATCCAAGACCGGCGGCGCGCGGTGCGTTGCCCGCTGCATGGGCCAAGATAACGCGCAATTCGCTGCCGAAGGCCCGAACCACACCGCTTTTGACCAGATGCGTGGCCCATAGAAGCAGTGCGATCGCGCCGAGAAGCGCCAGGAAGCCGGTCGGATAGATCACTTTTTCGTTTAACTCCGAAGTTGCTTTGTCGAATTGCCAAGCGGCGGCGCTTGTCAGGTTTGTTATAAACTGTCATAAAACCGTAACATAAGCGGCGCTAGGCCGAAAGAGCAGTGATTTGAGGGAGAAGAAAACCATGACGTTCATCCAAGTGCGCTTGGGCGTGATCGCGGTTGCTATGCTCGCATCTGTGGGCCCGTTTGTGTCGCGCGAAGCCGCGGCACAGGATACGTGCTCCAATCGCGGCCAACTCGACACGCTGTATTGCGACGCCAACAACGATCTTGTTGCTGACCTCCCGGCCACCAACCGTCAACGCGATCCCTCGACGATGATCTTTGCCTATACGCCCGTCGAGGACCCAGCCGTCTATGCCAACATTTTTAAGCCCTTGATGGACTATTTGGGTACATGCACGAGCAAGCGCTGGGTGTATTTCCCAGTTCAGTCGAATTCCGCCCAAATCGAGGCGATGCGCTCGGGCCGCCTGCATGTGGCCGGTTTCTCGACGGGCCCAACAGGCTTTGCCGTGAATATCGCAGGTGCGGTGCCGTTCGCTGCGAAGGGTTCGAACGAGGGTGTGCGGGGGTACCATCTTCTGGCCATCGTCAAAGCCGATTCGCCGTTCCAGAAATTGGCCGACCTCAAAGGCCGCAAAGTGGCACACACATCGCCGTCGTCGAACTCAGGCAATCTTGCGCCGCGCGCCCTTTTCCCGGCAGAGGGTCTGACCCCGGGGACCGACTACCAGCCGATCATGTCGGGCGGGCACGACCGTTCGGTGTTGGGCGTCAACACAGGCGACTACGACATGGGTGCCGTTGCGTCCGATGTTTTCGATCGCATGGGCAATCGCGGCACCGTGAAGGCCGACAATTTCCGCATCATCTACAAGAGCACGGTCTTCCCGACCTCGTCCTTTGCCCACGCGCACGACCTTGCGCCGACCCTGGCGGCGAAGGTCAAGCAATGTTTCTACGATTTCAAATTCCCGGCCGAGATGGTCAAGGAGTTCAACGGCGACGACCGCTTCTTGCCGATCACGTACCTGAAAGATTGGGCGCCTGTGCGCGAGGTCGCCGAAAAGACCAATACCCCCTACAACCGAGCTGCGTATGATGCCGAAGCGCGGCGTGAGGCCGAAGCCGCCGCGCGCCGTGCCGCACCGCCGGCAGCGGCGCCAGCACCTGCCGCTCCGGCACCCGCAGCCCCACGGCCGTGAGGGTTGCCGAACGAGAGGGACGGCCGCACGCGGTGAACCGCGACGTTGCGATCCGTGCTTTGCGCAAAGAATATCGCGCAGGCCAGCCGGTTCTGCGCGACGTTTCGGTGACAATCGCCGGGCGCGGACTGACGGCTATCATCGGCCCGTCGGGGACCGGCAAATCGACGTTGATCCGCTGCATCAATCGTCTCGTCGATCCGACGGCGGGCGAAATCCTTTTCATGGGGCGCGATCTTGCGACCCTCAAAGGCGCCGAGTTGCGCGCCGCACGCCGCACCATCGGCATGGTGTTTCAAGAGTACAATCTGGTCGAGCGGCTGTCGGTAATCGAGAACCTGCTGTGCGGCCGGCTCGGCTATATCCCGTGGTGGCGTGCGATGCTGCGCCGCTTCTCGGCCGAAGACGTGGAACGCGCCTTTGCGCTTCTCGATGCCGTCGGCTTGGGCGACATGGCGACGCGCCGGGCCGATGCGCTTTCGGGCGGCCAGCGCCAGCGGGTCGGGATTTGCCGTGCGATCATGCAGAATCCGGATTTAATTCTGGCCGACGAACCGACCTCCTCGCTCGATCCTAAAACCTCGGTCGAAATCATGGAGATTCTCGAAAAGCTGGCGGCTGAGCGCGACATTCCGGTTGTCGTCAATATCCATAACGTCGATCTCGCCAAGCGTTTTGCCGACCGCATCATCGGGATGTCCAAGGGTGCGATCGTGTTCGACGGCAATCCGTCGGCGCTGGAGGAGCGACACCTGATCGAAATCTACGGCGGCAAGGATTGGCTGCAGGAATGAGCGCTGTCGGAGCCGGTCGTACCCTGCGCGATGCGTTTCCGACCAATTGGAAGGTGCGCGCGCTCTGGCTAGGGCTTGTGCTCTACGTCGCGCATGCGGCAGGCATTTTGCAGATCACTTGGGCGCGCTTTGTCATCGGACTCGATCAAGGCGAACGGTTTCTTGGCCGCATGTGGCCGCCAAACGTCCAGGCACAGAAAGTCCAGCTTATCGTCGATGGCATGCTCGAGAGTCTTCAGATCGCCGTGCTGTCGACAGCGTTTGGGGTGTTGCTGGCGCTGCCACTCGGACTGCTTGCGGCGCGCAATTTGACGCCAGCATGGGTATCGTGGGCGGCGCGCGCGTTCATCGCGCTCTTGCGCACGTTCCATCCGGTGATCGTTGCGATCCTGTTCGTCAAGGCGGTAGGTTTTGGTGCGCTTGCAGGCGTACTCGCACTCGTCGTTGCCTCGATGGGCTTTGTGGGAAAACTCTTTGCCGAAGCGATAGAAGAAATCTCAATGAAACAGGTCGAGGCCGTACGCGCTACGGGCGCCGGCTTCCTGAGCGTGCTGATTATGGGCGTGCTGCCCCAAGTCATGGCGCGCTTCGTCGGTTTCGTCATCTACCAGCTCGATTCCAATCTACGGAACTCGACCATGGTCGGCATCGTCGGCGGCGGCGGCATTGGCGCGACTTTGTTCACCGCGTACCAGCGCTTCGACTACGACGTTGTGCTGACCATTCTTCTGGCGATCATCGCCATCATCATGCTGTTCGAAGTGGTCTCGACACGCATTCGCCGGGTGTTCCAGTGAGTGCGGCCGTCGGCACCGGAATTTCCCGCGTGTGGCAGCGCTTCACGCCCGCCGAGCGGATGGCGCGCTATGCCGTCTATGTGGCGAGCGTCATGGCCATCCTTTGGTCGTTGCGCACGATCGAGGTGATCCCGGAGTTTCTCTACGACGCGCCGGCACAGTCCGCCGATCTGTTCCAGCGCATGTGGCCGTTCGACTGGCGCTTTTGGCCGACCGTGTGGACCGGGCTGGTCGAAACGCTGCATACCGCGACGCTCGGAACCTTGATCGCATTGGTGCTGGCTGCACCCGTGGCGCTGCTGGCTTCCCGCACCATCACGAAGTCGGTGTTGCTGAACCAATTTGCCAATCTCATTCTCGTGTCTTCGCGCTCGGTCAATTCGCTGATATGGGCGCTGCTGTTTGTCGCAATCTTTGGCCCCGGCGCATTGGCGGGCACGCTCGCGATCGCGTTTCGCTCCATCGGATTTGTCGGCAAGCTGTTGAGCGAGGCGATCGACGAAACGCATGTCGGGCCGATCGAAGCGCTGACCGCGACGGGCGCTTCGCGGCCTGCCATTCTGCTCAAAGGGTTTTGGCCGCAGGTGGAGCCGTCCTTCTGGTCGGTGGCGCTGTTCCGGTGGGACATCAATGTTCGGGAAAGCGCCGTGCTGGGGCTGGTGGGTGCGGGCGGCATTGGCGTAGCCCTCGATACTGCAATCAGCAATCTCTATTGGGACCAAGCCGGGCTGGTGCTTGCCACGATCTTCGCCGTGGTCGTGCTCACCGAGATCGTCACGTCCCGCATTCGCTCGAAGATCATCTAGGGCTAACGCGATATTCAAAGAACAGTTTCCCGCGAAGAAAGCGATGAGCTCCAGGCGAAGAGCCCAGCGACGTCGAGGCGGTAGAACTGGTACGGGATCGCGGCGCGTCCATCGTGCAGGTGGAGCGCGGTCTGGCTATCAACGAAAACTTGCTCCGTACACCGACTCAACAGAGGCAACCGAGCCGAAGGGCGCGTTCCCAGAAAAAAGAAAGAGAAAGCTCGAGCATCTGGACATCGAGCCGCCGCGCAGCGAAATCGTGGAGCTATCTAAACAAAAGCCGCGGCTTGCTTCGCGAAGGGGGCTCGGCGACGGCGCCAGATACGTCGATCACCGGTCCCTGTTGGCCGCCGAGCTAGAGAAGATTGCCGATGCGATAGAGAAAATCGAAGCCTATCGAATCGATTACAATGCGAGGCGGCCGTATAGCGCGATCGGCAAATCTATTGCAGACCGCATTGTGCAATCTGCGCCCGCTTTGCAAGCCCCTAAGTCTGAGACGCAAATCTATCGCCTCGCCGCTTCGATCTGGTGCCACTCCCCGACGAAATCGCGTACGACCCGCCCGGCGCCGACGGCCAGAAGCGGGTGTCCTTCGATGGGATGGTGACCTGCGGCATCGACTCCTATGGTCGCTATTCCAGCCGCAACAGAAGACGTAACGCCGACTATCGAATCTTCGTAGGCAAGAGCCTGCCCAGCTTCGACGCCAAGCTGCATCAACCCTTCGGCATAGGGCATTGGGTCCGGCTTGCCGCGCGCCAACTCGTCGCCACTGATCAATGTCTGAAACACGTCGCGAAGCGCCAACCCGGACAGCATGCGCTCGGCATTGGCGCGCGGCGCGTTTGTAACGGCTGCAACGCGGATTCCAGCGGCCAAGATGCGTTCGAGAAACGCGACGAGCCCCTTTGTCGGCGTGAGCGCCGACAGTTTGGTGCGAAAAAGAGATTCTTTGCGCTCCGGCAGGCTTTCGCGAGCCGCTGCGGGCAAATGCGCAAAGTTGCGCAGCACGATATCGACGCTCGTCAGCCCGACGAAATTCAGATCGTAGTGCCTGCGATCCAGCACCATTTCATATTCCGTCAGTATCTCGTTCCAGCTCGCGAAATGAAGGTCTTCGGTATCGACCAGCGTGCCGTCGATGTCGAACAATACGGCCTGGATCGACGGCAGGTAAAAGTTGGATTTTTCGCTCAAGAGACACCGCAATAAAAACCGCCATGCAGGCAGAACTGCCGCACAACACATGTCCGACGCGATCTGAACGCCGATTTCATCTAAGGCCGCACAAGGATTGCGCCCTTTGGATCGAGCATAACGCGCACGCGCGAGCCGACAGGACGAAACTGCGCGGCGCGCGGGACGACGGCGAACAGGTCGCCGAGTGCCGTGTCCACATGGTATTCGACATGCGAACCCATGAACGTCGCACGGGCAACCTGCCCTTCCAAAGCATCTGCAGCCGCATCCGGATCCACGAACGAGATCGCCTCGGGCCGAATAACCAAATCGACTGGACCCAGCGGAAGATCGCGATGCGGCAGCGTCACGAACGCGCGGTCGAGTGCCACGCGTCCGGCAGCGCCGTCCTTTGCATCCAGATTGCCGCGCACATGGTTCGCCTCGCCCATGAACGTCGCAACGAAAACATCGCATGGCGCGTCGTAGAGTTCTGCCGGAGTTCCGGCCTGGGCGATCTCGGCTGCGCGCATCACCACGATCGTGTCGGAAACAGCCAAAGCCTCGCTTTGGTCATGCGTGACGTAGATGGCCGTAAGTCCCAACTTCTGCTGGAGTGCGCGGATCTCTTCGCGCATCGACCGGCGCAATCGCGCGTCAAGATTCGACAGCGGTTCGTCGAAAAGCAGCACGTCGGGCTCGAGCACGAGGGCGCGCGCCACGGCAACGCGCTGCTGTTGGCCGCCGGACATTTCCGAAGGCAATCGCTCACCGTAGCCAGAAAGCCCGACCGTCTCCAATGCCCGCGCCGCCTTTGCCGCCGCGTCGGATTTGTTGAAGCCGCTCGAGATGAGGCCGTACGCGACGTTTTCCGCAACGTTCATATGCGGGAAAAGCGCGTAGGACTGAAAAACCATCGACACGTTTCGCTCGCGCGCAGACAGCCCGGTCACGTCCGCGCCGCCGATTTCGATACGGCCTTCGCTCGGAGTTTCGAGCCCCGCGACCATTCGCAAAAGCGTCGTTTTGCCGCAGCCCGAGGGCCCCAGAAGCGTCACGAGCGTGCCTGGCTTGATCTCCAACGACAGTTTCTTGACCGCAACCACGCTGCCATATCGTTTGACGATACCCTCGAGCCGGACACCGGCATTCTCGCGTTTTACGTCCCTCATGCGCGCACTCCAGCGACTTGCGGTGTCGCACCCGCGGCGCGGCGCCCGATACGACGACGTCCGACCAAAAGCTGTATGAGGCCGATCGCCGCCATCATCAACACGATCAGCACGGTCGAATAGGCAATGGCGATGCCGTAGTCGCCGTTGATCACGCGGTTGATGATGTAGACCGTTGCCATCTCATGCTGCGCCGAGACGAGGAAGATCACGGCGCTCACCGTGGTCATCGCGCGCACGAAGCTGTAGACAAGTGCTGTGACGATAGCGGGCTTCAGCAGCGGCAGCACGACCTTGCGGAGCGTGCGCGCCGTCGAAGCGCGCAAGGTCGACGACGCTTCGTCGAGGCTGCGGTCGAGCTGGCTTATCGCCGCAAGGCCCGAGCGCACGCCCACCGGCATATTGCGGAACACGAAGCAGATGACGAGAATCGCTGCCGTTCCGGTGATCTCGACGGGCGGAATGTTGTAGGCGAGAATATAGGCAACGCCGATGACGGTACCGGGGACGCAGAAGCTAAGCATCAGTGCAAACTCGAGGACAGCGCGTCCAGCGAATCGCTGACGGGCGAGAACCCAGGCCGCGAGCAGCCCAAGTCCCGCCGTGACCGGTGCGGCAAGGGTCGCAAGCTGGATCGTCGTCCAGAACGAATTCCATGCGCCGCCAGACCACACAATGCCGCCGGCCGCGAATTCGAACGAAAAGGCGCGTTGAAAATGCGAGAGCGTCGGCGTCCAGTCGCGACCCCAGACCGTGACAAAGCCGCCTGCCAGGGCCAGCGTATAGACGACAACCGTCAGCGCCGCCCACGGCAACGCCAGCGCAAATGCGACACGGCGGATCGGCGTCGGCAGCGGTGCCGCGAGCCCGGCGTCGCCCTTCCCGGACATCGAGACGTACGACCCCCGACCCACGATGTGCCGCTGCAGGAAGAAGGCGCCGAGTGCATAAACGAGAAGTATCGTTGCGAGCGTCGCCGAACGACCGAAATCGGCCTG
Source organism: Magnetospirillum sp. (assembly GCA_027532905.1). Classification (NCBI taxonomy): domain Bacteria; kingdom Pseudomonadati; phylum Pseudomonadota; class Alphaproteobacteria; order Rhodospirillales; family Rhodospirillaceae; genus Magnetospirillum; species Magnetospirillum sp. The sequence goes on from JAPZUA010000001.1 coordinate 328,235, forward strand.
GGCACCGACAACGGCGAAGAATATCTCGGTCGAGAGCACGCCGAACGAGCCGCCCAGCACGATCGGGTTGCCGAAATCCGCGATGCTCTCGATGAAAACAATAAGAAAAGCGTTAGCAAGCCCCGGTCGCATCAACGGCAGCGTGACCGTAAAGAAGGATCGCATGCGGCTCGCACGCAGCGTCTGCGAGGCCTCTTCCATCGTCGGCGAAATACCCTCAACGACGCCGATCAGGACAAGAAACGCCGTGGGTGTGAAGCTGAATACCTGCGCAAGCAGTACGCCCTCGAAGCCATAGATCCAACGGCCGAGATCGACGCCGAACCAAGCACTCGCGGCCTGGTTTACGAGTCCCGAACGGCCGAAAATCAGGATAAGGCCGAGACTGATGACAAAGGGAGGGGTGATGATCGGCATTACCGTCAGCATGCGGAGCGGACGTTTGAAACGAAAACCGGTCCGCGTGACGACCAATGCGAATGCGAGCCCCAGCAGCGTGGCGCATGACGCCGTCGATAGCGCCAACACGATCGTGTTCCAAGCGACGCCGCAGTTCGACGACGACACGACGCAGGCAAGGCTCCAGATCTTCGGCGCCAGAAGACGCTCGGCCGTCGCTTGCGCCAACGAGAGCCCTGAGGGCGCGGAGAAAACTTGGCCGAGGAGCGTCGCGACCGGCCACACGGTAAAGAGCGCGATCGACGCGACCAGGATCCCGATACTTGCCGAAACGAACCGATCGCCGCCAAACCGCCCCTTCAGCGCCAGCCCATCCGTTACCATCATCATGAAACCGATGAATGCCAACGCACCGCCCCAGCCGATGCCAAACTGGCGATCGTCCAGGGTGCCAAAGGTGCTTTCGATCCAGTCGTAGCGCCAACCGCGTACGCCGATCAGCCAGCCTTGTGCGGCGAGCATGGCGCACCCGACAAGTCCCGCAGCCAAAAGCCAGTTTGCCCGTTTGCCTCGCGACAGATCGAACACGAAGGCTGGCACTGCAAGCGCGAGTGCTGCGCCGACGGGCCAGAACCACCAGCGCCCGTGTGCTGCAGCCTGCGCGAGGGCGGACGCCGCTTCGACGTCATCCGCAAACGCTGCAAAGTAGCCAGCGAGCGCAAGTTTCTCCTGCGCCATGTGCCACGGCAGCACGGAAAAACCGAGAGCCGCGACAAGCCACCAAACGAAGGCAGGATCGATCCGCTTCATCGTGCGCTTCCTGTTCGCGGCCGAGCGCAGCTGCGCCGACCGACGGCTCTCAGCGCGGCAGCGACCCGATGTCCTTGTCCCACTTCGCCAGCAGACGACGCCGTTCCGACGCCTGGCCGTACTTGACGAAGTCGTACTCGACAAGACGCAACTTCGAGAGGTCGGGCGCATTGGGCGGCAGCGGCGCCGACTTGTTGGAAGGCATCTGCAATTGGCCGGCTGCTTCGAAGCCAAGGCGCTGGGCTTCGGGCGTCAGCGCCCAGTCGTAGAAGCGGCGCGCCTGCGCGATATTGCGCGCACCGCGCACGATCGACATCGACCCGATTTCGTATCCCGTACCTTCGCTCGGCGTTGCCCAGCCGACCGGAAATCCTGCGTTGGCTTCCGTCACGGCATCGTGCACGAACGAAATCGAGACCGCCGTTTCGCCCCGCGCGACTGCCTTGATAGGGCCGGTCCCGGAGCGGGCATATGCGTTGATGTTCTTGTGGAGAGCAGCGAGATACTCGAACGCGTTCGCTTCGCCCATCAACTGCACGAGCGTCGCGATCACGACATAAGCGGTACCCGACGAATTCGGATTGGCGATCTGAACTTCGCCCTTGTAGACGGGCTTCAAAAGATCCGACCAGCTCGAGGGTGCGGGAATGTTTTTCTTGGCGAGCAGTTCTTTGTTGAAACCGAATCCAACGGCGCCCGAATAGATCCCGATCGACCGACCTTTGGATATCTCGTATTGGCGCAACGCCCACGGCTGCAGTTGATCGTTGGCTGCCGACCGGTATTCGACCGTTAGGTTCTCCTCCGCCGCGATCAAATGCGGATCTCCGGTGCCGCCGAACCACACGTCGGTGCGCGGGTTCTGCGCTTCGGCACGCAACTGCGCCAGGGCTTCGCCCGAACCGCGCTGCGTCATGTTGACGGTAACGCCTGTCGCCACCTGGAAGCGCGTGGCGACAGCCTGGCACCACTCGACCTGCACCGAACACGCAAGATTGAGGGTTCCTTGCGCCGACGCGGGGTTTGCCGACACGGCGCACCAGCCAAGCGCCACGACAGTCATCGCAATCGATTTTCTGACCATGATTTCCTCCGCTTCGGAGCCTGCGCGAGTCGCGACACGCTCTCTGTAGTTTTGTTACGTTTTTGACAACGAGGCGCGCGGGTGACCCGCATTTCGTCATAAAACTGTCATAAACTTAAATGTAAGGTCAAAGCAAGCCTATTATTTCGGCAAGCCCGTATTGATCGACAAACGTAATAAAACTAGATTTTAGTGCGTTCGCTGCTCGACCACACGCCAAATCGTGCCAAGATCATCGACCAGCGAGCACGCGAGCCTCGCGCCGAAACAGCGCGCCAAGTGCGTCGGCGGCACGCCGAACCGCGGCGACCCGACGGAGATCACGGTGCACCACCATGTACATGTCTTCGTCGAGCTCGGGGATCGGCTTGGTCAAGCGCACGAGACCCGGCTGGCCGTCACCCAGATGGCAAGGCAGTAGTGCAGCGCCAAGGCCGTCGCTGGCAGCCTGCACGCGCAGTACAGTCTCCGAAACACGCATAATGGTGCGAACGCGGCCTGCGATGGTGCGCGAAAAGCGCGCTTGCGGCGAATCTTCGGACCCGGTTTCCCGCGCGACGTAATCGATCCCGTCGATGCCGTCGCTTTCGCATCGCCCCGTTCGAGCAAGATAGCTTTGCGCCGCATAGACGGCGTTCGCCACGCGCGCCACCTTTCGTCCGGTCAGATCCGGCGCATCGGGGAGACGCAACATGCGCAAGGCGATGTCCGCCTCCCGCCGCGCCAAATCGACGGGCTGGCGCGTGGCCGTAAACACAAGAACAACCCCACCCAGCTCGGCTTCCAGCGCTCCGAAACGACGAACCAGAAACCAGGCGATCGAATTGACCGAGGTGACCACGACGGGCCTGCGCTCCGGCTCGCTGGCGAGTTTCGCGCGGCGCAGGATCGTGGCAGCCCCGTCGTCCATCGCGCGCGCGCCGTCGAGCACTTCGCGCCCGAGAGGCGTCAAACGCAAAGCGTTCGGTAGTCTATCGAAGAGCGGCGCGCCCAGACGCACCTCGAGCGCTCGCACATGGCGGCCGAGCGTGGTTTGGCTGAGTCGGCTCGCTTTGGCGGCCTTCGCAAGGCTGCCTGCGCGCGCGACCGCCAGAAATGCGCGGATATCGTCCCAATCGGTCTCGCTCATCGGCGCCATCGTCGCGCAATCCAAGCGACCAGGGAAGGCCAATGCGGCAAAGGCAAGAGGACGGCTTCGCCGACGCGCGGACAGCCCTGTCCTCCGGGGCCGGTACCTAGATCGAAGAAAGGTGCGTATTTCATGTGCCCGAGCATGCCCGGACCTCGCGCCCTGGCGGCCCCGACAAGTTCGGGACCCTCCCCTTCACAACTGAGGGGCTCGGTGTCGCGATACGGCACTTCGACGCAGTCGGAAGATAGACGACACAGCCGGTCTAGACGCGCAGCGGAAGAGCAGGCATCGACGATCGCGACGTTGCCCGGCGTAGGCGGGACTGCCGTCTTTTGTCGCCGGGCTCAGTCAACGAGTATCCCGTCGGCGACGCATTCTTACAAGCCGACACAAGGCGCGCTTGCAGCGCCTTGAGGCCAGCGCTGCGGCGCGCAAGCCCGCAAAACTGATCCGCAATTGCGAAACGCTGTAGCAACACCGTGTGTCTGGATCGTGCCACGAATGGGCTTGTAGAGGCCTAATTCGTACCCGGTTCCGACCAAGACGCCTTGTGCCTTGGCCTGCAAGAAATGCAGGTTCTCTCGGGAATTGTTGGTCGGAGCGAGAGGATTCGAACCTCCGGCCCCTAGCTCCCGAAGCTAGTGCTCTACCAGGCTGAGCTACGCTCCGACCGATCGGGAGCGCTCGTATAGCGCTCCTCGCCGGGGCGCGCAAGCCTTGCGCTTCGTAAGGGTCTCGGGCTTGGCATGGGGGTTGCTGTACCGAGGGGGCCATGATCGAAAAAACCGCCCAGAGCCCCGCCCAGACACCCCGCGTGTCCCCGCAGATCGCCAGCGCCTTGGCCGAGCCCGCCAAACGCGGCAAGGCCGGCTTCGACGAGCTTTTGGCCATCGCCAATCGCGAAAGTGCATTGAAACCCAACGCCCAAAGCAAAAACTCGTCGGCGACGGGCTTGTTCCAATTCACCGAACAGACCTGGCTCGACCTCGTGCGCAGCCACGGCGCCAAATACGGCATCGGCGATCTCGCCAAAAAGATCGCGAAGAACCAGACCACCGGCCGGAACGAAGTGCCGAGCCAGGAAGACCGGGCGGCAATTCTTGCCCTGCGCAAGGACCCCAAAATGGCGGCCGCCATGGCGGGCGAACTGACCGAGAAGAACCGCACCTCGCTGCAGAAGGTGCTCGGCCGCGAACCCACCTACCAGGAAGTCTACGCCGCCCATTTCCTGGGTGCGCGCGGGGCCATCCGGCTCATCAAAGCGGCGGAAGAATCGCCCGATACGCCCTCCAACAAATTGCTGCCCGCCGCCGCCAACGCGAACCGCGCCGTGTTCCACGACCGCGAAGCGCGCCGCTTCCGCACGGCGGGCGAAGTGGCCCAGCGCCTCGAAGTGGCGCAGACCCAAGCACCTTCAGCCCAGACTTCAGCGCAGCCCGCGAGGCGCGACTATCTCGACGGCATTGCGACAGTGCGGGGATCCCAAGCGCCCGTGCTGTCCTCGCTGCTGCAAGCGCAGCTCGCGAGTTAGGGTTCGCGAGCTAATAGCCGCGCTGGATCGCGAAATCCACGAGTTCGACCAAAGCGCGCTTCTCCGGCCCGTCGGCGAAGATGCCGAGCGCATCGCGCGCGATGCGACCGTAATGGCGCGCCCGCTCAATCGTGTCGTCGAGCGCCCGGTGCTTGCGCATGAGCTCAAGCGCATGGGCGAAATCGCCCTCTTTCTGATCGAGCTCTTCGAGCGTGCGGCGCCAGAACACGCGCTCGCTTTCCTCGCCGCGCAGGAACGAGAGAACCACCGGCAGCGTGATCTTGCCGTCGCGGAAATCGTCGCCGCTGTTTTTGCCCATGTCGGCGCTCGAAGCGCCGTAGTCGAGCACGTCGTCGACGAGCTGGAAGGCGATGCCGAGATTGAGGCCGTAGGTTTCGAGCGCGTCTTCCTCGGCCTTGGGCCGGTCGGCGACGGCAGCACCCACGCGACACGCCGCCGCGAACAAGGCGGCCGTCTTGGCGCTGACGACTTCGAGATAGGCCTGCTCCGAAGTTTCGGTGTCGTTGGCGGTGGCAAGCTGCAGAACTTCGCCCTCCGCGATCGTGGCCGACGCGGTCGAAAGGATGCCGAGCACGGCAAGCGAGCCGTCTTCGACCATCAGCTGGAACGAGCGGCTGAACAGGAAATCGCCGACCAACACGCTCGCCTTGTTGCCCCACAGCGCGTTGGCCGTGGCGCGGCCGCGGCGCAGATCGCTTTCGTCGACGACGTCGTCGTGCAGCAGCGTGGCCGTGTGGATGAACTCGACGCAAGCCGCAAGCTGGATGTGCCGGTCGCCGCGATAGCCGCACATGCGGGCTGCCGCCAGCGTCAGCATCGGGCGCATGCGCTTGCCGCCGGCCGCCACGATGTGGCTCGCGAGCTGCGGGATCAGCGGCACCGAAGAATGCATGCGCCGCAGGATCGCTTCGTTGACCGCTTTGATGTCTTCCGCGCACAACGCGACCAGCGCATCGAGACCGTTTTTCGCGGCCCCGCGCGCGTTGCGCCCACGCTCGCCTTCGAGATTTACGACGACTGCCACCGGCTGCTCCCCCTTGCCGCTTGACGCGGCCTGCTACCGCGACCGAGCATAGGCGCTGAGGCGCAGAATTCAAGTCTCGCCTTCGCCTGCCCTCTTGCCGAAACGCTGCCCCTTTTGAGCGATCCTGCCTTCACCGACGACCGACTGCTCGACGGCCGCGTGGCGCTGCGCCAGAGTGCCGACGGCTATCGTGCGGCCATCGATCCCGTCCTTCTCGCAGCTGCAATCCCATTGTCGATACGCCATGCGCTCGAGCTTGGCTGCGGTGCCGGGGCTGCGAGTCTGTGCGCCCTTGCGCGCCTGCCGGATTTGCGCATCCTCGGCCTCGAACGCGATGCGGGCACAGCCGAACTTGCGCGCACCAACGCCGCAGCGAACGACATGGCCCAGCGCTTCGAAGTCGAGATCGGCGACGTACGCAGCTTCGCAAAAACCGGCTTCGATCTTGTGTTCGCAAACCCGCCCTATCTGCCGCCGCAGCGCGCGCAAGCCTCGCCGCACGCGGCACGCGCGACCGCCAATGTCGAAGGCGATGCGACCCTTGGCCACTGGATCGCGGCTGCCTTGCGCGCCGTGGCGCCGCGTGGGCATGTGCTGTTCGTGCAGCGCGCCGACCGGCTCGACGATCTCATCGCAGGTTTGCACGGCCATGCCGGCGAAATCGTGGTGTTTCCGCTATGGCCCAAAACAGGCGTGCCCGCCAAACGCATCCTCGTGCGTGCGCGCAAAGGTATCGCGACCCCGCTGCGCCTCGCCGCCGGCCTCGTGCTGCACGAAGCCGACGGCAGCTACACGGCGGCAGCCGATGCGGTTCTGCGCGGCCGTTCGGCACTGGCTCTCGATGCACCCGAGCGTGTATAGATAGGCGGAAGATGAATCTCCGCGACACGATCGAACGTTTTCTCGGCCGCACGCCGCCCGCGCGCGTGGCGGTCCTGCGCCTCGAAGGCGCCATCGGCATGGGCGGTTCGCGCGGGCTATCGCTTGCCCGGCTTGCAGGCCCGCTCGAAGCCGCGTTCAAGGCCGAGGATTACGCTGCCGTGGCCCTCATCCTCAATTCGCCGGGCGGCTCGGCCGCACAATCTGCGTTGATCGGCAGCCGCATTCGCGCCCTTGCCGACGAACACAAAAAGCCGGTCTACGCCTATGTCGAGGATGTGGCGGCCTCGGGCGGCTATTGGCTTGCCTGTGCCGCCGACGAGATCATGGCCGACGCCAACTCGGTCGTGGGCTCGATCGGCGTGATCGCAGCCGGCTTCGGCTTTGCCGAGGCGATCGCGCGCCTGGGCGTGGAGCGCCGCCTCTACACGGCGGGCCGCAACAAATCGCTGCTCGATCCGTTTGTGCCTGCCAAACAAGAAGACATCGACCGCCTCAAGGCGCTGCAGGCCGAGATCCACGCCAATTTCATCGCCTGGGTGCGGAACAGGCGCGGGACCCGCCTTGCGGGCGACGACGCCACCTTGTTCGAAGGCGCTTTCTGGACCGGTGCGCAGGCCAAACAACTGGGCCTCATCGACGCGCTCGGCGACGCGCGCAGCGATCTGCGTCGGCGCTTCGGCGACAAGGTGCGCTTTCGCCGCTTCGGGGCGCGCGACGGCGCTTTGCGGCGCTGGATCGGGCTTGCGCAAGGCAATCCCTTCGGTGCGGGTGCTGCCGCCTGGCCGCAGGAGGCGCTCGAAGCGCTCGAGACGCGCGCTTTGTGGGCGCGCTACGGGCTCTGACGGCGATGGAGAAAATTTAACCATGGGCTTTTCCTTCGCCAAACTCCTGCTGCTGATCGTGGTGCTGGCCGCCGTGTGGTTCGGCTGGCGCTACTTGCGCATCCGCGAGAAGGAGCAGGAGATCGCGGCCGAACGCGCGCGCCAGGGCGGTGTAGCCAAAGCCGCCCTCAAAGAAGAGGCCGAAATCCTGGCCCCCTGCCGCGTGTGCAAGGCGTTTGTCGCCAAAGGCTCCGCCCCGTGCGCCCGCCAAGACTGCCCGCAACGCGGCTGAAATAGGTTACCAAACGCGACAAACAGCGACGGTCGCCGATTTAACCCATTGATATTTCACAAATGTAACCACGACGACGATTCGAGGTTACATATTGCGGCGGCCGGTTTACGGGGCCACTGCCGTTCGTCTTTCTTTACATTTCAAACAGCGCACGCCGCTGGGCACGCCCCCGACAACGATGGCTGATTCGACTATAGCGTATCGATTTTATCAAGAACAAAGTAACTAATCCAAAATAGGTAAATAACCTTATCAAATACGCGAAAACCGCAATTGCGCGAATAAAGCACCTATATCCCGCTGCGTTCGGGACCAAACGTCGCTGGTAGTCACAGCAGCTAACCTCGCGTGCGTTGGAGTCAAGTTTCGTGACCCCGCAAACTTGCGTCCTTGTGACGTGGGAGTAGATCAAAGTCGCGATTGTCACAAAGACAACTATAGGGTAAATTCATATTCTCATCCTCTCCTCCCCCCGGTCGTGCGTCCGTCCAAAGCCGTGCGACCGGGGTTTCTATTTGAACAATGCGATTGGAGCCGCACGCGGCCATGGTCTGCTAATTGCGAATTCTCAAAGAGAGTCTCTTTATCGGATTCGATAGAAACTTGATGGAAGAATTGCCTTTGAGGAATGCACCTATACAAAGCAATTGCGGAAGAAGTACTAAAAGAGACTCCCAAAGTTCCACTGGAAACGGTGGGGTTTTTCATTCGTTTAAATATGGAGTGTGGCAATACCCAACTCCCTTTAATCCATCCGATTGGTTCGGCTTTGTATATCGCATAACGGAACTTGATACTGGCCACGAATACATCGGCAAGAAGAACTTTACGCGGACCAACCGAAAGAAGGTCGCTGGGAGGAAGAATCGTAAACGTGTCGTATCCGAATCAGACTGGCGGACATATACGGGTTCATCGACGTACTTAAATGAAGCAATCCAAAAGCGGGGGATCGACGGGTATAAGTTCGAGATAATCTAACTGCATAAAACGAAGGGTTCACTTCATTACGCAGAAGTTCGCCAGTTGATATTGGAGGATGCACTGCGCGCGACATTGCCTGACGGCGCACGAAAGTTCTATAATCAGATGGTGAACTCGGTACGTTTCATTCCACCGATGGATTGAATGTGATGTCGAAAAGCAATTGGTCTGAACGGATCAAACCACTCAGCATAGCCCTCATATTGTGCTTTTTCTTCGCCTTACTGGCATTATCCAGTATCGTATTCATATGTCTGTGGTGGGCCTCAGACGACAACGAAGCAAAACTACAGGCAATCGCCTCACTACTTGGAAACGCATTGGGTATTATCGGTGCTGTATTCGCAGTGATGCTTGCGATACGAGCCGAGCGCGATAACCAAAAAGAAGATGTTAACAAACTGCGCTTGTCGATAGGAGTCTCGCTTATACAAATCAGTAGAGACATCGAACTCGCGTCACGAAGGCTAGATGAACTTATCGATCCCAATCCCGTTACGGAGGAAGCTAGAAATAAGCGATTCAATATGTTTGCTCGATACCTTCATTTCATAAATCTGAGTATTTTCGAGAGTAATACTACAAAACTTCATGCGATAAATGGCTTACTGCCAGTTTATGCAAGTGACGCAATCGTAGCAAGAAACTATCTAAACACTGTTATAGATTCGATCTATAGAAACCCTGCATTGGGATATCAATATAATGCAGCAGATTTGAATCATGAATTTTCAAAGTTAGTAAGGTGCATTATTAACATTGGATATAGTCTCGATATTCGACTTTCAGATTTTGTGATGAGTCGTTATGAGGACCCAATTGTACGCGCATTTAGAGAGAAAAACTGAAATTTTTGTGTGACATGAACAAGATCAAGGAATGGCTCGTTGCCAACTATCCCCGCGTCCAGTTCATATTTGATGGGTATGCCAAGTTCCTAGGCCGAATTGGGGTTCGCGGGAAGATCGCCTTGTGTGTTGGCGTAGTCTTTCTCACTTCAATTGGCCTCGAATTTCTGAGTCTTTGGTTTGCAGAGAAATCCGACGGTGATCGCCTTCAAGCCTTGGCATCAATCATCGGAAACATTCTGGGTGTTGTCGGTGCAGTGATCGCAGTTATGATTGGCATCAAACACAATGAATCAAAAGAGAAGGAGAAAGTTACCCTTATCGAACGAGGTCTTGGTCTTTGCGCGCACATGAACCTGCTGATTGCTGAGAATTTATATCTTACAGTTAAAAATGTATCAGCATTCGCGATGATTCCTGATGCCATTGAAAGCCCTAAATCACTGCACGCCTCAATATCCTGGGAACCATTCGACACGAATCATGATGTATTGCATCAGATAAGCAGTATGTTGGTATTCTCCTCGAATTCCGTAAAGGTAGTGCAGGATCGTATATCAACAGTGTTTAGAAAATTAGAAAATCAAGTGATGCTCGAACAAGAATTGAAGAAAGAACTAGAACTGGCTTGTTACGACTATCTTGGTGCCTGTATCTTTTTGTGTGATTGCTTGAATGTTCCAGTTAATCCAGTTGTAAGAAAACAATATGCCGGATTATGGGACCTCGATAAAGAAGCCAGCGACAATGCGAAATTTAGATAGGGCCCAGTGATGTTTGAAATTTTGGTGTGAAATAAAAAATGGACTACACACAAATTCATTAGTTTCAAATTTTTAGGGTACCCGCTCTATCAGAGTCCTAGAGCGCCGTCCCAGTTCCCAACGATCAAACGTACATGGACTTGCTCGATCCACTTAGTGGACTCGTTTGAGATCGTTCTTAAAATCCAAAGTAACATCATAACGCAACTCTAGGAAGTCCGTAGAGTAGTGGGAACGATCTGTATCCCAAACCACAAAATCCAACTGACGGGCTTCTAATACAACAAGGTAAACTTACATTATGGATTATTACGTTTCCGCCGCGTAGCCGCACCCGTCAAAGCATCAGCCTATCGCTTCCCCCCTCAACACCCACCCTCCCGGTTCGCCGCAAGAAACCGGTCGAGATCGTCGAGGCTCGGGGGCACGCCGCGGAAGGGGCGCGCGAAGGCGGCCACGATGTCGGCGTGGCCGACATTGTCGTAGAGCTTCGTCGTCGCCCGGCCGCCTGCTTGTTCGATCGCGGCGCCAAGCGCCGTTGCGTTGCGCGGCGACACGATGCCGTCGTTGCGGCCGGCCAGCAGCAGCATCGGCGGGGCTTTTGTGTTCGAGAATGCGATGGGCTGCGTTTTTTCGAGCGGCTCGGCCTGCCCGAAAATCGCCACGAGGCTGCGGCCTTTGAGCGGCAGGAAATTGTAGGGGCCGGCAAGGCCCACGAATGCCGAAATGTCTTTGCAGAGATCCACGCCCGCCGCCGCGAGCCATTGCGGATCGAGGGCGAGCATCGCGGCATTGTAAGCGCCCGCCGAATGGCCGATCAGTGCGAGCTTGCCGTTTCCAAGATTGCGCGCGGCGACATGGCCGCGGATCGCGGCCACCGCTGCCGCACTGTCTTCGAGGAACGCCGGAAAGCGCACTTGCGGATAAACCCGATAGTCTGGGATCGCAACCACGTAGCCGCGCTCGGCCAGCGCTTGGCCTGCGAACAGATAATCGGCCTTTTTGCCGCCGGTCCAGCCGCCGCCGTAGAAAAAAACCGCGACCGGTGCGGATCCAGTCGCACCCTCGGGCACGTACAGATCGAAACGCTGGCGCGTATCCGGGCCGTAGGCGACATCTCTCTCGAGCGTGTAGCCGCTCTTCGGCACCAGCGCGTTGATCGCATCCACACCCGAACAACCCGCAACCAGCAGCACGCCCACAAAGGCAACCGCACCATGGAACCAACGCATTCCCAAACTCCGTCTTCTTTGCTGCGGCAGAAACGCGCCTTGCAGAGCTGCGTGGCCGTGTTGGCCGCGATCCCGCTTGGCATCGGTGCTGCGGGGGTTGCGACCGGCACCAATTATCTAGGGGCCGAAGGGCCGACAATCGACCTCGACAGCCATTTTCGCTATCTCTCCGGCATTTTCATGGCGCTGGGCGTCGTTTTCTACAGTTGCGTGCCCGCGATCGAACACAAAGGGCCACGCTTCGGCCTTGCGGCCGCACTCGTTTTTGTGGGCGGGATCGGGCGGCTCGTGGCGTTGCTCGCGATGGGCGCACCAACATGGCCGCATCTCATCGGGCTCGGGCTCGAGCTTGGCGTGGTCCCGGCCCTCGCCCTATGGCAGCGCCGCGTGGCGCGACGCTTTATTTGATCTTGCCGCGCGCGGCGACGGGCCAGGTCGCCACGTGTTTGCCGCCTTCGAAGATTTCGTAGGCATCGTGCAGGTTGATCGTGGTGTCGCCGTGTCCGGGCAATATGCGCAGTTGGCTGCCGAGTGCAGGGGCTGGGGCCGGATTTGCGTGGGTCGCATCGCGCAGGAGCTTGCCGTGCTCGTCGCCGCCGAACGCGAATGTCCAGCCCGGCAGATCGACCGCCTCGGGCAAGCCGCCGTCCAGCGACAGCGATTTCAAACCGGCATCGACGACGACGCGCTCGCCGCCGTGGGTGCTGTTGACCGTCGCCAGCACCCACAAAGCCTGTTCGAAGGGCTGGTAGGTGTTGCCTGCCTCGTCGCCGATGTCGCGATATTGCTTGTCCATGAAGATGTAGGTGCCGCACTGCCATTCGGTGTAGCCGGCCTTCGCCTGCTGCGCGAAGCTGCCCGTCCCCGCCCCTGACACGATGGCCGGAGGGAGGCCTGCCGCTTCGAACGCGACGATGAAGCGCGCGAGCGTCGCGTTGGCGGCAGCGATCGCCGCCGTGCGTGCGGCGAAACCGTGCACATGCTGCACCGAGCCGTGATAGGCCTGCAGCCCGTCGAAGCGCAAGCCCGGGGTGGTTGCAATCTGGCGGCCAAGGGCGACGGCGGCGACAGGCTCGGCAACGCCCGTGCGCCCGTGGCCCAGATCGCAATCGACGAGCACGCCGATCTCGACGCCTGCCGCGTGGGCGGCGTCGGCGATCCAGTCGATGCCTTGCGCGTTGTCGGCGACCGTGCGGACCTTGGCAAAGCGCGCAAGGTCGGCAAGCCGCGCCAATGCGCGCGGGGCCACAATCTCGTTGGTGACCAGAATATCGCCAATGCCGCCTTCGACCAGAATTTGCGCCTCGCCGACTTTCTGGCAGCACAGGCCGACGGCCCCGGCGGCGATTTGCATACGGCCGAAGATCGGCGATTTGTGCGTCTTGCCGTGCGGACGCAGCTTGATGCCCGCTTCTGCGGCATGTGCCTTCATGCGGGCAATGTTGCGCTGAACGGCATCGAGATCGACGATCAGAGCGGGCGTTTCGAGGGCGGCTTCCAAGGTTTTTTCTTTCTTGTGCGAGGCGCGACGCGGAGGTGGGATTGTGCGGCCCGCCCTCGGGAATTCCAAGTCCCAGATTGATTCTCCCGCACGGCTTTGTCACATTGCCGCCATCGCAGCGTTTTTGCCGGAGACTCCCCCCATGAAAAACACCGCCCTCGCCCTCGGTTTTGCCGCCGCCCTCGTCGCGGCCCCCGCCTTCGCGCAGACGGCACCGGCCGTGATGTTCGACGTCGGCGGCAAGTTCGACCGCTCGTTCAACCAAGCCGCCTTCGAAGGGGCCGAGCGCTTCAAGCGCGAAACCGGCCAGCAATATGCCGAGTTCGAAATCCGCAACACCGCCGAGCGCGAACAGGCGATCCGCAATCTGGCGCGCCGCGGGGCGTCGGTCGTCGTTGCTGTCGGCTTCAGCAACCGGGCAGCGGTCGAAACCGTCGCCAAGGAATTTCCGGACGTGAAATTCACGCTGATCGACAGCGTCGTCAATCTGCCCAACGTGCAGTCGATCACCTTCCGCGAGCATGAAGGCTCGTTCCTGGTCGGCATGGCCGCCGCCATGGCGAGCAAGACCGCGAAGGTCGGCTTTGTGGGCGGCATGGACATCCCGCTCATCCGCAAATTCGCCAAGGGCTACGAAGAGGGTGCCAAGCACGTCAACCCGCAGATCGAAGTGGTCCAGAACATGACCGGCACCACGCCCGCCGCCTTCGCCGACCCGACGCGCGGCGGCGAGCTTGCGCGCGGCCAGTTCGATCGCGGCGTCGACGTCGTCTATGCGGCGGCAGGGGCCACGGGCCTCGGCGTCTACCAAGCCGCCAAGGACGCGGGCCGCCTCGCCATCGGCGTCGACAGCAACCAGAACCATCTGCATCCCGGCACGATGCTGACCTCGATGATCAAGCGCGTGGACGTGGCCGTCTACAACGCGATGTCGGACGCCCGCAAGGGCACGTGGAAGGCCGGTGCCACCTCGCTCGGCCTCAAGGAAGAAGGTGTCGGCTACGCAATCGACACGAACAACCGCGCCCTCGTGACGGCCGACATGGAGCGCCGCATCAACGAAGCGCGCGACGCGATCATCGCGGGCCGCCTGCAGGTGACCGACGTCACGGCCCAGCGCTAAAACATGGCCGGGGAACCCGCGCTCGACCTTGCCCTCGAACTTGTGGGCATCGACAAAAGGTTCGGCGCGGTCCACGCCAATCGGGCGGTCGATTTGTCCGTCGCGAAAGGCTCGATCCACGGCATCGTGGGCGAGAACGGGGCGGGCAAATCGACGCTGATGGGCATCGTCTACGGCTACTACGCGGCCGATGCGGGCACCATCCGCGTCGACGGCAAACAGGTGCGCATCGCCTCGTCGCAGGACGCGATCGCGGCGGGCATCGGCATGGTGCACCAGCATTTCATGCTGGTCGAAAATTTCACCGTGCTCGAAAACGTGCTGCTGGGGGCCGAAGGTGGCGCCCTGCTCAAGAAGGGCGAAGCGGCCGCACGCGCAGCGCTCGGCAAAATCATGGCCGATTACGGGCTCGAGGTCGATCTCGACGCGAAGATCGAAACGCTCGACGTGGGCACGCAGCAGCGCGTGGAAATCCTCAAAGCGCTCTATCGCGGTGCCCGCATCCTGATCCTCGACGAGCCCACGGCCGTGCTCACGCCGCAGGAGGCGGATGCGCTGTTCCGCCTGCTCGACACGTGGCGCAGCCAAGGCCGCACGGTCATCCTCATCACGCACAAATTGCGTGAGATCCTCGCGGCAACCGACCGCGTCACGGTCATGCGCCAGGGTGCGGTCGTCGCCACGCGCGACACGGCAGCGACGAGTCAGGAAGAACTCGCCGAACTCATGGTCGGGCGGCGCGTGCAGCTGCGCGTCGCCAAAGACGCGTCCGTGCCCGGTGCCGAAGTGCTGCGTGCTGAGGGCTTGCGCTACGTCGATGCGCGCGGCGTCGAGCGGTTGCGCGGCGTGTCGCTCAATGTACGTGCCGGCGAGATCGTCGGCATCGCCGGCGTGTCCGGCAACGGGCAGAGCGAATTGCTCGAAGCGCTCGCAGGTTTGCTGCCGCTCAATGGCGGCGAAATTTTCTACAAGGGCGAAAAACTCGCCCCGCCGGGCACGGCCGCCGCAAGCCGGGCGGCACGCCTGCACGGCATCGCGCACGTGCCCGAGGACCGCCACCGCATGGGCATGGTCGTGGGCTATTCGGCGGCCGAGAGCACGATCCTCGGCTATCACGGCGACGAAGAATTGGGCCTCGGGCCGCTCTTGTCGAACCGCGCCGCCACGGCGCGCACCGCGCGCCTGATGGGTGCTTTCGACGTGCGCCCGGCGACGCCCGCGTTGCGCTCTGGCAATTTCAGCGGCGGCAACCAGCAGAAGATCGTGCTCGGCCGCGAGATCGACCGCGATCCCGAATTGCTGCTGATCGGCCAGCCGACGCGCGGCGTGGATATCGGCGCCATCGAATTCATCCATCGCCGCCTCGTCGCGATGCGCGATGCGGGCAAAGCGATCCTGCTCGTGAGCTGCGAACTCGACGAGATATTGGGGCTCGCCGACCGCATCCTCGTGATGTTCGACGGCCGCATCGTGGGCGAGCTTGCGCGTGCGGCGGCCGACGAGCGAGCGCTCGGCCTCATGATGGCCGGTGTGGAACCCGCACCTGCGGCAGCCGCACAATGAATGCGGGTGCGCGCCTGCCGCGTTGGGTCGATCTGGGGCTCCTGCCGCTGCTCAATCTTGCGGCGGCCTTCCTGCTGTCGGGCCTCGTCGTGCTCGCGATCGGCGAATATCCGATCAAAGCCTTGCGCATCCTCGTGAACGGGGCCATCGGCTATCCCGAGGCGATCGCCTTCACGCTCTACTACACGACCAATTTCATCCTCACCGGCCTTGCGGTCGCACTCGCCTTCCATGCCGGCCTCTTCAATATCGGCGGCGAAGGCCAGGCTTACGTGGCCGGCCTCGGCGTGGGCCTCGCGTGCCTCTATCTCGATTTTCTGCCCGGCTACGCCGTGGTGCCGATCGCGATCCTGGCGGCCGCCGCCTTCGGGGCCGCGTGGGCCGCAATCCCGGGCTGGC
Source organism: Magnetospirillum sp. (assembly GCA_027532905.1). Lineage (NCBI taxonomy): Bacteria > Pseudomonadati > Pseudomonadota > Alphaproteobacteria > Rhodospirillales > Rhodospirillaceae > Magnetospirillum > Magnetospirillum sp. The sequence continues at coordinate 344,648 of JAPZUA010000001.1, forward strand.
TCGAGGCCTATCGCGGCAGCCACGTGGTCATCACCACGATCATGTTCAACTTTCTTGCGGCCGCGCTGATGACCTATCTCATCACCAACTGGCTGCTCGATCCCGCCCACGGGGCGCCCGAAACGCGGCGTTTCGCCGCCCACACGACCTTGTGGACGATGCAGGAGATGCTCGGCTGGTTCGGCATCAAGGCCCCGCGCTCGCCGCTCAATGCGGCGTTTTTCCTCGCACTGGCCGCCGCCGTGTTCGTGTGGATCTATGTGTGGCACAGCCGGGCCGGCTACCGTTTGCGCACCGTGGGCAGCAGCCACAAGGCGGCGCTCTATGCCGGCATCGATCCCGCACGCACCATCGTCGTCGCGATGGCGATATCGGGTGCGCTTGCTGGGCTCATGGCCGTCAACGAAATCCAGGGCGCGCAAGCGCGCCTGCTTTTGTCGTTCACCGGCGGCTACGGCTTTGTCGGCATTGCGGTGGCGCTGATGGGCCGCAACCATCCGGTCGGCGTGTGCCTGGCGGCGCTCTTGTTCGGCGCCCTCTACCAGGGCGGGGCCGAGCTTGCGTTCGAGATGCGCAACATCAACCGCGAAATGGTGATCGTGATCCAGGGTCTCATCATCCTGTTCTGCGGCGCGCTCGAAAACATGTTCCGCCCCACCCTCGCGCGGATGTTCGCCGCCCGCGGGGCCGCGTGATGGAAGACATCGTCATCCAGACCGTGTCGCTGCTGGCCTCGACCGTGCGCTTGGCAGTCCCGCTGATCTTGTGCGCGCTTGCGGGCCTGTTCGCGGAGCGCTCGGGCGTGGTCGATATCGGACTCGAAGGCAAGATGCTGGCAGGCGCATTCGCCGCCGCCTCGGTCGCGTTCTGGCTGCAATCGGCGTGGGCGGGCTTGGCGGCCGCGATGCTCGTATCGATCGCGTTTGCGCTCGTGCACGGCTTTGCCTGCATCACGCATCGCGGCAACCAAGTGGTGGCGGGCATGGCGCTCAACGTGCTGGCTGTGGGGCTTACGGCCGTGCTCGCCTTCGCATGGTTCCAGGAAGGCGGCAAGACGCCCGCTTTGGCGGACGCCGCACGCTTCCGGCCGCTGCACTTGCCGTTCGCAGCCGAGATCGCCGGCGTGCCGGTGATCGGGACCATCTATACGCGGCTGCTGTCCGGCCACAATGCGCTTGTCTATCTGACGGCGGCCCTGGTGCCGGTCGTCGCGTTCGTCGTGTTCCGCACGCGTTTCGGCCTGCGCTTGCGCGCGGTCGGCGAAAATCCGCACGCGGTCGACACCGCCGGCATTTCGGTCGCGCGCTTGCGCTACCAAGCAATGCTCGCGAGCGGTGCCTTGTGCGGCATTGCGGGTGCCTATCTTTCGACGGCGCAATCGGCCTCGTTCTTGCGCGAGATGACGGCAGGCAAAGGCTTCCTCGCCCTTGCCGCCCTCATCTTCGGCAAATGGATGCCGATCCCGACCTTGTTCGCGTGCCTGATCTTCGCGTTTGCCGACGCACTCCAAGGCCGCCTGCAGGGCGTTGCCCTGCCGGGTATCGGCGTGGTTCCTGTGCAGGCGATCCAGGCCCTGCCCTATCTGCTCACGATCCTGCTGCTCGCAGGCTTCGTGGGCAAAGCGCATGCGCCGCGCGCGAGCGGCATTCCCTACAGCAAGGAAAAATGACGATGACGGCGACGACGACGGCCGGCCCGCACGATGCCGCGAAGTTCCTGCATGCGCGTTTGGGCGCGCGGCGCCCCAAAGTCGCGATCGTGCTGGGTTCGGGCCTTGGGCCGCTCGCCGACCGCGTGGAAGACGCCGTCGCGATTCCCTACGGCGAAATCCCCGGCTTCCACGTGTCGAGCGTGGCAGGCCATGCCGGCCGCCTCGTCGCCGGGCGTTTGGCCGGCGTCGAAGTCGCGTGCCTGCAGGGCCGCGTGCATCTCTACGAGGGCGTGGAACCCGCCGCGATCAAGCAGCCGATCCGTACGCTCAAAGCGCTCGGCATCGAGCGGCTCGTGCTGACCAATGCCGCCGGCAGCTTCCACATGAGCAGCGACGAAGGCTCGCTTGTGCTGCTGAGCGACCATATCGCGTGGGCGGGCTTGAACCCGCTGGTCGGCCCCAACGACGACGAATGGGGCGGGCGCTTTTTCCCGATGACGGACGCCTATGACCCTGCGATGCGCGACGTGCTGAAAGCAAACGCGGCCAAGCTCGGCATCGCGTTGCCCGAGGGCGTGTATGCCTGGTATCTCGGTCCCAATTTCGAAACGCCGGCCGAAATCCGCGCGTTGCGCGGCATGGGTGCGGATCTCGTCGGCATGTCGACCGTGCCCGAAGTGCTGGTCGCCCGCCATTGCGGCCTGCGCGTGGTCGCAGTGAGTGCGATCACGAACATCGCGGCGGGCATGCGCAAAGGCCAGCATTTGAGCCACGACCACACGCAGAAAATCGCCAAGCTTTGCGGCGAGCGCCTTGAAAAACTGCTGACCGCGAGCCTCGCCGATCTTCTGACGGCCTGAGCGCGCTAGAGCGTCGGCCAGAATTTGTCCCAGCCGGTGCGGATGCGGACCCAGAAGGCCGGGTCGGGCAAAACCTCGACCTGCACGCCTTCGCGCGCTTCGGCATCCCACACGAAGAGATGCGCGCGTGCCGCACGGCAGACCATCAGCTGGTGTTGGATCTGCGCATAGTCCGACGGCAGCGTGCGGCCCGCGACCGCCAAGCGCCAACGCTCGTGCGCGCGTCCGCGATAGGGCGTCTTGATTTCGAGCACCGTGCGGCAATCGGCCGAAATTCCGTCAAGACTGCAGCCATACGCCCCATCCACATACATGGCCGCATCGGCAGCCCCGTGCTTCTCGGCATAGGCCGCGCGCGCAAACGGCTCCTGTTCGGTGCCCTTGCGCATCGCGGCATTCACGAAGATGCGTTTGCCGCGCTTTTCGTCGCGCAGATTGGCAAGTGCGTTCGAGAACGACGACAGCCCAAGCACCGCAGGCGTTTCGCTTGCCATACGCAAGGTCCGACGAAGGGCGCGCCACGCGTCGGTCCCTTGTGCGATCTCGACGCGCTGCGGGCGGGCGGATGGCAGGCTTGCAAGCGGATCGTCGGGCCCTTGCGTGTCGGCCAGAAACGCCGCATCGCACGCTTGGCACGCGATGGGTCCGCGATGGCGCTCGGGCACCTCGCATTCGGCAACGCAGACGGGGCATAGACGAATCATCGAATTTTTCCCACCACGCGACGCAGCGCCCTTTGCCTGAATCGCAGGAAAATGCTAGCACCTGGGCCTTCGAAACCCCCGGAAATTCCGCCCCCATGACCGACCAGGATTTTGCGCTGCGCGCTTTGGCAGCCCTCGATTTGACGAGCCTCAACGACGGCGACGACGCGGCCGCCGTCGAGAAGCTCTGCCGGCGCGCGACCACGCTCTACGGCAATGTCGCCGCCGTCTGCGTGTGGCCGCGTTTTGTCGGCGTCGCCAAAGCCTCGCTCGCGGGCAAACCCATCAAGATCGCGTGCGTGGCGAATTTCCCGAGCGGCAGCGAGGCGCGCGCCGACGTACTCGCCACGGTCGAAGCGGCCTTGCGGGACGGGGCCGACGAGATCGATCTCGTCTTCCCCTATCGCGAATGGCTGCGCGGCGAAACGGTGAAGGCCGAAACGATGGTGGCGACCGTGAAGCAAGCCTGCGGCAACAAGAAGCTCAAGCTCATCCTCGAAAGCGGCGCTTTCCCCGACATGGCGCGCCTTGCCGCAGCGTGCAAAGTCGGGCGCGATGCGGGGGCCGACATGCTCAAAACCTCGACCGGCAAGATCCCGACGGGCGCCACGCCCGAGGCTGCGCGCGTGCTGCTGGCGGCGGGCGGGGGCTTCAAAGCATCGGGCGGCGTGCGCACGCTCGCCGATGCCAAAATCTATCTTTCGCTCGCCGACGAAGTCCGCGGCCCCGGCTGGGCCACGCCCGACAATTTCCGCATCGGCGCTTCGGGCCTGCTCGACGTGCTGCTCGCGATCCTCGACGGCCGCACGGCCGCCGCCCAAGAATCGGCCGTCTATTGACCGCCATGCTGCCGCAGGAACTGATCGCCAAGAAGCGCGACGGAACGCGTCTCGACGACCATGAAATCGGCCAGCTCGTCGCCGGCATTGCCGACGGCAAGGGCTTGGCCGACGCGCAAGTGGGTGCCCTTGCCATGGCGCTGTTCCTGCGCGGGCTCGATACGGGCGAGCGCGTGGCACTCACGCGCGCGATGACCGCCTCGGGCGACACGTTGCGCTGGGACGATCTCGATCTGCCCGGCCCCATCGTCGACAAACATTCGACCGGCGGGGTCGGCGACAAGGTGAGCCTGATGCTGGCGCCGTGGGTCGCAGCGTGCGGCGGCTACGTGCCGATGATTTCGGGGCGCGGGCTCGGGCACACGGGCGGCACGCTCGACAAGCTCGGCAGCATTCCGGGCTACGACGCGGTTCCGGACAATGTGCGCTTCCGCGCCTGTGTGCGTGACGTAGGCTGTGCGGTGATCGGCCAGACCGCCAATCTCGCTCCGGCCGACAAGCGCCTCTACGCGATCCGCGACGTGACCGCGACGGTCGAATCGATCGGCCTCATCACCGCCTCGATCCTGTCGAAGAAACTCGCGGCGGGCTTGGACGCGCTCGTGATGGATGTGAAGTTCGGCTCGGGCGCTTTCATGCCCAGTTACGAGAAATCGCGCGAGCTTGCGCTGTCGATCGTCGACGTCGCCAACGGCGCAGGCCTCAAGACGCGCGCGTTGCTGACCGACATGGACAGCCCGCTCGGGCGGGTCGCCGGCAACGCGCTGGAAGTGCGCGATGCGATCGCGTTTCTCAAAGGCGACGGCGACGCGCGCACGCTTGCCTGCACACGCGCTTTGGCTGTCGAGATGCTGGATCTTTCCGGCATTGCGCCACGCGATGAAGCAGGCGCCAAGCTCGATGCCGCCTTGGCGAGCGGTGCAGCGGCCGAGCGTTTCGCGCGCATGGTCTCGGCCCTTGGCGGCCCCGCCGACCTTATGGAGCGGCCGGACAAATATTTGGCGCAAGCCCCGATCGTGCGCGAAGTGCCGGCCTTGGCGGCGGGCTTTGTCGAAAAAATCGATACGCGGCAGGTCGGGCTCGCCGTCGTCGATCTCGGCGGCGGACGCACCGATCCAGCTGCCGCGATCGATCCGGCCATGGGCTTTGTCGAGCTTGCGGAGATCGGCGCCAGCGTCGGCCCTGGTGCGCCGGTCGCGATCGTGCATGCGCGCGACGAAGCCAGTGCCGCGCGCGCTTCTCTTCGCTTACAAAACGCCTATCGTATCGGCGCGACGCGAAGTGCTTCGGGTGCGGTCGTGCGCGAAACCTTGGGAGCTTGAGCGATGGCGCGCGCGTTTGTGCTGGTTATGGACTCGTTCGGCATCGGTGCGGCCCCCGACGCGGCGCGCTTCGGCGATGTGGGGGCCGACACCTGGGGCCATATCCGCGCGGCGCACAAGCCGTACGTGCCCAATCTCGTGCGCCTTGGTCTTGATGCCGCCCACGCGACCGCGACCGGTTTGCGTTACGACGGCCCGCCGCCGCAAGCCTGGCACGGGGCCGCGCGCGAGCGTTCGTTCGGCAAGGACACGCCCTCGGGCCATTGGGAAATGGCGGGGGTACCCGTCGAATTCGATTGGGGCTATTTCCCGAAGACCGTGCCGAGCTTTCCGGCGGCTTTGATTTCCGAACTCGTCGCGAAGGCAAAGCTGCCCGGCGTGCTCGGCGATTGCCACGCTTCGGGCACGCAGATCATCGACGAACTCGGGCTCGAGCATATCGCGACGGGCAAACCCATCGTCTATACCTCGGCCGACAGCGTGTTCCAGATTGCCGCGCACGAAAGCCATTTCGGCCTCGCTCGGCTGCTCGAGCTCTGCAAGATCGCGTTCGAGCTTGTGCAACCCTACAAAATCGCGCGCGTGATCGCACGGCCCTTTGTGGGCGACACTCCCGGCCGCTTCAAGCGCACGGCCAATCGCAAAGACTATGCGGTGCGCCCGCCCGCCCCCACTTTGTTCGACAAACTCACGGACGCCGGGCGCAAGACGATCGCCATCGGCAAGATCGGCGACATCTATGCCCATCAAGGCACGCAGGAAGAAATCAAAGCCGACGGCAACGACGATTTGATGGTCAAGACTTTGGCCGCGATCGCCTCGGCCCCCGACGGCAGCTTCACGATGACCAACTTCGTCGATTTCGACACGCTCTTCGGCCATCGCCGCGATGCGGCCGGATACGCCGCAGCCTTGGCGGAATTCGACCGGCATCTGCCCACGGTCGAAGCCGCACTGCGCCCCGGCGATATCGCCGTATTGACCGCCGACCATGGCTGCGACCCGACCTGGCCCGGCAGCGACCATACGCGCGAACATGTGCCCGTGCTGTGCTTCGGTCCCGGCCTCGAAGGCCGGGACCTCGGCGCACGCGACAGTTTTGCCGATATCGGCCAGAGCTTGGCAGCCCATCTCGGCATCGCCCCGCTCGGCCACGGCAAGAGCTTTATCTAGCCTGCCCCCGCTTAACCAAGCCAAGCCGCGCGGTGGTCTTTGGCATAGGTCGCAAACGCGATCGGCTTGCGGCCCACGATTTTTTCGACCGAATCCTCGATGCGCGCCGCATAGCCCGCCTTGAAGTAACCGAGAATGACGAGCAGGAACTCGGCATAGGCCTGCGGTAAGCCAGCGCCGAGCAGGCCTTGCAGCATTGCTTCGGGGGCGATGTCTTCAAACGTGATTCTTTTACCTGTTTCGCACGAGAGGATAGCCGCAACTGCATCGTGGTCGAGCGCTTCGCTGCCCGTAAGGTCGAAAGCTTGGCCGTCATAGCGGCTCGACGTCAGCAATTTGGCCGCAACGGCCGCAATGTCGCGCGCATCGATGAAACTGCCTTTGGCCGTGCCCACTGGTAGGCGGATTTTTCCTTCCGCCAGGATCGAGCCAATCCAATAGCTGTTGAAATTCTGCATGAACCAGTTCGGGCGCACGATGTTGTAGGCAAGGCCCGCCTTCTCGAGATGCAATTCGGCTTTGCGCAGCGGTGCGGCATCGTCGGCATTGGCCCCCATCGCGGTCATCAGCACGATCTTGCCGACACCCGCCGCTTTGGCCGCGTCGATAAGCGGGATCATCAACTGATCCTGGTTCGTGAAGCCGGGCGGCGACAAGAAGAATGCGCGCGCCACGCCGCCAAACGCCGCCGCGCGGCCTTCGCCGGTCGCGAGATTCAAATGTACCTCGTCCGCCTGCTGCGGCTGTTTGCTCGTGGCCCTCAGAACCGTTTCGTCCTTGGCAGTCAAAAGCCGCACGAGATTGCTGCCGACCGTGCCGTTCGCGCCGACGACCAAAGTTTTTGCCATGTGGATGTTCCTTTGCGGATGAGATCGAGGCCGCAGGTTCGCCGGAAAAGATGGAACGTTTAATGGCTAAAAATACAGTTTCCATGTCTAAACGTACTGATATATCGTATTCTACGATGGATTTGTTGAGCGATATTCTGCGCCAGGCGGGCCTGCGCCATCGCGTGCTCGATCTGCGCGCCTTGACGCCTGCCCAAGCGCTGCGCTTTCCGTGCGACAAGAGCCTTGGCCTGCATGTGGCGCTGCAAGGCCCCGTCTATATCCACAGCCCGGGGCGGGCGGCACCGCTCGCCTTGCAGTCCGGCGATATCGCGATCATGGCGCGGGGGCACGACCATGTGGTTGCGACCGATACCAAGCTCGACAAACGCCGCATTGCGACGATCTTCGACCAGCCGACAGGCAGTGTGCGCCCGCTCGTGCCGGTCGGGCGCTGCCGGCTCATCAGCGGCGCCTACCAATTCTGGAACGCGCCGATCCATCCGTTTTTCGCCACGCTGCCCGATTGGTTCGTGCTGCGGGGGGCCGAATTGCCGCGCCTGGGGCCCGTCGCGTTGACCGTGGGCCTCGTCGGCGAAGAAGCCGCCAATGCGGGGCCCGGGGCGCAGACGATTCTGCACGGGCTGCTCGACGTGCTGTTCGCCTATCTGCTGCGCGAGATCGCGGCGCGCAATGCAGAAACCGGTCCCGGCCTCGGCAAAGCGTTGGCCGATGCGCATGTGAAACAGGCGATCGCGTTGATGCATGCCGACTATGCGCGCGGCTGGACGCTGGAGGCGCTGGCCGAAGCGGTCGGCCTGTCGCGCACGCGGCTCGCCGAACGGTTCCGCGCGGCCATGGACGACACGCCGCTTTCCTACTTGCGCACTGTGCGCATGCAAGCCGCGATGCGGCTCTTGAGCGAAACCGACAAGAAGCTCGACGACGTCGCGGCGCAAGTGGGCTACCAGGACGCGTTCGGTTTCTCGAAGGTGTTCAAGCGCACGGTTGGCGTCGCGCCCAAGGAATTCCGCCGCCGCGACCACGAAGACCGCGCTTCGCCGTGGCGGCTTACCGCATCGTGACCGAGCGTTCCGCTTTTTTGCGGGCGATTTGACGCACGTCAATTCGTGCACGCGGCGACTTGGGCACACTCGGGTCTATGCAAAACCCGGAAACGCTGTCCCGCGCCGAAACGCTCGTCCCCCGCTACACGAGCTATCCCACCGCCCCGCATTTCACGCCGCAGGTCGGGGCCACCGCCGTCGGCGGCTGGCTCGAGCGGCTCGATCCCACGCACGGCGTGTCGGTCTATATCCACGTGCCGTTCTGCGCAAAGCTGTGCTGGTATTGCGGCTGCAACACCAGTGTGTCGGCTCGCTACGAGCCGGTGCGCAGCTATTTCGACACGCTGCTCGACGAAATCGCCGCCGTGCGTGCGCTGCTCAGCGGCAAGCTGCGCGCAAGCCACGTGCATCTGGGCGGCGGCACGCCGAATGCGCTCGCTGCAGCCGATCTGGCCCGCCTCGCCGACGCTTTGCGCAACACGTTTGCGTTCGATGCCGACACGCGCTTCGAGGTCGAGATCGATCCGCGCACGCTCGATGCCGCGACCGCACGTGCACTCGCTGACGCCGGTGTCACGCGCGTCAATCTCGGCATCCAGGATTTCGACCCGAAAGTGCAGTCGGCCATCAACCGCATCCAACCGCTCGAGCTTGTCGGCGAGAAGCTGGCCCTGCTCTACGGGGCCGGCCTCGAACAGTTCGGCGTGGATCTGCTCTACGGCCTGCCCTACCAAACGCCCGACACGCTCGCGCGCACGGTGGCACAGGTGGACGAGTTGGGTGCGAGCCGCGTGGCTTTGTTCGGCTATGCGCATGTGCCGTGGATGAAGCCGCACCAGAAACTCCTCGAGCCGCACGGCCTGCCCGACACGGCCGAGCGTTTGGCGCTCGCCGCCTCGGCGCATGTGGCATTGGCGCAGCGCGGCTATGCGCGCATCGGCATCGACCATTTCGCGCGTCCCGACGACGAAATCGCCGTGGCGGCGCGCGACGGCGTGCTGCGGCGCAACTTCCAGGGCTACACGACCGACACGGCCGACACGCTGCTGGGCTTCGGCCCGTCGGCGATTTCGGCCTACGCGCAAGGCTATGCGCAGAACCATACGCGCCTCGACAGTTGGCAAGCTTCGGTCAAAGAAGGCAGCTTGCCGGTCGCGCGCGGCTTGAGCCTCAGCGGCGAAGACCGCGTGCGGCGCAACGCGATCGAACGGCTGATGTGCGACATGACGGTCGATCTCGGCAAAATCGCGCAAGCGCATCGGCTCGCCGCCCACCCGCTCGATTATTTCGCGACGTCGCTCGCCCAGATCGACCGGTTGGCGGCGGACGGGCTGTGCATCCGCAACGGCCTGCGCGTCACAGTACCGCCCGGCATGGCCAACTACGCGCGCATCGTCGCGTCCGCGTTCGACCAATATCTGGCGCGCGGCGACGCCAAGCATTCGGTCGCGGTCTAAACCGCTCGACCTTGGGCGAAGGCGGCTGTTTAATGGCGGCATGACCCGCCAGACAGCCCTTGCCGCCGCCGCCCGCTATTTCGACAGCGGTGCTCTCAAAACCGATCTTGCGCGCCGTATCGCGTTCAAGACCGAAAGCCAAAACCCCGATCGCAGCGCCGAGCTTGCCGCCTATCTCGAAACCGAGATGCGGTCGAGCTTCGAAGCCCTCGGCTTTAAGGTCGAACTGCTCGCCCATCCGCGCGCCAAGGGGCCGTTTTTGCTAGCCACCCGCCTCGAGGATCCGGCGGCCCCCACCGTGTTCGGCTACGGGCACGGCGACGTGATCCGCGGCCAGGATGCGCAATGGCAAGACGGCCTGTCGCCATGGCAGCTCGTCGAAACCGACGAGCGTTGGTACGGGCGCGGGACGGCCGACAACAAAGGCCAGCACACGATCAATCTGGGAGCACTCGCCGCCGTCATCGAAGCGCGCGGCAAGCTCGGCTTCAACGCGAAGTATCTCATCGAGATGGGCGAGGAAGTGGGCTCGCCGGGTTTGCGCGAATTGTGCGCCGCGCACAAAGAAAAATTCGCCGCCGACGTTTTGATCGCGTCCGACGGGCCGCGCCTCAGCGCCGAGCGGCCGACTTTGTTTTTGGGTTCGCGCGGGTCGATGAATTTCGATCTCGAGATCGACGCGCGCGGCGGTGCGCACCATTCCGGCAATTGGGGTGGGCTCATCTCCAATCCGGGCCTGCAATTGGCGCACGCGATCGCCTGCATCGCCGGGCCCACGGGCCAGATCCGCGTGGCCGATTGGGTGCCGCGCGAATTTCCGGCTTCCGTGCGCGATGCGTTGGCCGACTGCGAAGTGGATGGCGGTGCGGACGGCCCCAAGGTCGAGCCCCTTTGGGGCGAGCCTGGCCTCACGCCCGCCGAGCGCGTGTTCGGCTGGAATGCGTTCGAAGTGCTCGCGTTTCGCACCGGCAATCCCGACAACCCGGTCAACGCGATCCCGGCCAAGGCGTGGGCGCGCTGCCAGTTGCGCTTCGTCGTCGGCACCGAGCCCGAGACGATCCTGCCGGCCTTGCGCCGCCATCTCGATCGGCACGGTTTTGCGATGGTCAAGATCGCCGCCGCGCGCGAAGAGATTTTCCGCGCGACGCGCCTCGATCCCGAACATCCGTGGGTTCAGTTTGCGCGCGACAGTCTTGCAAAAACCGCGAACGCGAAGCCTGCGATCCTGCCCAATCTCGGCGGTTCGCTGCCCAACGACATTTTCAGCGAAGTGCTAGGCCTGCCGACTGTATGGATCCCGCATTCGTATCCGGCCTGCCGCCAGCACGCGCCCGACGAACACATGCTGCCGCATGTGGCGCGCCAGGGCGTGCAGCTGATGGCCGGGCTCTATTGGGACATCGGCGAGAAGCCGCGCGCCTGACCCCGCCCGCCCGCTCCCGCGAGATTGACAAAACGTCGCAGCGTGTCGTTATATCCGAGTGGATATAGCGGGGGTGATGCGGGGTGAAACGCGTTCTGGCAATCGTTGTTGCGTTGTTGGCGCTGGGCACACCTGCCCACGCGCAAACGCAGCTGATCTATGCGGCGGCTTCGCTCACCGATGCGCTGAAGGAAGCCGTGACGGCCACCGGCAACGCCGCGCGCTTTTCGTTTGCGGCGTCGTCCACGCTCGCGCGCCAGATCGAAAACGGTGCTCCCGCCGACATTTTCGCGTCGGCCGACGAGGAATGGGCCGACTATCTCCAGCAGCGCGGCAAGCTCGTGGCCGACACGCGGCGCAGCTTTCTGTCGAACCGCCTTGTGATCGTGGCCCCTGCCGACCAACCGACCCCCTTGGCGCTCGAAACGCCCGGCGCCTTCGCGGCGCGCCTCGGCAACGGCCGCCTTGCGACCGGCGATCCAGCACACGTGCCGGTCGGGCGCTATGCGCAGCAAGCACTCGCATCGCTCGGGCTGTGGACGCTTGCCGAACCGCGGCTCGCGCGCGCGGAATCGGTGCGCGCGGCCATGGCGCTCGTCGAACGCGGCGAAGTACCGCTCGGCATCGTCTACGCAACCGATGCGGCAGCAGCCCCGCGCGTCGTACGCGTGGCCACCTTCCCGGCCACGAGCCACGCGCGTATCTCGTATCCGTTCGCACTGGTTGCCGGCCGCGACACGGGCGCCAATCGCCGCCTGCTCGACGCCCTGCAATCGCCGGTCGCTTTGGCCGTGTTCGCCAAACACGGCTTTGCCGTCGACTGACATGCCGGATTTCACGCAAGCCGAACTCGCCGCGATCGGCTTGAGCCTGCGCATTGCGCTGACGGCGGTGGCCACCGCTTTGCCGCCCGCGATCCTCGTGGCATGGCTGCTCGCGCGCCGCGACTTTCCCGGCAAAGCGCTGCTCGATGCGGCCGTGCATCTGCCGCTAGTGCTGCCGCCGGTCGTGGTCGGCTACGCCCTCTTGCTGCTTCTCGGCGTGCGCGGCCCCCTGGGTGCCTGGCTAGAAGCACAGTTCGGCATCCGCCTTGTGTTCACGGCCGCAGGGGCGACGCTTGCGACGGCCGTGATGGTATTCCCGCTGCTTGTGCGCGCAATCCGCATTTCGGTCGAAGCGCTCGATCCGGGCCTCGACGAGGCGGCGCGCACTTTGGGCGCAAGCGCGCTCGACCGCTTCTTTACGATCTCGCTGCCGCTGATTGCCCCCGGCATTCTCGCCGGTGCGGTGATCGCGTTTGCGGCAAGCTTGGGCGAGTTCGGCGCTGTCATCACCTTCGCCTCGAACGTGCCCGGCGAAACCCAGACCTTACCACTCGCGATCTATGCCGCCACGCAAAGCCCGGGCGGCGACGCGACGGCCGCCAAGCTCGCGGCCGTGTCGCTCATACTTGCCATCGGCGGCCTCGTGCTCGCCGAGGCGATCGCCAAGCACATGCGCAAACGTTTCGGCCGCTGATGCCGCAACTCGATTTCCGCCTGAAGCAAGGTACGTTTGCGCTCGACGTGAAGCTCGATGCGGCCACCGGCGGCGTGCTGGCGCTGTTCGGCCGTTCGGGGGCCGGCAAAACCACAATCGTGCGCGCGATCGCGGGCCTCGTGCGGCCCACCGCCGGCACGATCAAAATCGCAGGCCGTACTTTGTTCGATGCCGCCGCCGGCATCGACGTGCCGACGACGCAGCGCCGCATCGGCTACGTGTTCCAGGATGCGCGGCTGTTTCCGCATCTGCGCGTGGCGGCCAATCTGCGCTACGGGCAGGCGCGCGCGGGCAGCAGCAAGGGTATTGAATTCGACGCCGTCGTCGATCTGCTGGGTTTGCGCGATCTTTTGGCGCGCCATCCGTTCGGCCTGTCGGGCGGCGAGCGCCAGCGCGTTGCGATCGGCCGCGCCTTGCTGGCCCAGCCCGACATTCTGCTGCTCGACGAGCCGCTCGCCTCGCTCGATGCGCCCCGCAAGGCCGAATTGCTGCCCTATCTCGAGGCGCTGCATGCGCGCACGCACGTGCCGATCGTCTATGTGAGCCACGCGCTCGACGAGGTCGTGCGCCTGGCCGACACGCTCGCGATCGTCGATGGCGGGCGCATTGCGGCGTGCGGGGGCTTGGCGGACGTGATGTCGCGGCTCGATCTGCGCCCGCTTGTCGGGCGGTTCGAGGCGGGGGCTGCGATCGACACGACCTTGCTGCGGCACGATGCCGCCTATGCGCTGAGCTATCTGGCGTTCGGCGGCACGGAAATGGCCGTGCCGCAGATCGACGCCGAACCGGGCGCGTTCGTGCGCGTGCGCATCCGGGCGCGCGACGTGCTGCTGGCAACACAGCGCCCGGAGGGATTGTCGGCGCGCAACGTTTTGGCCGGCAATATCGTCGATTTGATCCCTGAAACCGGAGCTTACGCCGAACTTGCCGTCGTCGTTGGCGGCCAGCGCCTGGTCGCGCGCATCACGCGGGCGGCCCTCGATGCACTCGATCTCGCGCTTGGCAGCCCGGTTTTTGCGGTGGTCAAGGCGGTCGCCGTCGAGCGGATCGTGCGGCGCCGAGATTCGTCTGGACGAAATGCGGAGTGATGCCTAATCCTGCGCTCCTGCCGCCCGAGCCAGGAGCCCCTATGGACCTCAAATCCTATATCCACGATGTGCCGGACTTTCCCAAGCCCGGCATTCTGTTCCGCGACATCTCGCCGCTGCTGGCCTCGGCCGTCGCGTGGAAGGCGGCCGTCGACCGGCTCGCCGAGGCGATCGCCCCCTATAAGCCCGATCTGCTCGCCGGCATCGAAAGCCGCGGCTTTCTGGTGACGGCCCCGCTCGCACTCACGATGGGCTGCGGCTTCATGATGGTGCGCAAGCGCGGCAAGCTGCCCGGCAAAACCGTGCCGCACACCTATGCGCTCGAATACGGCGAAGACACGCTCGAGATCCAGGAAAACGCCGTCAAGCCGGGCACGCGCGTGGTCGTGCTCGACGACGTGCTGGCGACCGGCGGCACGCTGAATGCAGCGATCGCGTTGCTGCAGAAATCGGGTGCGGACGTGCGCGCGGCGGCATGCCTCATCGAACTCAAATTCCTCGAGGGTCGCAAACGCCTGCCTGTCGCCTTCGACAGCCTCGTCCAGTACTGAGCCCGCGGCCATGGCAGCCGCGATTGCCCCTGCGATCGTCGCTGCCGCCGCGTTGGCCTTGTGCGGCTGGCTCGTCTGGCGTGCCAGGCACGCGCAGGCCGAGCTCGTGCGCCAGCGCCAGTTGGCGCAAGCCGCCGCCGATTTGTTCTGGGAGGCGGGAAGCGACGGCGCACTTCACGCGCACGCACCCAACCTTGCGCCGTCGCTGGCGGGCTGCCGCACGCTCGCCGAAATCCGCGCGAACCTCGATCCGATGGCAGCCGCAAGGCTCGACGACGCGCTCGACCGGCAGGCGCCGTTTCGCGACGTGATGCTTGCCGGGCCCGGGTCCGACGGGCAGCGCTGCGTGCTTGCCCTTGCGGGCACGCCTATCTTTGCGGGTGGCCGCTATTCGGGCTATCGCGGCACGGCGCGCATCGCGACGCAAGCGGCCGACCTCGAATTCGAGCTCGCCGAGAAGACCGCCGAGCTCGACCAACTGCGCCAGCGCCTCGCCGATTTCACCGCCCTCTCGGCCGACTGGCTGTGGGAGGAAGATTCCGAGCATCGCCTCGTCTATCTCCAGCGCCCGACGCGCGACACGCTCACGCCGATCGAACATTCTTTCATCGGCCTGCGGCGTTGGGAGCGCGGCATCGACACAGCCCTTCACGCCGACATGGACGCGCACAAGGCCGACCTTGCCGCCCGGCGCGAATTCCGCGACTTCCGCCTGCGCCGCGTGCTGCCCGACGGTGCGGACCGCATCGTGACGGTGTCGGGTCGGCCGATCTTCGGCGAAGACGGCGCGTTTCTGGGCTATCGCGGCACGTCCAAAGACATCACGGTCGAACTCGCCGAGGCCGAGCGCACGCAGATCGCCGAGCAGCGCCTGCTGCGCGCCTTCGACTCGCTCGATGCAGCGATCGCGATCTTCGACCGTTCGCACCAGCTCGTCTTCTTCAACCGCGCCTACTGCGAGCGGCTCGGGCTCGGCGACGTGCTGCAGCCCGGCAAGACCTACGAAGAACTGCTCGACGCGATGTTCGCGCGCAAACGCCTCGATTGGCGCGACGGTCCGCGCGGCAGTTGGGACCTCGAACTCGAAAAGATCGATTCGGGCGAGGCCAGCGTGCGCACGATCTTCTATGCCGACGGCAGCGCCGTCGACCGCCGCCTGCAGCCGCTCGACGACGGCGGCTTCGCCGTGATCGCGGTCGACGTCACGCAAGACCGCGCGCGCGCCAAGGAAATCGCCGAAAAGACCCAGATTCTCGAAAGCACGATCGAAAACATCGACGAAGGCATCCTCGTCTACAACGGCGAGACCAAACTCGTGGTGTGGAACGATACCGCTAGGCGCATGCTCGAAATTCCGGCGGAGTTTCCGCTGACCGGATCCGATTTCGCGACCAATCTGCGCTACCAGCTGCAGCGCGGCGATCTTGGACCCGTCGACGACATCGAGGCCGAAATCGCGAATCGTATGGCGCGCAACCGCCAGCCCGTCGCCTCGATCGCCGAAGGCTGGCGCAAAAACGGCCGCTACATCCAGACGCGCCGCTCGCCTTTGCCCGACGGCGGCTGGGTGATGCTGCTGCTCGACCTCACCGAGCGGCGCGAGACCGAAGAAGCGCTGCGCCGCGCCAAGGAAGCCGCGGAAGCCGCCAACCGCGCCAAGTCCGATTTCCTCGCGCATATGAGCCACGAGTTGCGCACGCCGCTCAACGCCGTGATCGGTTTTTCGGAGATCATCTTCCGCGAAATCTTCGGTACGGTCGGCGAGCGGCGCTACGCCGACTATGCGCGCGACATCCACGCGAGCGGCACGCATCTGCTGAACGTGATCAGCGACATTCTGGACATCTCGAAGGCCGAATCGGGCAGTGCGGAACTCGACGAAGAGAAAGTCGACGTCGCAGAGCTTGCGGCCGCAAGCCTGCGGCTGGTCGAGCCGCGCGCGACAGTGGGCAAAGTGCGCGTGATCAAGAAACTCGCACCCGACCTGCCCGACATCCGCGCCGATGCGCGGCGGCTCAAGCAAGTGCTGCTCAATCTCTTGTCGAACGCCGTCAAGTTCACCCCGCCCGGCGGCCATGTGGAACTCGAAGCGCGCGTGGCGGACGATGCGGGCGTGCAGATCGTCGTGCACGACACCGGCATCGGCATGGACCCCAAGGATATTCCGCGCGCCCTCGAACCGTTCGCGCAGGTCGACAACGCCCTGTCGCGCCGCTTCGAGGGAACCGGGCTCGGCCTGCCTTTGTCGCGCAAGCTCGTCGAGTTGCACGGCGGGACGTTGACCATTGCCAGCGAAATCGCCAAAGGCACGAGCGTCGTCGTGCATCTGCCGCCCAACCGCACGCTCGCGCGCGTGCGCCAGATATCGGCCCAAGCTTCGCCATGACGCTGCGCGATCCGCGCCGCAGCTCGCCCGCCGCCTTGCGCAACCGCGAACCCATCCTGGCGGCGCTGCAACGGCATCTGCCGCAGAAATCCGGACGCGTGCTCGAGATCGCGTCGGGTACCGGCGAGCATGCAGTCTTCATGGCGCAAAAACTGCCGCATCTCGTCTGGCAGCCGAGCGATCCCGATGCGGCGAACCGCGATTCGATCGCCGCCTATAGCGAAGACAGCGGCCTCGCCAATCTCATGGCGCCCATTGATCTCGACACCACACAAGCCATCTGGCCTGTGGCGGCGTGCGATGCGATCTTCTGCGCCAACATGGTCCATATCGCGCCGTGGCAGGCGACATTGGGACTGCTGGCGGGGGCCAAGCGCACGCTGGCGCCAAGTGGCGTACTTGTGCTCTACGGCCCCTTTATCGAAGACGGCGTGCCGACGGCCGCCTCCAATCTTGCGTTCGACGCCGATTTGCGCGCGCGCAATTCGGCTTGGGGTCTTCGCCGCGTTGCCGAAATTGCGGCGGCCGCCGCAGGGTTCGATGCCCCGCAGCGCGTTGCGATGCCCGCCAACAATCTATGCCTGGTCTTCGTCCAGAACGGGCTTTAGATCGACCGACACGTCGAGCCGGTGCGCGCCCCCGCCCAGAATGACGCCGCGAATGGGGGCGATGTCGCCGTAGTCGCGGCCCCAACCGAGCACCACATGCTCCTCGCCGACCACGAGATCGTTGGTCGGGTCGAGATCGATCCAGCCCGCCCCCGGCACGAAGGCCGAGATCCAGGCGTGGCTCGCGTCGGCTCCTTGGCGGCGGATCTGCCCTTGCGGCGCGTAGGTGCGGATGTAGCCCGACACGTAGCGCGCCGCGAGCCCCATCGCGCGCACGCCCGCTATCATCGCATGCGCAAAATCCTGGCATACGCCGCGGCGCATCTGCATGACGTCGGCGACCGGTGTCGCCACATTGGTCGCGCGCGGATCGAACGTAAAATCGTTGCGGATGCGCTTGTTGAGATCGAGCAGGCACGCGAGCAGCGGCGCACCCGGCTGGAACGAAGCGGCCGCATAGTCGCGCACGGCATCGTCGATGGCGGCCATGGGCGACGCGCGCACGAATTCGACCGCCTGCGTTTCGACCGGCAGGCCGCCGCCGTCGAGTGCGTCGCGCACCGTCTCCCACGCCGGGGTCGCGTCCGCGTCGGGCACGGGCGCCGCGCGCACTTCGACGAGCGCGCGCGCATCGACGACGAGTTCGGCGTGCGGCTCCTCGAGCGACATGTGGGTGACGGCATTGCCGAAATAGTCGATGCCGTCCTGCACGCGCACGGGGGCGGGCGTGACGATCGTGCCGGCGCGCAGAATGCGCTGGGTCGGCAAAGCGCGCGGCAGCACGCGCATCACGTGGTACGAAAGATCGACGGGTTCTTCGTAGCGGTAGGTGGTGCGGTGCACGACGTCGTAGATCATGGGCGCGGCTCCGCCGCTTGGGAGATCATGGGCGCGGCTCCGCCGCAGGGCCGATCTCGTAGCCGATCGACTGGGCGGTTTTGACGTGGCTGAAATAGGCGCGCGTGATCGCTTCTGAAAGATCGGAGAGCCGCGCGCGCGTGTCGCCGAGCAGAGCTTCGAGGGCTGCCATTGCCGCACGGTCGAAAGTGGAGCCCACGCGCTCGACGTCGAAAAGTTCGATGCCCGCGAGGACCGCGCGCGCGATGCGCTGCTCGGGCTGGGAATAGGCGCGCACGTCGCGCTGCACGAGTTCGCACAGATGCGTTTCGATCTGGCGCAGCTGGTAGGCGATCGCGCGCGGGTTCGTCTCGTCGCACAGCACGAGATCGAGCACGGGGGCGGGCTGCACTGCCGCCATGTAGCGCGTGCGGTAGGTGATGGCACTGTCGCTCACTTCGAGCAGCAGCCGCAGCCATGGCTCGGCCCCCTGGCCCGATGCCGCAAAAACGTCGTGCACGACCGACACGCCGTGCGAGGCGCGCTCGATGCGCTGGCCGAGATCGAGGAAGCGCCAGCCCGAGCCGTGCGTCATGTTTTCGGCCGCCATGCCATGGAAGGCGGCGCACACGCCGATCGTGTAGTCCATGCCTTCGAGCAGCCGGTCGAGATCGCCCGGCTGGCTTTCGAAGCGCAGGCGCGCGTCGCGCATCTGCTCGTTGACGACGTTCCACATGTCGGCCGACAGCCGGTCGCGCACGGTGGGGGCGATACGCTGCAAGGCTTGGAACAGATGTGAGAGGCCCCCCTCGGGCCCGCACGCATGGCCGAGCGCTTCGGCCATCGCCCGCCCGTCGGGCAGGCCGCCGATCGGCCGCTCGATGAGGCCGCGCGCCGCGAGCATGCCCGCCAGTACCTGGAACTCGGCGATTTCGCGCGCCGAACTGCCGCCGGCGGGCGCGCGCATCAGACACGCGCGCATCAGGCGGGCGGCGTTGTCCAAGCGCTCGGTGTAGCGGCCGAGCCAGAACAGATTGTCGGCAAGCCGACTCTGCAGCTCGCCCGCCGAGCGGCGCAACGGCTCGCGCACGGCCGAGGCGCGCGGCCGCACCACGATGGGCGCATGCTCGTGCTGGATGATCCAGGTGTCTTTGGCGGCCCCGCCGCGCTGCATCGAAATGTCGAAGCCGTTGTCGTCGGCGGCCACGCGCGTCATCGCACCGGGCATCGGCACATAGCCGCCTTCGTGGCGGATGAGAAAACAGCGCATCAAGAGCGGGCGCGGTACGAGGCCGTTCTGCGTCCACACCGGCATCGCCGATTTGTGCATGCGCGCTTGCGCCACGTAGCGATGGGGGGCTGCGCGCAGCCGCTCAAGCAAATGGCGGCGGCGCGGGGCGTCGAGCTGGGCGCCGACGACCGAGGCTTCGAGCATGTCGCCCGCAAAACACGGGCGGATCACGTAGTCGTCGAGCCGTCCGGCGACTTCTTCGAACACGGCGCGCTGGCCGAGCCACCAGGTCTCCACCGACGGCATCAGCATCTCTTCGCCGAGCAGATGTTTGGCAAGGCCGGGCAGGAACGGCATCATCGCCGGCGTCTCAACGACACCGGCACCGAGCGCGTTGGCGATCGTGACGTTGCCGGCACGCACCGCATCGACAAGCCCGGCAACGCCGATCGCCGATTCCGGACGCAGCTCGACCGGATCGCAATAATCCTCGTCGAGGCGGCGCAAAACGACATCGACCTGCTGCAGACCGCCCAGCGTCTTTAGATAAAGCTTGGCGTTGCGCACGGTGAGGTCCGCCCCTTCGGCCAGCGTGAGGCCGAGTTGGCGGGCGAGATACACGTGCTCGAAATAGGTTTCGCTGTAGGGTCCGGGTGTCAGCAGCACGATGCGCGGATTTTCGCGCGCACGCGGGGCGAGCTGTGCCAAAGCCGTCTGCCACAATTCGAAGAAGGGTGTGAGCCTGCGCACATTGGCCGACTGGAAAAACTCCGGCAGCGTGCGCATCAGCACGTTGCGGTTTTCGAGCGCGTAGCCCGCCCCCGATGGGGCATTGACGCGGTCCGCGCACACGCGCCAGCGCCCGTCGCGCCCGCGTGCGATGTCGGCGGCATAGAAATGCAGATAGGGTGCGCCGTTGGCGGGCTTGACGCCGTGACAGGCACGCAGGAACGCCGGGTTGGCCTGCACGAGAGCCGGCGGCATCAACCGCTCGCGGATCAGGCTTTGCGCACCATAGACGTCGGCGATGATGCGCTCGAGCAGCGTGGCGCGCTGCACGAGACCTTTTTCGATGTCGCGCCATTCCTCGGCCGGCACGGGCAGCGGAATGAGATCGAACTGCCACGGGCGCTGCGGCTGGCGCGATTCGGCGAACACATTGTAGGTCACGCCGTTTTCGTCGTACTGGCGGCGCGCGCGTTCCATGCGCTCGGCCATCGCACCGGGGGCAAGCGTGCGCAAGGCGCCCATGAGGGCTTGCCAATGGCTGCGAATCTGCCCGGCCCCGGTGACCATCTCGTCGAAGGGCGGAGCAGACGCGTCCGCATCGGACGGTGCGGCACGATTGAGACGTAGGTCTTCCATGCGCGCCTTGGCGGGACTCCGTCGGTTCAGCTCAAGCTTGGCGGGGACGTGCGGCGCAGGTCAAGCGTGAGCGGGAAATCCGGATCAACGGTCGGGACTTGCGGTATCAGAGAACCTGGCGAATGTCCGATCCCGAAGAACCGGGTGCGGCGGCGCGCTTCGGCCTCGTTGGCGTTGACCGGGAAGCGGTCGTAGTTGCGCCCGCCCGGATGCGCCACGTGATAAGTGCAGCCGCCGATCGAGCGCTTGCTCCAGCTATCCACGAGATCGAACACGAGCGGGGCATGCACGCCGACGGTCGGATGCAGGGCCGAGGCCGGATCCCACGCGCGGAAGCGCACACCGGCCACATACTCGCCCTCGACGCCGGTCGGATGCAAAGGAACCCGCACGCCGTTGCAGGCGAGCACATGGCGCTGATCGACGAGATTGCGCACGCGCACCTGCAGCCGCTCGAGCGAGCTGTCGACATAGCGCACGGTGCCGCCGGCCCCCGCCTCTTCGCCCAGCACGTGCCAGGGCTCGAGCGCATGGCGCAGTTCGAGATCCACGCCGCGATAGGCCGCACTGCCGAGCTTGGGAAAGCGGAACTCCCAATGCGGATCGAACCAATTGTCTTCGAACGCGTAACCCGCTTCGCGCAGCGTCTGCAGCACGTCGCCCATGTCTTCGGCGACGAAATGCGGCAGCATGAATTTGTCGTGCACGGTGTTGCCCCAGCGCACGAGCTTGTGCGTGTAGGGCTGCTCCCAGAAATGCGCGACGAGGCTGCGCAGCAGGAGCTGCTGCACGAGACTCATGCGTGCATGGGGCGGCATTTCGAAGGCGCGCAGTTCCACAAGCCCGCGTCGGCCGCCGGCATTGTCCGGCGAAAAGAGCTTGTCGATGCAGAACTCGGTGCGGTGCGTGTTGCCGGTCACGTCGACGAGCACGTTGCGCAGGATGCGGTCCACGAGCCACGGCGCAATGCCGGCTGTTTCCTTGGTCGGCAGCTGCGAGAGGGCGAGCTCAAGCTCGTGCACCTGGTCTTTGCGCGCCTCGTCGATGCGCGGATGCTGCGAGGTGGGGCCGATGAAGAGGCCTGAGAACAGATACGAGAGCGCCGGATGGTTGTGCCAGAAGCGCAACATCGAGCCCAGCAAATCGGGCCTGCGCAGCCACGGCGATTGCGAGGGCGTCTGGCCGCCGAGCACAAAATGATTGCCCCCGCCGGTGCCGACATGGCGGCCGTCGAGCATGAATTTCTCGCTTCCGAGCCGCGTCTGGCGCGCTTCTTCGTAGAGCGAAACCGTGCGGTCGACGAGCTCGCCCCAGTGTTCGGCCGGATGCACATTGACTTCGATCACGCCCGGATCGGGTGTGACCGAGAAATGGGCGACGCGCGGATCGCTCGGCGGCGGATAGCCTTCGATGAGGATCGGCTGGGCGAGATCCTTGGCCGTATCTTCGATATGCGCCACGAGATCGAGATAGTCTTCGATCGTGGGAACTGGCGGCAAAAACACATGCAGCAAACCGTCGCGCGGTTCGACGCACAAGGCCGTGCGCACCATGCCGCTTGCCGATTGCTGCGGGCGCAGGCTCGAGCGCTCGCGTTTGCGCAGATCTTCGATCGCTTGGCGATCGGGCATCGGCTGGCCCTGCGGCCCAATACCCGTGCCAGTACGCGTGTTCGCCGCGGCACCGCCCACCTGCAAGGCGCGCTCGCGCGGATCGCGCTTGGGCAAGGGCGGCAGCGCTTCGAACGGGTCGCGCTCCCAATGGTAGGGATAGTCGCCGGGCGCCGACCACGGCAGAGAGTCAAGCGGCAGACGCAAGCCCATCGGCGAATCGCCGGGGACCAAAAACATGTGCTGCGGCCGCACGAACCAGAAGCCGCTCGACCATTTGCGCGGGCCGCCTTGCCAGCCGCGCGTGATCGGCAAGGCCATGCCGACCGGGCTGTCCAGCCCTTGTTCGAAGACGCGCGCCAGCCGCGCGCGCTCTTCGGCGTCTTTGAGGTTCGATTTGAGCGGATCGACATTCACCGGCAGGCGCTGCTCGCGCCACAGATAGTACCAAGCGTCTTCGTAAGCACGCTGAGCAAAGATCGGCGGAATGCCCAAGCGTTCGCACAGGCGCTGAGCGAAACGCTCGGCATGGTCGAAGCCGACATTGGTCTTCAACGAATCGTCGGCCTGCAAGGCGGGATCGCGCCAAATCGGCTCGCCATCCTTGCGCCAGAAACAGCCCAGCGCCCAGCGCGGCAATTGCTCGCCCGGATACCATTTGCCCTGGCCGTAATGCAGCAAAGCGCCCGGCGACCAGATCTTGCGCAAGCGCTTCAAGAGCTGGCCCGCAAGCCGCCGCTTGGTGGGGCCGAGGGCGGCCGTGTTCCATTCGGCCCCTTCCATGTCGTCGATCGACACGAAGGTGGGCTCGCCGCCCATCGTGAGGCGTACGTCGCCGCGCGTCAGATGCGTGTCGACATGGTGGCCGAGCGCTTCGATGCGCGCCCACGCGGCTTCGTCGTAGGGTTTGGTCGTGCGCGCGGATTCCGCAATGCGCGTGACCTTCATTTCGTGCCCGAATTCGACCTCGGCCTTTTCGATGAGGCCTTCGACGGGGGCCGCCGATTGCGGGGCAGGCGTGGCCGCGAGCGGAATATGGCCCTCGCCCGTCATCAGGCCCGACGTCGGATCGAAACCGATCCAACCGGCACCGGGCAGATAGACCTCCGTCCACGCATGCAGATCGGTGAAATCGATCTCGGTGCCCGACGGCCCGTCGAGCGCCTTCTGGTCGGCCACAAGCTGGATCAGATAGCCCGACACGAAGCGTGCGGCCAACCCGAGATGGCGCAGGATCTGCACGAACAGCCAACCTGTGTCGCGGCACGAGCCCTTGGCGCGCGTGAGCGTCGTTTCGCAATCCTGCACGCCGGGCTCGAGGCGGATAATGTAGCCGATATCCTTCTGCAAGCGCTGGTTGAGGGCGACCAGGAAGTCGATCGTGACGGCCTCTTCGCGCGGCACCTTGGCGAGCCACTGCGCCAGCATGGGCCCGGCCTTGTCGGGCTTCATGAACGGGGCGAGATCGTCGAGCAGCCCGTCTTCGTACTTGAACGGAAATTTCTGCGCGTAAGGCTCGAGGAAAAAATCGAACGGATTCTGCACCGCCATGTCGGCGACGAGATCGACATCGACCGTGAAATGGTCGGTCTTTTCCGGGAACACGAGGCGTGCCAGCCAATTGCCGTGCGGATCTTGCTGCCAATTGAGGAAATGCGGCTCGGGCGAGATTTTCAGCGAATAGGCAAGCACCGGCGTGCGGCTGTGCGGCGCTGGGCGCAGGCGCACCACTTGGGGCCCAAGGGCGATCAGGCGATCGTATTTGTAGGCCGTGCGGTGGTGCAGTGCCACGTTCAGCGTCATGGGCGGGGATTACCTACGGCAGGGGAAAAAGACAGGACAAAAGACGGCGCAAAATGCGCCGGATTGCGGCGTGTTGCAAGGGAGTGCAAGCCGCACGCCAGCTTGCTATGGTCGCGCTCATCGTGACAGCCACACCGCCGCCCGCTCCACCTTTGGCCCCGACCGCTCGTCCGCCCCTGTGGCTGCTGATCGCGATCAGCAGCTGCGCGCCGTTCGCCCTCAACGTGTTCATCCCATCGCTGCCGCGGCTCGCCGAGGCGTTCCAATCGGACTACGGTACGGCGCAGCTTGCTTTGACGCTGTTTCTCGTTGGAATTGCGCTGGGCCAGCCGATCTACGGGCCGCTCTCCGACTGCTATGGCCGCCGCCCGGTGCTGCTCGGCGGCCTGGTGATCGGTTTGTTTGGCAGCATCCTTTGCCTCGTTGCCCCAACCATCGAAATTCTGCTCGTCGGGCGCTTCCTGCAAGCTTTCGGCGGCTGCGTTGGCCTCGTGCTTTCGCGTGCCATGGTACGCGATCTGTTCGCGCGCGACCGTGCGGCCAGCGAACTTGCCTATGTGACGATGGGCATGTCGCTGATGCCGATGGTGGCCCCGTCGATCGGCGGCCTGCTCGACGAGCATTTGGGCTGGCGCGCCAGCTTCGTGCTGCTCACGGCGTTCGTCGCCGTTGTGCTGCTCGGGTCTTGGGCGCGCGCTGCGGAAACCAACCATCAGCGCCAGGCACGCGTCGATTTCGGGCATCTGGCGCGCGGCTGGTCGCTGTTGGTGCGCAGCCCCGTCTTCGTCGGCTACACGCTGGCGATGTCGTTCAATACCGTCGCGTTTTTCGCGTTTCTCGCGGTTGCCCCCTATTTGATGGTCACGGTCATGGGCCGTGCCCCTTCGGAATACGGGTTCTGGTTCGCCGGCTGTGCGGCAAGCTACCTCATCGGCAATTTCGTGACCGGCCGCTACAGCCAGCGCATCGGCCTCGACCGCATGGTGCGGGTCGGCAATGTGTGCAGTTTGGCGGGTACCGGCTTCGGGCTCGTTTGGGCGCTCGCCTTCCCGCTTGAGGTCTGGGCGCTGTTCTTGCCGATTTTCGTGGTCGGCATCGCGCATGGATTTTCGCAGCCCAATCTCATTGCAGGGGCCGTCAGCGTCGATCCAAGGCTCGCAGGCTCGGCCTCGGGCCTGCTCGGTTTCGTGCAGATGTCGCTGGGGGCGATCGCAACCTTCGTTTTAGGCCATATCCAAGACGGCACCAGCCTGCCGCTCGCAAGCCTCATGTTCGGTTGCGCGCTCGTGTCGCTCGGTAGCCATCAGCTTGCGAGCAACAGCCGCTTGAGCATTGCAAAACCAGCCGAATGACCTTATTCATGGCCTATGAGCACAGAAGAAAAGAAGCTGAACCTCGACGAAAAGCGGCGCCTGGAGCTGCAGCATATTCTCAATCGCTGCAGCGTGATCGCAGGCATTTTCGACACGCGCATGGACTCGGTGAACTGCAAACAGTTCCACGCGATCCGCGAGATTATGGACATTTATTTGGCCGCCGGCATTCGGGCGATCAACAGCAATGTCGATTTTATGGACGAGAATGTGAAGCTTAAGGACGAGGAAAAAGCGAGCCTCGACGCGATCATTCTGCGGATTTTCGGCGAACAAGAGGTCAAGCCGAACATCGAAGACGCCAAAGGCCCAAAGGCCTGAAAATCTAGCGCGCGCGCACGCGCCACACGCGGCAGGCGGTCGTGCTCTGCTGCTCGAACACGTACAGCACGTTCGGGGCAGCCACGCCCTTTGCATCGGCCAAATCGTCGCCCGGCGACTGGGCAGCACCGTAAGTGCGGCCCGCCAGAACGACCGTGGCGCGATGCTGCTCGAACTGGCCGAAATCGCGCGCCCGGCACGCCGCCGAGGCTTTGGCGTCGTATTTCCCCAGCTCGGCCAAGCTTTTCGGACTGCGCAGCAACACCGGGCGGGGCCGCGCGACTTCCGGGGTGCGTGCGGTCTCGAGCATTTGCGGGCCCACCGGATCGAATTGGCGTTGCAAATGCCGCTCGTCGGTCCGGCGCAGATCTTGCGCTGCAGCCGGGCCAACCGCCGCCGCGATGGTGACTGCCAGCAGGGCTGCCCAAATGCGTTGCATGCCGAAATCTACCACACGAGCATGGTGCGCCGCCGCTCTCGCGGGTAAAATCGAGTCATGCACAGCGATGCGATTCGCCCCGGCCAGCGCTTTGTCAGCCACGAACTCTATTCCTGGGTCGTGGAAGCGGTTCTGCATGACGGCTACAGCGTGCCGCATGCGCGCCTGCGTGCGCTCTACGATCCCGAGGTCACGCGCATCGTCGCGTGCCCGGTGCTGCTGAACCAAGCCCGCTTCCGCCCCGAAAACGCCTGACCAACTAACCGCCCGCGTGAGCGCACGAATATCCGCATTGACTCGGGCTATATAAACGGTATTTTAATAAATTACATTTTGTATTTATGGGAAACAGTATGTATCCGGGCGACTATGCCGAGGCAACCGAGCTCAGCGAACGCCACTATCTGGTGGCGACATTGCTCTACGATTCTTGGCTACCGCGCGCTTTGGTGGCCGACCTCGATCTGGCCGAGCAAAAAGCCATCTATTGGAGCGAGATCTACGGCGCACCGCGCACGCGCATCAGCGAAGTATGGGTCCCGACAAAACGGCCAAAGATGCGGCCAACGCCGCAGGCGGCTTTTGTCGCGATGGCGGCACCCGCCCCGCCTTACCAGCCCCGCCCCCGATCCAGCTGGGCGCAAAGCCTGGCCAAGCTCGATCGGCCCCTCGATCCGACCTATGCCAAGGGCCTCATCGACGGATTTTTGCTGTATGTCGGCACGCAGATCGCCTTGCGCGTTCTCGAAATGCTGAAATTCGGCAGCTTCGGACTCGCCTAACGCTCGACAATGGCCTAGAAGATTTGCGAACCATTCGCATTCTCACGAGGCCGATTTGTCGGACGTCGCCGCAACCCTGCCCCCGCACGCGCCCATCCGGCGGACCGCCCGCCGGACCGCCCAGTTGACGCCTATGGCGTGGTTGGCACTGGCAGCGGCCGGCTTTGCGATGCTGCCGATCGTGGCGGTCGCGGCCAATCTATTGCTGTCGCCGGGCGATGCGTGGGCGCATCTGTGGGCGACGACCCTGCCCGCCATTCTTGCCAACACCGCCTTGCTGCTCGTGGGCGTCGGTGCAGGCACGCTGGTGCTTGGCGTTGCGTGCGCCTGGTTCGTGACGATGTGCCGCTTTCCGTTCAGCCGCGCGCTCGAATTGGGGCTGCTACTGCCGATGGCGATCCCGGCCTACATCATCGGCTACGCCTACACCGACCTGCTGCAATTCGCAGGGCCCGTACAGACGGCCTTGCGCGACGTGTTCGGCTGGCGGCGCGGCGACTATTGGTTTCCCGACATCCAGTCGCTCGGCGGTGCCGTCGCGATGCTCGTCCTCGTGCTTTACCCGTACGTTTATCTGCTCGCGCGCGCGGCGTTTCTCGAACAGTCGGTGTGCGTGCTCGAGGCAAGCCGCGTGTTGGGCCGCAACGCGTGGGGTGCTTTCGCGCGCGTGGCGCTGCCGCTCGCCCGGCCCGCGATCGCGGCGGGGGTCGCCCTCGCCCTCATGGAAGCCTTGGCCGATTTCGGCACCGTGCAGTATTTCGGCGTCGATACCTTCACGACCGCGATCTATCGCACCTGGTTCGGCATGGGCAATCGCATTGCCGCAAGCCAGCTCGCGACCGCCCTGCTCGCCTTCGTGCTCGTGTTGCTGTGGCTCGAGCGCTCCTCGCGCGGGGCCGCGCGCACGCACCACACCACGCGACGCTACCGCCCGCTGGCCCCGTTGCGCCTGACGGGCTGGCACGCGGCCGCCGCATTTGCGACATGCGCGCTGCCCGTCCTGCTCGGCTTCGTCGTACCGGCGATCATGCTGCTGCGCATGGCATGGCGCGAGGGCGATCCGCTGTTCGCCGCGCGCTTTGCCGAATATGCCGGCAACTCGCTTGCGCTGGCGAGCCTTGCTGCCGCCGCAACCGTGGCACTCGCCCTTGCCCTGGCTTACGCGCGGCGTCTGACGCCGACGCCATTGGTGGCGGGTGCCGTGCGCGTGGCCGGTATCGGCTACGCGATCCCGGGCTCGATCGTCGCGGTCGGGATCCTGGTGCCGCTCGGCCTGTTCGACAATGCGCTCGATGCAAGCTTGCGCGCCACGTTCGGCGTGTCGTCGGGGCTGCTGCTGTCCGGCACATTGGTGGCCCTCGTCTATGCCTATGTCGTGCGCTTCCTCGCGGTGGCACTGGGGCCGGTCGAAACCGGCATGGCGAAGATCACGCCAGCGATGGACGATGTGGCGGCAAGCTTGGGGGCGCGAAAGCCCCGCGTTCTGCGCTTCGTGCATATGCCGCTGATGGGCGGCTCGATCCTGACGGCGGCGTTGCTCGTGTTCGTGGACGTGCTCAAAGAACTGCCCGCCACGCTGATCGTGCGCCCCTTCGGCTTCGACACTCTCGCGATACGCGTCTATTCGCTGGCGTCCGACGAGCGCCTGGGCCAAGCCGCGACGGGGTCGGTCGCGATCGTGGCGGCCGGCCTCATTCCCGTCGCGATTCTGAGTTGGATGATCGCGCGCGCACGGCCGGGTGCGGCTGCAACTGCGCGCGCGCGCTGACGCGCCCTTTACACAAGCCCCCGCCAGGGGGAAAAAACCTGCGGCCGGATCGCCGATTTAGCTCAGCGGTAGAGCAGCGGTTTTCTAAGATCCTGACCGGGCCTTAAATCTCTGATTTTCAAACTGTCGGCGCGAACGAAACAGGCCAAAAGGTGCGCGTTTCGGCACCGAACTCCCAATGCAAGTCCCGATGCGAACGCGGTTGCGAATGCAGCATGTTTTGCATTCGAATCATCTTGTCGCACGCGCTAATGGGGCGTGCTCTCAGCCTGCTCCGGCGGCGATGAAGCGCGACCAGTTGGCGCCCGCTGCGTTCCAGACCATCGACCGCGACACAATCGCCCGCGGAGCCCGGCACATCCGTCACCGCCTCGAACGAATTCGGGTCACGCTGATCGCGTGATGCGTCGGGCAGTGTCGGCGGGGTCGGTTTCATCGATTTCATCTTCGTCCCATTCACCGTTCCGATGAGCCGCAAACCTTCCGGTGCACAAATGACCGAATCTGCCCTGTGGATACTGACGGCGAATACCAGAACAAAGGGCTATATCTGCAGATTGACGCAAATTCGCCCAGGATGTCAGGGTTCAATCGGTTCAGACGATTTATTGGGGAAATGTCGGTCTATTATGTAAGTTCAATGGACCATCAAATGTCGGCCACACGCCAACGGCCCCATAACATCCCGACGGAGGAAACCTTGACTCGCCCGCTACGGTCCCGCCAGTGGTTCAACAATCCCGAAAATCCCGGCATGACTGCTCTGTATCTTGAGCGGTATCTCAATTTCGGCATGACGCTTGACGAGCTCAAGTCGGGCAAGCCGATCATCGGCATCGCGCAGACGGGATCCGACCTGTCGCCGTGCAACCGCCACCATCTCGAGCTTGCCAAGCGCGTGCGCGAGGGCATCATCGCGGCGGGCGGCGTATGCTTCGAGTTCCCGTGCCATCCGATCCAGGAAACCGGCAAGCGCCCGACCGCGAGTCTCGACCGGAACCTTTCGTACCTTTCGCTGGTCGAGGTGCTGTTCGGCTATCCGATCGACGGGGTCGTGCTGACGACGGGCTGCGACAAGACGACGCCCGCACTGCTGATGGCGGCCGCCACCGTCAACATCCCGGCGATCGGTCTCAATGTAGGCCCGATGCTGAACGGCTGGAATGGCAAGGAACGCGTGGGCTCGGGCATGGTCGTCTGGAAGGCGCGCGAGCGCCATGCAGCCGGCGAAATCACCTACGAGCAGTTCATCGATATCGTCAGCTCGTCCGCACCATCGAACGGCCACTGCAACACGATGGGCACCGCCTCGACGATGAACGCGCTTTCCGAAGCGCTCGGCATGTGCCTGCCCGGTTCGGCGGCGATCCCGGCTCCCTACCGCGAACGCGGCCAGATCGCCTACGAGACTGGCCGGCGCATCGTCGCGATGGTCGCCGAGGACCTGAAGCCGTCGGACATCATGACGCGCGAGGCGTTCGAAAACGCGATCGTCGCCAGTACGGCCATCGGCGGCTCGACCAACGCGCCCGTGCATGTGAATGCGATCGCCAAGCATATGGGCGTGAAGCTCGACATTGCCGACTGGGAAAAGCACGGCTTCGAGATCCCGCTTCTCGTCAACCTGCAGCCGGCGGGCGAGTATCTTGCCGAAGAGTATTACCGCGCCGGCGGCCTGCCTGCGGTGATCGCCGAGCTGATGAGGCACGGCAAGATCCGCGAGAATGCGATGACGGTTTCCGGCAAGACCATCGGCGAGAACTGCAAGAATGCGAAGTCCGGCGATCCCGAGGTAATCCGGAGCTGGGACAATCCGCTGCGCAAGAACGCGGGCTTCCTCAACCTCAAGGGCACGCTCTTCGACAGCGCCATCATGAAGACGAGCGTCATATCGAAAGAATTCCAGGACCGCTATCTCTCGAACCCGAAGGACCCCAATGCCTTCGAAGGCAAGGTCGCCGTGTTCGAAGGGCCGGAGGACTATCACCACCGGATCGACGATCCGTCGCTCGGCATCGACGAGCACACGATCCTGATCATTCGCGGTGTCGGCCCGATCGGCTATCCCGGTGCGGCCGAAGTCGTGAACATGCAGCCGCCGGCAGCGCTCATCCGGCGCGGCGTGCTGTCGCTGCCTTGCATCGGCGACGGACGGCAGTCGGGCACGTCGGGCACGCCCTCGATTCTGAACGCCTCGCCCGAGGCGGCGGTCGGCGGCGGCCTCGCGATCCTGAGGACCGGCGACCGCATCCGCATCGATCTCAACAAGCGCACGGCCGACATCCTGCTGCCGCCGGAAGAGATCAAGAAGCGGCACGCCGATCTGGCCGCCAAGGGCGGCTTCCCCTATCCGGCCAGTCAGACGCCGTGGCAGGAGATCCAGCGCTCGATGGTCGACCAGCTGTCAGAAGGCATGACGCTGAAGCCGGCGGTCAAATACCAAAAGATCGCGCAGACTTCGGGAACGCCGCGCGACAATCATTGATAGATCACTTTTGCCGGAGCCATCCATGCGCCGCTCTCCCGATCTTCACGGACCGGGAGAGCGGCGCTGGCCATGATTTGCGCATTCGAGGACCGGAGGTTTCGGAGGTTCGCAACGGACAAGTGGATGAACCTGCTGCATCGGCTGGATGTGCTGCGGCGAGATGCCCGAAATGGCCGCTTTGATCGGCGCCGTCATCGTGATCGGCAGCTTGGCAGTCAACATCGCCGCCGGAACACGAGTGAAGAAAGTCTGAACCGGGACAGCACTTCCAAAAGAGCGCGCGGGTCGTCGGCGTCGCCGTCTTGCTCAGGCTGGTGGAACGACGGCGCCCCGTACCCGCGACGGCTTCAGGCGCGCAAGACGCGTGCGGCGGTGTATTTGAATTCGGGAATCTTGCCGACCGGATCGAGTTCCGCGTTCGTCAACCTGTTGGCCGGCGCCTCGCCGAAACAGAAAGGCATATAGATCATGCCGTCCGGCACGTCCGGGTCTGCGCGCATGCTGACCTCGAGCGCACCGTGGCGCGTTTCGACGCGGACGGCAGCGCCCTCGGCAAGTCCGCGCGCCGCGATCTCGCGCCGATTCATCGAGGCGATCGCGACGGGTTCGAGACTGTCGAGCATCGCGGCCCGGCGCGTCATTGCCCCTGTGTGCCAATGTTCGAGCAACCGGCCGGTGCTGAGCACCAGCGGATAGTCGGCGTCCGTTTCCTCGCCCGGGCGCAGGAAATCGACAGGCACGAGGCGCGCCCGGCGTGTCTTCGTGGGAAACCCGTCGCCGAACAGGATATCGTGGCCGAAATGATCGGCATCGTCGGCGGGGTAAGTGACCGCGCCCTCGCGCAGCAGCCGCGCCCATGGCAGACCGGCGAGCGAGGGCATCGTGGCGCGCATCTCCTCGTACACCTCGTCCACGCCGGCATAGCGCCAGTCGAGCCCCATGCGCCGCGCAATGTCGACGATCAGTTCCCAGTCTTGCCGCGCTTCGCCCGGCAGCGGAATAACCGGTCGACCGATCTGCACCTGTCGGTTCGTGTTCGTGAAGCTACCCAGCTTCTCGGCATGCGCCGAGGCTGGCAGCACCACGTCGGCGTGCCATGCCGTCTCGGTCAAGAAGATGTCCTGCACGACAAAATGTTCGAGCTTGGCAAAGGCCGCGCGCGCATGGCTCTGATCGGGGTCCGACATGGCGGGGTTCTCGCCCATAACGTACATGGCGCGAATCTCGCGTCTGTCGATCGCGTCGATGATCTCGACTACGGTCAGGCCACGCTTGGGATCGAGCGTTCGGCCCCACCGCTTCTCGTAGTCCGCGCGGTAGCTCGCGTTCTCGACCGGATGGTAATCCGGATACATCATCGGAATAAGGCCTGCGTCCGAAGCGCCCTGGACGTTGTTCTGGCCGCGCAGCGGATGCAAGCCCGTGCCCGGCCGACCGATCTGTCCGGTGATCAGGGCGAGTGCGATCAGGCAGCGCGCATTGTCGGTGCCGTGAATGTGCTGGGAAATGCCCATGCCCCAGAAGATGATCGAACGCTTCGACGTAGCGTAGCGCCGGGCGACCGCGCGAAGCGTGGCGGCATCGACGCCGCAGACCGGCGCCATGCGCTCGGGCGCGTATTCCGCCACACGCGCGGCAAGTTCGTCGAATCCGTCCACGTTCGCCGCGACATAGACCGGGTCGTAAAGTTTCTCTGCGACGATCACATGCAGCAGTGCGTTCAGCAGCGCCACGTCGGTGCCCGGCGTGAAGCGCAACGCATGCTCGGCATGGCGCATCAGCCCCTGGCCGCGCGGATCGATGACGATCAGGTGCGCGCCGCGCCGAGCGGCCTGTTTAAGAAACGTCGCTGCCACCGGATGGTTCTGCTCGGGCCTCGCACCGATCACGACGATGCAGTCCGCCTCCTTCGCCGCAGCGAAAGGGGCGGTGACGGCGGCCGAGCCCACGCCTTCGAGCAGTGCCGCGACTGACGAGGCGTGGCACAGACGCGTGCAGTGGTCGACATTGTTGGTGCCGAAGCCTTGGCGCACGAGTTTCTGGAAAAGATACGCTTCCTCGTTAGACCCCTTGGCGGAGCCGAAGCCGGCAAGCGCGCCGCCGCCATGCGTGTCGCGCACGCGTTTGAGGCCCTCGGCGGCGCGACCGAGGGCTTCTTCCCACGTCGCCGGACGAAATACAGCCCAAGGGTTGGATGAGTCGATGCGGATATCGCCGAATTTGGGCACGCCGTCGCGCCGGATCAATGGCTGCGTCAGCCGGTGAGGATGGCGCACATAGTCGAACCCGAAGCGACCCTTCACGCACAGGCGATTTTCGTTGGACGGCCCCTCCCGCCCATCGACCTGCACGATCCGGTCGCCGACGACGCCCACGCGCGTCTGGCAACCCACGCCGCAGAAAGGGCACAGCGTATCGACCGATCGCTCGGGGAGCGTCGTTCGATGAATTCCGGCCTTGTCCATCAGGCTTTTCTCGAACAGCGCGCCCGTCGGGCAGGCCTGCACGCATTCCCCGCAGCCAACGCAGGTCGATCCGCCCATCGGGTCGTCAAGGTCGAAGACCGGCGCCGTGTCGCAGCCGCGATGGCCCATGCCGATCACGTCGTTGACCTGCACCTCGCGGCACGCGCGCGCGCACAATCCGCACGCAATGCAGGATTCGAGATTTACCGCGATCGCGGCGTGCGATGCATCGTGCCCGTCGGAGCACCGCTCGCGCTTCGGCAATCGGCCGGCTGCAACGCCCAGTTTCTCCGCCCATTGCCAGAAAGGTGCGTCGGGGTCCGGGCTGTCGGCGCGTGCAGGCATGTCAGCGGCAAGCAGTTCGAACACCATGGCGCGTGCTTTTGTCGCGCGCGGCGTCTCGGTCGAGACGTTCATCCCCGCGGCGGGTTTGCGGATACAGCTTGCCGCCAACACGCGCTCGCCTTCGATCTCGCACACGCAGGCCCGGCAGTTGCCGTCGGGTCGGTAGCCCGTCGAATCAAGATGGCATAGATGCGGGATCTCGTTGCCCTCGCGCTTGGCGACATCCCATATCGTCTCGTCCGGCGCTGCGACCACCGCCTTGCCGTCGAGTGTAAAGCCGATCGGACCGCTCATTGCGACTTCCCGTCGGCGAAGAAGCGCAGCACGCTGCGCACCGGGTTGGGAGCCGCCTGGCCGAGACCGCAAATCGACGCATCGCGCATCACGGCCTCGAGATCGCCGAGCGTGTCCGCCGACCAGTCGTCGGCAGCAAGCAGGGAAGCCATCTTTTCGGTGCCCGCCCGGCACGGCGTGCACTGGCCGCAGGATTCGTCGCGGAAGAAGCGGATCAGATTTCCGGCGACGGCACGCGGATCGTCGGCCTGGGACAGCACGATCACGGCATGGCTGCCGACGAACGCGCCTTGCGGGTCGAGCGTGCCGAAATCGAGCGGCAGATCTGCAAGCCTTGCCGGCAGTATGCCGCCCGATGCCCCGCCCGGAAGATAGCCGAGCAGTTCGTGGCCGGGCGCCATGCCGCCGCAGAATTCTTCGATCAGCTCGCGGGCGGTGATACCGGCCGGTGCGATCTTCACGCCGGGCGAGGCCACGCGGCCCGAGACCGAAAACGTACGCCTGCCCTTGTAGCCGCGTCGCCCGGCATTCGCGAATTTCTCGGGGCCGTCCTCGAGAA
Source organism: Magnetospirillum sp. (assembly GCA_027532905.1). Lineage (NCBI taxonomy): Bacteria > Pseudomonadati > Pseudomonadota > Alphaproteobacteria > Rhodospirillales > Rhodospirillaceae > Magnetospirillum > Magnetospirillum sp. Next base: position 379,823 of record JAPZUA010000001.1, read on the forward strand.
TTTCGCGCAGCCAGTGCAGCGTCTCGACATTGTGGTTGAGCGTCGGCCGCCCGAATAGACCGCGCTCGGCGATATAAGGCGGGCGATGGCGCGGCAGACCGCGCTTGCCCTCGATCGATTCGATCATCGCGGACTCTTCGCCGCAGATGTAAGCACCCGCTCCGCGACGAAGCTCGACATGGCCGGGTGCGACCAGCCCCGCGCGCTCGAGTGCTGCGATCCCGTCGCCGAGGATCGCGCGGACGGCCGGATACTCGTCGCGCAGATAGATGTAGACACGTTCCGCCTCGACCGCCCACGCGGCGATCAGGATGCCTTCGAGCGTGCGATGAGGGTCGCTTTCCAGATAGTGGCGGTCCTTGAAGGTGCCGGGCTCGCCCTCGTCGGCATTTACCGTCATCAGGCGCGGTGCTGGCTGGGCGTGCACGCTCTTCCATTTGCGCGCAACCGGAAAACCGGCCCCGCCAAGTCCGCGCAGACCCGACGCGTCGAGGGCCGCGAACGTGGCCAAGCGCGCGTCGGGGGCTGCGCGCAGTCTTTCCAACAATCGATAGCCGCCCTGCGCACGATATGCGTCGAAGGCAATATGGAACGGAATCGCGGCGTGCGCGTTGTCCAAGGCGATGGCCTCGGCGAGGCGGTCCTGCGTGGCACTCTCGATCGCGTACTGGCCCAGCATCGCAGCGGGAGCGGCAGCGCAGCGCCCGATACAGGGGGCCCCGACGACACGGACCTTGGCGGGATCGGCGGCCGCACGCATCGCATGGAGCAGAGCCTCGGCACCCATCATCGCGCAGGACAGCGAGTTGCAGATGCGCAGCGTGCGGGCGGGCGGCGGCGCCTCGCCTTCCTTCACAATGTCGAAATGGTGGTAGAAGCTCGCGACCTCGTAGACTTCGGCTTCCGACAGGCGCATCTCGTGCGCGAGCGCGTTGAGATGGCGCGCAGCGAGATGGCCGAAACGATCCTGGATCAGATGCAGATTCTCGATCAGCCTATCGCGCGTGCGCGGCACCGTGCCGAGGAGCGTGCGCAGCTCCGCCAGCGCCGCCTCGTCCAGCGCCCGGCCTTTCCGCCCGTTCTTTCGGTCGCCTCCGGTTTGCGACGGCATAGATACGGTTTCTCCCGCGTTTGGACCCACATTTTCCAGATGGGTCTTCGAAGCCGCCCAAACCGTAGCATGCTCGGCCCGGCGCTCAAGCTAGTTGAGAAAATCGGTTTGGCCCAAAAAAACCCTGTCAGATCATGCTTGGAGCCTGAAACGGTTCCGACAGTTCCGACAGCGGACAGACCGGACGAAGCGATGCAGCCGCTCGCGTGGCTCGCCCTCTTCGCAAACGAAAGAATCTCCGCCAAGGAATATCTCGTCGCCTTCACGCCCCCAGGAAGCCGCAAGCCACGCTCTATAAAGTCGTTGCAAGGTACGTGGATCAATGCGCTTCGGCGCCTTGGGTTGGAGGGGCGTTATCGCTTTCACGCTATTCGGGCCTCCGACGTGACCCACTTGGCAACGGTCGCCAGCAGTGCCGTCACGCAGGGGTCGGCCCGCCAAAAATCCGCGGCTACAACGGCTCTTTACACGCGGGTCGCCGATGGGGCAAAACGCGCTGCTGTGTTGGCAATGCGCTCCACCTCTGGCCTTGCGGCGGAGGAATTCGGCAGGCAAAGTCCCAGTCGAGAGTCCCGCTCTCGAAAGCAGTCAGTGTCCTAAGTGCCATCAAGCTACTGATTTTAAACGGATCGCCGGTTTAGCTCAGCGGTAGAGCAGCGGTTTTGTAAACCGAAGGTCGGGGGTTCAATCCCCTCAACCGGCACCGTTTCTTTTCGCGCGCGAAAGACGCATTGGCGCATGACCGTCCTCACGCTCGCAAAAGCCGAAAGCCTCGCCGACGCGGCGCTCGCCGAAGGCAGGCGCTTGCGCCTTGCACCGCTCACACTCGTGGTGCTCGACGCAGGCGGCCATGTCGTGACCGCCAAGCGCGAGGATAGTTCGGGCATCCTGCGTTTCGAGATCGCCTACGGCAAAGCCTGGGGGGCCCTCGGCATGGGCTTCGGCACCCGCGAACTCACGCAGCGCGCCGCGACCTCGCCCGCCTTTGTCGCCGCGATATCGGCCGCCAGCGGCGGGCGCATCGTGCCCTCGCCGGGCGGGGTTCTGGTGCGCGCGAACGGTGTCACGCTGGGTGCGGTCGGCATTTCCGGCGACACGGGCCCGCAAGACGAAGCCTGTGCGCTTGCCGGCATTGCCGCCGCCGGCTTCGATGCGGCAGCGGGCGTGCCGGATCTGTCCGCCTGAATTTTTCCGTTTGGCGACCCGGCCGTGTCTATGTTAGGTTGCTTTACGATTAGCAATCCAGGATCGCGCGCCCATGGATATCGACGGCATTTATGTTTACAGCTTCAGCGACGATAGCCATACCGCGTTCTCGTTGGTCGTCGTTCGCGGCGGCACGATCCGTTCTGCCAACCCAGCAGAGCGCGCCGAGGACGGCACCTATCGCATCGACGAGGCAGGCGTTCTGCAGGCCTCGATAACCACGTCGTTTGCAGCGGGGGCGCAGCTTCTCGGTCGCAGCCCGGGGCACGAGGCATGGCAATTCACGCTCGATTTCGCGTTCAAGCGCGGATTCGACCAGCAATGTTTCGTCGTCGAGACGCCCGTGGGCGATCTGGAACTCGCTATTTCGAAGGTTTCCGGCTTGAAAGGGTAGCCCCCCTTTACGCCGCTTCCGAACCCAGACCGCGCTTGAAGGCGAGCAGACGGTCGACTTCGAGCACCACCAAGAGCTTGCCCTTGAGGCGGTAGATGCCGCCCGAGACTTCGCGCCAGCGCGGATCGAGCGTGTTGGGATTGCGCTCGTACGTGTCCGACGACAGCGACAGCACTTCGCCCACGCTGTCGACCATCAGCGCGTAGAGTTCGCCCTTGTGGTCGACGACCACGTTCATGCCCTGCCCCTCGCCTTCCCGCTTCGGCAGGCCCAGGCGGCGGCGCACGTCGCACGCCGTGACGATGCGCCCGCGCAGATTGAGCGCTCCCGCCACTTCGGGCGGGGCAAGCGGCACGCGCGTGATGCGCTGCGGCCCCAGCACGTCCTGCACGGTCAGCACGGGGATGCCGAAAAGTTGCTCCGCCACGGTCATCGTGACGAAATCGTTGGCGACGTTCGTGCCTACCGTCTTGACGGCAGTGCCCTTGTCGGCGGGAACCAGCGCGTTGCTCATGTTCGTCTCTCCTCTTTGCCGCCGCCTACTGCGCCGCGACGCGGGCAGCGGCACCCAGCTCGTTCAGCGAGGCCAGCAGGCCTTCGCGGTCGAGCTTGGGGATGAAGTCGGTGAAGCCCACGTCGCGCGCGCGCTCGATGTCGCGCGGATGCGTGTGCGAAGACAGCGCCAGGATCGGCGTCTCGCGGAAGCGCTCGGTGCGCCGCAGCGCCTCGGCGAATTCGAAGCCGCTCATGCCCGGCATTTCGATGTCCGACACGATCACGTCGAACTCGCGACCCGCCTCGCACATTGCCAAAGCCCCGGTCGCGGTTTCGGCTGTCGTGACCTCGAAACCCGCCACCGACAGGATCGGCTGCAGGAGATTGCGGAAGAACGGGCTGTCGTCCACGAGCAGCAGACGGCGCAGCTGCGTCTGGCCGAACGGCGAATCGGCCTTGCCGAACCAGTCGCCGAACGCGAGCGACAGATAGTGCGCGGTGTCGATGACGTCGGTCGCTTTGCCCGAGATGATCGCCGAGCCCACCATGCCGGGGCGCACGTTGTTCATCTCGACCTGCAGACGCTCTTCGACGATGTCGACGATTTCGTCCACGAGCAGGCCCATGTTGCGGTTGCGGTCGGCGAACACCAGGATCGGCTGGCGGCCTTCGGTGCGCACCGGATAGGACGGGTCGATCGTGACCAGCGGCATGAGCTTGCCGCGATACTGCAGCACGGGCTTGCCGTCGGAGAATTCGATCGTCGCTGCGTCCGCCTCTTCGAGGCGCGCGATGAGCGACAGCGGCACGGCCTTGGGCGCTTGGCCGCCGGCGCGGAACACCAGAAGTGCGATGCGCTCGGCTTCGCTCGACGACTTGTCGTCGTCGGCGGCCGCTGCGGCTCCATGTTCGCCCATCGACGCCGCTTCGCCGGAGGCTGCCGCGATGCCGTTGGGATCGAGGATCATGATGACCGAACCGTCGCCCAGGATCGTGTTGCCCGAGAACATCGAGATGTCGCGCAGGATGGGTGCGACCGGCTTCACGACGATTTCTTCCGTGTCGAACACGCGGTCGACCATGATGCCGAACGTGTAGGTGCCGACTTGCGTGACCACGATGAAGCTCTGGTCGGGCTCGACGCCGCGGTCGTCGCCCAGACGCAGGAGATCGTGCAGGCTCACGAGCGGCAGCAGACGGTCGCGCAGGCGCAGGAACGGCGAGTCGTTCACGCGCTCGATCGTCGTCTCGGATCCGGCCTGTGCGCGCACGAGTTCGAGCACGCTGATCTGCGGGATCGCGAAGCGCTCGCCCGAGCATTCGACGACGAGCGCCGAGACGATCGCGAGCGTGAGCGGGATCTTGATGACGAAGGCCGTACCCTTGCCGCGCTGGAAGCGCAGCTCGACCGTGCCGCCGATCTTTTCGATGTTGGTGCGCACCACGTCCATGCCCACGCCGCGCCCCGAAACCGAGGTCACGACGGCGGCGGTGGAGAAGCCCGCCTTGAAGATGAACTGGGCAACCTGCTGGTCGCTCAAGCCGGCGGCTTCCGCTTCGCTCACAACGCCGTTCTGGATGCCCTTCTGCTTGATCTTGTCGATATTGAGGCCGCGGCCGTCGTCCGAAATCTCGATGATGATATGGCCGCCTTCGTGGAAGGCGTTGAGATTGACGCGGCCCACTTCGGGCTTGCCGGCGGCACGGCGCTCTTCGGGCCGCTCGAGCCCGTGGTCGGCGCAGTTGCGCACGAGATGGGTGAGCGGATCCTTGATGAGTTCGAGCACCTGGCGGTCGAGCTCGGTTTCCTGCCCGTGCATGACGAGATCGATCTTCTTGCCGAGTTCGTGGCTGAGATCGCGGATCAGGCGCGGCAGCTTCGACCACGCATTGCCGATCGGCTGCATGCGCGTCTTCATGACGCCTTCCTGCAGCTCGGACGTGACGTGGTTGAGACGCTGCAGAGGTACTGAGAATTCGCTGTCCTTCTGCGAGCGCAGGATCTGCAGGAGCTGGTTGCGCGTAAGCACCAGTTCCGAGACCATCGTCATCAGATTTTCGAGCACGTCGACGTTGACGCGGATCGAGGAGGCCGCAACTGCGGACTCGGCCACGTCGCCGCGCGGTTCGGCCGCCTTCGGCGCTTTGGCGACGGGGGCTGCAACGGGTACAGGCGCAGCGGCAACCGGGACCGGCACGCTCGGCGCCGGTGCGGCAGGGGTTTCGGCCGCCGGCGTTTCAACCCCACGGTTCGCGGCGAGCGCATCGGCCATCGCGGCGGTCTTGCCGGCGGGTACCGGCACAAAGCCGTGTTCGTCGGGTTCGGGTTCGGCTGCGACAACCGGGGCCGGCGGGGCTGCCGGTGCGGCGGCGGGTGCGGCCGCATTCGGCGCCTTGGGTGCTGCCGCCGTCGGATCGGTCTTGCCCGAGGCATAGTCGTTGAGGCGCTGAATAAGATCGCTGTCGTCGCCTTCGGGTTCGGCTTCGGTCTGTTCGAGCACCGATAGGATGCTCTTGATGCGGTCGAGCGCTTCGAAGATCAGCGTCACAGCCTGCGCATTCGGCGTAAGGATGCCCTCGCGGATCTTGTCGAGCAGGTTTTCGCCAGCATGCGCCACGCGTTCGAGGCGCGGCAGGCCCAAGAAGCCGCACGTGCCCTTGATCGTGTGCATGATGCGGAAGATGCTGCCCACGAGCCCCGGATCGTTGGGGTTCTGTTCGAGCCGGACGATCTCGGTGTCGAGCACGCCGAGATTTTCGTTGGTCTCGGTCAGAAAGTCGCGCAGCAGATCGTCCATAACGGGTTTCTCCATCTTCCATCTCGGCCGTTGGCCAGCCGGGCATAGGAAAGCGTTTTAGCGCCAATCGTGTTACCGAAACGTTTATAACGCCTTCGGTACGCGCATTTTTCGATAACTAATTGGACAACAATAGAGAATTTTCATTGCGGCGCAACGATTTCGCGCACGAATCGGATGTGGAGACGCAAATTGTAAAGCGTGTCGGCGTAGGACGTCGGCACGCGCAGCGCCTCGGCCGCCTGCTGCAGGGCCGCCAATTCGGCCTGCAATCGAGCCTTTGCGTCGCTCGAGGGGTTCGCACGCAGATCGCGCTCGATGCGCCGCAACTGCTTGTATTTAGAGAATATTTTGCTCCGCACCTGCCAGCGATAGGCGGGCGGGGCAATGCGGGCGAGCGGGATCAGCAACGTCAAGAGCGGGATCAGCAGCACGAGGAGGCGTTCGGCCAGCACGGCCGCCCAAAACGGCAGGAAACGCACGGCGAAGCTCGGGCCGCGCTCGATCAGGCGTGCGGCATCTTCGTGCAATTCGAAATCGTTGTAGTTGGTCGTCGGGAACGTACCGCCGGGGGCAAAAAGCTGGCGCGGCTTGTGGACCTGCTGGGCCGCGCGCAGCAACAGCCCGACGAGGGCCGGATGCAGATCCTCGCGCACGACAAGCTGCGCCACGGGGGCGAGCAGAATCGTCTCCTCGCGCGGCAGATCGCGCGCCAGATCGAGCCCGCCCGCCGGCAGCACCACCGACGACAGAAACGGGAATTGCAGCCGATAGGCTTCGTGGCGCGCGAAGCTGTAGAGGCGGTGGCGCCCTGCCGCCAAAAGATCGGCGAGTGCGGCCGGCGGGCGCGCCGACACGACGAACGCCGCGTCGATCTGCCCATCGGCAAGGGCCGCAAACGCAGCATCGGTGCCGAGATTGGCGGCCAGTATGTCGCGCGTCGCGTCGAGGCCATTGGCGCGCAGCATTTGGCGCACCAGCACTTGCGTGCCCGAGCCTTCGCCGCCGACCGCCACGCGAAGCCCCCGCAGATCGTAGAGCTTGGCCACGGCAAGATCGCTGCGCAGGACGAGCCACACGGGCTCGAAAAAGACGCTCGCAAGCGTGGCAAGCCCGGGTGCTCCTTCTTCCGAGCCAACGCCGCCCTGCACGAAGCCCGCATCGGCCGTCGGCGGCTCGGCATTCAGGCGGCGCAGATTGTCGAGCGAGCCGGTCGTCGCGCGCACCTCGAGCACGATGCCCTCTTTGGCGAGCAATGCGCGGTAGCGCTCGGCGAAATCGGCATAAGCACCGCCCGGTGCGCCGCCGGCAAACGCAAAGCTCTTGGGCGGGGCGGGATCGACGAAGCGCCAAGCGAGCGCAAAACCCGCTGCGACCAGCACGAGGATCGGTAGCCAAACCTTCAAGACCTCACGCATGCGCCCGATCCCTTGCCGCAATGCCGATCGCGATTTCGAGCCGGTGCAGGCCGCGCACGACGAGATTGTCCGACCAGTCGAGCGGCCCCGGCACAAGCGCCAATTTCGGCAGCCGCACGAGCAGGCGCTGGAACGCGATACGCGCCTCGAGCCGCGCCAAAGGGGCGCCGATGCAGAAATGGATGCCGTAGCCGAAGGCGAGATGCGGCATGTCGGCACGCGAAACGTCGAACCGGTCGGGTGCCTCGCAAACGTTGGGATCGCGCGCGGCCCCTGCCAGCATCAAAAACACGCGCTCCCCCTGACGCAGCCTGGCCCCGTTCCAGTCGATGTCTTCGCGCGCGATGCGCACTTGTGCCAAGCTTGGCCCGTCCCAGCGCAGCATTTCTTCAACCGCACCGGCGACGAACGCGTCGTCGTCGACATGCGCACGCAAGGTGGCAAGCTCGGCCGGATGCGTGAGCAATGCCCACAACCCGTTGCCGAGTAGATGCGTCGTGGTTTCGTGGCCCGCGAACAGCAGCAGCACGCAGGTGGCCGTCAGCTCGGGCCCGTCCATGGCCGCGATCGCGTCGGCGGCTTCGATGAGCCATGAAGCGGCATCGGTACCCGGCTTCATGCGGCGCGCGGCCACGAGGGCGTCAAAATAACTCTGCATCTCTTTGGCCGCCGCTTCGGCGCGCACGTATTTGTCGGGGCTTGCGCGCGCGGTCAGCACGAAAGCGCCCAGATCGTCCGACCAGCGTTTGAGCAGATCCACGTCCGCGATCGGCACGCCGAGCAGATCGGCAATCACGCAAGCCGGCAGCGGATAGGCAAATTCGCGGATGAAATCGATCTGCGGGCGGCCGGCGAAGCCGTCGATCAAAGAGTCGACGCGCGCTTGGATCGCGGGTGCGAGGCTCTCGATCGCGCGCGGGCTGAAGGCTTTGTTCATGAGGCCGCGCAGCCGCGTGTGGATCGGCGGATCGACGAACACGGCCCAGCGCTTCATCATCGCTTCGAGGGTCGCGACCGCATCGCGCGCTTGCGGCGGGAGATGGCCGAAAAACGGCGTCATGCGATCGGCCGACAGGCGTGGATCTTTGAGCAGTGCCCTGCAGTCGGCGAAGCCTGCCGCAACCCAGCCGCCCAGTTTTTTGGAATGGAACAAGGATGCCGCCGAACGCGCTTGCGCCAAGGCGGGATAGGGATCGGCGATAAATGCCGCCGAACGCGGTTCGAAATCGAACGCCATAGGACCGAGCCTACCAAATGTCGCTGCCATCCGCACGGTTCAGCCGCACCGCTTGACATATTGCGGTGCAGCGCGCATACATCCGCTCGCGCTGCCTTTGTGCAGCCTTTGGCCGTTGGCCTGCGTGAGCGCGATTTTCGACGAAGATTTGGGATCGCGACCCGCCCTCGGCTCCAAAACGCCTCGCCCGGACACGCACGGGCGTTCAACAACCCCGTAGCCCCACCTTCGTGCGCCTGGCCCATTCTCGGGTTCGGCTCGCACGAGCGAGCTTTTTGCTTTTTCGAAACGAGAAAAACGTGACCCAACAGACTGAAAACAACAACACCCCCAACAACAACGTTGCCGCAACACCCGCCCCGACCGGTTTCGACCAATTGAACCTGCATCCGGCCCTGCTCGCCGCCGTCAAGGCGGAAGGCTACACGACGCCGACCCCCATCCAACAGCAAGCGATCCCCGACGTGCTCGTCGGCCGCGATCTGCTCGGCATCGCCCAGACCGGGACCGGCAAGACCGCCGCCTTCGCGCTGCCGATCCTGCATCGCCTCGTCGCCAACCAAGTGCGCCTCGGCCGCAGCCTCACGCGCGTGCTTGTGCTTTCGCCGACGCGCGAACTGGCGAGCCAAATCGCCGACAGCTTCCGCACCTACGGGCGCGATCTGCCGGTGCGCGGCGCTGTCGTCTATGGCGGCGTTTCGTTCGGCCCCCAGGCGCGCCAGCTGCAGAGCGGCGTGGACATCGTGGTGGCCACGCCCGGCCGCCTGCTCGACCACATCACGCAAGGCACCTTGAAGCTCGACAAGACCGAGATATTCGTGCTCGACGAAGCCGACCAGATGCTGGATCTCGGCTTCATGCGCGACATCCGCAAGATCGTGGCGCTGCTGCCGCAGAACCGCCAGAACCTGTTCTTCTCGGCGACAATGCCCAAGGAAATCGGCAATCTCGCGGGCGAATTGCTGCGCAACCCGGCACGCGTGCAGGTGACCCCGGTCGCCAAGACCGCGGACCGCGTGGAACAGCGCGTCGTGTTCTGCGAAGGTGCGCGCAAGCGCGCCATCCTGGCCGAGATCCTCACCAAGATCGCGACCACGCGCACGCTCGTGTTCGCGCGCACCAAGCGCGGCGCCGACAAGGTCGCCGAATATCTCGAAAAAGGCGGCATTCCGGCCAACGCCATCCACGGCAACAAGAGCCAGGGCCAGCGCGAGCGCGCCTTGAACGCCTTCCGCAACGGCCATTGCCGCGTGCTGGTCGCGACCGACATCGCCGCGCGCGGCATCGACGTCGACGGCGTGGGCCATGTCGTGAATTACGACCTGCCCAACGTACCGGAAAGCTACGTGCACCGCATCGGCCGCACGGCGCGCGCCGGTGCCGAAGGCATGGCGATCTCGCTGTGCGATCCGAGCGAACGCGCGTTCCTGCGCGACATCGAACGGCTGATCCGCCAGACCATTCCGAAGCTCGAAATGCCGGGCGAAGCCCAGGCCCAGCGCAAAGCGGCCTAACGCCTCACACGAGCTCGGTCGTTTTTCGGAACGAGGTTTGCTAGGCTCCTGCGGTCAAACGCCGCAGGAGCCGCAGCAAATGTCCAAACTCGACGACGCCTACACCACCAAGACGGCCGCCTTGCTGAATGTGGCGGTCTCGTCCACCGACGCGGCGCGCATGGCCGCCCAAATCGCGCCGCCGCTCGCCATCGTCGCGGCCCAGCATCTTCCGTTCGACAGCGAACCTTCCAATCTCGTGCGCAATCTGCGCGGCGGTGCGAAATGAGCCGCCTGCCTGCCGATCCCACGCACGCAACGCTCGTCGATCTTGCCGACGCGATCGCCGCCCGCGAAATCTCGAGCCTCGAAATCGTCGACGCGTCGATCGCGCGCATCGGCAAGTGGCAGCCCGCCATCAACGCTTTCATTGCCCTCGACGCCGAAGGTGCGCGCGCTGCTGCCAAGGCCGCCGACGCAAAACCGGCCTCCGGCAAGCTGCACGGCGTGCCGCTTGCGCACAAAGACATGTATTACCGCGTCGGGCGCATCGCGACCTGCGGCTCCAAAATCCGCCGCGACTGGAAGGCGAGCACGACGGCAACCGCCCTCGCCCGCCTCGATGCGGCGGGTGCGATCGATCTCGGCACGCTCAACATGGCCGAGTTCGCTTTCGGCCCCACGGGCCACAACTACCATTTCGGCCATGCGCGCAATCCGTGGAACACCGATTACATTACTGGCGGCTCGTCCTCGGGCTCGGGTGCGGCCGTGGCAGCACGGCTGGCGTTTGCCGCATTGGGCTCGGACACTGGCGGGTCGATCCGCATGCCGGCTTTGTGCAACGGCCTTGTCGGTATCAAGCCGACCTGGGGCCGCGTGAGCCGCCATGGCGCCATGACCTTGTCGTGGACCATGGACACGGTCGGCCCGCTTGCGCGCACCGTGCGCGACTGTGCGCGCGTGTTCGGCCTGATCGCCGGGGCCGACGCCAACGACGCGACGGCCGCAGAAATGGCCGTGCCCGACTACGAAGCCGCCTGCGCCAAGCCTGTACGCGGCTTGAAGCTCGGCATTCCGCAAGGCTATTTCGACGCCGATCTCGATGCCGACGTTGCGGCCGCGTGGGACCAAGCCGCGGCGATCTTCGAAAAACTCGGCGTGACGATTGTGCCCGTGAAACTGCCGGACCTTGAAGCCGTCAACGCCTCGGGCGCTTTGACGACCGCATCGGAGGCCGCAACCGCCCATCGCCCGTGGCTCGAATCGCGTATCGACGACTATTCGCCGCAGGTGCGCGCGCGCATGGTGGCGGGGCTGGCCGTGCCGGCCGTCGCCTATCTCGACGCGCAGCGCATCCGGGCGGCCACGCTGGCCACGTTCAATGCCGAAGTGTTCGACAAGGTCGATGCGCTGCTCGCCCCCACCCTCAACACGCCGATCCCGCGCATCGACGAAAGCGACGTCGCCGACAGTGCGGCGATGCCCGCTTTGCTCGGCCGCATGACGCGCCTGTCGCGGCCTTTCAATGCGATGGGCTTGCCCGCCTTGTCGGTGCCGATGCGCTTCGATGCGAACGGCCTGCCGCTCGGCTTCCAGATTGCGGGCCGCGCGTTCGACGAGGCGACGCTGTTTGCATTGGGTGCGGCCTTCGAGCGCGAAGTGCCGTTCCACAACCAAGCGCCGACGCTGAAAGGCTGACGGGTCCGCGCGATGGCGCTGCCCCTTGCGTTTCGCATTCGCCCGTGCGGCGATGCCGCATTGACGGTCGAGTTCGGCGACACGGTCGATCCCGATCTCAATGCGCGCGTCCTCGGGCTCGATGCCGACGTGGATGCTGCAAAGCTGCCGGGCGTGATCGAAACGATCCCGACCTATCGGTCGCTGTTCGTGCAGTACGATCCGGTCGCGGCCGATTTCGCGTCGCTGTCGCAAACGCTGCGCACCCTTGCCGAAACCGCAAAGCCGCACGCCGCATCGGGGCGATGCTGGCGCATCCCCGTCGTCTATGGCGGCGAGATGGGCTTCGATCTCGAAGACGTCGCCCGCACGCACAATATGTCGCCAGCGGAAATCGCCAAGCGCCACCAAGCGGCGACCTATCGCATCTACATGATCGGCTTCACGCCGGGTTTTGCTTATCTGGGCGGGCTCGATCAAACGATCGCAACCCCGCGCCGGGCGGCTCCGCGCGCCGTAACGCCGCCGGGGGCGATCATGATAGGCGGCGTGCAGGCGTGCGTGCAGTGCCAAGCGGCACCCAGCGGCTGGCATGTGTTGGGCCGCACGCCGATGCGCAATTTCCTGCCGTCGCGCGAACCGATGTTCCTGATGGCGCCCGGCGACAATGTGCGCTTCCACGCGATCGAAGCGCGCGACTGGCCTGCCCTTGAGCGCGATGCGGTGCGCGGGCTGCCAGTGGCCGAGTTGGTGCCGGCATGAGCGTGCTGCGCATCGATGCCGCAGGCCCCGCCACGTCCGTGCAGGATGGTGGGCGCTTCGGGTTCCTGCGCTACGGCCTATCCTCGGCCGGAGCCATGGACCGCACCGCACACGAGACCGCCAACGCGCTCGTCGGCAATGCAGCACAAGCGCCGGTCGTCGAGATCGGCCCGTTTCCGGCGCGCTTTGCGGGCGAAAACGCGCCCGTGCGCCTCGCCCTTGCCGGTGCCGCACGCGCGGCCGACATCGGCAATCGGCGCATTGCTTTGGGCGAGAGCTTCTTGCTGGCGCCCGGCGAGGCGCTGAGCCTCGGGGCGGCACGCGGCGGCGTATTCAGCTATCTCGGCGTCGCGGGCGGCATTGCCGGCACGCCGATGTTCGGCAGCTTTTCGGTTCATGCGCGCGCCGATCTCGGCAGCCCGCTGCCGCGCCCGCTCTCCGCCGGCGACAAGCTCGAGGTCGCCACGGCCGATCCGCTTGCGGGCGACTGGCGCTTGGCCCTGCCGCCGCCGGACCCATCGCCGATCCGCGTGGTGCTGGGCCCGCAGGACGATTGGTTCGGCGAGGCGGCCGTTGCGCAATTTTTGGGCACCGAATGGCAGGTCTCGCCCGCTTCCGACCGCATGGGCTATCGCCTGCTCGGGCCCAAAATCGCGGCTGCGCGCGGCCACAACATCGTGTCGGACGGTATCGCGCTTGGCCAGATCCAAGTGCCCGGCGACGGCCAGCCGCTCGTGCTGATGGCCGACCGGGGTACGACCGGTGGCTATCCCAAAATCGCCGCGATCGTCTCGGCCGATCTCGGCCGCTTTGCACAAACGCCCGCTGGGACGAGTGTGCGCTTTGCGGCCGTCCCCATCGACGACGCGCAGCGCATAACGCGCCTTTGGCGGCAAAAGCTTGCGACCCTGCCGCTCGCGCGCGAAACTGCCGCTCGCCCGTTGCCGACGAGCGAAGCGCTGCTCGCCGCCAATCTTGCGGGTGCCGCCGTCAACGCCCTCGATCCGCAGCCTTGGACCCACAAAGAATAGGAAGCACGATGCAGGTCGATCTCAACAGCGATTTGGGCGAAAGCTTCGGCGCCTGGCGCATGGGCGACGATGCGGCGATGCTCGACATCGTGACGAGTGCGAACGTCGCCTGCGGCTTCCATGCGGGCGACCCGGACGAGATGCGCGCCACGGTCGAGCGCGCCAAGGCGCGCGGTGTCGCGATCGGCGCGCACCCCGGCTTCCACGATCTGCAAGGCTTCGGCCGCCGCCAGATCCAAGGCCTCACGGCGCGCGAAATCGAATCAATGGTCGCCTACCAGATCGGCGCATTGCAGGCGACGGCGGCACTTGCCGGCCACAAGGTCACGCATGTGAAGGCGCATGGCGCCCTGTCGAACATGGCCTGCGTGGACGACGCGATGGCGACCGCCCTTGCCGCCGCAATCAAAGCCGTCGACCGCGATCTCGTGTTCGTGGTGATTCCGCTGACCGCCCTCGAGCGCGCGGGCGAGCGCGCCAACCTGCCGCTCGCGCGCGAGATCTACGCCGACCGCGCCTACGAGGACGACGGCACGCTCGTATCGCGCAAGAAGCCGGGCGCGGTGCTGCACGACCCCGAAGAAGTGGCCGCCCGCGTGCTGGCGATGGTCGAAGCGCGCGCGATCGTCAGCGTCTCGGGCAAGAAGCTTGCACTCGGCATCGACACGGTGTGCATCCACGGCGACTCCCCCGGTGCCGTCGCCATGGCGCAGGCCGTACGCCGCACGCTTGTTGGAGCAGGCGTGAAGATCGCGCGCTTCGCCGCCTAGCTGTCTTTGGGTGCCCGCACCGCGCGCCAGAAATGTGCGGGCGTCTCCAAGAGGGACTGCAGGCCCAAACGCTCGACCAAGAGCTCGGTTTCGCGCTGGGCAGCGTCCAGGATCGCGTCTTCGTCCACCAGCATGGCTTTGCGGTTTTCGAGTGCGACCACGCCGTCGACGATGACCGTGTCGACATCGTTGCCGTTGGCGAAGCATACGACGCGGTAGAGCGGCATGTTGGCCGGATACATGTGCGCGCGGCGCAGATCGACGAGCGTGAGATCGGCCTTCTTGCCGATCTCGAGCGAGCCGATCTGGTCCTGCATGCCGAGACCCTTCGCACCGTCGATCGTGCACATTTCAAGCACGCGGCCCGGCGGCAGCACGCCCGCGTCGCGGAAATGGCGGCGATGGTAGTGCATGCATTGCTGCATATGCCGGAACATGTCGCCCGAGCGGTCGGGCGCCGTGCCGTCTGAACCCAGCGCCACCGTGGCCCCCGCCTCGATGAGTTCGGGGGCAGGACACCGCCCGTAGACCGAGGCGATGGCGCTCGGATTGTGCGCGATCGCGGTTTTGGTCTGGCCGCAGATCGCGATTTCTTCGTCCGTGAGATCGGTCGAATGCGAGAGCAGCGCATCGGGGCCGAGCAGGCCGTGGCTGTGCGCGAAGGCGACGCTGCCCTTGGTGTGGCCGTCTTGCGTGAAGATCACGCCGCGCCTGCGGCTCAGATCGCGCATCTTTTTGGCTTGGTCGATGGCGGCGGAAATCTCGGCGGCTGGCAGCTCGTCGAGATGTTCGGGCCGTAAGGTCGGCGTGATGATGGCGATGCCGATGCGCCCGTTGCCCGCCCCGTGCCACGCGTCGATCAGACTTTCACAGGTGGTAAACTGGTCTTCGAAACTGACCTGGCGTTCGGTTTTGACGTTGCCGTTCCAGCGCGCATAGGTGCGCGGATGCGGCGGGCGCGTCGAGCCCACGGCCACGACCGAGCGCGTGCCCACCCCGAGCACGCCCTGGCAGTGCGCGGCCCCATAGGACGGCTCGTCGGTGCGCATGATCGTGTCGCCGCCGCCGAGCAGCGAAACGCCGGTCGTGACCCCGAAGCGCAGGCGCTCGAGGGCGGCAAGCTGCGCTTCGGCGAACCAGAACGCGTCGGTGGAACCGACCGTGTAGGCCTGGCCGCAGGCGTCGTACCAAAGCTTCGAATTGCCCCCACCCATCGTTTTGATGAGGCCGTGGCCCGCATGCGCATGCGCGTCGATGAGGCCCGGCAACACGGCCTTGCCCTTTGCGTCGATCGTGCGTTTGGCCGTGTGGCGGGCCTTGAGCACGTCGCTGGGGCCGACATCGACGATGCGGTCGCCCGCGATCGCGACCGCCCCATCGTCGTAGACGGTGCGCGAAGGGTCGAGCGTGGCGACAACGCCGTTTGCGACAAGCAGATCGATCATAAAGCGGCTCCTGTGGGTTCGAGACGGTTGCCGATGCGCGCGACGTTGGGCACGAGCGACAGCAGGCGTTTGGTGTAGGTGTGCTGCGGGTTCGAGAACAACGTCTCACAATCCGCCATTTCGACGATGCGCCCGCCTTGCATGACGGCGACGCGGTCGCACATTTGGCGCACGACCGCGAGATCGTGCGAGATGAACAGCAGCGTGAGGCCCGTGGCGTCGCGCAGATCCTTGAGCAGGTTGAGGATCTGCGCCTGCACGGAAACGTCGAGCGACGAGGTGGGCTCGTCGCACACCACGAGCTGCGGTTCGGCCGCAAGGGCGCGCGCGATCGAAAGGCGCTGGCGCTGGCCGCCCGAAAACGCGAACGGGTAGCGGTGCTTCGCATCGGATGCGAGACCCACGGCCTCGATCAGCATCGCGATGCGCGCATCGGCATCGCTGCGGCCTTGCGCCACGCCGTGGAACAACATCGGCTCGGCCAACGCGTCGTCGATACGCATCCGCGAATTCAGCGATGCGTACGGGTCCTGGAACACCATCTGCATGGCCCCGCGCAAGGCGCGCGGCCGCTTGTCGCCGATCGCTTGGTCGGCAAAGCGAATGGTGCCCGCAGCCGCACGCACAAGTCCGGCGACGGCGTTGGCGACCGTCGTCTTGCCGCTGCCAGACTCGCCGACGATGCCGAAAATCTCGCCGCGCTTGACCGCAAACGACACGTCGTCGACCGCGCGGAAGCCGCCCTTTCGGCTGAGACCCAAGAGTCCGCCCGAGCCGTATTCGACGGTGAGATTGGCGACCTCAAGAATGGCGTCGGGAAGCTTCTCGGCGCGCGGGCGCATGTAGCGCGTGCGCAGATCGCTGCGCGCGGCCTGCGCACCCGCCGTCTCGTCGCCGATCGTGGCGAAACGCGCGAGGCGCTTATCGATGCGCGGTACGGCCGCCACAAGGCCTTGCACATAGGCGTGCTGGGGCCGCGTCAACACATCGGCGACCTTGCCGCTTTCGACGACCTTGCCGCCGCGCATTACGGTGACGCGGTCGGCGATCTCGGCGACCACGCCCATATTGTGCGTGACGAGCAGCACGCCCAAGCCGCGCTCGCGTACGAGGGCGCGCACGAGATCAAGGATCTGGGCTTGCACTGAAACGTCGAGCGCCGTCGTCGGCTCGTCGGCCACCAGCAATTTGGGATCGCACGACAGGGCGGCGGCGATCACAATGCGCTGGCGCTGGCCGCCCGACAATTGATGGGGATAGGCCTTCAAGCGCCGCTCGGGCTCGGGAATGCCGACGGCGCGCAGAAGTTCGAGCGTACGCGCGCGGGCCGCCGTCCGGTCGAGCCCCAGATGGAAGCGCAGCGTTTCGCCGATCTGGCTTTCGACCGTGAAGAGCGGATTGAGGCTCGTCATCGGGTCCTGGAAGATGGCACCCACATCGCGCCCCTGCACGATGCCGGCGGCCCGGCCCGTGCGGAAATCGACATTGTGCCCGGCGATCGCGACGGTGCCTGCCGCCACGCGGCCGGGCGCGTCGAGCAGTCCCATCAGCGCGTTGCCGACCGTGGTTTTGCCGGCTCCCGATTCGCCGACGAGCGCGTGGATCTCGCCTTGTGCGATTTCGAGATCGAGCCCGTCGACGGCCGCAAGGATGCGCCCGTCTTCGAGCGGGTATTCGACGCGCATGCCGCGAATCGACAAAGCGGCGGCGGCACTCATGCGAGCGACCGGAGCTTCGGATTGAAACGGTCGCGCAGCCAGTCGCCCACGATGTTGACGGCGAGCACGCCGATCACCAGCGTAAGCGCCGGGAAAAACGCGATCCACCAGATGCCCGAGAACACGAACTCGTTGCCGATGCGGATGAGCGTGCCGAGCGAGGGATAAGTGGGCGGCATGCCCACACCCAGGAACGACAAAGTCGCCTCGGTGAGGATCGCGCCGGCCAGATTGATCGTCGCGATCACGAGTACGCTGCTCATCACGTTGGGCAGAATGTGGCGACCGAGGATGCGCAAAGGCGGCAGGCCAATGACTTTGGCGGCGCGCACATATTCGCGCTGCACCTCGACCATCGTGGCCGCGCGCACCGTGCGCGCATACTGCACCCATTCGTGGATCGCGATGGCGCCGATCAGGATGAACGGCGCCCACGAGGCCGACGCGGCATTCGGGATCAACGCGCGCGCAAGGCCGCTCACCAGCAAAGCCAGCAGGATCGTGGGCAGGCTCAAGATCACGTCGCCCACGCGCATGATCACGGCATCGATCCAGCCGCCGAAATAGCCGGCGATCAGCCCCAACGTCACGCCGAGCAAGGCGGCAAGTGCGACGGCTCCGCCGCCAATCAGGATCGAGACGCGGGCACCGTAGAGAATGGCCGACAGAAGATCGCGCCCCTGATTGTCGGTGCCAAGAAAATAGCGCGCCTCGCCGCCGGCCACGAAAGACGGCGGCAATTCCGAATCGATCAGATTGTAGGAGGCGATGTCGGTCGGGTCGGCGGGTGCCACCCACGGGGCGAGCAACGCGGTCGCGATGAGGGCAATCGCGACAGCCCCTGCGATCGCCACGCTTTTCGGAATACGCTTCACCGCGCACCGCTGCGCAAGCGCGGATCGACGATCGCGTAGAGCACATCGACCGTCATGTTGATGGCGACGAACAGGAAGCCCACGAACAGCAGATAGGCCGCCATCACCGGGATATCGACGAAGCTCACGGCCTGGATGAACAGAAGCCCCATGCCGGGCCATTGGAAGACCGTCTCGGTCACGATCGCAAACGCGATCAGCGAGCCGACCTGCAGGCCCGTGACCGTAATGACCGGCATCAGCGCGTTGCGCAAAGCGAGCGTGAAATGGATGTAGCGGCGCGGCAGGCCGCGCGCGCGCGCAAAACGGATATAGTCGCTGGCCAGAACATCGCGCATTTCCGCGCGCACGAGCCGCATGATCAGCGTGATCGAAAACAGGGCGAGCGTGACGGCCGGCAGCACCAGCGAGCGCAGACCGCTTGGCGTCAAAAGCCCGGTCGTCCACCAGCCGAGTGCGACCGTCTCGCCGCGCCCAAAGGACGGCAGCCAGCGCAAGCCCACCGCGAACAGCATGATAAGGCCAATGCCGGTCACGAAAGTCGGCATCGAAATGCCGAGCAGCGACACGGCCTGGATCGCCTGCGCGTACCAAGCCTTGGGATGCAGCGCACTCAGCACGCCGAGCGGAATGCCGAGGCCGAGTGCTATCGCCATCGCGACCGCCACAAGCTCGAGCGTGGCGGGCAGGCGCTCGGCCAACAATTTGGCCACGGGACGCTGGTTGCGATAGCTGATGCCGAGATCGCCCACGGCGACGCGGCCGACGAACTTCGCATACTGCACGATCACAGGCGCCTCGAGGCCGAGTGCCGCGCGCAGTTCCTCGCGCTCGGCCGGCGTTGCGTCCTCGCGCGACATGATCAGCACCGGATCGCCGACATAGCGGAACATCGCAAAGGCGATGGCGGTCACTGCCGCCATCACCAAAAGCGCCTGGGCCAGTCGGTTGAGCAGAACCCCCGTCATCGGCGGCCGTTGCGGCCGATGGCGCTCACTTCAGGTTCGCGAACCAGAGCCGCACATACTCGTCGGCGAACACCGGCACGTCGAGCGCGTTGCGCATCGCCCAGGCGACCGGCTGCTGGTGGATCGGGATAAACAAGGCTTCGTCGCGCGCGATCTTCAGCGACTCGGTCAGCATTGCGCGCCGCTTGGTCTCGTCGAGCTCGGTGCCGGCCGCGTCGGCCAACGCGTCGAGGCGCGGCACGACCAGGCCGTTCGGGTTGTTGCCGCCGAACGTGCCGCGGCGCGAGGCGAAGATCGCCGACAGCACGCTGTAGGTGTCCATCGGCGGCAGCGTGGCCCAGCCCAGCATGTACATGTCGGTCTCGCCGCGATCGACCTTCGGGAAATAGGTCGTGCGGCTTTCGATCTTGAGATCGACCTGCACGCCGATGCGCGTCCACATGGCCGCGATCGCCACGCATGTCTGCTCGTCGGCAATGTAGCGGTCGTTGGGGCAAGCCAAGCCCACTTTGAAGCCGTTCGGATAGCCTGCCGCCGTCAGCAACGCTTTGGCGCGGTCGGGATCGAAGGCGAGCGGCTTGTCGACATCCGCCGAGTAGCCGGGCACGGGCGGCGCCACGAGGGCGCCCACAGTGCGCGACTTGCCGCGCATGATGCGGCGCTGGATCGTGTCGAGATCGACCGCGTGCCACAAAGCCTGGCGCACGCGCAGATCGAGCAGCGGGTTCTTCTTGCCGGGTTCGGCGAAGAGTTCGGGGCGCCAGTTCATGCCGAGGAAGATGAGGCGCAAGGACGGTTCTTCGACCACCTTGAAGCCCGCCGCCTGGCCGATGCGCGCAAGATCCTGCAAGGGAGCCGGTGCGATCATGTCGAGTTCGCCCGACAGGAGGGCCGCCACGCGCGTGGCGTCCGAGCGGATCGGGCGGAACTCGATGCGCTTCAGATTATGCTGCGGCTTGTCCCACCAGGCGTCGTTGACGACCATGACCGTGCGCGAATCGGGCTGGTAGCTTTCGAGCTTGAAAGGGCCGGTGCCGTTGGCGTTGGTCGAGGCGTAGGTGGTGGTGCCCGTGGTGATGTTGCCGGGCTTAAGCGCGTCGTTGCGCGCCATCCAGCTGCGGCTCATGATGAAGATGCCGGAGAGGTCGTTCAGCAGCAGCGGATAGGGCCCGCGCAGCACGAAGTCGACCGTGAAATCGTCGACCTTCTCGGCCGCCGTCACATTGGCGAGGTTGCCGCGCGCGCGCGCCGTGGGATCGAGCAGGCGCGTGACTGAGGCGACGACGTCGTCGGCCGTAAACGGCGAGCCGTCGTGGAATTTGACGTCGCGGCGCAGGCTGAAGCGCCAGCGATTGGGCGCCACCACCTGCCACGACGTCGCGAGTGCGGGCTCGATCTGCATGTTGCGGTCGCGCCGCACAAGCGGATCGTAGATGTGATGGTGCATGTTGGAGGTGAAGCTCTCCGTATGCGCATAGGGGTCCATCGTGGCGATGTCGCCCTGCGAGGACCAGCGCAGCGTTTGCGCTTGCGCGGACGAAGCCGCCGACACGCCTGCCGCAACGCCGATCGCGAGCAGCGTCTTGAAGATCGTCATTTCCCGAACCCCCCTGGTTTTTACGTTTGCCCAGCTTTTACGTTTGTATGCCGACAGGGTTCGCTTGGAAGCGGCCCGCTGTCAAGAACCCCATCCCATTTACGTGCAAACGATGCACCATGCCCCGAAGGCGCGCGCCCGAAATAGGTTACCTTGCGCGACAACCTGCGACCGTCGCCGATTTATCCCCTTGATGTTGCAGGGACGTAACCACGGCGACGATTTCGGTTACATGTTTCCGAACCCGCCAAAAGGCGCGTTTGGCCATTCTCTTTATTCACTTTTCAAACAGCACACGGCGCCGGGGGAGGGTCCGGCGCAAGATGCGCAATTCAAGCACAGGAGAAGGTTCATTTCAAGAACAGAGAAATTTAGCTTAGAAAAGAAATGTTACTTGAAATTGAAATGACGCTCCAGCGCCAACGCTCAAACAGGGGGATTTGCAAAGCTACCTGTACAAGGACGCCAAAGTCGGGCGACGCGACGGAAAGACAAGTATTGAGTCCCATAATCCGCCAATTCGAATCAGGCGCTCAAGCGAGTGAGCAGAATGAGATCCGCCGCGAACCGACCGAATTTGGGAGGCTTATTTGTTGGTATGCCCTCCCGTCGATTCCGGTGTGCCGTCGAGTTTCTTGTACTGCGCCAGCAGCGACCTCATCTTCTCGTCTCCGCCGGGCCGTGGGAAGGCCTCGCACATACCCTCGAGGGCGAACATCATCGCAGTACATGAGGCACGCAGCGCGTCGTCTATTCCTTCGTCATCTGGGCCGTACCGCAGTTCTTTCACTCGGCCATGCTCATCTTTGACAACGTGCCGCTGAAGGCTGTCCAATGTGCAATGTACGCCATCGTTGCTTAATGGCCTGTAGACCATCTGATAAAGGTGATCGAGTTGGTTTTCCCGAGCGATCGCTTCCCATTTCAGGCCGTCGGCTGTCTCGTTAGCGAGAGACTGCAAAAACTCAACCACCTTTTTGGTGTTCTCCGCGTTCAGCCAGTCGGCCCGCTCGCCCTCCCGGAGCGTCGCCGCCATGTTCTTCCGCTTTGAGCGGAAGTCAGAAGCCATTTTTTCGAGGAACTGCCCATCCTTGTTGATCGCGCGGATGGCGATTGCTCGCTCCGCAGCGGTCCTAGCGAGGGAGCGGACGTCGTTTACCTTTCCGCGCTCAGCGAGCCACAAGGTAGACTCGAACGTCTCGCGACATTGGGCGAATGCGCACCACGATAGCAGCTTTGAATCGTCGGACAGCTTGACCGTAGATGTCAACATCACTTCGGTGGAGAACTTAAGCAACTCGTCCGCCAATGCGAACCAGCCTGAAAATCTAGGGTCTGCTCTGAAATCAATCGTCGCCATCCTTGTCCTCGACAGCTTCGGTTCGCCATTTCGGCGAAGTTATACTTAATCGAGAATCTTCGCGACACTATACCCCATCGAGAAACCGCTCCGACGGCACGCCGCTTAGCAAGGCCGACTGATAAAACTGCATCGCCGACCAGCTGCCGGGGCGGTGGGGAGTCTCGGACACCAACTGCGCGCTCGGGGCAGCGCTCACGTCGAACCGGCGTCGCTCAGAAAATCAACTGACAGCGGGTGCCGCGACCGGCGCCAAGGCGTTGAATGAGGCCGGCCTTGAGAAGGGCAACCAGCACGTTCTGGACGGTGCGCCGCACTAAGCCGGTTTCTGCCATGAGACCCGCCGGCGTCAGGCGTTGTTCCGATGCTGAACGGAAGCAGGCGAGCACCCGAACCGCACTCTCGGATAGCTTTTGCAGGGAAGCATAGCGCTCCCGCAGTGCTTCGATGCCGCACAGCGCTTTGTCCAAAATTTTGGGGAAAACCACGCCAGTGCCGCGAAGCCAATGGGCCTGCGGATCGACCCATAATGCACCTGACGACGACGGTGCAATATGGTGCATTTCAGCGGCAAGCTAGAACCCAGCGAAACCGCGTCCGAAGCCTGAAAGATTTCTTATGACTGGTTTCGGCGGCACGCGCCCCGATCAATGGGCCATGCCGCCGCTCAACGTCGCTTGCGTTTACACGCCGATCAGCAGGGCCACGCCGGCAACCGCCATCGCGGCCCCACCGAAACGCACCGCCGTCGGACGAACCGAGGCGGCGAAAGCCGCAAGCGCGATACCGGCCACATGCAGCATGGCACTCGCCGCGAGGAAGCCTGCGGCATAACCGGCCGCACCGGCAGCGGCCGGCAATTCGGCGCCGTGCGCGAACCCGTGGAACATTGCGAAGAAGCCGACCAAAGCGGCGGCGGCGGCCGTCGGCAGCTTTTGGCGCAGGGCGATTGCCGCGCCGAAGGCCACCAGCGACAAGGCAATACCTGTCTCAAAGAACGGCAGTTCGAACCCGGCGAAGCCTGCGAGGCCGCCCACGGCCATCAGCGCCACGAACGCCGTCGGCACGGCCCAGATCGCGCGGCCGCCGAGGCGCCAGGCGAGCAAGCCCACGCCCAGCATCGCCAGCAGATGGTCGAGCCCGCCCAGCGGATGCGCAAAACCGTCGGCCATATCGACATGGAAATGCGCCCCCGGATGCGCCCCAACGTGCGCCAGGGCGAGGCTCGGGATCAGGGCGATTGCGATGGCGATGGGGGCGGCGACGGTTGCGGCAACTCGGGCAAAACGCATGGGCTACTCCTGACAAAATTCGGTCGCACACGCGACTCACATGCGGTGATCCTAGCGCATCCGCACGCAATTGCGAGATGGGTCTTGCGACGCGGTATCCTAAGGTGCTGCCATCTTGCCGTTCTGGGCGGCGATGGCGGCGAGGAATTGCGGGCCGTATGCAGTGCCTTCGCGTTTGTCGTGCGCCAGCAGCATGTGAAGGGCCAGATCGTAGCTGCGATAGCAATCGTGCACGATCGCGGCCAAGCGCAGCAATTGGCCCGGCGTCAGGCGGTCGGGATAGGCGAAATCCTTCACGAAGATCGCGTCGCTCCACATGGTTTGGCTGAGGCCCGCATAGGCGTCGTTGTTGGCGACCATCGGCTTGATCGTGCGGCTCATCAACGGCGTGAAGCGGTGCAGCACGAAACCTTGCGCGCGCAGAAACTGGTCGATGTCGGAAAACAGCGGCTGGCCGCGATACATTTGCACGAACTCGACTTCCGTCTGCACCACCACGGCATCGCGCAGCCGCTCCACCGCATTGCGCATCGCCATAAGCTCGCCGCCTTGGATGTCGATCTTGAGCAGATCGAACCCGGCGGTTTCGGGAATGTCGTCGAGGCGTTTCGTCTGCACGGGTTCCGTGCGCACGATGCGCCGCCATTGCTCGAACCCGTGGAACAGGTCGAGCACGTCGGGATTGGGTTCCAGCAGCGAGGTCATGCCCTGGGCAAAGCAGATATGGAGCGTATGCGCCACACCGTCGCCGATCACGAAGGGCAGATACGTCTCGCCCGCGCCCTTGCGCTGCTCGAGCACGGCGAGTGCTTCGAGATTGGGCTCGAAGCCCACGACATGCGTGTTCCCACCCTGCATCAACGGGGCATAAGGCGGTTTGCCGTCGATCGGATTGGCGCCCACATCGACGATTTTGATCGGGCAGTCGATCTTGAGCAGGGCGCGCAACGATTGAGGATACATCAGGACAGCTTTCAAGGCGGGCGGGATTAGCGCTAGGGCTCTGAAAACTATATGATTTGAGTGCGTCTGTCAGCCCGACAGAGCAGCTGCACGCCGTAACCGACTGTGACAATCGGAAACGCAATGCCCGCTTTTAACGCAGGGCGTTTGCGCTACTCTCTGTGCCATGCAGCAGCAAGCGACGAAAGAACGGAACGCATGAAAACGCGGTGGTGGATCGCATCTGTCGGTCTGGCGGCGTCTGTCGGCCTTGGCTGGTGGGCTTCGACGACGGATATGCCGATTCCGTTCGTGCGCGCGCCCGCAGCCGAAGCGGCACCCGGCCCTGCGGCCGCCGCCCGCCGCGGCCCGCAGGCACCGGTCGTGCGCGTGGCAACCGCGCGCGTCGGCGATCTGGCGATTTCGCTCGACGGGCTGGGCACCGTTCAGGCTTACAACTCGGTCGTAGTGGCAAGCCGCGTCGACGGCCAGCTCATGCGCCTCAATTTCCGCGAGGGGCAGGATGTGAAAGAGGGCGATCTGTTGGCGCAGATCGATCCGCGCAGCTACCAGGCCCAACTCGACCAGGCCATCGCCAAGCGCGCGCAAGACCAAGCCCAGCTCGACAACGCCAAGCGCGATCTCGAGCGTTTCAGCTCGCTCGTGCAGCAGAATTTCGCGAGCCGCCAGCAATACGACACGGCGCGCGCCCAAGTGGCGCAGTTCGAAGCGCTGCTCAAATCCGACGATGCCGCGATCGCGTCGGCACGCGTGCTGCTGTCTTACACGAACATCGTCGCCCCCATCTCCGGGCGCCTCGGCTTGCGCGTGGTCGACGCGGGCAACATCGTGCGCGCCAACGATGCGGCCGGTATCGTCGTCATCACGCAGCTGCAGCCGATCAGCGTCGTCTTCACGCTGCCGCAGCAGCGCCTGCCCGAGATCAACACGAAGCTGCGCGCAGGCGAGCGGCTCGAAGTGCGCGCCCTTCGCGCCGACGGCACGGCACTCGATACCGGCCGCGTGGAATTCGTCGACAACCAAATCGATCCCGCGACCGGCACCATCAAGCTCAAAGCCGTGTTCCCGAACGAAGCGCAGGAGCTGTGGCCCGGCGGCTTCGTGAATGTGCGGCTGCGCCTGGGTACGGTCAGCAATGCCGTGCTGGTGCCTTCATCGGCCGTGCAGTACGGGCCCGACGGACCGTTTGCGTTTGTCGTTGGTCCCGCCATGACGGCCGAGATGCGGCCGATCCGCCCGTTGCAGAGCGAGGGCGACACGACCGCGATCGCTGCCGGGCTTGCGGCGGGCGAGCGCGTGGTGCTGGGCGGCCAGGACCGCTTGCGCAATGGCGGACCGGTCGCGATCGCTGGCGAAAGCGAGCCGGGCGCGCGGCGTCCCGGCGGCGCCCGCCCGCCTTCATGAACCCGCCCTCGTGACGCGCAAACCCGCCCAATGAAAATCAGCGCGCCCTTCATCGCAAGGCCGATCGCGACCACGCTGCTGACCTTGGCCGTGGTACTGGCGGGCATACTCGGCTATCGCGCTCTGCCGGTCTCGGCCCTGCCCGAGGTCGATTTCCCGACGATCCAAGTGACCACGCGGCTGCCGGGGGCGGATCCCGAAACGGTTGCGGCCCTCGTGACGGCCCCGCTCGAACGCCAGCTCGGCCAGATCGCGGGCCTCACGACGATGACGTCGAGTTCGAGCTACGGCACGAGCGCGATCACGCTGCAGTTTCTGCTCGGCCGCAAGATCGACGATGCCGCACAAGACGTGCAGGCCGCGATCAACGTCGCCAACGGCTTCCTGCCGCGCAGCCTGCCCTACCCGCCCGTCTACGCGAAAGTGAATCCGGCCGATCCGCCGATTTTGAGCCTCGCTCTCACCTCCGACACGCTGCCCATCGTGCGCATCAGCGATGCGGCCGACAGCGTGCTCGCGCAGAAACTGAGCCAAATCTCCGGCGTGGGCCGCGTGAGCGTGCAAGGCGACCAGAAACCCGCCGTGCGCATCCAGATCGACCCGCGCCGCTTGAACGCCTACGGCCTCGGCCTTGAAGATGTGCGCGCCGTGTTGGGTCGCGCCAACACCAAACAATCCAAAGGCAGTTTCGACGGGCCCGCTCAGGCCTTCACGATTACCGCCAACGACCAGATCACGGAGCCAAGCCAATATCGCGACGTGATCGTCGCCTACCGCAATGGTGCTCCCTTGCGTTTGCGCGACGTGGCCGACGTGGTCGAGGGCCTCGAGAATTCGAAAGTACTGGCGACGGTCGACGGCAAACCGGCCGTGTTGATCGAAGTGCAGCGCCAGCCGGGGGCCAACGTCGTCGACACGGCCGAGCGCATCAAGCGCGCGATCCCCGAGCTCGAGCGCGCGATCCCGCCCGGCATTCGCATCCTCGTCGTCGCCGACCGCACCGTGACGATCCGTGCCAGCGTCGCCGATGTGCAGTTCACGCTCGCACTCGCCACAGGCCTCGTGGTGCTGGTCATGTTCGTGTTCTTGCGCAACTGGCGTGCGACCGCCATCCCGGCGGTGGCGTTGCCGGTTTCGCTCGTCGCGACGTTCGGTGCGATGTCGCTGTGCGGCTTCAGTCTCGACAATCTGTCGCTGATGGCGCTCACGCTCGCAACCGGCTTCGTCGTCGACGACGCGATCGTGATGATCGAAAACGTCGTGCGCCACATCGAAGAGGGCGAAACGCCGCTTGCCGCCGCCTACAAGGGTGCCGAGCAGATCGGCTTCACGATCGTGGGCCTCACCGTGTCGCTTGTCGCCGTGTTCATCCCAATGCTGTTCATGACCGGCATCGTGGGACGCCTGTTCCGCGAATTTGCGGTGACGCTTTCGATCGCGGTAATCGTGTCGGCGTTCGTGTCGCTGACCTTGACGCCAATGATGTGCGCGCGCCTGCTCAAAGCCAAACGCGAAACCAAAGACGGCCCCGTGGCGCGCTTCCTCGAAGCAGGCTTCGAAGCCACGCGCAGCGCCTATATGTCGTCGCTCGATTGGGTCTTGGCGCGCCAAGGGCTCACGCTTGCCGTGGCGCTGGGCACGCTGGTCGCGACAGTGGCGCTCTATGTTTGGATCCCGAAAGGCTTTCTGCCGCAGCAGGACACCGGCGTGATCGTGGCAACACTCGATGCCGAGCAGGATGCGAGCTTCGGGCGTACGGCCGAGCTGCAGATGGCGGCCGTCGCGATCGCCAGGACCGACCCGGACGTCGAGACCGTGACGGGCTTTTCAGGGGCGGGCACGCTCGCGGGCAGCAGCAACAGCGTGCGCCTCACGATCGTGCTGAAGCCGCGCGCAAGCCGCAAAGCATCGGCCGCCCAAATCGCCGAGCGCCTGCGCGACAGCCTCGGCGTTCTGCCGGCCGAAGCGCATCTGCAGGCCGTGCAGGACATCCAGATCGGCGCGCGCTCGAGCCGCACGCTCTACCAATACACGCTCTCGGGCCCCGACGGCGCCGAGCTTGCCCTGTGGGCGCCCGAGCTTGTGCGTGCCTTGCGCGCCGAGCCCGTGTTGCGCGACATCGCGTCGGACCAACAAACGAACGCGCGCCAGCTGCGCGTGACGATCGACCGCGACGCCGCCTCGCGCCTGGGCGTGAGCCTGCAAGCGATCGACGACACGCTCTACAACGCGTTCGGCCAGCGCCAAGTCTCCACGATCTACGCGCAGACCAACCAGTATCGCGTGGTGATGGAACTCACGCCCGCTTTGCAGAGCGATCCCGCCACGGTCGGCACGCTGCGAGTCTCAGGCGCCAATGGTGCCCAAGTGCCGATCGCCGCCTTGGCGCGCATCGAACAGGCGCCGACCGCGCTCACGATCAACCGCCAGGCGCAGTTCCCCGCTGTGACGGTGAGTTTCGATCTTGCGCAGGGTGCGAGCCTCGATCAGGCCTTGGCCGCGATCGTCGGGGCCGAGCGCAGCCTCGGCATGCCGCCTTCGATCACCGGCGCTTTTTTCGGCGACGCGGCCGAGTTCGAGAATGCTCTGGGCTCGCAGCCCTGGCTCATTCTGGCGGCCATCCTCGTGATCTACATAAGCCTCGGCGTGCTCTACGAGAGCCTGATCCATCCGGTGACGATCCTATCGACTCTGCCGTCCGCCGGCATCGGCGCATTGCTGGCTTTGTGGGCGGCCAGCATGGATCTGTCGATCGTGGGCCTCATCGGCATCGTGCTGCTGATGGGCATCGTCAAAAAGAACGCGATCATGATGATCGATTTCGCCCTCGATGCCGAACGCAACGAAGGCAAATCGCCGGACGTGGCGATCCGCGAAGCCTGCCACATGCGCTACCGCCCGATCATGATGACGACGATGGCGGCCTTGCTCGGCGCCTTGCCGCTGGCGATCGAAAGCGGGACCGGCTCTGAGCTGCGCAATCCGCTCGGCGTGTCGATCGTCGGCGGCTTGATCTTGTCGCAGTTGCTGACCCTCTACACCACGCCGGTCGTGTATCTGGCGTTCGAACGCCTGAAACAGCGCCTTCGAAAGTCCGCAGCACCAGCGCCGGAAGCGGCCGAGTGATGGCGTTCTCGGCCCCCTTCATCCGCCGCCCGATCGGCACGTGCCTGCTCTCGCTCGGGCTGTTCTTGGCAGGCCTCGTCGCCTATTTCGATCTGCCGGTGTCGCCCTTGCCGAACACCGACCTGCCGGTCGTGTTCGTGCGCGCGAACCAGCCCGGCACCGATCCCGAGACGATGGCCGCAACCATCACGGCGACACTCGAGCGCCATCTTGGTGCTATTTCGGGCGTCAACGAGATGACGAGTACGAGTGCGCTCGGCAGTTCGACCGTGGTGCTGCAGTTCGATCCCTCGCGCAAGCCCGCCGATGCCGCCAAAGACGTGCAAGCCGCGATAAATGCCGCGATCCCGGATCTGCCCGCAGGCTTGCCGCAGCCGCCAACCTACCGCAAAGCCAATCCCAACCAGCGCCCGGTGCTGATCCTGGCGCTGACGTCCGAAACCATGACGACGCAAGCCGTGTTCGACGCGGCCGACACGATCCTCGCCCAGCGCCTGGCACAAGTCGAAGGGGTGGCGCAGGCCAACGTGATGGGAGCCGAGAAGCCGGCCGTGCGCGTGCAGGCCGATCTGCGACGCCTCGCCGCAATGGGCCTGTCGCTCGAGGATCTGCGCAGCGCCATCGTGGCCGCCAATGTCGATCAGCCCACGGGCCGCATCGACACGGATGAGACCAACATGACGCTCGCCGTCAGCGACACGTTGCAGAATGCCGACGCCTACCGTGCCATCCTGCTGCGCGCGGACAATGGGCGCACGGTGCGCTTGGGCGACGTCGCCAACGTGTTCGCCGGCGTCGAAAACGAACGCCAAGCCGCGTGGTTCGGCGACCGGCGCGCCGTACTCGTCCAGATTCTGCGCCAACCTGGGGCCAACGTGATCGAGACGGTCGATCGCGTCAAAGCGATCCTGCCCGAACTTGCGCGCTGGATGCCGGCCGGCATCGACACGGTGCCGATCTTCGACCAGACCGCGACGATCCGCGCCTCGGTGCGCGACGTGCAATTCACGCTCGTGGTGTCGATCGCGCTGGTGATCGCGGTCGTGGGCCTCTTCCTGCGGCGCTTGGCGCTCACGCTTGCCGCGTGCGTCGCCGTCCCGCTCGCACTCGCCGCGACGTTTGCCGGCATGTGGTGGCTCGGCTTCAGCCTCAACAATCTGTCGCTGATGGCGCTCACGATTTCGGTCGGGTTCGTCGTCGACGACGCGATTGTGGTGATCGAGAATATCGCACGCCATCGCGAGCGCGGACTGAGTGCGCTCGACGCCGCATTCGAAGGCTCGCGCGAGATCGGCTTTACCGTCGTGTCGATGACGCTCGCCCTCGTGGCCGTTTTCATCCCGCTTTATTTCATGGGCGGCTTGCAGGGACGTTTCATCCGCGAGTTTGCCCTCGCCCTCACGCTTGCGATCGTCGTGTCGGGCATCGTGTCGCTGACCTTGACGCCGTCGATCTGCGCGCGGCTGTCGGCGCAAACAAAACCCGCCTCGCGCTTCGACCGCGGCTTCGAGCGCGCGTTCGGCGCATTGACCGCTTTTTATATGCGCCTGCTGCGCGTCGTCGTCGCCTGGCGGCGCACGGCGGTGCTGGCGACGTTGCTCGCCATCGCCGCGACCGTGCAGCTCTACATCGCTGCCCCCAAGGGCGGCTTCGTGCCGCAGCAGGATACGGGCCTCATGCGCGCTTTTGCGCGCGCCACTCCCGATACCTCGTTCCGCGCCATGACCGAGCGCATGGATGCAGCCGTGCGCATCGTGCGCGCAGACCCTGCCGTGGCAAGCGTGGGCGGCGTCACGGGCGGCGGTTTTTTCAGTGCTGCCAATTCAGGGCAGATGTTCATCGCCCTCAAACCGCGCGCCGAGCGCGGCGTGTCGGTCGATCAGGTGATTGCGCGCCTGCGCCCGCAACTGGCGCGGCTCGAAAACGTGCAGGTGTTCCTTTCGGCCGAACAGGATCTGCAATTCGGCGGGCGCGGCGGGCGCGCACAGTTCCAAGTCGCCTTGCTGGCACCGCGCGCGGCCGATCTTGCCGAATGGGCGCCGCAGCTCGTGCGCCGCCTGCAGCAGGAACCGGACATCCAGGACGTGTCGAACGATCTCGAGCGCGGCGGCCTCGATGCGCGCATCGCGATCGACCGGGATGCGGCCGCGCGCATGGGCATCCAGCCCGCCGAGATCGCGACAGCCCTCAACAACGCCTATTCCCAGCGACTCGTCTCCACCATCTACCGCGAGCGCAACCAATATCGCGTGGTGCTCGAAGCGTTGCCCGAACAGCAGCGAGGGCCCCGCGATTTGACGAGCCTGTTCGTCAAAGGCCCAGGCGGCACGCAGATTCCGCTTTCTGCCGTCGCGAGCGTGCAGATCGGCCAGACGCCGATCAGCATCGCGCATGACGGCCAGTTTCCGTCCTCGACGATAAGCTTCAATCTGCCCGAAGGGGCGGCCCTCAACGAAACCCTGGCGCGCGTGCGCGACATTGCGGCATCGATGGGCATGCCCGGCGGCATGCGGCTCGAGCCCGCCGGCTTTGCACGCATCAGCCGCCAGCAGGATTCGGGCGTGCCATTGCTGATCGTCGCAGCGCTGATCGCGATCTATCTCGTACTCGGCATCCTCTACGAAAGCTGGACGCAGGCGGTGACGATCCTGTCGACGATTCCGTCGGCCGGCATGGGGGCACTCCTCGCCAACATGGCGACGGGCACCAATTTGAGCCTCGTCAGCGTGATCGGCATCATCCTGCTGATGGGCATCGTGATGAAAAACGCCATCATGATGGTGGATTTCGCCCTCGTGGCCGAACGGCGCGACGGTCTGCCCCCCGACCAAGCGATCCTTGCGGCCTGCCAAGCGCGGCTGCGGCCCATTCTGATGACGACGCTGACCGCCATGCTGGGTGCGGTCCCACTGGCCATCGGCGGCGGTGTGGGCGCTGAACTGCGCGAGCCGCTCGGTATCGCCATCATCGGCGGCCTTGCCGCGAGCCAGATCCTGACCCTCTTCACCACGCCCGCCATCTATCTCGCATTGCGCGGACGTGCGAAGTCCACGGCCCAACCGCTTGCCGAACCGAGTGCCGCCGAATGACGCGTTTCCGCCTTCTTGTTGCTGCCGTTTGCGCCTTGTCTTTGTCCGGCTGCGATCTTGCCAGTTCCGAATATCTGCGCCCCATCGTCGAGCTGCCGGCGTTTTTCCGCGGCAGCGCGCCTTCGGCACCTGCCGCGGCGACGGTGACCGAAGAAGCCGCACCCGAGCCGCGCAACGATGCCGCCTGGTGGTCGCAATTCGGCTCGGCCGATCTCGACCGGCTGATCGCCCAAGCGCAAGACAGCAATTTCGATCTGGCGGCAGCCGAAGCCCGCATCCGTCAGGCGATGGCCCAGCAGCAGGTCTCGGCGGCCCCCTTGTTCCCGAGCCTCGACTTCACGAGTAATGCCACGCGCCAGCAATCGGCTCCCACGGCTTCGACCTCGCGTACCGGATCCGTGGCTAGGCCCGTCTGGTCGAACCGCTTCAACATGCAGCTCGAAGCAAGCTACGAGATCGATTTCTGGGGCAAGAACCGTGCGGCAGCGGATGCGGCCAACGCTACTTTGGCGGCCCGCCGCTTCGATCTTGCGACCGTGGCGCTGACGACCGAGGCCAACGTCGCCAACGCCTTTTTCCAATTGCTCGGCTTCGGCGAGCGGCTCGATTATGCGCGCCAGTCGCTGGCCGACGCCGAAGACATCTTGGCCGCCATCCGCGCGCGTGAGGCCGCCGGTACGGCAAGCCTCATCGACATCGCCCCGCAAGTCGGCATCGTCGAGGGCCAGCGCGCCACGATCGCAAGCCTCGAGCGCCAGTTCGCCCAGCAATACGATGCGCTCGCCGTGTTGCTGGGCACGCCGCAGCGCCCGAGCTACACGACTATGCCGCTCACCGATTTGCGCGTTCCCGTGGTCGCGGCGGGTGTGCCGTCCGAGTTGCTGCGCCGTCGCCCGGACATCGCGTCTGCCGAAGCGCAGCTGATCGCCGCCAATGCCGATCTCAGAAACGCGATAGCACAGCGCTTCCCGAGCCTCAGCCTCACGGGGGCGGCGGGCTATCAATCCTCGGAACTCGGGCGACTGCTCGATCCGACCTCGCAGATCTTCTCGATCGCCGCCGGTCTCACGGCACCGATCTTTGCGGGCGGCAGGCTGCAGGGGCAAGAACGCCTGCAGCGCGCACGCCTCGAAGAGCTCGCCGCGACCTACCAGAAGACGGTCGTGCAAGCGTTCGCCGACGTCGAGACGGCTTTGTCTGGCTTGCGCCGCACGCGCGAACAGCTCGACGCACAAATCGCCGCAACCGCTGCCTCGCGGCTTGGCTTCGATGCCGCACAAGCGCAATACCGCGCAGGCTCGATCGACTCGGTCGCGCTGCGCGATACGCAGCGCAGCTATTTCACCGCCCTCGACGCGCTCGCCCAAGCGCGGCTCGGCTACTACCAAGCGCTCGTGTCGATGTTCCAGGCTTTGGGCGGCGGCTGGCAGCTTGCTGCGCCTTGACAGGGCGAAATCAATTCGATATTTCTAGAAATATGAAACTAAGTGCAGCCGTCGTGGCGCTGGGAGCGCTGGCGCAGGAAACGCGCCTTGGCATCTTCCGCGCCCTTGTCCAAGCGGGGCCTGCCGGCCTTTCGGCAGGCGAGCTTGCGCGCTTGCTCGACGTGCCGCCGCCCACGCTCTCGTTCCATCTGCGCGATCTGGTGGCGGCCGGCCTTGCCTCGGCCACGCGCAACGGCCGCTCGATCGGCTACCGCGCCGACTTCGCTTCCATGGACGCGCTGATGGCGTTCCTCTCCGACAATTGCTGCGGCGGCAATCCCGCTTTGTGCGTGCCCGCCGCCCCCAAACCCGCGAAATCGAAACCCGCCAAAGGAGCCCGCGCATGAAACGCCTCCATATCCATGTGAGCGTCGACAGCATCGCCGTCGCCACGCGCTTCTACGCCGACCTGTTCGGCGCTGCCCCCAGCGTCGTCAAAGACGACTACGCCAAATGGATGCTCGAAGATCCGCGCGTTAATTTCGCGGTCTCGACGCGCGGTAAAACGCCAGGCCTCGACCATCTCGGCATCCAGGTCGACGACACGGCCGAACTCGACGTTTTGGCCGAACGGCTCGAAGCGGCAGGCCACGCGACCTTCGACAAGGGTGAAACGACCTGCTGCTATGCAGAATCGGAAAAAGCCTGGACGCGCGATCCTGCCGGCATTGCCTGGGAAGCTTTCCGCACCTTCGGCGAATCGACCGTCTACAGCGCGCCCAAAGCGGCTGCGACAAAAGCGGCCAGTTCTTGCTGCGCTCCGGCCGTCGCCGCACCGAACGCCCCCGCAAAGGCCGCCTGCTGCTAGGGAGAAGGCCCCATGTCCGACACGCCCAAGAACGTCCTGTTTCTCTGCACGCACAATTCGGCGCGCAGCGTGATGGCCGAAGCGCTGCTGAACCGCTTCAGCGGCGGCCGTTTCAAGGCCTACAGTGCGGGCAGCAGCCCCACAGGCAAGATCAACCCGTATGTCGCGGCTTTGCTCGAAAAGCTCGGCTTCGACATTTCGGGCTTCCGCTCGAAGCCGTGGGACGAGTTCGCCGCCCCCGGTGCGCCGCAGATGAATTTTGTGTTCACGGTCTGCGACCAGGCGGCAGGCGAAGTGTGCCCGGTCTGGCCGGGCCAACCGATGACCGCGCATTGGGGCTTTCCCGATCCCTCGACCGCTGCGGGCAGCGAGGCCGAAAAAGCCGCTTTCACCGCCGACGTGTTCCGCATGATCGAGCGGCGCATCCGCATTTTTTCGGCATTGCCGCTCGCAACCTTGTCCAATCTCGAGATCAAGACGAAGATCGACGAGTTGGGCCAAGATCGCAGCGGCGCCTAGCGCCATGATGTATTCGAAGTCGCGTCGCTATGCGGCCGAGTTTCTCGGCACGGCCTTGCTGCTGGCGATCGTCGTGGGCTCGGGCATCATGGGCGAGCGTTTGGCGGCCGGCAACAACGCGGTCGCCTTGATCGGCAACACGCTGTCGACGGCCGCCGGTCTCGTGATCCTGATCACTGCGTTCGGGCCCGTGTCGGGTGCGCATTTCAACCCGGTCGTGACCCTCGTGTTCGCAGCGCGCGGCGAATTTCCGCGCGGCGATGTGCTGGCCTACATCGCCCTGCAGGTTGCAGGTGCGATCGCCGGCGTATGGTTGGCACACGCAATGTTCGCCGAGCCGATCCTGCAAGTCTCGCTCAAGCTCCGCGAAGGCCCCGCCCAAGGGTTGGCCGAGGCGGTCGCAACGTTCGGCCTCATCGCGACGATCCTAGGCGGCTTGCGCTTCAAGCCCGACGCGGTGCCGACCTTGGTCGGGCTCTACATCGCCTCGGCCTATTGGTTCACGGCCTCGACGTCCTTCGCCAACCCGGCCGTGACGGTGGCGCGTTCGCTCAGCGACAGTTTCGCCGGCATTGCGCCAGCCTCCGCACCTGTGTTCATTGTCGGACAGCTCGTCGGGGCCGGCGCGGCCGTGGCGTTTTTCGGCTGGCTCTATGGGAAATCCGAAAGAGACTGAGATGTCCGACGCCTTCCCCGTCACGATCTACCACAACCCCGCCTGCGGCACGTCGCGCAACGCCCTCGCAATGATCCGCGAGGTCGGCTATACGCCGACGGTGATCGAATATCTCAAAACCGGCTGGACGCGCGCGCAACTGGGCGAGCTTTTGGCCGCCCTCGCCCTTGCACCGCGCGACATTCTGCGCGCCAAGGGCACGCCGGCGGAAGAACTCGGCTTGCTCGAAGCTTCGGCAAGCGACGCGCAGATAATCGACGCGATGCTCGTCCATCCGATCCTGGTCAACCGACCGATCGTCGTGACCAAGATGGGTGCACGCCTTGCGCGGCCCTCGGAGGTCGTGTTCGAAATTCTCGACAAGCGCCCGGCGGAATTCCGCAAGGAAGACGGCGAGGTCGTGCGCGCGCGCGCACCAGCGGGCGGCAAAAATTGAGTTCCGAGAAGCGTCTCTGGCTAGCCGTTCTGGCGTTGGGCGTAACCCAAGTCGTCGGCTACGGCACGCTCTACTATGCGTATTCGATCCTTGCCGCGTCGGTCGCCGCCGATTTCGGCGTCGCCCAATCGGCAATGTTCGGCGCGTTTTCGGCCGGCATGCTGGCGGGCGGGCTCGCGGCACCGCGCCTGGGTGCTCTCATGGACCGGCTGGGTGCGCCGCGCGTGATGGCGTTCGGCAGCCTTGCCGCTGCGGCCGCCTTGGCGGGCTTGGCATTCGCGCCGAATTTCCCGGTCTTCGCGGTTCTCGTGGTCGCAACCGAAATCGTTGCGGTCGCAGTCTGCTACGATGCAGCGTTCGCCACGCTCGTGCTGTTTGGCGGTGCCAAAGCGCGCGGGGCGATCACGCGGCTCACGCTGATTGCGGGCTTCGCCTCGACGCTGTTCTGGCCGCTCACCGGGGCGCTTGACGCAAGCTTCGGCTGGCGTACCACCTTTCTGGTTTTCGCTGGATTGCATGTCGCCGTGGCCTTGCCGCTGCATCTGTGGCTCGCGGCCCAAGCGAAAAACGAAGCGGCTGCAAGCAGCGCGAAAGCTCCGGCGGCACCCGCCGCCGCACAGTTGCGCCCGCAGGACGAACGCTTTGCGTTCTGGGCCGTGGGTGCGAGCTTCGCGCTGAGCGGCATGGTCATTGCGGCAATGGGCGTGCACATGGTGCCCGTGCTGAGCGCCATGGGCCTCGGTGCATCGGCCTATGTCGTGTCGATGCTGATGGGGCCAACGCAAGTCGCGATCCGGCTCACCGACGCGCTGTTTTGGCGCAGCCTGCATCCGCTGCAGGTCGCGACGATTTCGGGCCTCGCCTTGCCGCTGTCGGTCGTGGCCTTGATGCTGCCGATCGAAGGGCTGATCGCAGGGGCGTTGTTCGCAGCCGCCACGGGCGTGGGCCAGGGCCTGTCGAGCATCGTGCGCGGCACGGTTCCGTTGGCGCTGTTCGGCAGTGCTGGCTATGCCGCACGCCTCGGGCGGCTTGCCGCTGTGCGCACGGTGCTGAGCGCAAGCGCCCCGTTCCTGTTTGCGCTGGGAATGCAGGAGGCGGGTCTTACGACGACACTGTGGATTGCGTTTGCGATTGGCGTTGTAGCGCTGCTTCCGCTTTTGATGCTGATGACGCGCCTCAAACGCAGCGCGGCCTAATCGTTTCCTGCGTCGGCGCCACACCGTCTTTGCCGCCCTGGACGCGCAGCACGGCGCGGAAATTGGCGAGGTCAGCCAACATGCGCTGGATCGTCGCCATCTTCTATTCCGTCCGGATTGGGTTTCCGAAAGCCTAGCGCGGCTGGTCCTCCGCCAGCAATGCAGCTGCGATTTCCGCCCATTCGGCATCGAGCGCGCTGGTCGCGACGGGCTTGCCTGCGCGCCGGTACCAGTAGCGCGCATTGCCAAGATCGCCTTCTACACGATGCAGGTGTGCATGCACCCAATCGTGGCGCGTCTCGCCTTCGTCCTGCTGCACGAGCGCATGGGCGGCGTCCCAGTCGCCTTTCTTCAGGTGCCACAGCGCCAGCACCGGCCGCGCCAAGCCCGGCGGCGGTTGTGCCCGCTTGACGGATGCCAAAAACGCCGAGAATTCCACTGTCCACCTCTGCCGCGATGCGCCTAATGCCGCCACCAACCTTAAAGCCTTTTGTCGCATCTCGGGATCGCAATACGCGCGCCTCGACTCGGTTTTTGCTGGATCTGCTCAAGCAGATGGGCTTCGACGCATTGGCGCGAATGCGCGAAATTCTGCGCATCGGCCGAGAGCGACCGACGCCTAAACGGGGGAAAACGGCCCAATCAGCGCCTTGTCAAAGACCCGGACGGGCCTATAATTCGCGCCAATCCGTCAGTTGCAGGAGCCCCCCGGAATGTCGCTAAAAGACACAGCCTTGATCATGGTCGGATACCAGAACGACTATTTCGCCAAGGACGGCATCCTGCGCGGCGTGGTCGAAGAGCCGGGCCGCGTCGACAGCGTGCTGGCCGCGACCGTCGATCTGCTGACGCGCCTGCGCG
This sequence comes from Magnetospirillum sp., assembly GCA_027532905.1. Classification (NCBI taxonomy): domain Bacteria; kingdom Pseudomonadati; phylum Pseudomonadota; class Alphaproteobacteria; order Rhodospirillales; family Rhodospirillaceae; genus Magnetospirillum; species Magnetospirillum sp. The sequence continues at coordinate 418,035 of JAPZUA010000001.1, forward strand.
ACACCGAAATCACCATCGTCTCGACGCCGATCGTTCTGAAGCCGGACTATCGCGCCCTTGCAAGCCCGGTCGGCATCCTGAATGCGATCAAGGAGTCGGGCGCATTCGCGATCGGCAGCACGGGTGCGCAGGTGGTACCCGCGATCAAGCCCTTCGAAGACCGCATCATCACGCTGTCGGGCAAAATCGGCTTCAACGGCTTCGTGAACACCGAACTCGACGAGATCCTGAAGCAGCGCGGCATCAAGAACGTGTGGCTCGCGGGGATGGTCACGTCGCTGTGCATCGATTCGACCGGGCGTGCCGCCTACGAGCGCGGCTACAACGTCTCGGTCCTCAAGGACTGCACCTCGGCCCGCACCGCGGTCGAACAGGATTTCTTCTGCACGACGGTCTTCCCGCTCTACGGCAGCGTGATCGTCGGGTCGGAACTGAAGATAGCGGCTTGAGCGAAAGCCCGCACGACGGGGATACCGAACGCCTGGATCTTCAGGTCCAGGCGACCAACCGTCTCATCGAAGCGCTGGCGGCAAGCGAACAGACGATGCGCCGCCGCATCGAGCTGATCAGCGACGTCGTATTCGAGCTCGACCAGGACGAACGCATCGTGTTCGTGAACCGCGCCTGGACGAGCGTCGTCGGCGGAGCGCCGGAAGCGGCCCTCGGCAAGCGGCTTGGCGAATTTCTGGTCGAGCCCGACGCGTGGCACATCGACGCGATCGTGGCCGCCGATCCGAGCGCGGCGCGAAGCACAAACGCACGGGCCTTGAAACGCGCGGACGGCGCCCTTGCCTGGGTCGAGATCTCGCTCACGCGCTTGGCGCCGACCGGCTATCTCGGCACGCTGCACGACGTCACGCGCCAGCGCGCCTACCAGAAGGAACTCGAGCAGCTTTCCCTCGTCGCGAACAACACCGACAATTTCGTTATCATCGCCGACGCACAAGGCCACTGCGAATGGGTCAATCCGGCCTTCACCGCGCGCACCGGCTTCACCCTCGAGGAGATGCTCGGCAAACGGCCGGGCCACGTGCTGCAGGGGCCCGGCACTGATCCGGGCGTGGTCGCCGAGATCGCGATCGCCTTGCGCGAGAACCGCTCGGTTTCGACCGAGATCCTGAACTACACCAAACGCGGCGAACCTTACTGGACGATGGTCCATATCAACCCGATCGTCGGGGCCGACGGCACGCTGCAGCGCTTCGTTTCGGTGCAGACCGAAACCACGCGCCTGCGCGCGATCCAGCACGAGCTCGAAGCCGCGAAAGCCGCGGCCGAAGCGGCGAGCCGCGACAAATCGCTGCTGCTGGCCAATGTGAGCCACGAGCTGCGCACCCCGATGACCGGCGTGCTCGGCATCGCCGAGCTGCTGCTGGCGACCGACCTCGTGCCGCAGCAGCGCCGCTACGTCGAGGTCATGCAATCGTCCGGCAATCTTCTGCTGCGCGTCATCAACGACGTGCTCGAGTTTTCGCGCATCGAGGAAGGGCGCATCGAAATCGAAGTGAAACCTTTCGATCTCGCCGCCGCGATCGCGGGCGTTGTCGACATTCTCGCCCCCATGTTCCGGGAAAGGGGCCTCGCTTTCGACGTGCGCCTGCCGCCCGAGGGCCTGCCGAAACTGGTGGGCGACGCAGCGCGTTTCCAGCAGATCCTCTACAATATTCTCGGCAACGCGCTCAAATTCACGCAAGAGGGTTCGGTCACGCTGGCGGTCGAATGTGCGCCGACCGCGACGGGGGCCACAAACGTGCTCGTGTGGGTGCGCGACACTGGCGGCGGCATCGCACCGACCAAGCTCGAGAGCATCTTCCGCCCCTTCGAGCAGGCGGACAAAAGTGTGGCCCAGCGCTTCGGCGGCTTCGGGCTCGGCCTGTGGATCTGCAAGCGCCTGGTCGAGCGCATGGGCGGCGAGATTTCGGCGACAAGCGTGCTCAAGCGCGGATCGGAATTCTTTTTTTCGCTGCCGCTGCAATTGGCCGAAGCCGGATCTGCGGGCGAACGTATCCCCTCAGGGACGCACACGGCCGCCGCTGCGCTCGACATTCTTCTGGCCGACGACAGCGACGTCAACCGCCTCGTCATCAAGAGCGTGCTCGAAAAGGAGGGCCATCGCGTCGTCGAGGTGACCGACGGCGCGCAAGCCGTCGAACGCGTCCAAACGGCGGCGTTTGACGTGGTGCTGATGGACATCCAGATGCCGGTCATGGACGGGCTGACGGCTGCTGAAAAAATCCGGGCACTCGGCGGTGGCCTGGCGCGCATGCCGATTTTTGCGCTGACGGCGGACATCGTCAGCGAACGGCGCGAAGCCTATCTCAATGGCGGCTTCGACATGGTGCTGGCCAAGCCTATCGACTGGACTTTGCTCAAACAGGCCCTGCGCTCAGTGCCGCCCGGCATCGGCCGCGCGCCTTAGTACTAGCGAACGAAACAGGCGAGCCGCACGCGCAGTTCGATCGCGCGCGCCCGCAGATTGCGCAGGAAAGTCTTGGAACGGCGCAAGGCGTTGCGCAGACCGCCATGCGCCATGACCGACAGATAGATCCAACGCCGCCAGCCGAGCACGCGATCATGGAGGCGCTTGTACCAGGCGATCGACAGAAGTTTGGGTTCGGCGATCGCGTGCAGCCGCAATATCACGGCCATGCCGAATATCTTGGCGGCGACAAGTACGGTCGCACCCGCCAGCAACCGTCCCGAAGCGATCCAATAGAGCGCTGCGAGCTTGACCGGCTCCAGCAGCAGCATCGGCACGGCGAGCACGCAGAGTGCGCCGTGCGGCGGCAGTGCTGCAATCAAGCGCTCCGCGCGCTGCCACAAGCGCAGCTTCGCAAGCCCCGCCAGCACGGGAGCCACGAGAAAACGCGCGAGGTCTTCGGTGGCGAAATAGAGCAGCCCCAGCAGAAAGCCCAACCCGCGCAGGATGCGCCCGATCGCCGCCCCCATTTGCGCCGCCGCCATTTTCTCCACCTTGTCCGATTGATCGCCGCGCAGCCGAAATAAAGCGTAGGATGGCATGGATTGGAGGTCCCGTGCAGATCCGCCTCGGCTACGACATCGCCTACGAATGCGCGCAGGCGACACCGCTCCTGCTGATGCTGCGTGTGCATCCGTCGTTGGCGGGCGATCTCGTGGTGCCGGATTTCATCGCAACCATTCCGGCCGTCCCTCTCCAGACCTATCTCGACGGCTTCGGCAATCTGTGCACGCGGTTGACGGCACCCCAAGGAACGTTCCGCATGACGGCCGATGCGACGATCGCGTGCGCCGGCGAAGCGGACGCAGTAGCCCCCTTTGCGGCCGAGATACCGGTCCCGGATCTGCCGGCCGAGTTGCTCGTGTTCCTGCTCGGCAGCCGCTATTGCGAAACCGACAAGCTCTCCGAGATCGCCTGGGGGCTGTTCGGCCCGGTTGCGCCCGGCTGGTCGCGCGTGCAGGCGATCTGCGATTTCGTGCACGACCATATTCGCTTCGACTACATGCAGGCGCGCGCCACGAAATCGGCGTTCGACGTGTACGGCGAGCGCACGGGCGTGTGCCGCGACTTCGCGCATCTGGCGGTCGCACTGTGCCGCTGCATGAACATCCCCGCGCGCTACTGCACGGGCTATCTCGGCGACATCGGCGTGCCGCGCGATCCCGCCCCGATGGATTTCAGCGCGTGGTTCGAAGTCTATCTCGGGCACCGCTGGTACGTTTTCGACGCGCGCTACAACCGTCCGCGCATCGGCCGCGTGCTGATCGGCCGCGGCCGCGACGCCGCCGACGTGCCCTTGTCGAACAGTTTCGGCACGACCGTACTGAAGGCGTTTTTCGTGCGCTCGGACGAGATCTGAATTGAAAATATCGGCGCCGCTGTCGAGTACCCGACAAGATTGTAGGGTGCGGCCGGTGCCGTCGCGCCCGTCTTTTGTGGGCAAACAGCCGATCGATGCCGGGTCGTGCCCGGCTGCGTCGGTGCCTAAACCTCGCTGACGAAGCGGGCAAAATCGGCACGCGCTTGCCAGCCATGGCGCTCCAGTTCCGGGTCCAGATGCGCCTCTTCCGGCCAGCCGACGCACAGATAGGCGACCAGCCGCCAAGCGGGCGGCACGCCGAGCGCTTGCGCCACGTCCTCGGGCTCGAGAATGGAGACCCAACCGACGCCGATGCCGCGCGCACGTGCCGCGAGCCAAAACGTATGGATCGCGAGCACGACGGAATGGACGACCGTCTCGGGCATCGTGCCGCGCCCCAACCCGTGGCCCGCCGCCGGATCGGGATCGGCGAACACGGCAAGCTGCACCGGTGCGCGATCAAGGCCCGACAATTTGAGACGCGCATAAAGCTCGGCCTGCGGCCCTTCATACGCGTCGAGCGCGCGGCGATTGCAGGCAGCAAAATTCGTCTGCACGGCCGCCCGTGCGGCCAGGCTTTTGACTTTCACGAAGCGCCAAGGCTGGCAGTTCCCGACCGACGGTGCCCGGCAGGCGATCGCAAGCAATTCGTCCACGCGCGCGTCTTCGAGGGGCACCTCGCGGAACCGCCGCACATCGCGCCGCCACGCGAACAAATCGTCGAGGCGCGCGCAAAAAGCCGCGTCGAAAGTGGGGAGCGATTGGAAATCCATGCCGCATCTTGCGTCGCTTCGCGTGCAAACGCCAGGGATCGGGATCGGTTCCGCCGACAGCCGCGCTCTGAATCTGATCCGTGCGAAATGGCGTCCCGCAATCGACATCGGCGCAGGCCGTTGGCGAGAGGTCGACTCGAATGTCCGCAATCCCGCGCCAGAGGATTCTTTCAAATGACTTTGATGACATGTATCACATTGCATTCATCGAGCCGAGGCAGGTCCGAGCGCTTCTTCTTTTCGCAACGAATTTCCAGATCAGGCCCGACCTATGCCGATTCGAAACAATCACCTTCTCGTTCTGTTTTGGATGCTCGGCTCGCTCGTGTCGTTCGCGGGCGTTGCGCTTTCGGTTCGCGGCATGCAGGGGGCGATGACCGTGTTCGAGATGCTCGCGATCCGCAATCTCGGCGGCATCGGCATCTTGGTTGCGATGGCGGTTGCCGCCCCCGGTCCGGAGCGGGTCGTTCGGATGACGCGACCGGTGCTCCATCTGCTGCGCAACGTCGCCCATTTCGCCGGGCAGGCGCTGTGGGCGTGGGGCGTGACAGTGCTGCCGCTCGCCATGGTGTTCGCGATCGAGTTCACCACGCCCGCCTGGGTCGCGGTGTTCGCGGTTCTGTTCCTCAAGGAGCGCATGACGTTCGCCCGTCTGCTCGCCATCGCTCTCGGCTTCGCGGGCGTTGTGATCATTCTGCGTCCCGGCCTCGATGCCTTCCGCCCCGAGGCGTTGGCCGTCGTGCTCGCAGCGGTTTGTTTCGGGATCCAGATCGTCGCGACGAAAAAGCTCACGGGGTCCAACTCGACCTGGACTATCCTGCTCTGGATGAACTTGCTGCAATTGCCGATGAACATGGTTGCCGCTTGGCTCGCGGGGCAATCGCCTTGGATCGTCGGTCGGCTGAGCTGGGATATCTGGCTGCCGGCGCTCGGGATCGCGGTCACGGGCTTCCTCGCCCACTATTGTCTGACGAACGCCTTCAAACGCGGCGATGCGACGATCGTCGTGCCGATCGACTTTCTGCGCGTGCCGTTGATCGCGCTGATCGGCTGGATGTTCTACGACGAAACGCCCGAGCTCGCGGTTTTGCTCGGCGCCGTTGTCGTGATCGGCGGCGTGGTCGTCAGCATCGTCGCCGACGCGCGGGAGAAGAAGGTCTGAGCGATGCGGTCAAGTGAGCGCAGACGCAGGGACTAGCCCTTGACGGCGCCCGCCGTGATGGCGCTTACCAAGTGCCGTTCGAGGAATGCGAAGAGCACGATCACCGGCAGTGCTGCGATCACGGCCGCCGCCATCAACTCGTTCCATTGGACCCGATACTCGCCGACCATGTTGGCGATCCCGACCGACAGCACGAACATCGACGGGTCCGTCGTCAGGACCAGCGCCCACACATACGCGTTCCAGGAAATCAGGAAGGTGAAAAGCGCGACCGCAACAAGGCCCGGGCGCGCGAGCGGCAGGATCACGCGCCAGAAAACCACGAGCCGCGTCGCACCATCCATGATCGCGGCTTCGTCGATTTCGCGCGGGATCGATCGAAAGAACCCGATCAGCATCCAGACGCTGAAAGGCAGGGCAAACGACGAGTAGGCCAGGATCAGCGCCAGGTAGGAATTGATGAGCCCGAGTTCGGACATCAAGCGGAAATAGGGAATGATCAGCAACGTCTCGGGAAGCATCTTCGTGAAAAGCAGAAAGACGATAAGTGCGGAAGCGCCGCGAATGTGGAATCGCGTGAACCCGTAGGCCGCGAGGGCTGCAAGCGTCACCGAAAGGAGCGTCGACCCTGCCGAGACCACCAGGCTGTTCAGGAAATAGCGCGCGAATGGCCGCTCGACCAGCAGCGTCGAAAACGCCGCAAGCGACCAGTTCGCCGAAGCGAAGGTCGGCGGCGACAGGAAAACTTCGCTGTGCGGCTTCAGCGCCGTGTTCAGCATCCAATAGAAGGGGAAGACGGTCACGACGGCGGCGACGAGAATCGTCGCATAGAGAGCCGCGGAGGCCGGGAACGAACGGCTGTTCATGCGTCGCCGTCCGAACGCCCGATTCGCGTGGCGCGCAGATAGAGGATCGAGAACACGAGGACCATGGCCAGCAGCAGGACGCCGATCGCCGCCGCCTCGCCGAAGCGATTGGCGCGAAATGCGGTGTTGTAGAGCAGCGCTGGCAGGACCTCGGTCGCACCGGCCGGGCCGCCGGCCGTCATGATGCCGATGATGTCGTAGTGGCGAACGACATTGATGATGTCGAGGGTCGACGCGACGACGATGAGATATTTGAGATTGGGCAACGTGATCCATCTGAAACGCTGCCAGGTGGAAGCGCCGTCGATGTCTGCCGCCTCGTATTGTTCGACCGGAATGGTCTGCAGACCAGCCAACATCAGGAGCATCACGAACGGCACGCCGCGCCACACTTCCACGGCCGTCACCGCCGCGAAGGCCGGGCCGGGCTCCCCGAGCCACGCGACGGGCCGGTCGATGATGTCCGCCGCGCGAAGTAGATAGTTCACGACGCCGAATTGCGGCTCGAGCAGCCAGAGCCAGATCGTCGCGCCGACGGCTGCCGAAACCATCCACGGCGTCAGGAAGACGACGCGCAACGCCGTCCGGGCAACCCGAATTTCGTTCAAGGCCAGCGCAAGCGCCAGCCCCAGAAGCATGTGCAGCGTCACCGATACCGAGACGAATCCCAACGAGACCTTCAAGGCGTGCCAGAACGCATCGTCTTCGAGGACGCGAAAATAGTTCGCGAGCCCGACGAACGTCGAACGCAGACCGCGTATCCGATGGAGGCTCGTCCAGAACGCATGCGCCAAAGGAAGGACGATGACCGCCGCCAGAAACAGCAGGACCGGCAAAAGGAACAGGTAGCCATGCCAGCGCTCGCGCGCGAGACCGGTGCCGGTCCACGCGCGAGCCCGCGGCCGCGTCGTCGCCGTCATTGGTCTTTCAGCTTGCGGCTAAGCCGGACATCCAGGTCCTGGAAGATCTGTTCCGTGCGCGCCGGCTCGAGCAGTGCGCGTTGGACCGCATCGACGATGTCGTTGGCGGCAATGTCGGCCCATGCGGGATGCGGCAGCGGATAGCTCCTGGCGTTGGTCCCAATCCGCACGAACTCGGAAAGCATGGGATCGGCCTTGATTTCGGGTTCGTCGGCAAGATCGCGGCGCAGCGGCATCCAGTTCGCCTTCACCGCGCGCGCGACGGCCCACTTCTTGTCCATGTCGAACTTGATGAAGCGCCACGCTTCTTCCGGATGGCGGCAGCTCTCCGAAATCGAATGCGCCGTCACGGTCGCCAGGGTCGGCGCGTTCGGAATCTGCGCCGGCAAAGGGGCTGCGAACATCTTGCCTTCGATCTGCGGATTGTCGCCGATCACCTTTGCGACCGACCAATAGGCGTTTCGCATCGTGGCGATCTTGCCTTGCGAGAACAGGACGGTCTGCTCGAGATAGTTGGTGGTCGTCGGTGCGGGCGATGCGACTTTATGGTCCGAAAAAAGTCCGAGGTAGAACTTGATCGCTTCGAGGGATTTGGGGTCCTTGGCGAACCGCGACTCGGTCATGTCGGCATTGAACGGTTCGCCGCCGTTCCCGTAGATCCAGGTCAGCAGCACGCGCGTCGTCGTGTCGGTCTTTCCGCCGAGGACGGAGGTCGCCCAATGGTCGGTGCCGGTCAGCGCCTTCGCCCACTGCAGATACTCGGCCCAGTTCTTGGGCGGATTCTTCGGGTCGAGCCCTGCCTTCACGACGAGTTCGCGATTGTAGATCTCGGCGTAGACGCCGCCCCAGTTCGGCAGGCCGTAGAGCTTGCCCTTCCAGCGCGCCGCTTTGAGCATGTCGTCGCTCCACGCGTTGCGGAACGCGGCCGGCTCCTTGTCCCAAAGATCATCAATCGGCCGCAGATAGCCTTCGGCGGCGGCCGTCGTGAGATCGACGGCCACAATGCACGGCGCCTGGCGGGCCTGGGCGGCGGCCACAAACTTTGTCCAATGGTCGCGGCGCGCCACGAGAATCGGCTCGATTTTGATGTTCGGGTTCGCTGCCTCGAACGCGGCGATCGTCTGTTTCCAGATCGGCTCGTATTGCGCTTCGGTGAGGTTGGGCGTCTGCCATTGCAGGACGACGCGCTGCTGTGCTGCTGCCGGTCCGATCGCACCGATCAGCAGAGCGGCAACGGCAGTCGATGTCGCGAACTTCGTCATGGTTTCTCTCCCTTTGTTTTTTTTACGTCCACAAGGCACCGCCCCGTTCGCTGCGGGGCTGGGGCCGGAAGGGCATCGTTGCGAGAAGTTCGAGATCAGGTTCGATTCCGAACCCAGGTGCTTCGGGCAGAACGAAATGCCCGGCGTCGAACTGCACCGCCGGCCGCGATGCGCGGTCGCGGAACGCGCGCTGCGGCTCCATCTGCTCCAGCACGTAGAAATTCGGAATGGCGGCCGCAAGATGCATCGACGCCATCGTGCAGATCGGCCCGCCCGGATTGTGAGGTGCGACGGGCACGTAGTAGGTGTCCGCAAAACTCGCGATCCGCCGAACTTCGGTGAGCCCACCGGCATGCATCAGGTCGGGCTGGACGATCTTGCAGCCGCCGCCCTCAAGCAGTTCGCGGAACTCGTAGCGCGACAAGAGCCGTTCGCCCGTCGCGATCGGAGTCGAAATTTCCTTTTGCAGCCGCACCATCACGGCCGCATTTTCGAACGGGAGCGGTTCTTCGAACCATCCCGGCCGATAAGGTGCAAAGGCGCGATCGAGCATCACGGCCGTTCGCGGCGTCAGCAACTCGCTGCACTCGATGAAGATGTCGACGTCGGGTCCAGCGCCCTCGCGCGCCGCCGCCATCATCTCGGTCGCACGCCGAATGGCGCCGCTCTCGTCCGCTTTGAGGGCCTCGCGGGTCAGCGGCGAGTATTTGAACGCCGTGAAGCCCAAATCCACCGCCTCTTTTGCCCGCGCATAGCCCTCTTCGGGCCGCGTGGCACCGCGCAGCCAGTGGCTCGCATAGACCCGCAGCCGCGTGCGATGCGCACCGCCGAGCAGACGATGGACGGGCACGCCGAGGCGCTTGCCCTCGAGGTCCCACAGCGCGAGATCGATGCCCGCGAGGGCCGACATGAAGACGGCCCCGCCGCGCCAGCGCCAGGCGTTGTAGAGACGATGCCAGTGACGCTCAGGGCCGGCCGGATCTTCGCCAATAAGGTGCGGCGCAAACTCCGCGATCGCCGTCGCGACCGATTCGAGCGCGCCGTGCAAAGACGCCTCGCCCCAGCCGACGAGCCCCTCATCCGTCTCGATGCGGACGAACATCCAATTGCACCAATCGACCCAGTATTTGAACGTTTCAATTTTCGTGATTTTCATTGGATGCCTGCGTTCTCCCCATCATCGGAGCGGTTTTTACTCTCGATTGAAACGTTCAAATAAGCATAAAATGGATCCATGCCAAAGGCAAGCCGCTTGAAGGACAGACCCAAAGCGACGATCAGCGACGTCGCACGCCTTGCCGGCGTTTCGATCGGCACAGTCTCGAACGTTCTCAATCCAAGAATTCCGGTGAGCGACGCGAGGCGTGCGGCCGTCGTCGCGGCAATCGACACGCTTGGCTTTCTGCCGAACCGGGTCGCGCAAAGTTTGCGTCGGCGCCATTCGCGGGTCGTCGGGCTGATTGCCCACGACACGGCCAGCGCCTATTTCGCAGCACTGCTGGACAATTTCGAGAGTATTGGCGCGCAGCAAGGCTACGAGGTCATGCAGGTTCTGAGTCGCGGCGAGCCTGAGACGGAGGTGCGCCGCGCGCGTGCATTGCTGGAACGCCAAGTCGATGGGATCCTTTTGGTGCCGACCGCCGCACCGAGCGCTGCCTTCGACCAGATCGCGGCGGCCGGCGTGCCGGCGGTCGTCATCGACCGCGTCAGCGACGATCCGCGCTTCGACTATGTCTCGATGGACAATAGCGGCGCCATGGCGGATGCGGTTGCGGCCCTCGCCGCGGCCGGGCGAAAGCGCGTGACGTTCATTGTGCGATTCCCCGAACTGATCACAACGCAGCATCGCATGGCAGCGCTCGCTGCCGCGGGCAAGAAAATTGGAATCCACACGGAAACATTCGTGCGCGCCGCCGACGATGGCGAATTTGCCGCCCAAATCGAAACGATCCTGCGCCGCCGCGAGCGCCCGGACGCGATCATCGCGTCGAACAGCATCCTGGCGTTGCCGCTGATCGCGACGATCAAACGGTCCAACGTCCGGATTCCGGACGACATATCGCTGCTCGTTTTCGACGAACCGAATTGGGCATTGGTTGTCGAGCCGCCGCTTTCCATCATCCGCCACCCGATCAAAGACATGGCGCGCAGCGCTTGGAACGCTTTGATCGAAAGGATCGACGGCTATTCGGGTCCCAGCCGCCGCATTGTTCACGCGGCCGAACTCGTGATTCGCGCCTCGATATGAACGCAGATTTCAGTGCCGCCCGCCGCACTGCATAAAGGTGTTCAATTTCATCCGCGCTGGCGTCCCCACGGGGATTCGAACCCCGGTCTGCACCGTGAGAGGGTGCCGTCCTAGGCCTCTAGACGATGGGGACCTTGCACGTCCGCTAGGGCTTAGCCGATACGGCTCGCTGCGGCAAGGGCGGTGGCGGCGAGGCGGTCGGCGTCTTCCTGGCGCGACGACCACGACACGACCAAGCGCAAAAGTTGCGTGCCCGGCCCGTTCCAGCGATAGACGGCAAAACCCGCCTGTTCAAGCGCCACGATCGACGCTTCGGGGAGTTCGACGAAGATCTCGTTGGCTTCGACCGTGTGCGCGAGTTTCGCACCCGGGATCGCCGCGAGCGCGTTTGCCAAGCGCTGTGCCAGCGCGTTGGCATGGCGCGCCATCACGAGCCAGAGATCGTCGGCGAGATAGGCTTCGAGCTGGGCTGCAAGATAGCGCATCTTCGAAAACAGATGCCCCGCACGCTTGCGGCGCAATGCGATCGTCGCGGCGAGCGCTTCGTCGAACACCACGATCGCTTCGGCCGCCATGCAGCCGTTCTTCGTGGCGCCGAAGGACAGGATATCGACGCCCGCACGCCATGTCGCGTCGGCCGGCGTTGCACCCTGGTGCACAAGCGCATTGGCAAAGCGCGCCCCGTCGAGATGGAATTTGAGGTCGGCGCGGTGCGCGATCTCGGCCAAGGCCGCGATCTCGGACACCGCATAGACCGTGCCTGCTTCGGTCGCGTTGGTGATCGACACGGCAGCCGGCTGCACTTGATGCACGCCGATATGGCGTGCCGCCGCAAGCGTTGCAGCGAGCGTGTGCGCGTCGATCTTACCACTCGCACCCTGGACGCCGACGAGTTTGGCCCCGCCCGTATAGAACTCCGGCGCACCGCACTCGTCGGTGTTGATGTGCGCGTCCGGATGGCAATAGACAGCCCCCCATGGCGGGGTCATCGCCGCCAGCGAGAGCGAATTGGCGGCCGTCCCCGTGGCCACGGGAAACACGGCGCAAGGCCGCTCGAACAGATCGGCGAAATGTTTGTCGAGCCGCTTGGCGATCGCGTCGTTGCCGTAAGCCATCGCATGGCCCGAATTGGCGGCTTCGAGAGCCGCCATGATCTTGGGATGGACGGGGGCCGTATTGTCGGACGCAAAATTCATGGTGTTGTTCCCGGCATGATGCGGCCGCGCAATTGGCCGCTCGCAGGATCGACGAGCAGGATGATGCCCGCCCCGCCCGGCGCTTCGACATGGATCGCAAGTAAGCCGCCCGTCGACACCACGCCGACAATGCGCGTGCCCGCAGGCTGCCCCAGCGACAGGTCGTTCCAGCGCAGGCCGGCCAAGGGTGGGGCGGTCGTTGCGGTTTGCGCAGGAACAGACGCTTCCTTGCCGCCGATCCCCGCCACGACCAGATAGACCAGAACGCCGAAGGCGGCCACGCACAATGCCCCCAGCGACAGAACAACGGCTTTCAACGCGCGCATGGGTGGATTCAAGACCTCGCTTCAGGTACCAAACAGCCTATGAACGCAGCGCCGACCCTCTTTTCAGCGCCCGTGCCCGACGATCTTGTCGGCACGCGGCTCGACCGCGCTCTTGTCGTGCTACACGGCGCTGCACTGTCGCGCAGCCGCCTCAAAGCGCTGATCGAAGAAGGCCATGCGCGCATCGACGGCGCGACGATAACGGAGCCGTCGCACAAGGTCAAAGCGGGCGAAACGCTGGAACTCGCCGTGCCGGACGCCACCCCAGCGCGCCAGGAAGCGCAAGCGATCGCACTCGACGTGGTCTACGAAGATGCGCACTTGATCGTGATCGACAAACCCGCGGGCCTCGTCGTGCACCCTGCCCCCGGCAATGCCGACGGCACGCTCGTGAATGCGCTGCTCGCCCATTGTGCGGGTTCGCTGTCGGGGATCGGCGGCGTCGAACGGCCGGGCATCGTGCATCGGCTCGACAAAGACACGAGCGGCCTCATGGTCGCCGCCAAGACCGATGCAGCACACCGCCATTTGGCCGCACAATTCGCAAGCCACACGGTCGAGCGGCTCTATGCCGCGATCGTGCGCGGCGTGCCCCGCCCTTCCGAGGGCGATATCGAAGGGGCCATCGGCCGCGATCCGGGCAATCGCAAACGCATGGCGATCGTGCGCAGCGGCGGCAAACCTGCCCGAACCCACTACCGCACGCTCGAACGTTTTTCCGATCGTGCGGCCTTGGTCGAATGCCGTCTCGCGACGGGCCGCACGCACCAGATTCGCGTGCATCTCACCGCCATCGGCTGTCCGCTTGCGGGCGACGGTATCTACGGACGCAAAGCGTCGCCGCGTGCAAGCGCGCTCGATGCCGAAATCGCATCGTTCGGCCGCCAAGCGCTGGATGCATTCGTGCTTGGATTTGCACACCCGCACGACGGTCGGCCGTTGCGATTCGAACGCGGCTTCGCCCCCGATCTTGCTGCCTTCGCCGAACGTTTGCGACGGGCCGCAGCGTCGCTAGGCATGCGCGGCGGCAAAGGGTAAGATCGCTCACGGCAGAGCGGGGCCCTGCCGAAGGGGATATCGAAGGGGGCGGGCGGTTGCGTGCGCAGATACCAGCGCTAGGCTCGGACGGAAACTTGCAGCGCTATCTCCAGGAGATACGCAAGTTCCCGATGCTCGAGCAGGACGAAGAATACATGCTGGCGAAAGCCTGGCGTGAACGCGAAGACGCGGCCGCCGCCCACCGCCTCGTGACCTCGCATCTGCGCCTCGTGGCCAAAATCGCGATGGGTTATCGCGGCTACGGCTTGCCGGTGGCCGAGCTCATCTCGGAAGGCAATGTCGGCATGATGCAGGCCGTCAAACGCTTCGAGCCCGAGCGCGGATTTCGCCTCGCCACCTACGCGATGTGGTGGATCCGCGCCGCCATCCAAGAATACATCCTGCATTCCTGGTCGCTGGTCAAAATGGGCACGACGGCGGCGCAGAAAAAGCTGTTTTTCAATCTGCGCAAGCTCAAAGGCCAGATGCGCCAGCTCGAAGAGGGCGATCTGCGGCCCGAGATCGTGACCAAGATCGCGACTGACCTCAAGGTACCCGAGCAGGACGTGATCAATATGAACCGGCGCTTGGCAGCGCCCGACCATTCGCTGAACGCGCCCGTGCGCGGCGATTTCGAAGGCGAGTGGCAGGACTGGCTCGTGGACGAGGTCGAGAGCCAGGAAACGCGGCTCGCCGAGAGCCAGGAATCGGCACGCCGCCACAAGCTGCTCGAAAAGGCGCTGGCCCAGCTCAATGCGCGCGAACGCACGATCCTGGTGGAGCGGCGCCTGTCCGAAGAGCCCGCCACGCTCGAGGATCTCAGCCAAAAATACGGCATCAGCCGCGAGCGCGTGCGCCAGATCGAAGTGCGCGCCTTCGAAAAACTGCAGCGCGCGGTCAAAGCGGGCATTGCAAGCGGCGGCTAAACGCGCGCCGTACCGTCAGCGCGGCAGCTTGTCTTCCTCGCCGCGCACGGACTCGCCCCATTCGGCTTCCAGCATCGTCTTGCGCCGCTCGAGCATGCGGATGCGCGCCTGGGCGCGGTTTTCGTAGGCGATGTTCACGACGATGGGGAACAGCCAGCACAGCGCATAGGCGAAGCTCGCCGCGATATAGACCGAGACCCAGGCATAGGCGTTGCCCAGGATCTCGCGCCCGCCGGTGCGCCCGGCACTCGCAAGCCCGTCGAGCAGGAAGGGCAGCATGGCACCAGCGCTCAGCGTGCCGACGGCGATCGTGTCGAATTTCTGGCGCGACGGATCGCTCAGATACGCCGCGATCGTCGGCAGGAAGCCGCCGATCATGTACACGCACAGCCACGGCACGTTGAAGCCGAGCCAGCCGAGGATCGCGAGCACGCCCACGCCGGCCGTGGCGAGCACCATCGGGCTGCGTTGGCCGGATTTCTTTTCTTTGGGCTTCGCCATCTTGGCCATTACATGAGCCTCAGCAGCAGCGAGCCGATCCCGACCACGCCCGACAGGCTTGCGGCCGTAAGTGCTGCCGCCTCTTTGCCGGCATGGATGGCGAGCGTGGTGCGGATCTTGCCGCCGTTCTTGAGCTCGCCGATTTCGAACAAAGCACTTTGGTAGGATTCCTTGGCGTTCTCGAACGCGCGCGCGTCGGCGTCGCGCATCTTCTCGTTGTCCACGAGCTCGAGAAGTTTCTTGAGATCGCCCTCTTCCGAGACCTTGTTGAGCTGCTCGAGCTGCAGCGTGCGCAGCGGCAGATTGCGGATCGTGTCGATGAACTGGCGCACGAGGCCTGCGCACCACGCGGTGAGGCGCGGCACCGAGGGCGGCCCGAATTTTTCCTGCAGATCGGCCAGCAGCTTCACGATCGACAGGCCGCCGTGTGCGTCGACTTGTTCGGGATTCATGAGCGCTTTGATCTGGCCCGAATTGGCACCGGCATGCGACGCCAAAAACGCCGCGATATGCCGATCGACCGGCTTGCGGTCAGCCCCTGCGGAAACCTCGAGCGCTTCGAGCACGTGCTCAGGCTCCGAGACCCACATACCCGCCGCCAGTTCGGAGAAACACGGCAGATTGGGATTGAGCTCGTAGAGGCAGCGCTCGATGCCGTTGCCGGGGGCCGGATCTTCGACCCAGCGCCCGACGCGGTCGAGGATGCTGTTGGCCGGCAGGTTCTTGCCGCCGGCGAGTTTGTAGAAATGCGCCCAGCTGCCCAGAATGCGCGAGCGGATGAGATCGGTGAAAATCGGGCCGTTGCCGGGCTTGCGCATCGCGGCCGCAAGGGCTGGCCCGAGCCCGTCGGCCGTAACGCTGTGGCCGCGGAAGCGCACGGGCGCCATCGGATCGAGAATCACGCAAGCGCGCCCGACGATCGTGGCGTCGTTGTAGGTGGCGTTGGTATCGCCGGTCGATTCGTTGACAGCCGCCATCAGGCGGTCGTGCAGCTTCTGCTCGCCCAGCGACGTGCGCACCCACATGGGGATCGCACCGTTGCGCAGCTCGCGCGCGGCCGCTTCGAAATTGCGGCCCATCGCGTGGGCAAGCGTGCGCGCGTTTTTGTGCTCGCGCTTGCCGAATTTGTAGCCTTGCGCCGCGCGCGACATCTGCGGGGCGGTGTTGGGAATCTGCTGGCGCTTGCCTTCGAGCCAGCCGCGCAGATGCTCGATCGTCCAGCGATCGGGCTCCCAATCGTTGAGGAGACCGCGCAGCACATCCATCAGCACGGGCGGCAGCTTGTTGAGATCGGCGAACGTGTCAAACGAGTTCGTATCGATGCGCCGGTAGATCGCTTCGTCGGGATCAAGGCCCGCACCCGGCATCGAGCCTTGCGCGAAGGCCATCAGCGTCATGCCGAGCGCGAACATGTCGTCGGCGCGCGTGCCGTTGCCGCGGCCCTCGGGATCGGTCATCGCACCGGCCAGCGGCTCGAAGGCCGGCGGCTGGTCGAAGCCGGGCGGCGCCTGCAGGCATGGCCCCATCACCACGCGCGTGCGCGCCTCGTCGAGCCAGAACAGATTCTGCGGGCGGAGGGAGCGATGCGTGACGTTGCGCACGAAGAGTTCGCTCAAACCCGTGGCAAGCGGGCCCAGAATATGGCTCACGATCTTGGCCCCGGTCCACGCCTCGCGCGGCGCTTTGCCCGACCACAGCGGCCCGCCCTCGGGGAAGTCATAGATAAGGGCAAGCCGCTTGCCCTTGGTGCCGGGCCAGTTCACGAGGTCGAAATCGTAGAGCCGCAAGAGGCCGGGCCGCTCGACGGTCTTGAGGGCCTTGGCCATCTCGAGGCGCGGCAGCAGATCGTTGCTGCAGATGAGGGCGACGCGCGGCACGCCGTCGTCGCGCGTGTCGGCGGCCGAAAACGCGCGCACGGTCGGCGTCGACATGTCCGGGATCGGAATGGCGGGGAATATCTGGAAGCGATTGCCGAGCGGCACGCCGCCGCCCGCAAGGGCAGCCGCCTGCGGGGCCGCTTCGCCCGGTTGCTTGGCTTCGATGTTGGCAGGTTCCGCCATGGCCCCGTCTTCCCGGCCGCAGAATGGCCGACGATCCGACTCGTGATTCTACGCCAAACCGCGGCGCGAATCACGAGATAGGACGGCCGCCCCTACCCGCCCGCGAAAGGATCGGCCGTGAGGATCGTGTCGTTGCGCTCGGGACTCGTGGAGAGCATGGCCACGCGGCAGCCGATCAGCTCTTCGATGCGCACGATGTATTTGATTGCGGCGGCCGGGAGCTCGGCCCACGAGCGAGCCCCGCGCGTCGATTCCTTCCAGCCGCGCATCGTTTCGTAGACGGGGACCGCGCGCGCCTGCAGATGCTGGGCGGCCGGCAGACGGTCGTAGCGCCGCCCGTCGATGTCGTAGGCCACGCATACTTTGAGTTCGTCCATGCCGTCGAGCACGTCGAGCTTGGTGAGGGCGATGCCGCGAATGCCGCCCACGCGCACGCTCTGGCGCACGAGCACGGCGTCGAACCAGCCGCAGCGCCGCGGCCGCCCGGTGACGGTGCCGAATTCGTGCCCGCGTTCGCCCAAACCTTGGCCGACCGCATCGGTGAGCTCCGTCGGGAACGGGCCCGAGCCCACGCGCGTCGTGTAGGCCTTGGTGATGCCGAGCACGAAGCCCGTTGCGTTGGGTCCGACACCCGCGCCGGTTGCAGCTTGTGCGGCCACTGTGTTCGACGACGTCACGAACGGATAGGTGCCGTGGTCGATGTCGAGCAAAGCGCCTTGCGCACCCTCGAACAGGATGCGGCGGCCTTTGCGCACCGCCTCGTCGAGGAACGGCCACACCGGATCGGCATAGGGCAGAATCTGCGGCGCCATCTCTGCCAAGGATTTTTCGAGTGCGGCGCGGTCGACGGGTGCGAAGCCCAAGCCTTTGCGCAGCGCGTCGTGGTGGCGCAGCAGCTCGTCGAGCTTGGTCTTGAGCGTGGCAGGGTCCGAGAGATCGCACAGGCGGATGGCGCGGCGCGCGACCTTGTCTTCGTAGGCGGGGCCGATGCCGCGCCCGGTCGTGCCGATCTTGGCGGCCCCGCGCGCTTCCTCGCGCAGGCGGTCTATTTCGGCGTGCAATGGCAGGATGAGCGCCGCATTTTCGGCAACTCTGAGATTGTCGGGACCGACATCCACACCCTTCTCGCGGATCGCGGCGATCTCCTTGAGGAGATGCCACGGATCGACGACCACGCCGTTGCCGATGATGCCGAGCTTGCCCGGCCGTACCACGCCCGAGGGCAGCAGCGACAGCTTGTAGGTGACGCCGTCGACCACGAGCGTGTGGCCGGCATTGTGCCCGCCCTGGAAGCGCACGACGATTTCGGCGCGCTCGCTGAGCCAGTCGACGATTTTGCCTTTGCCTTCATCGCCCCATTGCGAACCGACGACAGTGACGTTGGTCATTTCTTCGTTTCCTCAAGAATGACGGCCTTGCCGCCTTCGACGATATGGCTGCAGCCCAGGCGCCGCGCTTCGGCATTTGCGTCCGCGACGGCGCCGAAACCTTCGCGCACCACGCGGCCGCCGTCGCGCAAGGCGCGCACGAGTTCGGGCGGCGTGCCGAAGGGTGCGAACGCGCACGCCTCGGCCGCCGGAAACGGCAAGGCGCGCAGCACCGTGTCGGTGAAGAGCGTGACGCCCGTCGCGGTTTCGCCCGCCCCTTCCATCAGATCTTCGCCCGCAAGATAGCGCCCGCCGCGGCCGAGTTCGCCGCGCACGCCCCGCGCGAAGATCGTGAAGGACAGGCCCTTCTGGTATTCGAAGCCGCGCCGCTCGACCGTATCGATCGTCAGAACAAGATCGGGGCGTGCCGCTTGCACGAGGCGCACGGCCTCCTTGAGGCGCACGACCTCGCCGCGCGCGGTCGGCGGAAGATCGAGCCCCTCAAGCTTGGCAAGGGCTGCGGCGGCAGGGCCGCTTGCGGCCACAAGATCGGCCAGCAAAGCGCCGACCTTGCCGCCGAGGCGCGCCACTTCCGCCGCATCCTTGCGGTCGAGGGCGGCGCGCAAGTTCGCGGCGATGTCGGGCGGCACCTGGCTCCAGCCGATGATTGCAGGAACGAGATAGGGGATCGTGAGATCGATCGAGACGTTGGCGGCTCCCACGTCGGCGAGTGCCGCCGCCGACATGGCGATGATTTCGGCGTCGGCTGCGGGCTCGTCGGCGCCGATGAGCTCGGCCCCTACCTGGCCGAATTGGCGTTCGGGCCGCAACCCGTCGCCCTTCACGCGCAGCACCTGGCCCGCATAGGACAGGCGCAACGGCCGCGCTTCGCCCTTGAGGCGCGTGGCGGCGATGCGCGCCACTTGCGGCGTCATGTCGGCGCGGAGCGCCATCATGCGCTGGCTGTCGGGATCCATGAGGCGGAAGCAATGGCGCGACATGCCGGCTTGGCTTCCCGCCAGCAGCGATTCTTCGAACTCGACCATCGGCGGCTTCACGCGCGCATAGCCGTAGCGCTTGAAAACTTGCGTGACGCGCCAGACGATTTCCGCCTCTTGGTCGGCTTCCGCCGGCAGCGCATCGCGCAGGCCCGCCGGCAGCAAGGCGCGTGTGACAAGTTCGTTCATGGCTCCCCCAGCTGGCGAGGGTCCACCTCGCATGGGCGCGCTTGAGTAGCCGGTTTTGTCGGGCCACGCCATGGGAAATAGGCGACTTTCGGCAACCGTCGCCAATTCGCGCAACCTATTTTAACGCCCTGATCCGACGAGAAAAAACCTTCTTCAGGCGACATGTTACGCCGATTTTTTCCGTCGCCTATTTCGGCGCAAAGGCGACCGCCGATGCGGCCGACAAGCGGTGCGCCAAACGAATCCTTTAGTGCCAATATGATGCTCATAGTCCTAAAATACTACTTTTTATTCCTTAAATCAAGGCCTCCTCCCATCTCAAACTGGTATTTGCGACGGAAGCGAAGGGGCACGTCATGGGGGCATTTCACGATTCGGCGACGATTTTGGTGCGCGAAGGGCTCGAGGCGTTGCTCGTCTTGGCCGCGATCGGCGCTTCTCTCGCTAGGCGCGGGGCGGCCGACCGATCGCGGGCGCACGACGATCTCGCCGAAGCGGGCGTGATGCTTGGCAGTGACGAACGCGGCGCCGAAGACGGGGTAGCTGCGGCGCGAAACAGCGAAGAACGGGACGCGCGCCACCAGATCCGGCGCGCGCGTCCCCGCCCTATCGCCTTCTAGAACCGCAGTGCCCGCGCGCGCAGCACTTGCGGCAAGGCGCGGATTTTTTCGAGCAAGGCTTCGCCGATCGGCTGGTCGACGGCAATCAAGCAGATCGCTTCGCCGCCGCGCGTCTGGCGGCCCAGATTGAACGAGGCGATGTTGAGGCTCGAGTCGCCGAACAAGCGGCCGATCGAGCCGATGAAGCCCGGCTTGTCCTGGTTGCGCACATAGAGCATCGAAGCGCTGAACTCGGCTTCGATCGGCACATCGGCGATCGCGACGATGCGCGGCTTGGCGTTGCCGAACAGCGAGCCCGCAATCTTGCGCGTCTGGCCCTGGCTTACGACCGTCACGCTGATGAGCGTGGGATAGTCCGATGCGCGGTCATGGCGCGCCTCGGTCACGGCAATGCCGCGCTCGCGCGCGACGGCCGGGGCCGAGACCGAGTTCACCGTCTCGAGCTGCGCGCCCAGGAAGCCCGCGAGCACGCACGCCGTAAGCGGCTTCGTGTTGAGGGCGGCCACGGCCCCCTCGTATTCGATCGCGACCGAGACGACATTTTCGTCCTGTAGCTGGCCCAGATACGAGCCGAGATTGGTCGCAAGCTGCATGTAGGGCTTGAGCTTGGGCGCGTCTTCGGCCGAAACCGACGGCATGTTGACGGCGTTGGTGACGGCACCGGTGAGCAGGAAGTCCGACATCTGCTCGGCCACCTGAAGCGCCACATTCTCCTGCGCCTCGTTGGTCGAAGCGCCCAGATGCGGCGTGCAGATCACGTCGTCGCGGCCGAAGAGCGGGTTTTCCTTGGCGGGTTCGGTCAAAAACACGTCGAGGGCCGCACCGGCGACCTGGCCGCTGTCGAGTGCGGCTTTGAGATCTTCTTCGACGATGAGGCCGCCGCGCGCGCAATTGACGATGCGCACGCCCTTCTTGGTCTTGGCGAGCGCTTTGGCATCGAGCAGATTCTTGGTCTGCTCGGTCATCGGCGTGTGCAGCGTGATGAAATCAGCGCGCGCCAGCAGCGTATCAAGATCGACTTTTTCCACACCCATCGCCTGCGCGCGTTCGGGTGCCAAGAACGGGTCGTAGGCCACGACCTTCATCTTGAGGCCCAAGGCGCGGTCGGCGACGATCGAGCCGATATTGCCGGCCCCGATGAGGCCGAGTGTCTTGCCCGAGATTTCCACGCCCATGAAGCGGTTCTTCTCCCACTTGCCGGCCTGGGTCGAACGGTCGGCACTGGGGAGCTGGCGGGCGAGCGCCATCATCATTGCGATCGCGTGTTCGGCCGTCGTGATCGAATTGCCGAACGGCGTGTTCATCACCACCACGCCGCGCGCGGTGGCGGCGGGCACGTCGACATTATCGACGCCGATACCGGCACGGCCGATCACTTTGAGATGCGGGGCGGCGGCCAGGATTTCCTTGGTCACTTTCGTGGCCGAGCGGATGGCGAGACCGTCGTAATTGCCGATGATGGCTTTGAGCTCGTCGGGTTTGAGGCCGACTTTCATGTCGGTTTCGATGCCGCGCTCCTTGAAGATATCGACGGCGCGCGGGCTCAGGGCATCGGAGATCAGAACTTTGGCCATGACGGATTCCTTGCGTTTAAGGACGCACAAAATTTGAAAGGGAAAGCGAGCTGCTTCAGCCGGCTTTGACGGTCGCGAAGGCCCAGTCGAGCCAGCCGAACAAAGCTTCGAGATCGGCGGTTTCGACGGTGGCACCGGCCCAAATGCGCAAGCCCGGCGGGGCGTCGCGATAGGCGTCGATGTCGAAAGCGACCTTCTCGGCTTCGAGCAAGGCCACCATCTTTTTCGAGAAGGCGGCTTTGGCTTCAGCGTCGAGCTTGGCCACGTCCGGGTCTTGGATCACCAAGCACACCGACGTGCAGGAGCGGATCGCCTTGTCCGCGGCAAGAAAGCCGACCCACGGCGTCTTGGCGGCCCAGGCTTCGATCGCGGCGAGGTTTTTTTCCGAGCGCGCGATTAGCGCGTCGAGCCCGCCGATTTTTTCGGACCAGATCAGACCGTCGAGCGCGTCTTCAACCGCAAGCATCGAGGGCGTGTTGATCGTCTCGCCCTTGAACACGCCTTCGATCAGCTTGCCGCCTTGCGTGAGACGGAAGATCTTGGGCATCGGCCACGGCGGCGTATAGGTCGTGAGCCGCTCGACCGCGCGGGGGCTCAGCACCAGCATGCCGTGCTGGCCTTCGCCGCCCAGCACTTTCTGCCACGACCAGGTCACGACATCGAGCTTGTCCCACGGCAGGCGCATCGCGAAGGCAGCCGAGGTCGCGTCGCAGATCGTGAGCCCCTTGCGGTCGGCCGGGATCCAGTCGCCGTTGGGCACGCGCACGCCCGAGGTGGTGCCGTTCCAGGTGAAGACGACGTCGTTGTCGAAATCGACGGCTTTGAGATCGGGAAGCTGCCCGTAAGGCGCTTCGAAGGTGCGCGTGTTCTTGAGCTTGAGCTGCTTCACGGCGTCCGTGACCCAGCCCGCCCCGAACGATTCCCAGGTCATCAGATCGGCACCGCGCGCACCCAACAGCGACCACATCGCCATTTCGAATGCACCCGTGTCCGATGCCGGCACAATGCCGATGCGGTAGTCGGCCGGGATGCCGAGCACTTTGCGCGTGCGCTCGATCGTGTCGGCGAGCTTGGCTTTGCCGAGCTTGGAGCGATGCGAACGGCCGAGGGCCGCGTCTTTGAGAGTGTCGAGGGACCAGCCGGGGCGCTTGGCGCAAGGGCCGGAAGAAAAATTCGCGCACGCGGGGCGTACGCTTGGTTTGCTTTGTGTCATTTTAAGCTCTTCCTTTCAGAAGAGCCGGGACCCGTTGGGAGGTCCTGGCCCGAGGTCTTGTTAATGCGTTGGCCTCCGCGTTGCAACCAATAAATCGGCACGTTTAAAATCGGCAACATTCCGGTGTTAGGGTGACTGCATGCAAACGACAGCGCCGCTCGGCGGCAAAAAAGCACTGATTTTCGGCGTGGCCAATGCCGATTCCATCGCCGCCGGCAGTGCCGCCGCCTTCAAAGCGGCGGGGGCGGACGTGGCCCTCACCTATCTCAGCGACAAGGCGCGACCGCATGTCGCAGCTGTTGCCGAACCGCTCCAAGCGGCCTTAGTCGGCCCTTGCGACGTGCGCGTACCGGGTGCGCTCGAAGCGGCGTTTGCCGATGCGCGCACGCGCTGGGGCAAACTCGATATCGTGCTGCACTCGATCGCGTTCGCACCGCGCGAAGATCTGCATGCGCGCGTAGTCGATTGCAGCGAGGCAGGATTCCTGCAGGCTATGGCAGTCTCGTGCCACAGCTTCATCCGGATGGCGCGCTTAGCCGAACCCTTGATGGCCGACGGCGGCACGCTGTTGACCGTGAGCTTCTACGGGGCCGAAAAGGCAGTTGCGAACTACAACATGATGGGCCCCGTGAAGGCCGCGCTCGAAGCCAGCATGCGCAGCATCGCGGCAGAACTCGGCCCCAAGCACATACGCGCACACGCGCTCTCGCCGGGACCGCTGCTCACGCGTGCGGCCTCGGGCATCGACCGGTTCGACGAACTCGTCGAGCGCGCCAAGGCGCAGAGCCCGGGCAAGCGCCTCGTGACCATCGACGAGATCGGCGCGTTGGCGGCCTTCCTTGCGAGCGACGCGGCCGCCGGCATGACCGGCGGCGTGCATTATGTCGATGCGGGCTACAACATCGTCGGCTAGTCTCGTTTGCATGATCGTGACGGGACAAGGTGCGCGCGGCACGCTCGCCATCGGCGGCCGGCACTACGACTGCGCCTTGGGCCGCAGCGGAATCATTGCGGCCGACGCAAAGCGCGAGGGTGACGGTGCCACGCCCGCAGGCATGTGGCCGCTGCGTCGCGGTTTCTATCGCGCCGACCGTCTCACGCTGCCGGCGTCGCTCAAAGACTGGTTCCATCCCATCGAAGCCGACATGGCGTGGGACGACGATGCGGCCTCGCCGAACTACAATCGCCTGATCCGCACCCGCGTCGAAAACCATCCCGAACGTTTGGCGCGCAACGACGGCGTCTACGACATCGTGGTGCCGCTCGGCTACAACGACGAACCGCCGCAGGCCGGGCGCGGCAGTGCGATCTTTCTGCATGTGGCACGCGCGGATTTTTCGCCGACGGCGGGCTGCGTTGCATTGGCGCTGCCCGATCTATTGGCGGTGCTCGCCCAATGCGACGAAGGCAGCATGCTCGCGATTCGCCTGCCCGGCTAAGACGCAGTGTCCCGTGCAGCGAGCGCTTCGAGGGCGGAGCCGTCAATGCGCACATTGAGCCACGCAGCGGATTCGCGCGCCCCCATCGCGACGTAGAAATCGCGCGCGGGCTGGTTCCAGTCGAGCACCTGCCAATGGTATTTGCCGAAGCCGCGCTGAACGGCGCGCTTTGCCCCTGCGACGATCAGCGCCTTGCCGATGCCGAGACCGCGCGCGGCTTCGTCCACGAAAAGATCTTCGAGATAGAGACCGGGCCTGCCCATGAAGGTCGAAAAGCTGCGATAGAACAGCGCGAAGCCGACGGGCCCTTGCGGCGTCTCGGCAAGGATCGCCTCGGCGACCGCGTCGGGCCCGAACATCCAACGCTGCAGGTTCGCCTCGGTCGCTTCGACCTCGTGGGCGAGTTTTTCGTAGATCGCGAGCTGCTTGATGAAATGCAGTACGAGGCCGACGTCTTTGGGTTCGGCGTCGCGCAAGGCGAATTCGCGGCTCATGCTTCGGGCTTTCGTTTGAGCAGGATGATGAAGGTCACCGTCATCACGGTTTCGTCGGCTTGATTGCGCGCGGCCAGAGCAAGCTTCAGGATGCCGCGATCGGGTTTCGAGCGCGATGGCGACACTTCCAGCACTTCGGCCGAGCAGCGCAGCGTGTCGCCGGGCCGTACGGGCTTGAGCCAGCGCAGCTCGTCCATGCCGGGGCCGCCCATCGAGGCGTCGCGCACGAAGCCCGTTTGGTAGAAGAGCCGGAACGCGACCGACAGCGTGTGGAAGCCCGACGCGATGAGCCCGCCGAAATGCGAGGCGGCGGCGGCGGTTGCATCGATATGGAAAGGCTGCGGATCGTACAGAAACGCAAAATCGACGATGCTCGATTCCGTGAAGGTGTAGCCGCCGCTGTCGAAGCGGTCGCCTTTTTTGAGATCGTCGAGATAGTTGTTGGTTTTCATAGGCCGCAGTCTAGCCGGGCGCAGACGCGCTCGCCAGTTCGGCCTGTGCGGCCTCCCAACCGATCATCGCCAGCTTGCGCGGCCGGCCCCAATGGTAGTGGCTGATCGCACCCGATTTGCGGATCACGCGATGGCACGGCACAAGCCAGGAAATCGGATTGGCGCCGACGGCCGTCCCCACGGCACGGCTCGCGCGCTTCGCACCGATCAGCGAAGCGATGTCGTCGTACGAAACAAGCTGGCCCGGCGGGATCGCGAGCAGCGCTTCCCACACTTTGATTTGCCAGGGCGAGCCGTAGAGGACGAGTTTGAGAGCGTCGTCGCGTTTCTCGGCAAACAAATGGCCCGCGATCTTGGCGACCGCCGCACGGTCTTCGCGATACGTTGCGGCCGGCCAGCGCGCTTGCATGTCGGCGAAGGTGGCGGCCT
The DNA here is from genome assembly GCA_027532905.1 of Magnetospirillum sp. Taxonomy (NCBI): domain Bacteria; kingdom Pseudomonadati; phylum Pseudomonadota; class Alphaproteobacteria; order Rhodospirillales; family Rhodospirillaceae; genus Magnetospirillum; species Magnetospirillum sp. Next base: position 443,927 of record JAPZUA010000001.1, read on the forward strand.
TTGCGGCCGGTTCGTCGCTCGAGAAGGCGAGCCCGCACAGGCCGCGCGCTGTTGCGAGCACCAAGGCTTCACCGAACGGCGACTGCGCCCAGCCCCAGAAAATCTCGAGCCCGGCGCCGCGCGCTTTGTATTCGCCCGGTGTTACGGCCTCGTGCGCCACGAACAGATCGTGGAGCCGCCCCGGCCCCGACAAGCCGGCGGCAAACGACGCATCGAGCACCGAGCCCGCCTGTGCGAGACATTCCTTGGCGCGGCCCAAGCTCAGATACTGCAGAAACTTCTTCGGGCTCACACCGACCCAGCGCGTGAAAAGGCGCTGGAAATGGAACGGCGACAGCCCGATTTCCGCCGCAACGCGGTCGAGGTCCGGCTGTTCGTCCACATTGGCCGCGAGATAGCCCAAGGCCTTTTCGATGCGCGCATAGTCGCTCATGGACCTGAAGATAAGCACGCGCACGGGCGCGCACCACCCGGAACTTGCGGCATATCTAACCCCGCAACATCGGCACGAGCGAGACCACGAGCAGGGCCGCACAGCTCCAATTGAAGATGCGCACGATCTTGGGATCGCCCAGGAACCGCCGCAGCCACACGCCGAACAAGGCCCAGCTCGACACGGTCGGCAGATTGACGAGGCCGAACACGAGCGCCACCAACGCAACGCTCAACACGAAATCCTCGGGCAGCGTGTAGGCACCAAGTGCGGTCACCGCCATTGCCCAGGCCTTCGGGTTGACCCATTGGAACGCGGCGGCGGCCAGGAACGTCATCGGCCGGCCGACCTCCTTGCCCTCGCCGATGCGGCCCGAATTAGCGATCTTCCAGGCGAGATAGAGCATGTAGGCAAAGCCCGCATATTTGATCGCATCATGCAGCCACGGCAGGGCTTCGAACACAGCGCCGAGTCCTAGCCCCACCAGCACGATCATCAGCATGAAGCCAAGCCCGATGCCAAGCATGTGCGGGATCGTGCGCGCGAAGCCGAAATTCACGCCCGAAGCGAGCAGCATCAGATTGTTGGGTCCCGGCGTCACCGACGTCACGAACGAAAACACCACGAGCGAGGCGAGCGCTTCAAGGCTCAGCATGGTTCAGCGCCCGCTCGCATAGACATTGGGACTGTGGCGCTCCATGTGCTTGCCGGGCTCGGCCAACGGCGCAAAACCAAAACGCGCATAGAGGCTGTGCGCGTCGCTCGTGACGAGGCTCCAGCGCCGAAAGCCCTGCAAGGCGGGATGGCCGAGGATCGTTTCGACCAGAAATTTCGACAGGCCGCGCTTGCGGTGTGCGGCATCGACGAACACGTCGCCCAAATAGCCGAACGTGGCACGATCGGAAATGCAGCGCGCGAACCCGACTTGGCCGCCGTCGGGCGCATAGATGCCGAAACACATCGCGCCGTCAACCGAGCGCTCGAACACCGCACGCGGCAGATCGCGCGCCCAGTAGGATTGGGTCGAAAGCCACATGTGCACATAGTCGCGGTCGAGGCGTGCTGCCTCGTCCGACACGCTGTAGCCGTCCTCGCGCTGCCACACGCTCATAGCGACAGCTCGTAATGCTGCACGCCCGCGATCGGATTGTCGTTGTAGGCGGCGATCGGGCGGAAACCCATGTCGAGATAGAGTGCGATGGCGGCGTTGAGATGCGGCAACGTATCGAGACGCATGGCCGCATAGCCGCTTGCCCGCGCCTCGGCGACGAGGGCCTGCGCCAGCTTGCGCCCAAGCCCGAGACCGCGGGCTGCGTCGCGTACGTAGAGGCGCTTCATTTCGGCAATGCCGGGCCCGAGGGCGCGCAACGCGCCGACACCCATCGGCTGCCCGCCGCGCTCGGCCAAGAAGATGATGCCGCCGGGCCGCGCATAGGCACCCGGCAGTTCGGCCAGTTCGCGCTCGAAATCCTGGAAACACAGCGACACGCCGAGCCCCTGCTGGTATTCGCGGAACAGGGACGCGACAATCGCCATGTCGGCAGCACCTTCGGCAGCGCGCATCCGGACGGCGTCAGACATAGATGCTGCCCTCGAGATAGAGCTTGGCACGGCCCGACATGATCGTGCGCTTCCCCGCATCTTGGCAGAACAGCGTGCCGCCGCGCTTGCTCACCTGGCGGGCGACGAGCTTGGTTTTGCCGAGGCGCTTGGCCCAGTAGGGGACAAGCGTGCAATGCGAGGAGCCGGTGACCGGATCTTCGTCGATGCCGGCAAAGGGGGCAAAAAAGCGCGACACGAAATCGCAGCCTTCTTCGCCGGGTGCGGTCGCGATCGCACGGCCGTATTTCGTGGCGAGCAGCTTTTTCATGTCGGGCTTGAGGGCGCGCACTTCGTCGGCGGTCTCGTAGAGCGCCATGTAGCGGTCGGTCGAAAACGACACGGCGACGGGTGCCCCGCCAAGCGCCTGCGCCACCGCATCGGGGTCGGCGGCCGCTTCGAGCCCGCGCGACGGGAAATCGAGCGCATAGAGCTCGCCGTCGCGCGCGACTTCGAGTGCCCCCGATTTGGTGTGGAAGCGCACATGCGTGCGTGCGGGCTCGAGCTTCGTCATCAGCACGAAGGCGCTTGCGAGCGTGGCGTGGCCGCACAAAGGCACTTCGATTTCCGGCGTGAACCAGCGCAAGCCGAAACCGTCGTCCTGCGGCACGAAAAACGCCGTCTCGGCCAGATTGTTCTCGGCCGCGATGGCGGTCATCGTCGCCTCGGGTAGCCAAGTTTCGAGCGGCACGACGGCCGCAGGGTTGCCCGCAAACAGCCGGTCGGCAAACGCATCGACCTGATAGATCGGCAAACGCATCGTCATTTTCCTTTTTCGAGGTGGCTCTGCATCAATTCGGCAAGGGCCGCGTCGTCGGCATTGCCGCTCGCCGCCAACGCCGCGATCACGTTGGCGCGGTCCGTCGCATTGCGATTCTGCGACAATTTGAACTTGCCTTCGATGCGCGATATCGCGAGCTCGAAGCCGACGATGCCGCCCAGCATCGTGTCGATATAGGCTTTGTCCTGCGCTTCGATGTGCCAGCCCAAACGCTCGTATTGTTTGGCAAGATTGTCGACGAGGCCGTGCAGTGCTGCTTTGTCGGTGATCAGGCGCGGCACGCCGTAGACGTGTGCGGCGGCGTAGTTCCAAGTCGGTACGGATTTGTTCGTGGGCGCATACCAGCTCGGCGATACGTAGCCGTGCGGCCCCTCGAACATCGCGAGCACCTGCCCGCCCGATTTAGCGCACGCCGCCAGATGGTCGGTCTGCGGATTGGGACCGGCCAAATGGCCGATCAGCACGTTGCGCGCGCGATCGAGCTGCATCGGCAGATGCGAGGCGATGAGGCCATCGACCCCGTTGGTGACGAGTTGGCCGAAGCCGTAGCGCTCGACCAGCGCAAGCGTGGCTTCTTCGTGCGGGCTGGCAAAGGGGCCGGGAATATACATCGGGGGTCAGATCCTTTCGGCGGCAAAAGCGACGAACGACGCAAGCACGAGCCCGGCTGCCAACGGCACCAAGGCGCGATAGGCCAAACCGAGCCCGCCCGCAAGCCCGACCAGCGACACCGCAAGCGCCACGCGCGACGGCGACAAGGCCGTGAAGGCTGCCGCGATCGCGGTCTGCAGGCCGGTCCCGCCCAGCGCATCGGCACCCCACAAAGGCAAGGTCAGCGGCAAGGCCATCGCATTGGCCGCAAGGGCCGAGCCCGTCATCGCCCCGCCAAAAGCCGCCAGCATTGGTGCCAGAAGCAATGCGCTCGGACCCGCCGCGTGTTCGGCGACAGTCACCAAAGTTTGCGCAAAGCCGGGCCGCGCCAACATTTCGCCGAAGAGGATGAAGGCGCCGCCCGCGACCAAGGCGCCGCGCGCCGTGACGATCGCGCTGCCGATCGAAGCCGCCACGTTGCGCCCTTGTGCAAGGCATGCCGCGACGGCAACCAGCCCGAGCCAGAAAGCGGCATGGTGGAACGGTGCGAACGGTGCAAGATCGACCGCCGTCGGGATCGCGGCGCGCGTCAACAGGTCGGCGATCGGTGCGACCAGCCGCACGCACACCAAGAGCGGTACGAGCGCGAGATAGGGCCAGAAGCGGCGCCACAAACTCGCATCGATGCGCCCGCCATCGACAAAACCGCGCACCGCAAGCACAGCCCCGATGGCGGCAAGGCCAGCGATGTCGGGCGCGAGAAATTCGCTGGCGGCGCGCAACGTGCCCCAGGTTGCCGCAAGCCACAGCGCATCTTCGAGATATTGCGCGGGCGGGATCTTTTGGTCGCGCGTGAGCCACCAGAACACCGCCAGAAAGGCCGGCAGCAGAAACGCGGTCGATTCCGCCGCCGCAATGCCGAGGTCCAGAGGCGACAGATCGGCGATCGCGGCACTCGCCATCGTGCCGATGGCAAGCGCACCCCACGGCACGAAGCTTTGCGCGAGCATGCCGAGTGCCACCGCGCGCGGACCGCTCCATCCGGCAGCGGCGATAAACGGGAGTGCGAGCATCGTGCCGATGCCGAAACCGACCGCGCATTCGAAAAAGGGACCGAGCAGAAAACACGCGACATAGAGCTTGCGGTGGCGCGTGCGCGCGTCTTGCGTGCCGCTTATCGCCGCTGCTGCAACCGCCGGCGGGCTTGCATCGCGCAAGACCACGCCCGCCACGATTACCAGCGACATCGGCCCGGCGATCCACAAGCTGCGCCACAGGGCATCGGCGGCCGCACCGGTTTTGTCGAACAGGAGAGCTACAGCAAATGCCGTCGCTGCTCCGGCGAGGGCGGCGCGGTGCGGCACACGCGGCCACATCCACGCCGCCGCCGCAAAAGCAGCGATCGGCAAACTTGCCGCCACGCCGGGCGACAACATTGCAGCCTTAGCCCTGCCAGAAGGGCTTGCGCGTTTCGACCCACACGTCGGCGTCGGTAAGACCCATGTCGGCACGCATATGCGGACAAAGCTCGGCCATTTGGGTGCGTTGGCGCGCACGGTCCTGCCACGCGAAGAGATGTTTGACGCACATGAGCAAAACGCGATCGACAGCGCGCACGGCGCCGACAACGACATGGCGCAGCGACAGCGCCGTTTGTTCGATCGGACCAGCCCCGGCGGGGCCGATTTGCATCATTGTACCCATACAAACCTCCTCTTTCGCGCGGATATGTGAGTGAATGTCACCCTCATTGTTCGCCAAGCCACCCTCTCATTGACACAATCTGGGGTCAACGAATACATTGTCACCATAACAAAGCGAGACATCATGACCGATTGGCTCCCCGAAATTGCCACCCGTCGCGGCCCGCGCTATCTCGCGGTGGCCGACCAACTTGCCGCCGACATCTCCAGCGGGCGGCTCAAAGCCGGCGACCGCTTGCCCACGCATCGCGACCTTGCGTGGCGTCTGCATGTGACCGTCGGCACGGTCACGCGCGCCTATGCCGAGGCCGAGCGGCGCGGCCTCATCGCGGGCGAAGTCGGGCGCGGCACCTTCATTCGCGAGCGCATCGGCGACGCGGCCCCGTCGATGCCGATGGCGGCCCCCACAACCGACGATTACGTGGACCTGTCGCGCAATCTGCCGGCCGTATCGGGCCCGGCAAGCCATATGATCGCGCGCCACATGGCCGAGATGGCGCAGGGCGACCTTGCGGGGCTGCTGGGCTACGTCGAAACGCAAGGCCTGCCCGCCCATCGCGAGGCGGGTGCCCAATGGATTTCGCGCCGCGGCCTTGCGGCCAACCCGGCGCGCGTGGCGGTCGTGGCCGGCGCGCAGAACGCGATGATGCTGACGATCGCGGCGATCGCACGGCCCGGCGACGCCGTGCTCGTCGAAGCGCTCACCTTCTACGGCATGAAGTCGATCGCCAATCTGCTCGGGGTCCGGCTGATCGGCATCGAACTCGACGACGAAGGCCTGTTGCCCGACGCCCTCGAAGCCGCCTGCCGCCAGCACGCGCCAAAAGCCATCTACACGGTGCCGACCTTCCAGAATCCGACCACGAGCCTGATGCCGCTCGCGCGGCGCAAGGCGATCGTCGAGATCTGCCGCCGCTACAACGTGGCGATGATCGAGGACGACATCTACGGCTTCCTCGACGAAGGCAACGTGCCGCTTGCGGCCCTCGCCCCCGAGATCGGCATTTTCATCACGTCGTTTTCGAAGAGCGTGGCGCCCGGCTTGCGCCTGGGCTACGTGCTGTCGCCCGAACCGATCGCGATGCGCATTTCCGCCGCGATCCGGGCTTCAACCTACATGACCACTCCGTTGACGGCCGAATTGGGTGCGCGCCTGGTGCGCAGCGGCGATGCGGCCAAGGCCGCTGCCTGGCAGAAGGGGCTCACCGAGCGGCGCCAGAAAATTGCTAGCCGCCTGCTCGCGCGCCAGGAATTCGCGAGCCATCCGGCGGCTTCGCAAATCTGGCTCAAACTGCCCGAGCCGTGGCGACGCGAGGAATTCACCGACGTTGCGCGCAAGCGCGGCGTGGGCGTGGCCCCCGCCAACGCGTTTGCGATCGGCCGCGCACCCGTGCCGCATGCCGTGCGCCTCGCCCTCGCCGCCCCCAGGGCCGACGCCGATCTCGAACGCGCGATCGGCACGATCGTAGAAATTCTGGAAGAACCGCCGATCGGCAGCCTGCGGATGGTTTAAACGGGCGAGTCCGGCACTGTGTGCGCGTGGTTGAGCGGCCCGTGCCCGGCGCCGAAATTGGGGGCGGTTTCGATCGCACGCCGCACATAGGCACGCGCACGCACGACGGCCGCGACAAGATCGAGGCCTTGCGCCAGGCCCACGGCAATGGCCGAGGCGAGCGTGCAGCCGGTCCCGTGCGTCGAGCGCGTTTCGATGCGGGCACTTTCAAAGACCTGCACGCCGTCGTCGGTCGCGAGCACGTCGACCAGGCGATTGCCGTCGAGATGCCCGCCTTTGAGCAGGACGGCGTTGCAGCCGAGCGTGAGCATCGTTTGCGCTGCGTGGCGCATTTCTTCGGCCGTGTGGATCGTGCGGCCCGAGAGCGCTTCGGCCTCCGGCAGGTTCGGCGTGAGGATCGCGGCATGCACGATCAAGCGGCGCTTCAGCGTTTCGACCGCGTCGCGTTTCAGGAGCGCGTGCCCGCCTTTGGCGTACATGACCGGATCGACGACGAGCGGGATGCCGAGCGCGTGCGCATCGAGCACGTCGCACACCGCGTCGATCGTCGCACTGTCGTGCAGCATGCCGGTTTTGATCGCGTCCGCGCCGATATCGGCCAGCACCACGCGCATCTGCTGGGCGATGAAATCGGGCGGGACCGCATGCACGCCGTGCACGCCTTTGGTGTCTTGCGCCGTGAGGGCGGTAATCGCGGTCGCGGCATAGCCCCCCAAAGCCGTCACGGTCTTGATGTCGGCCTGGATGCCGGCACCGCCGCCCGAATCCGAGCCTGCGACGATCAGAACGCGGCCACGCATGCGCGCTATTGCCCCACGCTGGGCGACGCCACGCGGCGGCGGCGCATATAGCCCGGCAAATCGCCGGCAGCTGCCGAATCCGGTGACGGGGCGACGGCGGCACTCGCCTTGGTGCCGCCCGCAAGGGTACCGCCCGCCGCGATCAAGGCTTCGACCACGCGGTCCACGCTCGCTGCCACAAGCGCGTCGCTGCCGGCCTCGGCCATCACGCGCACCAAAGGTTCGGTGCCGGATTTGCGGATCAGCAGGCGTCCGTCTTTGGCAAGAGCCGCTTCGGAGGCCACGATCGCGGCCTTGACCTTCGCGTCGTCGAGCGGAGGGGCCCCCGCAAAACGCACGTTCTTCAGCAATTGCGGATAGGGATCGAACACGTGCGCCACTTCGGATGCGGGCTTGTCCGCCTGCACCAAAGCGGCCAGCACCTGCAATCCTGCGATAAGGCCGTCGCCGGTGGTCGCGTAGTCGGCCAAGATCACATGGCCCGATTGTTCGCCGCCGAGATTGGCATCGAGCTCGCGCATCATCTCGAGCACGTTGCGGTCGCCGACCTTGGCGCGCGCAAGCGCCAGGCCCTCGCCCGCCAGCCAGCGCTCGAGCCCAATGTTCGACATCACGGTCGCAACGACATTGCGCCCGCGCAAGCGGCCCTCGGCCTTCCAACCGCGCGCGATCGCGGCGAGCGTCTGGTCGCCGTCGATCGAGCGGCCTTTTTCGTCGACGAGCTGCACGCGGTCGGCATCGCCGTCGAGTGCGAGGCCGATATGCGCCCCGTGGGCCACGACCGCTTGCTGCAGCAATTCGATGTGCGTGGCGCCGCAGCCGCGATTGATGTTGAGCCCGTCAGGATCGACCGCGATCGGCACGATCTCGGCGCCCAATTCCCACAGCACCGTGGGCGCCACGCGATAGGCGGCCCCGTTGGCGCAATCGACGACGATCTTGAGCCCGTCGAGGCGCAGGCCTTTGGGGAACGTGGCTTTGGCGAATTCGATGTAGCGGCCCGGCCCGTCGTCGAGGCGGCGCACGCGGCCGAGCAGCTCGGGGGCGACATGGCCGTCCAACGTGTCGAGCGAGGCTTCGATTTCGGCTTCCATCTCGTCCGAAATTTTGTAGCCGTCGGCGCCGAACAATTTGATGCCGTTGTCCTGGTGCGGATTGTGCGAGGCCGAAATCATCACGCCCAAATCGGCGCGCAGGCTGCGCGTGAGCATTGCCACGGCCGGCGTGGGCAACGGCTCGAGGATCACCACATCCATGCCGATCGAAACGAACCCGGCCGTGAGTGCGGGCTGGAACAGGTAGCCGGAGAGGCGCGTATCCTTGCCGATCACCACGCGATGGCGGTGATTGCCCTGGCGCAGCAATTTGCCCGCCGCCATCGCGACTTTGGTCGCGATTTCCGCCGTCATCGGCCAGCGATTGGCCTGGCCGCGAATCCCATCTGTGCCGAAAAGCTTTGCCATGCCCCGCTTATAGGCGTTGGCGGATAGGCGGTAAAGTCATGTTGATTTGCGCGCATTTGCGACTGCCCGCCAAACACTTAGCGCCTGGCGGGTGGCGGCCACGTCGTGCACACGCAAAATGTCCGCCCCGCCGGCCACAGCGGCCAAGGCGGCGGCAAGCGAACCCGGCAGACGCTCCTTTGGCCGTTCGGCCTTCGACAAAGCGCCGATGAAGGCCTTGCGACTCGCCCCGATCAGCACCGCCACGCCCAACGCGCGCAATGTCGGAACATTGGCGAGTATCTCGGCATTGTGCGCGACACTCTTGCCGAAGCCGATGCCGGGATCGACGCACAGCATCACAGGCGCGATGCCGGCCGCACGGCACACGGCAAGGCGCTGGGCCAGATACGCCGCGATTTCGGCAGGCGCATCGTCGTAGCTCGGGTTGGCCTGCATCGTCTGTGGCTCGCCCTGCATGTGCATGAGCACCACGCCCACACGGCGCTGTGCAACAAGTTCGAGCGACGCCGGATCGCCCGAGAGTGCCGTCACGTCGTTGACGATCGCAGCGCCCGCATCGAGTGCGGCTGCCATGGTGGCGGCGTTGCGCGTATCGATCGAAACGACAGCGCCCGCTTTGGCGAGCGCTGCGATCACGGGTACGACGCGCCGCTGCTCCTCGTCTGGCGGCACCATCGCAGCCCCGGGCCGCGTCGACTCGCCGCCGATATCGAGGATGTCCGCCCCCTCGGCGTGGAGAGCAAGCCCGTGCGCGATGGCGGCCTCTGTATCGAAAAAATCGCCGCCGTCGGAAAACGAGTCCGGTGTCGCGTTGACGATGCCCATGACCAAGGGCGCGTCGAAGGTAAATCTTTCGAACCTGCGCATGGCTCTGGAATAGCGCAAATCGGTCCGGCGTTGTCGGGAAAATCGCAGCGCTTTTTCGCGAAAGGTGCCGATATGCGGATCCGCTTGGCGCTCGTGTGCATGATGGCGCTGCTGCTGCAAGCTTGCCTCCCGGCGGGCGGCAGCGTGTGGGCGGTCGATGCGGGCTACGGTACGCGCGGGCCTGTCTACGGCCCCTATCCCTACCCCAGCTACGCCGTGCCTTACGGCTACTACCCCTATAGCCGCTTCGAGCCGTCGCCGTTCTGGGGCACGCGACCGGTCTTTCCCTACGGCCACCCGCGTCGCTGTGTCCGCGACCGCTGGGGCCGCATCTGGTGCTAGGCCCTTAAGGCAGGCGCAGCGTGAATTCGCCGCGCGCAAGCTCGCGGCCGTTCACGAGCAGGGCCAACGCATGCAGGCCCGCATGGTAGCGGCGCGTGGTGATGGCGCGGATCGCGTGGCGCTTCTCGAGGCGGCAGCTTTCGCCCGGCCCCAATTCGCGCACCGCGAGCTTGAACACTTTGGCCGTGGTGCCGCCATTGGCCTTGCGATGATGCACGGCGTAGTCGATCGACAATCGCACGCGGCGGCTTCCGGCGTTGCGCAAGGTGGCCGCAAAAATCACCGCCTCGCCGAGCGCGATCTTTTTGGGCGACAGCGCAAAATCCGTCGCGGCAAGCTGCGCACCGCCTTCGAAGCCGAGCAGCTTGAGGGCATCGCCGTTGCCGGCCTTCACGAGCGTGCGCAAACCGTGGCGTACCACCTCGTGCGCTTCGTGTGCTTTGAGCCACGCGGCTGCGGCGGCGACGGCTTTGGCCGGATGGTCCTTGGCAATGTCGTTGAGATTGTTGGCAACCGACCGGCGCACAATCGGATGCGGATCGACGACGAGGTGCGCGATCACGCCAAGTACCGGTGCCGGATCGGCCGCAAAATGCGGCAGCCGCATCGCCCACGGCAGGCGCGGGCGAATGCCTTCACTTGCAAGCCTGCGCACGCGCCAATCGCGGTCGCGGGCCCAGGATTTGACATGCGTGAGCGCATGCTTCGGATCCGCCAATAGATAGGGACGCACGTCGAATTCGGCCGAGAAAAAGCAGGTGAGCTGTGCCAGCGCTTGCAGCGACAATTCCGGCGCTTCGAGCCCATGGCGGCCGACAAAATTGAGAAACGGCATATAGCGAAACCCGCCCATCCCGCCATCGGCATCAGCCGACGGCGGCGTGCCGGCGGCTTTGCGCACGAGGGCAAGCTGCTGCGGATAACGGCCCGGCAACGCGTCGCGAATGCCGTCGGCAATGCGGGCCGCGCGCGCTTTGAGTTCGAGGGCTGGCAGGTCGGCCGCGACGACCTGCGAAAAATTCTTGGCGTCGAAAGACGGACAAACGGCCGCCAATTTCCCTGCCAGGAAATCGACGGCCGCTCGGTCGAACATGTCTTTGAGCGAAGCGGACATCGGCGGATCGTAAGCCGCCGCGCGAAGAAAAATCTAGGGGGCAAGCCCCAGATCGGCGCCGAGCGTGTTCTTGGCGGGTTTACCGTCTTTAAGGATGAGCGGCATATGCGCCCCCTCGTTCTGCAGCACTTTGAGGTCCGAAAGCGGATCGCCTTCGACGACGAGAAGATCGGCGTAAGCGCCGGGTGCGACGACGCCAAGCTTGCCGACCATGCGCAGCACTTCGGCGCCGATCAGGGTCGCACTGCGCAGAATCTCGGCGGGCTTTTGCACTTCCGCGCGCACCAGGAATTCCTCGGGCTGGTGGATCTTCGGCGAATAGGCGAGGTCGGTTCCGTAGGCGATCTTGACGCCCGCCTTCATCGCGATCTCGAGCGAGCGCGTGCCGGCGGACAGCACTTCCGTATTCTTGACGAGCGTTTCTTCCGTGAATCCGATCGCTTTGCCGTTCGCACCGTCGACGCGGTAGGTGACGAGCGTGGGCACGAGAAACGCGTCGCGTTGCGCCATCGCTTTGGCGGAATCATCGTCGAGGAAATTGCCGTGCTCGATCGTGCGGATGCCGAGCTCGACCGAGCGCTTGATGCCGCGCGCCGTGTAGACATGCGCCATGCAGTAGGTGTTCTGGCGTGCTGCCTCGTCGACGATGGCGAGCAGCTCTTCGTCGGAATACTGCAGATGCGAAATCGAATCGGACGGCGAAGAAACACCGCCGCCGGCCATGACCTTGATGTGGTCGGCCCCCATGCGCAGCTCGTCGCGCACGGCCTTGCGCACTTCCGGCACGCCGTCCGCAACACGTGCAAGCGACGCGTTCGCCTCGCCGCACGCACAGCCGTATTCCGACGACCAGCGCTTGTCGCCGTGCCCGCCTGTCTGGCTGATGGCGCGGCCCGCCACGAACAGGCGCGGCCCGATCGCGATGGCGGCTTCGACGGCCTTGCGGTAGCCCGCATCGGCACCGCCTGCGTCGCGCGCCGTCGTGAATCCGCGCCGCAGCATCTCCGACAGCCATTTGACGCCGCGCGCGGCGACGAACGAGCCGTGCAGCTTGGGCTGGTTCAGCACGGCACCGGGTGCGATATGCACGTGGCAGTCGATGAGGCCCGGCATCAATGTGCGCCCACCCAAATCGACGACCGAAGCGCCGCCTGGGTCGATGCGCCCCGTCTCGACGGCGGCGATCTTGTTGTCGCGCACGAGCACTTGCACGCCGCTGCGCAGCACCCCCGCCGCCACATCCAGAAACGCCAGATTCGTAAACAGAACATTCGCCATGGCCGTCACCCCCCTATTCGGTTGCCGTCCGTCTTCGCGAAAAAATGCACATGCGCGTCTGCGATCTCGAAGCGGACCTTTTCGCCGACGCGCACCGCGACATCGGGGCGCGTGCGCACCGCGATCTCGTCGGTCCCGGCGGTCAGCAGCACGAGCGTTTCGTGGCCGAGCGCTTCGATGACGGAGACTTCCGCTTGCGCCGTTCCCTGCCCCAGCAGCACATGCTCGGAGCGGAATCCCACCTCCACCGCCATGCCGACGGCGGCCCCGCGCAAGCTCGGGACGGGAATCGCGGGCAGAAGCTTGCTGCGGAATTCGAGCCCGGAGGCCCCGTTCGCAAAAACGCCTTCGACGAAATTCATGGTCGGCGTGCCGACGAAACCGGCCACGAAGCGGTTGGCGGGCCGGCTGTAGATCGTGGCCGGCGTGTCGATCTGCTGCAGACGGCCCTTGTACATGACCGCGATGCGCGTCGACATCGTCATGGCTTCGAGCTGATCGTGCGTGACGTAGACCATCGTCTTGCCGAGGCGCGAATGCAGGCGCACGAGTTCGGCGCGCATCGTGGCGCGCAGCTGCGCGTCGAGATTGGACAAAGGCTCGTCGAACAGGAACACGGCCGGATCGCGGATCATGGCCCGGCCGAGCGCAACGCGCTGCTGCTGGCCGCCCGACAATTGGCGCGGGCGCCGATCGAGCAGTTCTTCGATCTGCAGCATCTTGGCGGTGGTCGCGACCATGGTCTGGCGCTGGTCGCGCGGCACGCCGCGCTTCTTGAGAGGATATTCGAGATTGCCGTGCACATTGAGATGCGGATAGAGCGCGTAGTTCTGGAACACCATCGCGACGTTGCGCTGGCCGGGGGCGAGCTGGTCGATGCGCTTTTCGTTGAAGCGGATCTCGCCCGACGTCAGCGTCTCGAGGCCCGCAATCATGCGCAAGGTCGTCGTCTTGCCGCAGCCCGACGGGCCCAGCAGCGTCAGGAACTCGCCCTTGGCGATGACGAGATCGAGGTTTTCGACCGCGTACACGTCCGCACCGAATTTCTTCTGCACACCCTTGAGAACAATCTCGGTCACAAAACCCTATCCTTTGACGGCGCCGGCGCCGAAGCCCTGCACCACGTAGCGCTGGAGAAACAGGAAGACGAGCAGCAGCGGCACGCTCATCATCGTCGCCGCCGCCATGACCATGCCCCACTCGATGGCGTAGCCGTTCACGAGCGTGCCCATGATGCCGGTCGGCAGCGTGCGCGTGCGGTCGTCGTTGATCATCACGAGCGAGTAGAGATACTCGTTCCAGCAGATCAGAAACGAAAACACGCCGGTCGTGACGATGCCGGGCAAAGCCTGCGGCAGCACCACGTCGACGAAGGCGCGCAGCCTCGAAGCGCCGTCGATGAGGGCGGCGGCTTCGATCTCGGGCGGGATGCCCGCGAAAAAAGCGCGCATCAGCCACAAAGCGAACGGCAGCGTGAGGCTCGTATAGGCGACGATGAGGCCCGAAAGGCTGTTGGCAAGGCCGAGGCCCGCGATCATCAGATAGATCGGAATCAGCACGGCGGTCGTCGGCAGCATGTAGCAGAGGAGAAGTGCGCGTGCCACGACGTGGCGGCCCATCAGCTTGAACGACACCATCGCATGCGCCCCGAGCGTCGCCACGACGAGCACGAACAGGGTCGTGACGGTGGCCACGATCAGGCTGTTGGTGGCGTAGGTCGTGAACTTCGTCTGCTCCAGAACGTCGACGAAGTTCTGCAGGGTCGGCGCGTGCGGAAAGAACGTCGGCGGTTTGGCGAACAATTCGGTCGGCCGCTTGAACGCCGTGCCGAGCATCCACAGCAGCGGAAACGTAACGGCCAGCACCAATACCCAAGTGAAGGACGTCGCAGCGTATCCGAGCAAGCGCATCGGCAGCGATCTCATCGGATTTCCTCCGACGCCGGCGCATTGCGCACCGAACGCAGATAGGCGGCGATCAGCACCAGCATGCAGAGCATCATGATAACCGCGATCGCGAGCGCCTTGCCCATTTTGAAGAGCTCGAACGCTTCCTTGTAAACAAGCAGCGGCAATGTGGTGGTGCCGATCACCGGGCCGCCGCCGGTCATCAGGAAGATGAGGTCGAATTCGCGGAAATCCCAGATCGCGCGCAGCAGTATGATGACCGACAGAACGTTGGCGATCTGCGGCATCGTCACGTCCCAGAACTGCGACCAGCGCGACGCCCCGTCCACTTCGGCCGCTTCGTAGAGCTGCTGCGGAATGGATTGCAGCCGTGCGAGCACGGCGATCACCACGAACGGAAACACGCGCCAGCTGCCCACGACGATGACCGTGACCATCGCGTTGGGCATCGAGCTCAGCCAATCCACGCGTTTGAGCCCCATGCCGATCCACGCGTAGTTCACGATGCCGTGGATGTCGTCGAGCATCCAGCGCCAGACGAGGGCCGCGACCAGGACCGGCATCAGATACGGGAACAGGATCAGCGAACGCGCGATGCCGCGCCCAATGAAAGTGCGGTTCAGCAGCAGCGCCACCACCACGCCGCCGCCGATCTGCAGGAACAGCGAACCCGCCAGCCAGACAAAGTTGTTGGCAAAGGCGCGCCAGAACATGTCGTCTTCGAAGATGTCGGTGTAGTTCTCGATGCCGACATAGATAATGCGCCGCGTCAGCGGATGCATGTCGTAGAAGCTGAGCAGCACCGCCTGGATGAGAGGCCATCCAAGCAGGCCGCCCAGCAGCAAGAGCGACGGCGCCAGCAGCGCGTAGCCAAGGGCTTGGTCGCGCCGCGTGGAGGGCAGCAAGGCCGCCTAGCCCCGCATCAGGCGTGCGATGCGGTCCTGGCCCCACGCGGCAGCACGCCGCGGCGCTTCGCCTTCGATGACCACGCGCTGGATCGTCTCGGCGAAGATGCCGCTGCTCTGGATTTCGCCGGCTTTGACGATCAGCGGGCTCTTGTCGTCGGGCTTGGCAGTCGCGTGCGCCTTTGCGAGCGTGTCGATCGTGACGTCGAGCTCCTTGCGGTACTTCACGAGCAGCGGATGGCTCAGATACTCGGGCGACGCCAGCACCGATTTCAGCATCGGGATCTGGTGGCCCGGTGTCGCGTTGATGAATTCGATGTAGGTGTCGAGCTTGAAATTCCAGGCCGCGAAGAGTTTGGCGGCGGCGGCGTTCTTCGCTGCCTTGGGCACGATCAGCGATTCGAACGCACCCGACCACCAGGGCCGGTCGAGGCTGCGCAGTGGGAAGGGCACGCACGAGATGTGGTCCGCGATCGCCGGGTTCTCGTTGTTGACGTTGACGATGGCGCGGCCCGTGTACATGCACGTCGCCGACGTGCCCTGGACATACGCGTTCAGCACGTCCGAAAAATCGTAGCGGTTGACGCCCGGCGGCATGAAGGGATGCATCTCCTTCAGGAACTCGAGTACCGCCACGGTCGCGTCGGAATTGAAGACGACCGAATTGTCGGGCGCGATGATGCGCCCGCCCGCCTGGTACACGAGCGTCCAGGTGATGCTGTTGGTCATCGCGGTTTTGCCGTACGGCATGGACGCGCCGTATTTGTCGCCCTTGGTGAGCCTGCGCGCGACGTTGACGAGCTGATCCCAGGTCTGCGGCGGGGCCAACCCCGCTTCGCCGAGCAGATCCTTGCGGTACCAGAGGAGCGACACGCAGTTGTTCGAAGCGGGTACGGCGAAATAGGAGCCCTTGTCCTTGAACAGATTCTGGGCAGCCGGCTCGATATCCGCCTCGCCGAGGGCGCGCACGACGTCGTCGACCGGCTGCAGCAGCCCCTGGCCGTACAGCGACACGGCGTTCTCGGAGGTGATCTGCATCACGAGATCGGGCACGTCGCCGCCCGCATAGGCGGCGGCAAGCTTGGGCCACAGATCGGTCTGCGAGACCGGCAGCACTTCGACCTTGATGTTGCGATTGACAGCCTCGAAGCCCTTGACCATGGCTTCGTAGGCTTTCATCTGCAGCGGTGCGCGCTGCAGCGTCATGGCGCGCAGCGTGACGGGCGCCTGGGCTTCGGCTTCGGGGATGCGCCCGGCAAGCGACAGGGCAGCGGCAGCCCCCGCGGCCTTCAAGAGGGACCGGCGGTTGGGCGAAGCGATATCTTTTGCAGGCATCGGCGCTCTCCATTTCCCAGAGGATCGACAGAGACGGCACGCCATTCGGCGCACCGGTCGGCACCTTTTGCAAGGCGATACTGTGGAATGTTGAGCAAAAAATGTGCCGGACCCGGCCCTGCCCCCCGCGTCAGCGGGCGCAAGACCTTGTCCGGCACCTAATACAATTCAATAAACCTGCGGAAACGACGCGCTCAAGCGCCCGGCTGCGGCTGCGGATCGAAGCCGCCGGCCGGCTTGGGACCGCCCGAGGACGGCACCGAGCCGCGCCGCCCGCCGGGCTTGGTCGAGGGCGGCGGATCGTCGGCGGTCGGGCGCACGATGGGCTCGCCGCGCAACAGCGCGTTGACCTCGTCGCCCGACAGCGTCTCGAACTCGAGCAGCGCTTTGGCGAGCTTGTGCAGATCGTCCATGCGGCTGCCGAGCAGTTCGCGCGCGCGCACTTCGGCCGTTTCGATGATGCGGCGCACTTCCGAATCGATCGTCTCGGCCGTGGCTTCGGACATGTTCTGCGTCTGCGTGACCGAATGGCCCAGGAACACTTCCTGCTCGTTGGCCGAGTAACGCACGCGGCCGAGTTTTTCGGACATGCCGAATTCGGTCACCATGCGCTTGGCCATGTTGGTGGCCATCTGGATGTCGCCCGACGCACCGGTCGTGACGTTTTCGGCCCCGAAGATAAGTTCTTCGGCCGTGCGCCCGCCGAACGCCATCACGAGCTTGGCTTCGATCTCGCGCTTGGACGTGGAGAGCTTGTCGCGCTCGGGCAGCATCATGGTGAGGCCCAAAGCGCGGCCGCGCGGAATGATCGTGACCTTGTGCAACGGATCGTTGCCGGGCACCCAGATCGACAAGAGTGCATGCCCCGCCTCGTGATAGGCGGTCAGCTCCTTTTCCTTCTCGGTCATGACCATCGAGCGCCGCTCGGTGCCCATCATGACCTTGTCCTTGGCGTCTTCGAGCTCGGCCATCGTGACCACGCGCTTGCCGCGACGGGCCGCGAGCAGCGCAGCTTCGTTGATGAGGTTGGCGAGATCCGCCCCTGAGAAGCCCGGCGTGCCGCGCGCGATGACCTTGGCGTCCACGTCCGGCGCCATCGGCACTTTGCGCAAGTGCACGCGCAGGATCTTTTCGCGACCCAGCACGTCCGGATTCGGCACCACGACCTGGCGGTCGAAGCGACCCGGACGCAGCAAGGCCGGATCGAGCACGTCGGGCCGGTTGGTGGCCGCGATCAGGATCACGCCCTCGTTTGCTTCGAAACCGTCCATTTCGACGAGCAGCTGGTTGAGCGTCTGCTCGCGCTCGTCGTTGCCGCCGCCGAGGCCGGCACCGCGATGGCGGCCGACCGCGTCGATTTCGTCGATGAAGATCAAGCAGGGTGCGTTTTTCTTGCCCTGCTCGAACATGTCGCGCACGCGGCTTGCGCCCACGCCGACGAACATTTCGACGAAGTCGGAGCCCGAGATGGTGAAAAACGGCACATTGGCTTCGCCCGCGATCGCGCGCGCCAGCAGCGTCTTGCCGGTACCCGGCGGGCCCACAAGCAGCACGCCCTTCGGGATCTTGCCGCCGAGACGCTGGAACTTCTGCGGATCGCGCAGGAACTCGACGATCTCCTCGAGCTCGCCCTTGGCTTCGTCGATGCCCGCAACGTCGTCGAACGTCACGCGGCCGACTTTTTCGGTGAGCAGGCGCGCCTTCGATTTGCCGAAGCCCATCGCACGGCCGCCGCCGCCCTGCATCTGGCGCATGAAGAAGACCCAGAGCCCGATCATGACCAGGAACGGCGCCCACGACACGAGGATCTGCAGCAACGGATGCATCGGCTCTTCGAGCGGTGCGGCCGAGAACGACACGGTGTTTTTCTGCAGGCGCTCGACGAGCGTGGGATCGTTGGGCGCGTAGGTCACGAAGCTGCGCCCGTCGGGCTGCAGATGGCCGCGCACCTGCGGGCCCGAGATCGTGACGTCGCGCACCTGCTGGCGATCGACGAGGTTGAGGAATTCCGAATACTGGATCTGAGTCGCCCCGCCGCGCGGGCTCGAGCCCTGGAACAGATTGAACAGCGCCACCAGCAGCAAGCCGATGATGACCCAGAGTGCGAGATTCTTGCCGAGATTGTTCAACTTTTTGCCCCTTCGAGAGGTCGCTGGGGCCCCGGTCTGCCCAGGCCGCCCGCTACGAAAGCAGGGCCGCATAAAGCGTGCCGAGGCCAGAAACGAACAGCCACGGTATCAAGCCGATGGCCCTCGCGTCCATAAGAGAGGTGGGGGACGGCAAGCACCCCGTCAAGGTCTCGGAGCGCCGGCAGGCAACTGCGCGCGGCTGCAGGCACCGATTTTGCGGCTGCTGCGCGTAGTTTGCGCGGCAATTGCGCCCAGCCATGCGCGCCAAGAGCACCGATCTCAAGTCCTGCTGCAGTGCACGCAGCAGAAAATCGCCCGTCCCAGAATACCGTCTTCCCCGGTTCGAGCGGCAGCGATGCTTGGCACGCACGCGGTTCGCGCGCAACCAGCAAGCGTCCGTCGGGCTCGATGCGCAGACGACAATGGCCAAGCGTGCGCCCGCTTCTTCCCGGAGCCGCCGTTGCAAGTTCCTCCCACACGGCGGCAAGTGCCGCGGGTGCGGGCGCGTAATCGTCGCCGCCGATGCACAGGATCGCGCGCGCCAACACGGCTTGCGTAAGCGCGGCATCGGCTTCGCGCAGCGCCGCACGGTCGAGCCACACGAAGCCGCCCGGTGCGACCGCCGCGGACCGTGCCGCCAAGCGCGCAAGATCGCGTTCGTGCTGCAAGCGCGTGCGGCTCGCAGCGTCGGAAAATTCGGGAAGCGATCCCGCCAGACGCAACCGCGCGCGCGTATAGCGCGGATCGCGGTTGGTCGGATCTTCGAGCCACGCGAGCCCGCGCGCCCGGCACAGCGCCAGCAGATATTCGTGCGCGCAACCAAGCAGGGGGCGCAAGATCCGCACGCCACGATCGGCGACGATCGCCGACATGCCGGCAAGCCCAAGCGGTCCCGATTTGCGCGCCGCCCGCATCGCGACCGTCTCGCGCTGGTCGTCGGCATGGTGGGCGAGCAGCAGATGGATCGCCCCCAAACGCCGACACGCTGCGACCAGCAGATCGCGCCGTGCGGCACGGGCGGCCTGCGGCACGCCGTGCGCGGGCTTGGGCCCGGTCCACACAAGCGCTTCGAACGCGAGCCCGAGGGCAGCCGCGCGCGCGGCCAATTCCTGCGCCTGTGCGGCCGATTCCGTACGCAAGCCGTGGTCGACATGCAAGGCGACCACGCGCCCGCCGTGGGCGCGCGCAAAGCGGTCGGCAAGGCTCAGAAGGGCCGTGGAATCGCCGCCGCCGGACCAGCCGATTGCGAGCAAGGGGGCTGCTTCGAACGGCCCCAGGGCCGCGAGGGCCGCGTCGAACGAAGTTTGGTCGAGCGTGGCGCCTAGCTGCACTGCAAGCGCGTGCGCTCGCGCGTGGCGGCAATCTTGATCGATTGCGTGGCGTTGGGATAGCGCCGGTCGAGCTCGCCCAACGTGCCGCACGCATCCTGCTTGCGGTTGAGCTGGCCCAGCGACTGCCCGAGCCGCAGCAGCGCATCGGGTGCCTTGGCGTTCTGCGGGAAGCGGCGGAATTGCTCGGCGAAAGCGCCGGCGGCGTTCGTCCAGTCGCGCCGCGCATAGAAGGTTTCGCCAAGCCAATACTGCGCATCGCCCGCGAGGCGATGGCTGCCGTTTGCCGTCACGAAGCTGCGCAGCGCCTGCTCGGCACCGCCGAAATCGCCGCGATCCTGCACCGCCTGCTGATAGAGGCCATAGGCGAATTCGTACTGCGTTTCTGGCGGCCCCGATGGCAACTGCACGGCCGCAGCGGCAGGTGCTGCCGCCGCCTGTGCCGGTTGCGGGGCCGCGGCGGGCGAGCCGGGGGTCAGCACAATGCGCTGCTGGCCCGGTGCGACGGCAGGAGCGGCGGGTGAAGCTGCGGGGGCTTGGGCGGCGGCGGGCGAAGCGGGTGCGGCCGCACCGGGCTGCTCGAGCTTGTTCAGGCGGAAATCGACGTCGCCGACGAGCTTGTCGAGACGTTGCGTCGCCTGCGCCACGCGATTCAGAGCTTCTTCGAGGCGGCCGGTCAGATCGCGCATCTGGCCTTCGAGGGCCGAGATCCGCACTTCCGTCTGCTCGACGAAGCCCGAGGAAGGCTGCACGCCGGTGTTGGGCGACATCACGGGCGGGGAATTGGCGGCCGGAACGCCGCCTGTGGTGCCGCGCGCGAGATTGCGCTGCATCACGTCCATGTCGCGCTGCAGGCGATCCATGCGCTCGATCAGCGCGCGCGTGTCCTGGCCCGATTGGGCGTGGAGGGAAGGTGCGGGTGCTGTCAGCAGGGCGACGGCAAGGGCCGCACCCAGGAAGCGGAAGCTCAACATGCGCAAGTCCCCGGAGTCGTGACGATAGGCGATTCTAGAGCGAGCGGCGGGCGAAAGAAAGCAGCCCCGCCGCCCGCCCGCGAAAAGCTCAATTGACCAGCATCACCGCGCGGCGATTCTGCGCCCACGCCTGCTCGGTCGAGCCGAGCACGGTCGGGCGTTCCTTGCCGAACGACACGGTCGAGAGCCGGCGCGCTTCGATGCCCTGCGAGATCAGGAAATTGCGCGCAGCCGCCGCCCGGCGTTCGCCGAGGGCGAGGTTGTATTCGCGCGTCCCGCGCTCGTCGGCATGGCCTTCGATCGTGGCGGCCACGGTCGGGTTCTGGCGCAACCAGCCCGCCCAGCCTTCGACCGTGCGGCGCGCGTCGGTGCGCAGATCCGAGCGGTCGGAATCGAAGAAGATGCGGTCGCCGACGCGCTGGGCGAGATCTTCCTGGCTGCCGGGGCGCACGCCGCCGACATTGCCGGCATTGGCCGAGCCCACACCCGCACTGCCCACCGCAGGTGCATTAGCCACGGCCGGCACGCCGCCGCCCGATCCGCCCACGCCACCCGTGTTGGTGCCGGTCGTGTCGCACGCGCCCAACAGGGCGAGAGAAGCCGCAGCCGCCAGCAATTTGCCGCGCATGGAAATGGTCATGGTCTTTGGTCCTCCGGGAAATGGCGCACGCCTTGTGCCGTGCGAATCGGGCGCGTTGCAATACCGAAGCACGCAAAAACGCACGGGGAGTCCGCAAGGTGGCGGACGTCTGCGTCGGCACGATGGCCTTTTTGCGGCTATTTCGCGGCCGAAAGCCTTATTCAGCGCACCCTATTCGACGCGCAGCACGACCCGACGCAAGAGCGCCGAGGCGCGCAATTCGCCCTCGAGCGGCGGTGCATTCTCCTGGCCGTAGGACAAGGCCGTGATGCGCGACAAGGCAACCCCGGCATCGGTCAAAAACGCCTGTACGGCCGCCGCGCGGCGCACGCCAAGGGCAAGATTGTAGTCGGGCGAGCCGACGAGATCGGTATGGCCCTCGACGACGATGCGCGCGTCCGGTGCGGCGTTGAGATGCGCCACCGCCTGGCCCAGCGTATCGCGTGCCACTTGCGTGATCGCCGCACTGTCCGGCTCGAAAAATACCAGATAGGCGCGTGCACCCGGCGGCGTTGCGGGCGGGCCTGCTGATTGGGTCGCCGTGCAGGCCGCCATTACGGCAGCGATCACGGCCAGGGCGCAGAGACGCAAGATTCGCATGGTCGGGATCCGCCAGGAAGACGAAGAAGAGAAACGGGCACAAAAACGCCCGCCCGGGCGCAAACCCGGACGGGCGCTTGTATCGACAATCTAAGCTTACCCGGGACGAAACCGTCCCGAGGCGGCTTAGTTGACCTGCATCACGCCGCGGCGGTTCTGCGACCAGGCCGCTTCGTTCGAGCCGAGGACCGCGGGGCGTTCCTTGCCGTACGAGATCGTCGCCACGCGACGGGCTTCGATGCCCTGCGAGACGAGGAAGTTGCGGGCCGCCGTCGCACGGCGTTCGCCGAGGGCGATGTTGTATTCACGCGTGCCGCGCTCGTCGGCATGGCCTTCGATCGTCACGGTGACCTGCGGGTACTGGCGCAGCCAGGCAGCCCAACGCTCGACCGTACGGCGCGCTTCGGGGCGCAGTTCCGACTTGTCGTAGTCGTAGAAGACGCGGTCGCCGACATTCTGGACCAGATCTTCCTGCGAACCGGGGCGCGGGCCCGGGCGCGTCGCCGGTGCCGGAGCGGCGGCGGCGGGGGCCGCAGCAGCACCGGTGCTGCCGGTGGCGGCTTGGTTCTGCGGGGCGGTCTCGCACGCTGCGAGCAGAACAACTGCCGCGAGCGTGCCAATCAGCTTGAAGCGCATCTTAAAGGAACTCCTCTTTCTTCCCTGAACCCCGCGCCGTCTCTACGACGGGGGCAACTTTGGACGGTGGTCGTCGGAGCGGAAACCGTCCCGACGGTGGCAATCATCGATGCCGACAACGGACCCTTGTGGCGCTTCGAGCGTTGCGTGTCTCGCGTCTATCGCAAAAACCATCGCAGGTCGATGGTCGTTTGCGCATAGCTGCGGTGCAGCATCGCCCGCTTCGGATTTCGGAACCGGTCACGGCAAAACCGCGTGCAATATAGAAGCGCGAGCACGGGGAATCAAGCACTGTCAAGGCAGTAGCGGCGACCAGGCGGGGTCGGACCCATCGGCCGGCGTGAGGATCTCCCGCTCATTGTAACCCGTTAAATCAATTGAGAAAAGTCGTGCTCCACCCCCTGCCCCACGGGCGTCGCTGGGACCCTGGCGAAAATACATCACTACGCGCCCATTCGGCGCCCAGGTCGGTCCTTCGACCAAAAAGGCGCGCGTGAGCAGCCGTTCGTCCTGCCCGTTGGGGCGCATGACGCCGATGTAGAATTCGCCCTCGGTTTGCTTCGTGAAGGCGATCAGATCGCCGCGCGGCGACCAGACGGGCGTGGAATAGCGCCCGGTGCCGAAGCTGATGCGCTGCACGTTGTCGCCGCCGGCCGTCATCGTATACAATTGCTGCGTGCCGCCGCGATCGGAGTTGAAAACGATCTGGCGCGCGTCCGGCGAATAGGATGGCGACGTGTTGATCGACGGATGCTGCGTGATGCGCGCCTGCTGGCGCGTGCGCAGATCGAGCGTGTAGACGTCCGTGTTGCCCTGGGCCGACATCGACATCACCACGCGGTTGCCGTCCGGCGAAAAGCGCGGCGCGAACGTCATGCCCGGGAAGTCGCCCACCACTTCGCGCTGGCCCGTGTCGATATTGTAGAGATAGACGCGCGGGCGCACGATGTTGGGATTGTTGGGCTGCGGCACGTAGGCAAGATACGTGATCTCCTGCGCCGTCGGCGAAAAGCGCGGCGTGAGAACGAGCTCACGGCCGTCGGTGAGGAACCGGTGGTTGGCGCCGTCCTGGTCCATGATGGCCAGGCGCTTCACGCGCCGCTGCTGCGGCCCCGATTCCGACACGTAGACGATGCGCGTGTCGAAATAGCCATCCTCGCCCGTCACGCGCTTGTAGACCGCGTCCGACACGATGTGCGCGATGCGGCGCCAATTGGCCGCCACAGTCGTGTAGACGCGGCCCTCCATCTGGCTTTCGGCGAACACATCCCACAGCCGGTATTCGACGCGCAAACGCCCGTCGCGCTGCGTCTCGACGCTGCCTTGCACAAGCAACGCGGCATTGATGCCGCGCCAATCGGGAAAGCGCGGGGCCGCACTGCGCATCTGCGCGGGCGTTTGGATATAGGCGCGTGGATCGATCGGGCGGAACAGACCCGAGCGGTCGAGATTGGCGGCAATGACCTTGGCCACCTCCGAACCCGTCGCCGCATCCGGCCCTTCGCCGAAGAATGGCGAGATCGCGGTGGGGACGGGATCGACACGTCCGCGCGTGATGTCGATTCGCACTTGGGCGGCCGCCGGAACGGCCGGTGCGAGAGCCGCCGCCGCAAGCCCGCCGAAAACGGCGCGGCGCGAGAGAGGGGGGAGAATTCGGTCGATTTTGGCCATCGGGCGATTTCCAGACTGTTGCAGCGGAAGCTTGAAACGATAAAGCCTAAAACGATTCGGGGTTCAGCGTCTTTGGCCGAGCATTTCGGCCGCGCGGAAAGCGAGCGTGAGATTGCCGTTCAGCATCTGCTGGGCGTTGTTGGCGGGCATCGGCAAGGGTGAGGCGCGCAAAACCGCCCGCCGTGCCCCCTCGGCAAAAGCTTGGCGGAATGCGTTGTCTTCGCCGGTCGTGCGCTCGATGCGCACGTCCGAGACGGTGCCGTCGGCCGCGAGCCACACGCGCAGCTCGACCCCGAACGTTTCCACACCGCGCGCACCCGCATCGATGTTCCAGTACTGCGACACGCGCTGACGGATCGCGTCCTGGTCGGTCATCGACAAAGGCAGCAGCGGATTGTTGGGCGCGTTCGATGCGCGCACCGCTGCCTGCTGCTGGGTGGGTGCAGGTGTTTGGGCTGGCGTGCTCTGTGCGGGTGCCGGGCGCGGGCGCGTCAAATCGCGCAGCACATTGTCGAGATCGAAATTCTGCTGCGGGCGCGCTTGCGGCGCTGCCGGTGCGGGCGGGCGCGGGGCCGGGGCCGGCGGCGCTGGCACAGGCGGCGGCGGTGCGGGGGCAGGCGTGGGTGCCGGTGCCGGCTCCGGACGCGGCGCTGGCGTGGGTACCGGCGGCGGCGGTGCAGGT
Organism: Magnetospirillum sp.; assembly: GCA_027532905.1. Lineage (NCBI taxonomy): Bacteria > Pseudomonadati > Pseudomonadota > Alphaproteobacteria > Rhodospirillales > Rhodospirillaceae > Magnetospirillum > Magnetospirillum sp. Next base: position 469,221 of record JAPZUA010000001.1, read on the forward strand.
GGGGCCGGAACAGGCGGTGCCGGCGGCGGCGGCGGTGCGGGCGGCGGCGGGGGGGGTGGCGGCGGCGGTGTGGGGCGCGGCACAGGCGGCGTGGGGGCCGGCGGTGTCGGTGTGGGTGCGGGCGGCGCTTCGACCTTCGGCGGCTCGGGGCGCGGCGGTTCCGGGCGCGGCGGTGGGGCGTTCGTGATCGCCGCGATCGGCAGCACCTCGAACACCAGCGGCCGTTCTTCGACCGGCAATTCGCGCGTCAGCAGATTGGGGATGCCGAACACCGCCATTGCGAAAATCGCCGCATGCAGCGCCGCCGACGCCGCAAGCCCGCGCCCCATGCCGAATGGCTCGGGTGCGGGCTCGTCGAATGCGGCAGCGGCTTGTGCGATCATCGCAAGCGATCCGTCAGCGGCGGGCGGGCGGCGTTGCCCCGCGCGGCACTTCGGCGACGAGTGCCACCTTCGTGTAGCCGGCCGCCGCCACCGCCCCCATCACTTCGAGCACGCGGCCGTAATTGATGGCCTTGTCGCCGCGCACGAAGATGCGCGCCTCGGTGTTGTTGTTGGTGATGGCGCGCAAGCGCGCCACCAGCGCGTCCAATTCGAGCTCGGTGTCCATGAGATAGACCTTGCCGTTCGAATTGACGCTCACCACCAGCGGCTCGTCTTGGCCCGCCGCGCGTGCGGCTTGCGTCTGCGGCAGATCGACCGGCACGGTCGAGGTCAGCAGCGGGGCCGTGATCATGAAGATCACGAGCAACACGAGCATCACGTCGACGAAGGGTGTGACGTTGATTTCGGCGACCATGCGCGATTGGCGCCGCCCGCCTGTCCCGCGCCTGCCGCCTTGCATCAAGGGTCCGGCCATGGTTCAGCTCTTTTCTTCGAGCTGGCGCGACAGGATCGCGCCGAACTCGGACGAGAACGTGTCGAGCCGCCCGGCATAGCGGTTGAGCTCGGTCGAAATCTTGTTGTAGGCGATGACCGCCGGAATGGCCGCGATGAGGCCCAAGGCGGTCGCGAACAATGCTTCGGCAAGGCCCGGTGCGACCGAAGCGATCGACGTGTTCTTGGTCACGCCGATTGCGTGGAACGAGCGCATGATGCCCCACACCGTGCCGAACAGCCCGATGAAGGGCGCGGTCGAGCCGACGGACGCGAGGAACGTCATTTGTTTTTCGAGCCGGTCCATCTCGCGCGACAAGGTGACGGCCATCACGCGCTCGATGCGCGCCTGCAGGGATGCGCGCATCTGGCCCGCCGCGACGAGCCCCTTGGCGGCCGTGCGGCGCCATTCGCGCATTGCGGCTCCGAACATCGCGGTCATCGGATCGGACGGCTGGGCGCCGACGCGGTCGTAGAGATCTTCGAGCGAACCGCCGGACCAGAACTGGTCTTCGAACTGGTTGGCCGCCGCCTGCAGCTTGCGCAAGCGCAGCCACTTGTCGATCACGATCGCCCAAGTCCAGAACGAGGCGAGCACCAGCACCAGAATGACGAACTGCCCGACCAGATCGGCATGCAGGAACAGCGCCCACGGCGTGAATTCCGGCATGCCGCCGCCGGCCAAGGCTGTCGTTTCGACGGTACGATCCATAATGCAGTCTTCCTTCGCGTGAATGACGTTGGCTTTTGTCTCAATCTTTCGTGACGATAATGTGGCGTGCGAGGGCTTCGCGCACGTCGGCCGGGAAACGCGCAGGCTTACCGTCGGCCAGACGCAGGCATGCCAGACGCACGCGGATTTCTGCAAGAGCGGTACCATCGCCGGCGCGGCGGACGATCTGGTCGGCCGTGGCCGATGCCCCGCCCATCTGCACGACAGTCGTTTCGACGACAAGCGCGTCGTCGAGCTTGGCGGGGGCCACATACTCGACCGCGACCGACTTGACCGCGAACGCAACACCGTCGCGGCGAGCGACGTCGTGCTGCACAATGCCGGCGGCGCGCAATATCTCGGTGCGCGCGCGCTCGGCGAATTTGAGATAGTTGGCGTAGTAAACGATGCCTGCGGCGTCGGTGTCTTCGTAATAGACGCGGAGCTCGAAGCGATGGGCGGCGGTCATGGCGCTGCCTCGTCGTCGTCGCTGGCGGCCGGGTTCGCGAAATCGAGCTGCACTTGGGCACCCGCCGGCGGCGTGAGGCCCAGATGGCGCCAGCCTTTCTCGCCGAGCACGCGGCCGCGCGGCGTGCGCAGCAACAGCCCTTCTTGCATGAGGTACGGCTCGATCACTTCTTCGATCGTATCGCGCTGTTCGGCCAAAGCGGCAGCGAGAGTCTCCACACCCACCGGCCCGCCACCGTAATTTTCGGCCAGCCCCCGCATATAGCGCCGGTCCATCGCATCGAGGCCGAGCGCGTCGACCTCGAGCTTGGCAAGAGCTGCATCCGCTGCCGCGCGGTCGATGGTCTTCAAGCCCGCCACGGCGGCAAAATCGCGCACGCGGCGCAACAGGCGGCCCGCGATACGCGGGGTACCCCGGCAGCGTTTGGCGATTTCGCGGGCACCATCGGGGGCGAGGCTGCACCCCAGAACGCCTGCCGCGCGTTTGACGATCGCCTCGAGCTCGTCGGGCGTATAAAAAACGAGCCGCAGCGGAATGCCGAAGCGGTCGCGCAAGGGCGTGGTCACGAGGCCCGCACGCGTCGTCGCCCCCACGAGCGTGAAGGGCGGCAGGTCGATACGCACCGAGCGTGCGGCCGGGCCCTCGCCGATGATGAGGTCGAGCTGGAAATCCTCCATCGCCGGATAGAGGATTTCTTCGACCGCGGGTGCGAGGCGATGGATTTCGTCGATGAACAGAACGTCGCGCGGCTGCAGGTTGGTGAGCAACGCCGCAAGATCGCCTGCGCGCGCGATAACCGGGCCAGAGGTAGCGCGAAAGCCCGTGCCCAGTTCCTTGGCGACAATTTGCGCAAGCGTCGTCTTGCCCAAACCCGGCGGCCCGTGCAGCAGCACATGGTCGAGCGCTTCGCCGCGCCCGCGTGCCGCTTCCACGAACACGCGCAGATTTTCGCGCACCTGGCGCTGGCCGACGAACTCGTCGAGCGACAGCGGCCGGATTTTCTGTTCGGGCGCGTCGTCGGGCAGACTTTCTCGACTTACTTCGCGCGGCTGTTCCTCGGGCGACTTTTTCATTGCCCGAGTTCCTGCAAGCCCGCCGGGATCAGCGCTTGCACGCTCGCCCCTGCCCCCAATTTCTTGACGGCCTTATTGACGGCCGCGACCGCTTCGGCGCGCTTGTAGCCGAGATTGACGAGGGCCGAGACCGCATCGGCCGCGGCTTCGCTTGCAGGGGCCGCACCGGCCAAGACGGCGGCACCGCCGGCTTTCGAAGCCGCGATCGCAAGCCCGAGGGCCGAGACTTTGTCTTTGAGCTCGCTTGCGATGCGCATGGCGAGTTTGGGGCCCACACCGTCGGCACGCGTGAGCGTCCCCTTGTCGTCGGCCAAAATCGCCGCAGCGATTTCGCCGGGTGCCAACGCCGACAACAGCGCCAACGCGGCTTTGGGGCCGACACCCTGCACGCTCGTGAGCAGGCGATAGCAATCGCGCTCCTCGGCGGCCGTGAAGCCGAACAATTCGAACGCGTCTTCGCGAATGCTGGTTTCGATGAGCAGCGTGCAGGCCTCGCCCGCCCCCGGCAAAGCTGCCAGCGTGCGCGAAGAAGCGCGCACGAGATAGCCCACACCACCCACATCAATCACGCAGCTCTCGCGGTTGATTTCGTCTACGCGGCCTTTGAGCTTGGCGATCATCGCGCACCTACCCCGCCAGCACCGGCCATGACTGTACCCTTGGCCCAGGCATTGCGGCTGGCGGCGTGGTGCGCGTGACAGATCGCGATGGCGAGTGCGTCGGCCGCATCAGGCCCGGCGAATTCCACGCCCGGCAGCAGGCGAGACACCATCATCTGGATCTGCGCCTTGTCGGCATGGCCTGCCCCTACGACCGCCTTTTTGACGGCGTTGGCCGCGTATTCGGCAACAAGAAGACCGCAGCGTGCGGGCGCCAGCAATGCAATGCCGCGCGCTTGCCCAAGCTTGAGCGCGGACGCGGGATTGGCATTGACGAAGGTTTCTTCGACGGCCGCTTCGGCGGGCTGCCAGCGCTCGATCGCGGCAAGGAGGCCGTCGTAAAGGCTTGCGAGGCGCTGCGCCATCGGCTGGTCGCCGTCGCTCTGCACGCGTCCGTTGGCGACGTGGCTCAAACGGTTGCCCTCGACCGCGATCACGCCCCAGCCGGTGGTGCGCAGACCCGGATCGATGCCGATGAGCCGCATCTGCGGCATCTCACGCCGACAATTTGGCGAGCACGGCGTCGGCGACTTCGAAATTCGCCGTCACCGTCTGCACGTCGTCGTTGTCTTCGAGCGCTTCGATGAGATCGAGCACGGCGCGTGCCCCCTCTTCGTCGAGCGGTACGGTCACGTTCGGCTTGAAGACGAGGGCGGCACGCTTGGGCTCGCCGAATTTGGCTTCGAGAGCCGCACGCACAGGTCCGAAATTCTCCACGCTCGTCGTCACGACATGGGCTTCGGCATCGCTTTCGACGTCGTCGGCCCCGGCCTCGAGGGCGGCCTCGAACATGGCGTCGGAAGCCGCCTTGTCGGGTGCGAACGCGATCTGGCCCACGCGCGCGAAATTGAAGGCGACCGAATTTGTCTCGCCCAATGCCCCGCCGTTTTTGGAGAGGATCGTGCGGATGTCGGGTGCTGTGCGGTTGCGGTTTTCGGTCAGCGCTTCGATGATGAGTGCGACCCCATTGGGGCCGTAGGCCTCGTAGCGCACTTCTTCGTAGACCACGCCGTCTTCGCCGCCCGAGCCGCGCTTGATGGCGCGGTCGACCGTGTCCTTCGGCATGTTGTTTTCGCGCGCGAGAATGACGGCGGCGCGCAAGCGCGGATTGGCGGCGGGGTCGGGCAGGCCCGTGCGCGCGGCAATGGTGATTTCGCGGATGATTTTGGTGAAGATTTTGCCCCGCTTGGCATCCTGCTTGCCTTTGCGGTGCATGATGTTTTTGAACTGGGAATGACCTGCCATGGTGATAAATCCCGAAAGTCGCCGAAACCGAATCGGCTAGATATACGGAAACTCCGGCAAAACCTATACCAAATCTGGCTGGGCGTCACGGTTTGTTCTCGGTCGCTGCGATTTGCGCGTATCTTGGCGCAGCCTCGAAACGAACCGATGGGAACCATGCGCCTTTTTCTCGCAGCTCTACTTTTTGTCGGCGTCGCCGCCCATGCCCACGCCGAGACCGTGCGCGCGGCGTCGACGCACGATTTCGAGACAACCATCGCCCGGCTCGAAGCCGCCGTGGCAGCCAACGGGTTGTTTCTGGTCGCGACCGCGAGCGCCTCGCGCGCGGCGGCGGGCCAGGGTATTGCCATTCCCGGCAATGCGGTGCTGCTCGTTTTCAACAATGCGTTCGCGCGGCGCATGCTGGCGGCGAGCGTGGAAGCCGGCATCGAAGCGCCGTTGCGCATCTATGTGACGCAGGGTGCCGATGGCCGCATTGCCGTCGCTTGGCCCCGGCCCGCGTCGGTGTTCGCGCCCTACAAAAGCGCTGCGCTCGATGCGATGGCCGCCGAGCTCGATGCGCTCTTCGAGCGCATCGTCGCCGACGCCGTGGAGATGAAATAGAGAAATGGATATCACCCCGCTGGCACTGGTGGCGCTCGGGGCCGGGCTCGGCTTCTGCCTGATCGGCGGCCGCATCGGGTTTGCCGGTCCCTATCGCCGCTTGCTCGAAGCGGGCAACGCCGACGGAGTTCGCGCGCAATTGGTGTTTTTGGGCGCCAGCATTGCGCTGCATGCGCTTGCCTTCGGCCCTGGCGGCTATAGCGGCGGCTTCGTGGCACCGGCCGGCCTTGCGGTCGTCGTCGGCGCCTTCGTGTTCGGCATCGGCATGCAGATGGCCAATGGCTGCGGCTCGGGCACGTTGGCGGCCCTGGGGGCGGGCAGTCTGCGCATGCGCGCCGTGTTGCCGACCTTTGTGGCCGGCGCATTTGCGGGCTCGCTCGCAGCCCCGTTCTGGTCCGATCTGCCGGCATTTGCCGCGGTGTCGCTGGGCGAAATCTGGGGTTGGGGACCTGCCGCGTTTTTTCAGCTCGTACTTGTGGCAGCCATTTGGTTTGCACTGCCCGGCGCCAGACGCGTAAGCGCGCGCCCGGCGACGGCGGCATTGGCCTTGGCGGGCTTGAGCGTCCTGTGCCTGCCGCTCGCGGGCCATCCGTGGGGCATTACATCGGCCTTTGCGCTCGGCGGCGCCAAGATCGCCCAAACGGTCGGCTGGGATGCAAGCGGGTCTGTCGCGTGGTCGCAAGGCTGGATGGCCGAAGCCCTGGCAGCACCGCTCTGGCAGGACACGACTTTTCGTCTCGATCTCGGCCTCGTGCTGGGGGCGTTTGCCGCCGCGCGCTGGACAAGCCCGCGCCCAAACTTCGAAAAACCCGATGCGCGCGGCTGGATGCTCGCGGCCGTCGGTGGCCTTTTGATGGGCTACGGGGCGCGCATCTCGGGCGGGTGCAATATCGGCGCATTTATCGGCGGGGTCGTATCGGGCAGCCCGCATGGCTGGCTGTGGATCGCCGCCGCCCTTGCGGGCAGCCGTGTCGGCATCACGCTGACGCCGTCACGACGCAGCTAAGGCATCGCAGGCGCCAGCTTGCCGCCCTGGCGCACGGGTGCCACGCGCGTCGCAAGGCCGGTGTCGGCGATTTCGGCATAGATCGCGCACAAGGTGCCCTCGCCTTCGGCCGGTGTCAGGCGCTCGCCCGGCAGTTTGCGCACGAAGCGCATCGTCGCCGGTTCCTTCTTCATGCCGATCACGGAATCGTAGTCGCCGCACATGCCGGCATCGGTCTGGTAGCCGGTCCCGCCCGTGAGGATCTGCGCGTCGGCCGTCGGCACGTGGCTGTGCGAACCCACCACGAGCGACACGCGCCCGTCGCAGAAATGGCCGAACGCGTATTTCTCGCTCGAGGCTTCGCCGTGCAGATCGACGAGGATGGCGGCGACACCGTTGGCACCCAGCTTGTGCTTCTCGAGGGCGGCATCCACGGCCGCGAACGGATCGTCGAGCGGGTCCATGAACAGCCGCGCCATCGCGTTCATCACCACGATCTGCCCGCCCTTGGGCAAGCGATAGACGCCCACACCTTTGCCCGGCGTATTTTTGGGGAAATTGATCGGGCGCAGGAGTTTCGGATCGCGGTCGATCGTCAGCATCAATTCGCGCTGGTCCCACACATGGTTGCCGGTGGTGATGCAATCGACACCGGTCGCGTAAAGCTCGGCCGCGATCTTGTCGGTGATGCCGAAACCGCCGGCGGCGTTCTCGGCATTGGCGACCACAAAATCGAGATCGAGCTGCTTGCGCAAGGCCGGCACGTAGCGAGCGGCGGCCTCGCGGCCCGAGCGGCCGACAATGTCTCCCAAAAACAGCACGCGTATCATGTCGTCCTCAAAAGCCTTTCCAACTCAGCCAATGGTCGGCGCGCGCATCGGCCGCAAGCGGTGCGAAGGCAGCGCGCTCGGTCACAATCCAGTCGAGCGGCACGTCGTGCGGTGCGCGCGGCACGTTCGGCGTTTCCTGCATTGCATAGCCGATTCCCACCGCCAGCACGCGCCCGCGTTTGCGCAATCCCGCGAGCGTGCGGTCGTAATAGCCGCCCCCGTAGCCCAAACGATAGCCCTGGCGGTCGAATGCCAAGAGGGGTGCCACGACGATGTCGGGCACGACGGCAGGCGCATCGCGCGACGGCTCGGCCATGCCGAAGCGATGCGGCACGAGCGGAGCACCCGGCATCCACGCGCGGAACACGAGCGGTGCGGCTTTGGCTTCGACGACCGGCAACGCCAGCGCCACACCCTTGGCCGCCAATGCTTCAAGCAGCGGCAACGGATTGATCTCGTCGCCAAAGGCAGAATAGGCGGCCACGACGGCATTCTGCGGCACCTCGATCTGCGCCAAGAAGCGGTCGCGCACGGCGCGCGCGGCACTCGCAGCCTCGAGCGCGTGCACGCCCGCGCGCAGCTTGCGCATGTGGTCGCGCAATGCGGCTTTCTCGGGGCTTTGATCAAGCGGCGGCGGGCGGGCGCTCACAGAGGGTTTCCGATCCCGGCAAGCCTGAATTGCGAAGAGGCCTGAATTGCGAAAATGAAAGAGTGGACGGAGCCACAGCGGCCGTCGGCGTTGGTTTCCTCCGTGGCCCGCTATAAGCAGGTGGGAACCATATTCCGAAACCACGGTTTCGGAAGGAACAGTCCCCTAGGAGTGTGTATCGCCCCGGGGAATACGCATGCCTAACGCACCCCGCAGCCCCGTCCGTCTTCAACATAGGCCGCTGCCGCCCCCATAGCAACCCGATACGCAAGCGTTGCCATTCGATGCCCGAGCCGCGGTGCTCAGAACCCCTTCGGCAGCGTGAGGCTGGCGCGCAAGCCCCCGCCTGTGCCGTCAAGGCGCGCGGCGTCGGGGCTCGTGCGATTGGCAAGCGTCACGTCGCCGCCTTGCGCGCGCGCGAGATTGCGGGCGATCGCGAGCCCCAGCCCCGTGCCGCCAGTCGTGCGATTGCGGCTGTCTTCCAGCCGCATGAAGGGTCGGAAAACGTCTTCGAGGCGGTGTTCGGGGATCCCCGGCCCGTCGTCGTCGATGTCGATACGCACGGAATCGAGCAGATCGACGACCGAGATGCGCGCACGCCCGCCATAGGCGATCGCATTGTCGACGAGATTGCCGACGGCACGGCGCAACGCGTCGGCGCGTGCCGCGACGACAAGCGGTGCGTGCGGTGCGCAGCGCACATCCTGGTCCATGTCGGCGCGCTCGTCGGCGAGTGTTTGCAGCAGCGAAGCGAGATCGATGCGGTCGGACGGGCCGGGCGCGTCGTCGATGCGCGCGAATTCGAGCGTCTCGCGCGCGATCGCTTCGAGGGCGTCGATGTCGCGGCTCAAGGCCGCGCGCAAATCCGGATCTTCGACGCGCTCGACGCGCAGGCGCATGCGCGTGAGCGGCGTGCGCAGATCGTGGCTGATCGCCGCGATCATCGTCGTGCGGTCGCCCACGAAGCGGGCCACGCGCCGGCGCATCTCGGCGAAACTGTCGGCGATTACGCGGATCTCGCGGGCGCCCCGGCGCGGCAGCGCCTCGTCGGCGATCCCGCGCCCGAAGCGCTCGGCCGCGCGCGCCAGCAGCCCCAACGGGGCCGCGATGCGCGCGATCGCCCACCACGCGACGAACGAGGCCACGCCCAGCAGCATCAGAAGCCACCCGGCGAGGACTTTGAGGGCCGCATACGACCTTCCGCCGGGCAGGGTGGGCCGCACCACGAGCGCGTCGCCGCCCGCATCGACGAAGGTGGCGACGAAAAACGTGACCGTCACCGACACCGGCTCCGTCCGGCTCGCGAGCGGCGGAACGCGTTCGAAGGCCGGCGGCCCGAAAGCGCGAAAAGTGCGCGGCGGGCCGACCGCGAGTTCGATTTGCTTCCACGCGCGCTTCGAGTGCCCGGCGAGCGCTGCCGTCAGATAGGCGGATTCGGCATCGTCGGCCTGCGAGGTGACCAGCATCGGCGCGCCGTCGGTCTCGAAAACGAACCAGCGCGCTTCGTTCTGCCGCGCAAGCCACGCGGCACGCTCGGCGCGCGGCAGCGCCATTGCGCCGTCGGCGAGCGCTGCCAGCCTCTCGGCGAGCCAGTCGGAGTCGAAGGTCTGGACCGTTGGCCGCGCCTGGAGCGCCAACAGGCCGACCGAACCGATTTGCACGGCCATCAGCATGCACACCGCGAGCAGCGCCATCTGCGGCCCCAAGCGGCTCGGCCACAGGCGTTTGATCATGGCGCTTCTTCGGTCGGAACGACCTCGGTTGCGAACACGTAGCCGCCGTTGCGCACCGTGCGGATGAAGCGCGGCTCGTCGGGGAAGGGTTCGATCTTGCGGCGCAGGCGGCTGATCGACACGTCGATGCTGCGGTCGAACGGGTGGGCCGTGCGGCCGCGCACGAGATCGAGCAGTTGGTCGCGTGACAGCACGCGCTGCGCGCGCTCGGCCAAAGCGGTCAGCAGATCGAACTCGGTGCCGGTGAGACTCACGAGCGTGCCCTCGGCGTTGCGCAGCTCGCGCCGGATCGGGTCGATCGTCCAGCCGTCGAAGCGCAACGACTTCACGCGCGGCTTCGGGCTTGCCGGCAGCAATTCGTTGGTGCGGCGCAGGTGTGCCCGCACGCGCGCCACAAGCTCGCGCGGGCTGAACGGTTTCAAGACATAGTCGTCCGCCCCGAGCTCGAGGCCCACAACGCGGTCGGTTTCGTCGGCGCGCGCCGTCAGCATCACGATCGGCATTTTTGAAACGGCGCGCAGCTTGCGGCACAAAGCAAACCCGTCTTCGCCGGGCAGCATCACGTCGAGCACGGCCAGATCGAAGCTCTCGGTCGCAAGCAGGCGCTGCATGGCCGCCCCGTCGGCCACGGCCGTCACGCGAAAGCCGCTGTCGCCCAGAAGCTGGCTCGTGAGCCTGCGAATGTCGGCATCGTCGTCGACGATGAGGATGTGGGATTTGCGTGTCTGCATTTTGTCCGGTGCGTATGGCTGCGGGCATTTTAACGCGCCTAGCGGCAGCCTCGGTAGCGGATTGGGACGCGTTCGGGATCAAGGCTGCTATGCGGCGTGTGGTCGCTGGGGCCGAGCATCGTGCAGCGCATCGCCGCACGCAAAACACGAAGTGTCGCCGCATGTAACGAAATGTAACGGCTGCACCCGGCAGAAATCGCCGGGTGCGAAAACGCCCCGGCAAGGGCAGCCGATCGGATTGTTTCACGCGTAACGAAACATTGCGGCGTAGCCGCGCAAACCGACGAAAGCGCCGCACCGCAACACGACGTTACGAGGCATGGCGCGTGAAATGCCCCTGTCCGCACGTTCGGCATTGTGCCGGTCGGCAAAATCACAGGAGCGGAAAATGGGCAGTTCCATTTCGAGTACGGGTTTCGGCGGCATGCCGTCGGCAGCCCAAATGGCGCAGATGCGCGAGAAGATGTTCAGCAAGGCGGACGCCAACAGCGACGGCTCGATCGACAAGACCGAGTTCGCCAAGGGCGCGCCGCAGGGGGCCGACAGCAAAAAAACCGACGAGATGTTTGCCAAGATCGACAGCGACGGCAACGGCAAGATCTCGAAGGACGAATCGACGGCGTTCGACAAGAAGATGTCGGCGCAGATGCAGTCGATGATGCTGTCGGTCCAGAGCAGCGGGTCGGCCGGCGGCCCGCCGGACCTGTCGCAGCTGTTCGAGAAGGCCGACAGCGACAAGGACGGCAAGCTTTCGAAAGCCGAGCTCACATCGGCGGCCGAGCAGATGCAGTCGCAGTTCAAGACGAGCCTATTGTCGGCGCAGGAAGAGGCGCAGACCAAGACCGGCCGCAGCTCGGAAGCGCCGCCCTTCCCGCGCTTCTTCGACAGCGGTGCAAGCGCAGCGAGCGGCAGCGACGCCTTCAGCAGCCTCATGATGAAGCAGCTGCAGGCCGTCTGAACGGCCACGAAAAAGGCCCTGCCGAAATCGTCGGCAGGGCCTTCTCTTGGTTGGGCTCTTGGTTAGGACCGGACCAAAGGACCGGCGTTATCTTTTGCCTTCGACGGCCTTACTTTTCGCCGTCGTAGGTGAAGATATCGCGGTCCTTGGTTTCGGGCACGAACAGGAAGCCGATCACGGCGGTGCCCAGCGCCACCACGATCGGATACCAGAGGCCGTAATAGATGTCGCCCGTCTGCGCCACCATCGCGAAGGACGTGGCCGGCAGGAGACCGCCGAACCAGCCGTTGCCGATATGGTAGGGCAGCGACATCGAGGTGTAGCGGATGCGCGTCGGGAACAGCTCCACGAGTGCTGCCGCGATCGGCCCGTACACCATCGTCACGTAGATGACCAGAACGGTCAGGATCATGATGATGGTGAAAGGCTGGGCGCGGAAGATGTCGAAGAAGCCCGAAACGCGGACGCGGTTGGGGTCGTTGGCAGCCGGATAGCCCGCCGCCGTGATGGCCGCACCGGCCGCACGGTTGAAGGCTGCCGTCTTGGCGGCGGCTTCCGCCCCCGCCTTCTCCACGTCGAACGATTCGATCGAGACCGAGCCGATATTGATCGTCGTCGTGGAACCCGCCGGTGCCGCTTCCGTCGTGTAGGACACGGCGTTGCGGGCGAGGAAGGCCTTGGCGATGTCGCACGAGCTCGTGAATTTGGCCGTACCCGTCGGATTGAACTGGAACGAGCAATCCGCCGGATCCGCCTTCACCACCACGGGCGATTCCGTCTGCGCCTTGTAGAGCGTCGGGTCCGCATTGGCGGTGAGCGCCTTGAACAGCGGGAAGTACGTGACCGCCGCAATGACGCAGCCCGCCAGGATGATCGGCTTGCGGCCGATCTTGTCCGAGAGCGAACCGAACACGATGAAGCCGCCCGTACCCAGGATGAGCGACCAGGCGATCAGCACGTTGGCCGTGAGCAGGTCGACCTTGAGGATCGATTGCAGGAAGAACAGCGCGTAGAACTGGCCCGTGTACCACACCACCGCCTGGCCCGCCGTGAGGCCAAGCAGAGCGAGCAGTGCGATCTTGGCGTTCTTCCACTGGCCGAAGGCTTCCGACAGCGGGGCCTTCGAATGGGTACCCTCTTCCTTCATCTTCTTGAAGGCCGGGCTTTCGTTCATCTGCAGACGGATCCAGACCGAGATCGCGAGCAGGAAGACCGACACGAGGAACGGAATGCGCCAGCCATAGTCGGCGAAGTCCTTTTCGCCGAGATAGAGGCGGATCGACAGAATCACGAGCAGCGACAGGAGCAGGCCGATCGTGGCCGTGGTCTGGATGAAGCTGGTGAAATAGCCGCGACGACCGTGCGGGGCGTGCTCGGCCACATACACGGCCGCACCGCCGTATTCGCCGCCGAGTGCCAGGCCCTGGAGCATGCGCAGCGCGATCAGGATGATCGGGGCCGCAACGCCGATCGTGGCGTAGTTGGGCAGCACGCCGACGAGGAACGTCGAGGCACCCATGATCACGATCGTGACGAGGAAGGTGTATTTGCGGCCGACCATGTCGCCGAGGCGGCCGAACACGAGCGCGCCGAAGGGCCGCACGAGGAAGCCCGCCGCGAAGGCCAACAACGCAAAGATGTTGCGCTGCGCTTCGGGGAAGGCGCTGAAAAACTGCGCGCCGATGAGGGCGGCCAGCGATCCGTAAAGGTAGAAATCGTACCATTCGAAAATGGTGCCCAGCGACGAGGCAAGGATGACCTTGCGTTCCTCGGCCGTCATGGGGGCGGCCTTTTGGCCGTAAACTGCGTCGCTCATCCCGGTTCCCTTTTCTTCTGGCAGGCCAAATTTTACATGCCTGAACTGCTAATTATAGACTCCCGCAATCTACAGCGGGGATACGGCAATATGCCGATACCATCAGCGCGGTTCAACATAATTTTCCAGTTGCAGAATGGTAAATAGTCACGCGTGTCGGGCGCGCTTTTCCATTGCGGCGAAGGGTTTAGCGCTTCGTAAAGCGCAATGTATGCCAGCCTTGCTGCGCTATTCGGCCGCAGAAAACCATGCCGTGCAGGCGGTAAACCGCGCGAATCCAGGTATCCTGCTCAGCGAGCAGGCCTGACAGAACGAGCGTACCCCCGGGTGCGACGGCGCCCGCAAGGCGGGCTGCAAGCTGCGTGAGCGGGCGTGCCAGAATGTTCGCGAGCACCAGATCGTACCGCGCTTGCGTGCGCCCGAGCTTCGCGAACCCGGCCGAGGCGCGTACTTCGATACGCGCGGCGAGGCCGTTGCGCCGCACGTTTTCGCGCGCCAGATCGGCCGAGTCCGGGTCGATGTCGCTTGCGAGCACGCGCGCGGGCCAGGCGCGCGCCGCACCGATCGACAGGATGCCCGAGCCGCAGCCGAGATCGAGCACGCGGTGGATTTTTTTGCGCTTGGCCCCCCGGCGCTTGGCAAGGTCGGAAATCACGCGCAAGCAGCCCTTGGTTGTGGCGTGTTCGCCCGAGCCGAACGCGATCGACGCGTCGAGCGCCACGGGCCACGCCCCCGCCGGAACCGGGCGCTGCACGTGGCTGCCGTAGACGTAGAAGCGCGCGATTTCGAGCGGCGGGAAAGACGCGCGGTTTTCGGCAAGCCAGTCGCGCTCGGGCAATTCTTCGACAGCGAGCGAAGGCACGCTGCGGCCGAGATCCTTGGCAGCCTTGAAGATCAGCGGCGCCAAGCGCCCGAGATCGGGCTTTGCGTCGAAAAACGCTTCCACGAGCCACGGCCCGTTGGGCACGGTTTCGAACGCTGTCAGCGCCCCCGCCTCTTCCTCGATCGCCTGCACATAGGCCGCTTGCGAAATCGCATCGGCGGGAAACGCCAGGCGCCAGATCGTGCTCATGCTTTCTCCACGAAATTTTCCATCACGTGCTTCAAGCCCCCATGCTCGAACTCGACTTCGAGCTTGCCGCTTTCGGCCGCCAGCACCTGGCCGTAGCCGAATTTCTGGTGAAACACGCGCATGCCTGCGGCAAGGCCACCATGGCGGCGCGTGTCGCTCGTCGTCGCACGCCCGTCGATCACGGGCGCGCACCGGTTGCCGTGGGAAAAGCGGCGCACAGGTTCGGCCAATTCGCCGGCGGCTTGCCCCAGCGCCTGCCCCGCGAATTGCGGCCCGTCGCCCCACAGGCCCGGCTCGCTTGCCACCAACAGCCGCTCGGGCGGCAATTCGGCCACGAAGCGCGACGGCACGCTCGATTGCCACATGCCGTGGATGCGCCGGTTGGCGGCGAAACTCACATAGGCGCGGCGGCGCGCGCGCGTTAGGCCGACATGCGCCAAGCGGCGCTCTTCCTCGAGCCCCGCCTCGCCCTTTTCGTCGAGGGCGCGCGGATGCGGGAACAGCCCCTCCTCCCAACCCGGCAAGAAGACGGCGCCGAATTCGAGGCCCTTGGCGGCATGCAGCGTCATCAGGCTCGCCATGTCGCCGGGAGCGGCTTCGGCGTTTTCCATGACGAGCGACACGTGCTCGAGAAACGCGCCGAGATCGTCGAACTCTTCGAGGGCGGCGACGAGTTCTTTGAGATTCTCGAGCTTGCCGGGCGCTTCGGGCGATTTGTCTTCCTGCCACATGCGCGTATAGCCGCTTTCGTCGAGCACGGTCGCGGCAAGTTCGGCATGGTTGGCGCGCGGCGCCTGGGCGCGCCAACGCGCGAAATCCTCGACCAGGCGGCGGATCGCGTTGCGCGCGGCAGGCTTGAGCTCGTCCGTGCCGACCAGCATTTCGGCTGCCGCCAAGAGCGGCATGGAACGCGCGCGCGCCAAGCGCTGCAGTGTTTGCACCGTCGCGTCGCCAATGCCGCGGCGCGGCTTGTTGACGATGCGCTCGAAGGCAAGATCGTCGTCGGGCTGCACGATCACGCGCAAATACGCGATCGCGTCGCGGATTTCTTCGCGCTCGTAGAAGCGCGGGCCGCCGACCACGCGATACGGGATGCCGAGCGTGATGAAGCGCTCCTCGAATTCGCGCGTCTGAAAGCCGGCACGCACCAGGACAGCCATGTCGCCGAGCTTTTCGCCCGCGCGCTGCAGGGCTTCGATCTCGTCGGCCACGAAACGCGCTTCCTGCTCGCCGTCCCACACAGGCCGCACCGAGACAAGCTCGCCGCCGGCCGCCGCCGTCCACAGGGTTTTGCCGAGCCGCGCGCGGTTGTGCGCGATGAGGCCAGAGGCAGCCGCCAGGATATGTTCGCTCGAGCGGTAATTCTGCTCGAGCCGCACGATCTTGGCGCCCGGAAAATCCTGTTCGAAGCGCAGGATGTTGCCGATTTCAGCACCGCGCCAGCCGTAGATCGACTGGTCGTCGTCGCCCACGCAGGCGAGATTGCGCGAGCCTTGGGCCAGAATGCGGAGCCACAAATACTGCGCCACGTTCGTGTCCTGATATTCGTCGACGAGCAGATAGCGCAGGCGCTTGTGGTATTCGGCCAGGATCTCCGGCTGCTGCTGGAACAAAGTCAAATTGTGCAAAAGCAGATCGCCAAAATCGCACGCATTGAGCGTGAGGAGACGGCGCTGGTACATCGCGTAAAGCTCGGCCAAGCGGCCGCCCGCAAGATCGACGACCGCGTCGGCATTGGCCTCGGCCCCCAATTTGTCGGGGGCAAGGCCGCGATCCTTCCAGCGCTCGATCGCCGCATGCACGAGGCGCGGCGGCCATTTTTTGTCGTCGATGTTTTCGGCCTGCAGCAATTGCTTGATGAGCCGAATCTGGTCGTCCTGGTCGAGGATCGTGAAATTGGGCTTGAGGCCGACAAGCTCGGCATGGCGGCGCAGGATGCGGGCGGCAAGCGCGTGGAACGTGCCGAGCCACATCGCACTTGCCGAATCGCCGACGAGCGCACCGATGCGCGCGCGCATCTCGGCCGCGGCCTTGTTCGTGAAGGTCACGGCCATGATCTGGTTCGCGAACGCCTTGCGCTGCACGAGCAGATGCACCACGCGCGTGATCAGCACGCGCGTTTTGCCGGTGCCCGCACCCGCAAGCACCAGGAGCGGCCCTTCGGTCGAGACCACGGCCTCGCGCTGCTGCGGATTGAGGGCGCGCAGATAGGCCGGTTCCCCGGCCGATGCGGGGGGCGAAGCCGGGAGCGATTCGGGGTGGGAATCCATCGTCGGGGTATATAGCACGAACCCCCTTGGCGAAACCGGCCGTGGCATGGAGAATGCTTGCCAAGGCGGCGGCGTTATCCGACCCCCGACACAAAGGAGACGGCCATGCGTGTTGCACGTTTCGTCTTGGCACTCGCACTTGGTGTTTTTTCGCTCGCAGCGTTGCCTTGGGCGGCTCAGGCCCAAACGCTCGAAGACGCGCTGGGTGCCGTCTTCCGTCTCAAGACTTTCGTGCCGGCCGAAGCGCGCACGGCCCAGACGCTCGGCCGCGAGCGCGAAGGTTCGGCGATTTTGATCGACGCCAGCGGGCTCCTGGTGACCGCCGGCTACCTGATGGTCGAAGCTTCGGGCGGCGAGGTGCATCTGCCCGACGGGCGCGCTGTGCCCGCAACGATCGTCGGATACGACCAGGATAGCGGGCTTGGCCTCTTGCGCATGGCGGAGAGCCCCCGCGGGCTGAAACCCTTGGCGCTGGGCCGCTCGCGCGACGTGAGCGACCGCGATCCGGTCGCCATCCTCGCCTATGGCGGGCGCGCTTCGGCCGCCCCGGCCGCCGTCGTGTCGCGGCGCGCGTTTGCAGGCAATTGGGAGTATCTCTTGGACGAGGCGATCTGGACCGCCCCGCCGCATCCGGCTTGGAGCGGGGCCGCCCTCGTGGACGCCGACGGGCGCTTGGTCGGCGTGGGCTCGCTCGTGGTCAACAATGCCAGCGGCACGCCCGATCCGATTCCGGGCAATGTGTTCATCCCGATCGATCTACTGCCGCCTTTGCTGGCCGACCTCATCGTGTCGGGCCAATCGACGGCGCCGGTGCGCCCGTGGCTCGGCATGACCTTGGGCGAATTGGGCGGCGGGCGGCTTGTGGTGCTGCGCGTGACGCCGCAAGGCCCAGCCGAAGCGGCCGGCATCAAGCGCGGCGACGTTGTGGCCGCCGTCAAAAACGCGCGGCCGGCGACGCTCGAAGAATTCTACCGCGCTTTATGGGCGCAAGGCCCGGCGGGCACTGTGCTGGAATTCGAACTCGTGCAGGACGGCGCAGTTCGGCGCATGAATGTGCCGTCGGTCGATCGGCGCAACCATTTGAAGCTGCGCACCACGCTCTAACCTTCAGGACTCCAGCCTTCAGGCGATGTCGAGATAGCGGCGCTGGAGTTTCGCCGAGGCGATCCCGAGTACCGCCCAGAACACGGCGGCCGCCGCAAGCGACGCCAACGCAAAACGCTGCGCCAATTCGGCCGTCATCCCGTCTTCGCCCAACGGCCCGCTTTGGCCCATCAAGGCGACAAGGCCCGTCGCCTCGCCGGGTGCGCCCACCGCGTGCGGCAGCACGAGTGCGAGCAGACCCAACGCCCACAGCCAGCCGCCGCGCGAAAGCGCCATTAGTGCCACGCCGAGCAACGTCGCCACGGCCGTGCCAATCCACCAGGTTTGGCGTGCGAGGAGGTCGCCTTCGGCCATGCCCGGCAAAGCAGGGGCAAGCCCCAAAGCGGGGGCCAGCGAGAAAGCCGCAAACCCGGCGGCCCCGAGGCCCAAGCCCAAACGCCAATCGAGTGCGACGCCGCGTACCGAGCGCGCCAGCAGCAAGGCGGCGTTGGCCAGCAGCGCAAAACCGACCCCGGCCAAAACGTCGAACAGCACCGACAGGCCGATGCGCGAGACCCCTTCGGGCGACCAATCATGGGCATGGTCATGCCCGTGCATATCCGCAGCCGGCATCGCCCCGACGACTTCGAAAGTTTCGGCGATCGCGATCAGCGGCCACACGCCGACGGCCTGCAAAGCAGCGGCGACGAGCCCGGCGATCGCCCCGGCGACCAGGGCAACCCAGAACAGGCGCGCGATCATCGGACCGGCCTCAGTGGCAGGGGAAAGCGAAGCTGTGGCGCGAATCGTGCGCCGCATTGTGGATGACGGAAGCGCCGGCGAAACCGACGCCTGCCAGCACGAAGATGCCGAACAGCAGCGCCAAAGCGGCGGCCGAGGCGGCCTTGGCCCGGACGGCGGGCTGGACGTAAACGGTCTGCTGGATCATCGGCGAATCCCCCCGGCTCGAAATATTCGTTGAACCTAGCGCGGTTCGGACGCCTTGCGCAAGCCGACCGCGCCTCAGTACTTCTTTTCGTCGTGATCGGTGCAGATCTGCGGCGCGTTGCGGCACCAACTGCGCACGCTGGCCTGTCCGGCATTTTTAACGTCGTCGATGGAACAGGCGGCCAGTGCGGCCGCCACGAGTGCTGCCAGCGCCAGAGATTTGATTTTTCGCTGCATCGTCAAGGCCCCCCGAAAGCGGGGACACTAACGCTGCGCGTCGGCTTTGCGCAAGCCGACCGCCCGCCCGGCCCCTTCGGGGATCGGCAAAGCCGCATGGGACGCGGCGAAGCCCGCGATGCGCGCGCGATCGTCGTCGGCAAACGGTATGGCGCGGCGCATGCCGAGATCGACATGCAGCGACAGCATTTCCATGGTTGCAGCAAGCGTGCCGGTCGTCTTGTGGCGCAGCGTGTGGAAATAATGCAGCCGCTTGTCGCCCGCGCCGAGGATCTGCGTCGCCACACGCACCTCGTCGCCAAGCGTGAGTTCAGCCAGATACCGCACATGCGCTTCGACGGCGAAGAAGCTGCGTCCGCTGCGCTTGCGCCAGGCAGCCCCGAAATCCATCGCCTCGAACAGCGCGTCGGTCGCGTTGTCGAACACGAGCACGTAGAAGGCGACGTTCATGTGGCCGTTGTAGTCGATCCATTCGGGGCGGATCGCTTCGGCATGGCGGTCGTACGGGGCGGCGAAGGCAGTGTTTTTCGTATCCATGGAAGCGAGAATGCGCCCGACCTTGGCGATTGGGCAAGAGCCCGCAAAACCATGCTAAAGAATTTCCATGACGCCGAACCAAATGCTGAGCTGGGTCAATTCCCGCGCCTCGACCATCCTTGCTTTGTGCCTGTTCGCAGGGATGGTGCTGCCCGATCTTGCCGCCGCCGCACGCCCCTATCTGCTGCCGGCCGTGACGATCCTGCTTGCCACGGCCATTCTGCGCATGGATTGGCGCACGCTGGCCGAGCCGCTGCGCGAACCTGTGAAACTGGCGATCCTCGTGGTGCTGCTGATGGTGGGGGTCCCGCTCGCGGCCGTCCCGCTGGCGGCATGGCTGCTGCCCGCCCCGCTCGCGCTTTCGATCGGGATTTTCGCCACAGCACCCATCCTCGTGTCGATGACGGCCTATGCGCGCATGCTCGGGCTCGATTCGCGCTGGGCGCTCGTGCTGCTCGTCGGCACCAGCCTTGCTGTACCCTTCACCTTGCCCCCGCTCGCGGCGGCATTGCTGCAGCTGGAAGTCGGCATCAGTGCGAGCGACCTGCTGCTGCGGCTCGCCGCCCTCGTCGGCGGGGCCTTTGCGGCCGCCTGGATCGTGCGCAAAATCGCGGGCCCCGTGCGCCTGCAGCGCTGGGACAATGCCATCGGCGGGATCGGCGTTCTGCTGCTCGTCGTCTTCGCGTTCGGGGCCGTCGACGGATTTGCCGAGGCGATTTGGGCCGAGCCCGGCAAGGTCGCACTTTATATGGTCGCCGCATTTGCGGCCAATTTCGGCCTTCAGGCTTTGGCGGCAGCCTTGATGCTGCCCTTCGAAAAACCGCTCGGCCTCAAGCGCACCGAAACGCTGACCGCGTGCTTGGGTGCAGGCAACCGCAATTTCGCCTTGGTGGTGGGGGCGATCGGCGTTGGCAGCGACAGCGACCTCTTCCTCTATTTCACCTGCATGCAGTTCCCGATCTACATGACGCCGGCCCTGCTGGGGCCCATCTACCGGCGGGCTTTGCGCTAGGCGCGCGCAGCCCTTACGTCTCGTAGCCCAAATTCGGCCGCAGCCATTTTTCGGCCTGTTCGAGCGAAACACCACGGCGATGCGCGTATTCGGCGACCTGGTCTTTGCCGATGCGCGCCACGCCGAAATACGCCGCCTTCGGGTGCGAGAAATAGAAACCCGACACGGCGGCCGTGGGCAGCATCGCGAAGTTTTCGGTGAGGCTGATGCGCGTTTGATGATGCGCGTCGAGCAGACGGAAAAGTTCGACCTTCTCGCTGTGGTCGGGGCATGCGGGATAGCCCGGCGCCGGACGGATGCCGCGATATCTTTCGGCCACGAGATCTTCGTTCGAAAGCGTCTCGTCGGCCGCATAGCCCCAGAATTCCCGGCGCACGCGCGCATGCAGGCATTCGGCGAAAGCTTCGGCCAAGCGGTCGGCAAGGGCTTTGAGCAGAATGTCCGAATAGTCGTCGTGCTGCGCCTTGAAACGGGCCAGATGCGCTTCGATGTCGTGGCCCGCCGTCACGGCGAAGCCGCCGATGTAATCGGCCTCGCTCGAAATGAAATCAGCCAAGCAGTCGTTGGCGCGTCCGCCGCGCTTGGCGATTTGCTGGCGCAGGAAATGGAAGCGGCCGATTTCGTTGCTGCGCTTGTCGTCCTCGTAGACCGCGACGTCGTCGCCGATGCGCCGGCACGGCCACAGCCCGAACACGCCCTTGGCCACGAGCCATTTTTCGTCGACAAGGCGCTTCAGCATTTTTTGTGCGTCGGCGAACAGATTGCGCGCACTTTCGCCCACGACCTTGTCGTCGAGAATGGCGGGATAGGTGCCCTGCAATTCCCAAGCGCGGAAGAACGGCGTCCAGTCGATATAGGGCACAAGCTCGGCCAGCGGATAGTCGGCGAAGGTCTTGGTGCCGTGCAGCTTGGGCTCGGGCGGCACGTAGTCGAACCAATCGAGCTTGGGCGCGTTGGCGCGCGCTTCGACGAGCGAGACGAGCGATTCTTTTTGGCCGCCCGCGCGCTCGATGCGGATTTTTTCGTACTCGGCGCGCACGTCGGCGTTGAACGCATCGGCTTGCGTGTCCGACAGCAGTGACGAGCACACGCTCACCGCGCGCGAGGCGTCGAGCACATGCACGGTCGGCCCGTCGTAGCGCGGGGCGATGCGCAAGGCCGTATGCGTCTTGGAGGTCGTGGCGCCGCCAATCAGCAGCGGGATCTTCATGCCGGCACGCTTCATCTCTTCGGCGACCGTCACCATCTCGTCGAGCGAGGGCGTGATGAGGCCGGAGAGGCCGACGATATCTGCCTTGGTTTCGGCCGCCACCCGCAGGATCTCCTGCACGGGCACCATCACGCCGAGATCGACGACGTCGAAATTGTTGCACTGAAGAACGACGCCCACGATGTTCTTGCCGATATCGTGCACGTCGCCTTTGACCGTCGCCATGACGATCTTGCCCTTGGGCTTGGAATCGGCGGTCTTCTCGGCCTCGATATAGGGGATGAGATGGGCGACCGCCTTTTTCATCACGCGCGCGGATTTGACGACCTGCGGCAGGAACATCTTGCCCGCCCCGAACAAATCGCCGACCACGTTCATGCCGTCCATCAGCGGGCCTTCGATGACCTCAATGGGGCGGCCCGCCTGTTGGCGCGCTTCCTCGGCGTCTTCGACCACATATTGGTCCATGCCTTTGACGAGCGCGTGCTCGAGCCGCTTCTTGACCGGCCAGCTGCGCCATTCGAGCTCCGCCGCGTCGGGTGCGTCGGCTCCCGATTTTTTGTATTTCGGCGCAAGTTCGAGCAGCCGTTCGGTGCTGTCGGGTCGGCGATTGAGGATCACGTCCTCGCACGCGTCGCGAAGCTCGGGGGCGATCGTGTCGTACACGTCGAGCTGGCCCGCATTGACGATGCCCATATCCATGCCGGCCTTGATGGCATGGTAGAGAAACACCGAATGCATCGCGCGGCGCACCGCTTCGTTGCCGCGGAACGAGAAAGACAGGTTCGAAACGCCGCCCGAGATTTTGGCGTGCGGGCATTCTTGCTTGATGCGGCGCGTGGCCTCGATGAAATCCACGCCGTAATTGTTGTGCTCTTCGATGCCCGTCGCGACCGCGAAGATGTTCGGATCGAAGATGATGTCTTCAGCCGGGAATCCCACTTGGTCGACGAGGATGCGGTAGGCGCGCTTGCAGATCTCGACCTTGCGGTCGGCCGTGTCGGCTTGGCCCTTTTCGTCGAACGCCATCACGACGACGGCAGCGCCGTAGCGGCGAACTTTGCGCGCGTGTTCGATGAACGGCGCTTCGCCTTCCTTCATCGAAATCGAATTGACGATGGGCTTGCCGGCCACGCATTTGAGGCCCGCTTCGATGACCGACCATTTCGAGCTGTCGATCATCACGGGTACGCGCGTGATGTCCGGCTCGGCCGCGATCAGCTTCAGGAAGGTGTCCATCGCCTTTTCGGCGTCGAGCAGGCCTTCGTCCATGTTGACGTCGATGATCTGCGCGCCCGCTTCGACCTGCTGGCGTGCCACTTCGACGGCGGCGGTGTAATCGCCGCCCAGAATGAGTTTCTTGAACGCCGCCGAGCCGGTGACGTTGGTGCGCTCGCCGATATTGACGAAGGTAGCGCTGGCGCTCGCGTTGCTGGGTTCGCTCATGTCAGAAACTCACCGCTTCCATGCCCGCAAGCCGCAGCCGCGCGCCGAGTTTTGGGATCTTGCGCGGCGGCACGCCCGCCACCGACTTGGCGATCGCCGCGATATGGCCGGGTGTCGTACCACAGCAGCCGCCAACCACGTTGATCCAGCCATTGCGCGCCCACACGCCCACGAGTTGGCCGGTCATTTCCGGCGGCTCGTCGTAGGCGCCCATGTCGTTGGGCAAACCCGCATTGGGATAGACGCAGATCAGCGTGTCCGCGCGCCCCTGGATGTCGCCGACGTAAGGATAGAGTTCGGTCGCCCCGAACGAGCAATTCATGCCCATGGTGAGCGGCTTTGCGTGGCGCACCGAATTCCAGAACGCTTCGACCGTCTGGCCGGAGAGATTGCGCCCGGCCATGTCGGTCAGCGTGAATGAGCACATGACCGGAATCTCTTCGCCGCGCGCTTCGCCCGCTTCCGAACACGCCACGAGGGCGGCCTTGGCGTTCAGCGAGTCGAACACGGTTTCGACCATGATGAAATCCGCCCCGCCGTCGAGCAGCCCGTCGATCTGTTCGCGGTAAATGTCGCGCATCTCGTCGAACGACACCGCGCGGTAGCCCGGATTGTTGACGTCCGGGCTGATCGACAGCGTCTTGTTCGTCGGCCCCAAAGCGCCGATCACGAAGAGCGGCTTGTCCGGATTTTTGGCCATCGCCGCATCGCAGGCTTTGCGGATCACTTGGGCCGCCGCAATGCTGATCTCGCGCGCCTGCGCCTGCAGCCCGTAATCGGCCAAACTGATGGCGTTGGAGTTGAAGCTGTTGGTGGCGAGAAGATCGGCACCGGCGTCGATGTATTTGTTGCAGATCTCGGCCACGATCTCGGGGCGCGTGAGATTGAGCAGGTCGTTGTTACCCTTCTGGTCGTGATTGTAGATACGCCCATTGCGGTAGCCCGCCTCGTCGAGCTTGTAGCTCTGGATCATCGAGCCGTAAGGCCCGTCCTTCACGAGGATGCGTTCGGCCGCGACTTTGCGGAACAACTCGGCTTTTTGCGCGCGTGTCATGGATGGGTCTTTCAAGCCGATTTTGCCGCAAGCGGTGCTGCGATCTTGGCCGGGCGCAGGCCCAGCACATGGCAGATCGAATAGGCGAGATCGGCGCGGTTGAGCGTGTAGAAATGGAAATTGGTCACGCCGTGCGCCTGAAGCCGCCGGCACTGCTCGGCCGCGACCATTGCGGCGACAAGGCGGCGCGTTTCGGGATCGGGATCGAGGCCGTCGAACAGGTCGGCAAGCCAGCCGGGCACCGATGCGCCGCACATTTTCGAGAATTTCTGCACTTGCGCGAAATTCGTCACCGGCAGGATGCCGGGCACGATTTCGTTGCGAATGCCGCGTGCCGCACAGCGGTCGCGATAGCGCAGATAGACGTCGGTGTCGAAAAAATACTGCGTGATGGCGCGATTGGCACCCGCATCGAACTTGGCCTTGAGATAGTCGATGTCGGCCTCGGGCGAGGGCGCATCGGGATGGGATTCGGGATACGCACCCACGGATATGTCGAAATTCGCGATGCGCCGAATGCCGGCCACGAGGTCGTTGGCATAGGCATAGCCGCCGGGATGCGGCTCGTATTTGGTCTGGCCCGCCTGCGGATCGCCGCGCAAGGCCACGATATGGCGCACGCCCGCCGCCCAGTAACTGCGCACGACGTCGTCGATTTCCTCGCGCGTGGCGGCAACGCAGGTGAGATGCGCGGCCGGCGACACGTCGCTTTCCGACGCGATGCGCTTGACGACCGCATGCGTGCGCTCGCGCGTCGACCCGCCTGCCCCATAGGTGACCGAAACGAAGCGCGGACCCAGCGGCGCCAAGCGCTCGAACGCGGCCCACAGCTGCTTGTCCATCTCTTCGTTCTTGGGCGGGAAAAATTCGAAACTAACGGTGATCGCACCAGTCGCGGTTTCGCCGCCGAAAAGCCGTTCGTTCATGGGGGGAAGGTTCCTTCTTCTATTCACGAGGCCAATGAGGTGGGGGCAAGAGAGGTAGGTGCAGCATAAGCGCTTGCCGCCTTGTCGCCCGCCCACAGGCAGACGGTCAAAGCTTCGCCCGGCAGTTTGACCGGAGCGACGGGGACGAGACCTGCTGCAAGCAGCCAGGCGCGCATGTCGGCATCGGCAAAACCGAGGCGCCGATGCGCGTTTTCGCTGCGCAGCGCATCGTAGGTGTGGGGTGCGAAATCGACGATCACAAGCCGCCCGCTGGGACGCAGCACGCGCGCGGCTTCGGCCACCACGGCCGCCGGATCGTCGGCAAAATGCAGCACCTGGTGGATCGTCACCACGTCGAATTCGGGCGCGTCCCAGGCGAGGCGATACATGTCGCCCTGGCGCACATAAACATTCGCAAGCCCCGCCTTGGCGATGTTGGCGCGCGCCACGCGCAGCATCTCGTGCGACTGGTCGATGCCCACGCCGCGCGCACCGCGGGCACCCAGCAGCTCGAGCATGCGCCCCGTGCCCGTGCCGATATCGAGCATGTCGAAGCCCGCGCGCGGCGGCATCAGATCGAGCAGGCGCTGCTCGACCTCGCGGTCGTGCGCATGCAGCGAGCGGATGCGGTCCCAGCTTGCGGCATTGGCGTCGAAATACGCGGCCGCGCGGGCGGCCCGCGTCGCGCGCACGGCGTTGAGGCCGTCGCGGTCGCGCTGCAGCTGCGCATCGTCGGTCGGCAGCAATTCGGCGAGCTTGCGCACGAGTGCGCCGACCGAGCCGTCCGCATGCGTGCCGGCCGCGAGCCGGTAGAAAACCCAACTGCCCTCGGGCAGCCGGTCGAGCAGGCCTGCGTCGCACAGCAATTTGAGATGGCGCGACACGCGCGGCTGGCTCTGCCCCAGAATCTGCACCAATTCACTGACCGTAAGCTCACCCTTTGCGCACAGCGCCAACAACCGCAGCCTTGTGGGCTCGGCGGCGGCGCGCAAGGCTTCCAAAACTGTGCTCAGCGACAGCGACATTCCTACTCCTAAGAAACATACATATAACGATATGTTTATATCTTGCAATAGATAAGTCGAGCTGACTTCGATTTAGACCAGATTGCCTGTTGTATCGGCGCAACAGGCGGAGGCGGAAGCCTGTGGGGCAATTGTCGGGCTATGGTTTTGGCGCCAGGCCCTATGATAACAATTCGTTCTGCAAGGCTCGATTCGTACCAAAGGGCGCGGTGTCGGGAGTGCAGAACATGCCGAAAGATCGAGTCTAACGTGGGCAAAGATCCGAAGCTGTTCAGCGTTCGTAAACGTATTCGTGCTACCGTCGTTGTCGCTTGGGCGGGGGTCTCGGATCTCTGAAGCGTTTCTGGGTCAATAGTCGCGTCTCGTCTCGAAGGGTTCCCCACTCCAATGTCGCTCACGTCGAATTTGCGCTTGTCGGATTTCGCTTTGGTGCGTCGTACGTGTCTGACGGCGCTGCTTGCGACCAGCCTCCTTGTCGGCGCTTCGGCCGCACGCGCCGCCGAGCAATCGGCAACCGCCGTGCAGGTCCAAATCGCGCCGGTCCAAATCGCACAGGCAAACGAAGCGGGCGGCGAAATCTGGGACCCGATTGAGCCGGTCAACCGCTACTTCTTCGAAGTGAACCGCTTTCTCGACGAAGTGATGCTGAAGCCCGCCGCCGCCTGGTACGGCCTGCTGCCGCAGGGCGTGCGCACGGGAACCGGCAATTTCCTCGGCAATCTGCGCACACCGTGGACCGTCGCCAATGACGGGCTGCAGGGCCAGGGCGAACGTGCCGGTACGGCCGTCGCGCGCTTCTTCATCAACACGCTGATCGGCTTTTTCGGCGTCTTCGATCCGGCCAAGGAATTGGGCTTCGCACCGCACGACGAAGACGCGGGCCAGACCTTCGGCAGCTGGGGCGTCGAGGACGGCCCCTATCTGATGCTGCCCGTGCTGGGCTCGTCGAACGGCCGCGACCTCGTCGGCTTCGTGGTCGATGCGTTCCTCGATCCGTTCAATCTGCTCACGCGCGGCACGCGTATCGACTGGGCGCCCTACGCGCGCGCCGGCACCACGGCCGTGCATTATCGCGACGCCAACAAACAGCAGATCGAAGATCTGCAGCGCAGCTCGACCGATCTCTACGCGACCGTGCGCCGCGTTTCGGTCGAACGTCGCCGCGCGGAAATCCGCAATGCCGATCCGGGCTCCAGCCCGCCCTCGCCGCGCATGACCGACGGCGACGTTCCCGGCGTTTCGGGTTCGCGCGCCGACGCAGCGCAGTGACGGACGCAAGGGGATAACGCGCCATGCTGCGCCGCATCCTTCTGAGCTTCGTCGCCGTGCTCGCACTGGCGTTGGCAGTGCCGTCCGCGCGCGCGCAGAATGCCGTCCCCTCGGCCTCCCAGTTCATCGACCGGCTGTCGCAGACGGCGATCGAGGGGCTGACCTCCAAAGACATCGACCACGAAGAGCGCAAAGAGCGCTTCCGCAAGATCTTCACCGAAGCGTTCGACGTGACCACGATCGGCCGCTTCGCGCTCGGCTCGCCGTGGCGCACGGCGAGCGAATCCGACCGTGCGGAATATCTGAAGGTGTTCGAAGACTACATCGTGGCGAGCTACGCCACGCGCTTTGCCGATTACGGCGGCGAAAAGATCGTGACCGTGGGATCGCGCCGCGGCGACGACAACGAGGCTTTCGTGCAGTCGCAGTTCATGCGCACCCAGGGTGCGCCGGTCCGCGTGACGTGGCGCGTGCGCCCGAATGGCGACAACTGGCGCATCATCGACGTGATCATCGAAGACGTGAGCATGGCGATCACGCAGCGCGACGACTTTTCGGCGACCGTGCAGCGCAACGGCGGCCGCCTGTCGGCGCTGATCGAAGCCTTGCGCGCCAAGACCACCGCCCCGGCCGCAGCGCCCGCCGGGCGCAGCTAGAAACTTCCCTCTTCCCGATCAATCCCGCGTAAGCGGCTTGTATTTGATACGGTGCGGCTGGTCGGCATCCGCACCAAGGCGCCGCTTCTTGTCGGCTTCGTAATCCTGGTAGTTGCCTTCGAACCAAACGACTTGGCTGTCGCCTTCGAACGACAGGATGTGCGTGGCGATGCGGTCGAGGAACCAACGGTCGTGGCTGATCACCAGCACGCAGCCCGAATATCCCAGCAACGCGTCTTCGAGGGCGCGCAGCGTATCGACGTCGAGATCGTTGGTCGGTTCGTCGAGCAGCAGCACGTTGGAGCCGGCTTTGAGCATCTTGGCGAGCTGCACGCGGTTGCGCTCGCCGCCCGAAAGCTGGCCGACCTTCTTCTGCTGGTCCGCACCCTTGAAATTGAACGACGCCACGTAGGCGCGGCTCGGCACGTTGCGGCCGCCGATCACGAGAATGTCGTCGCCCTTCGAGACTTCTTCCCACACGGTTTTGTTGGCGTCGAGATCGTCGCGGCTCTGGTCCACGTAGCCGAACTGCACCGTCTCGCCGACCTCGAGCTTGCCGCTGTCGGGCTTGTCCTGGCCCACCAGCATGCGGAAAAGCGTCGTTTTGCCGGCCCCGTTGGGCCCGATGATGCCGACAATGCCGCCCGCCGGCAGGCGGAAATCGAGCTTGTCGATCAGGAGTTTGTCGCCGAAGCCCTTGCTGAGCTGCTCGGCCACCACGACCGTGTTGCCGAGACGCGGGCCCGGTGCGATCTGGATCTGCATGCTGTCCGGCGCGCGGTCGCGCTCCTCGGCCACCAGCGCGTCGTAGGCCTGGATGCGCGCCTTGTTCTTGGCTTGGCGCGCGCGCGGGCTCGACTTGATCCATTCGAGCTCGCGCTCGAGCGTCTTCTGGCGGTTGGTTTCCTGCTTCTCTTCCAGGGCCAGGCGCTTCTGCTTCTGGTCGAGCCACGACGAGTAATTGCCTTCCCAAGGGATGCCCTTGCCGCGGTCGAGCTCGAGGATCCAGCCCGCCACGTTGTCGAGAAAGTAGCGGTCGTGCGTAACGGCCACCACGCAGCCCGGATAATCGTGCAAGAAGCGCTCGAGCCAGCCGACAGATTCGGCGTCGAGATGGTTGGTCGGTTCGTCGAGCAGCAAGAGATCGGGCTTCTGCAGCAGCAGGCGGCACAAAGCCACGCGTCGGCGCTCGCCGCCCGAAAGCTTGGTCACGGCCGCATCGCCCGGCGGGCAGCGCAGCGCATCCATGGCGATTTCGATCGTGCGGTTGAGGTCCCAGGCGTCGGCGGCGTCGATCTTCTCCTGCAGCTCGGCCTGCTCGGCCAAAAGCGCATTCATCTCATCGTCGTCGGTCACTTCGCCCAATTTGTTCGACACGTCTTCGAAGCGGTCGACCATCGATTTCAGCGAGCCCAAACCTTCCATGACGTTTTCGGCCACGGTTTTTTTGGGATCGAGATGCGGCTCCTGCTCGAGAAGGCCGCACGTCGCCCCTTCGGCCAGGAAATGTTCGCCCGACGTGTCCGGATCGCGCCCCGACATGATCTTGAGCAAGGTCGATTTGCCCGACCCGTTGAGGCCCAGCACGCCGATCTTCGCCCCCGGCAGAAAGGACAGCCAAATATCGTCCAGCACCTTTTTCCCGCCCGGATAGACCTTGGCGAGACGCTTCATCACGTAGACATATTGATAGGCGGCCATGGCGGGCTGTTCCTCGGGCGGGCGGTGCGGACGTCAAAAAAACTGGCCTCCGAGATAGCACACCTCGGGGCCGGATCAAGCTTACGTTCTGTCGGCGCGGGGCTAGCGCACCAGGGCGGCGCGCTTGGCCGCATCGGTTTGGAAAGCGGCCAGCGTCTTTTCGAGATCGGCGCGCGGCACGTCGCGCGTGATGAACACGAATTTCGAGCGCCGATCCGCATCGGGCCAAGCCGGCAGGCGAGCGGGCGGGTGGAACAGGTGCTGCACGCCGTGCACGACGACGGGCTGCTCTTCGCCCGCCACGTTGACCAACCCCTTCATGCGCAGCAAATCGGCGCCGCGCGACTGGGCAAGACTGCCAAGCCAGCTCGCCACCACGTCCCAGTCCATCGGTTCGTCGATGGTCAGGCAGTGCGCGCGGATGCGGTCGTCGTGGCGATTGACGTCGTGGTGCGCGTGGCCGTGCCCATGATCATGGCCGTGGTCATGCGCATGATCGTGCCCATGGTCATGGTCGTGGCCATGATCGTGCCCGTGATGATGGTCGTGTTCCTTCTTGGCGGCATAGGCTTCTTCCGCCAACCAGCGGCGCACATCGGCCGTCTTGGTTGCGGGATTGTAGAGGCCCGCATCGAACAGAAATGCGGGATCGACCTGGCCTTGCACGGCCACGATCACCGGGGCTGCCGGGTTGATCGCGGCCAAGCGCAAGCGCAAGGCGGCGACTTTGGCGGGATCGGCAATGTCGGTCTTGGTCAGCACGAGCCGGTCGGCAACCGCGACCTGCTTCACGCTTTCGAACTGCGCGTCGAGCTGCGCATCGGCATTGACCGCATCGACCGTGGCGACCACGCCGTCGAGCCGGTAATAGGCCGCGAGCACCGGATCGTCGATCAGCGTGTGCAGAATGGGGGCGGGATCCGCCAAGCCCGTCGTTTCGATCACGACGCGCACGAATTCGGGCACTTGGCCGCGCACGCGCTTCAGATAAAGATCGCGCAACGCGACTTCGAGATCGCCGCGCACCGTGCAGCACAGGCAGCCCGAATTCATCTTCACGAACTGGGTCTGGGCTTCCGGATCGACATGGTTCAGCAACTCGCCCTGCACGAGCAGATCGTCGAGCCCGATTTCGCCAAATTCGTTGATGATCACGGCCGTCTTGGCCATCGCCGGATGGACCAGCAGCTTCGTCAACAGCGTGGTCTTGCCGCTGCCCAGAAACCCGGTCAGCACCGATATGGGAAGGGGCGTCCAGCCGCCCGGCGCGGGAGTGTTTTCCATCGGGCCAAGCGATAGCACCCGGCGGCGACGCGCGGCAAGCCCGGTGCCGCCCTGTCGCCGCGCGCCGATTTTTTGGCTATAAGGAACGCATGTCGTCGCCGCATCTTCCGGTCGCGCGTTTGCTGCTCGGCTCGGCGCTCGGGCTGGCGCTGTTCGCGGGCCTCTATTGGAGCCTCGCGCGCGGCGGCCAAGCGCCTGGCCTTGCCGCAGCCTTGCTGTGCGCAGGCCTCGGGCTTGCACTTGCCCTCGCGGTTGCGGCTGCCGCGTTCCGCAAAACCATGGCTCTTGCCGCTGCCGAGCGGCGCGCCCTCGCGGCGGAACTGGAAGCCGCACGCGCCGCCGCGAACGCGGGCGACGCGCAAACGCAGCACGACCGCGCGTGGCTCGAGGCGATCTTGCGCGATCTGAGCGAAGCCGTAATCGTCGCCGACCGCGACCACCGGCTGCTGCTGTTCAACGCGCGCGCCAACGAGCTGCTGGCCCCGTGCGGGCCGGTGGGCCTGCGGCGCGATTTGCGCCTGCTGGTCGAGATTGCCGATGTCGATGCGGCGTTTGCCGCCGCAAGAACCGGCAACTGCGCTTCGGCGCAGATTTATCTGGCCGACGGGCGCGGGCCCTTTGCGGCGCGCCTTGCCTGGGTGCGCGATCCGGCGGCCGCAAGCGACGCCTACGTGCTGACTTTCGGCGCGCGCGATACGGATCAAGACGCGCGTGCCGCGGTGCCGCCGCGGCCCGAGTTTTTCGATTTCGACGCCTTACGCCTGTCGCCGTCCGACGCGGACCTCGCCGACCGGCCGCTCGCCGCCCTCGCCTACTGCGTGTTTGATCTCGAAACGACCGGGCTCGACATCGAAAACGACGCGATCGTGTCGGTGGGGGCCGTGCGCGTGCTCGGCAGCCGCGTGCTGGGCAGCGAGAATTTTTCGACGCTCGTCGATCCGGGCCGGCCGATCCCGCCGGCATCGACCGCGATCCACGGCATCGACGACGCGGCCGTGGCCGGTGCCCCCGATGCGCCCGCCGCGATCGCCCAGCTCAAGCGCTTCGCGCACGATGCGGTGCTGGTCGCACACAATGCGGCGTTCGATCTGGCGTTCGTGGCGCGGGCGGCCAAAGCGGGCGGATATGCGTTCGACAATCCGCCCTTCGACACGCTGCTCGTGGCGCGCTGGCTGTTTCCCGATCTTGCCGACCACAGCCTCGAAGGGCTTGCGAATCTGCTCGGCGTCGAAATCGGCCGCCGCCATTCGGCCCTCGACGATGCGCGTGCGACGGCCGCGATCTTCGCCAAGCTCGTCGATATCTGTCGCCATCGCGGCCTTGCGACCTACGGCGAGCTTGCGGCCGCCTCGAACATGGCGCTCGACATGCGCCTGGCCGCGCACAATCTCAGCCGAGCAGGCGGCCTGTAATCTCGGCGCGCGTGGCGGCCGCAAACAGGTCGATCGCGTGCAACGCGTCGGCAAGCCGCGTGCGTTCGGGCTTGGTCAGCTCGCTCGGCCGCACATAGTTGCCGGGCACGCGGCCCGCGCGTGCGGCGGCAAGCTGGCCGCGCAGCAAAAAGAACGTCACGGTCTCGAAGGCGGCGGCAAGGCCTGCAGCCTCGCCCGGCGCCAAAGCGCCGGCAGCGTCGAGCGCTTCGAGCCGTGCGCGCGTACCCGTCGCAAGCGTTCCGGCACGCAAGGCACGCAGACGCGCATTGGCAACCAGCGGCATCGTGCCGCTCATCTTCAAGTCGATTTCGCCGGCATGTTCGCCCGAGGCGATCGGTGCCAAACGCCCGAACAGGCCGAGGGCCACTTTGAGGCGCCGATCCTCGCCCAGCATCGCGCGCGCGAAGCCCGGATGGCGCTTGAGCGCTGCGGCAACCTGCCCGCGCAGGCGCACGGCCGGGGCCGGATCGCCGAAGATCGGCTCGAAATCGAAGAAGATATCGGCGGTGAGCAAGGCCGCCGGCGTGCGCCGCTCGATCCATAGGCCGATCTGCTCGGCCCATTGCGACGCGGTCTTGCGCCACACCGGGTTCGACGACATCACATTGCCCTTGCACAGCTCGAACCCGATCGCGGCCAGGGTCTGCGAGATGCGCACGGCGAATTCGATGAACCACGCGTCGATCCTGTCGTGCGCATCGTCGGGATAGTCGGCGAGCATCATGCCGTGGTCCTGGTCCGGGGCGAGGAAGCTTTCGCCGCGCCCGCCCGAGCCCATGATCAGAAACGTGAAGGCGACCGGCGGCGGCCCCAACTCGGCCAGATGCTGCGCCACCACATGGCGATGCAGGTCGCGGTTGATCTCGGTCACGATGCGCTGGATGTCGGGGGCGGGCAATCCGTCGTCGAGCAGCGCTTGGGCAAGCTCGATCTGGGCGGCTTTGGCCGTGCGATGGTCGCCCAACGCCGCTTCGAGGCCGCCCAGAATGTCGAGTTCGCGCAGCACGCGCGCACCCGCCGCCGCCAAAGCACCCGCGCGCGCCACAAGGCCCAAGGGCTTGCCATCGGCATCGACGACGGGCATATGCCGCCAGCCGCGCCGCCGCAGCCGCCCGAGAATGCGGTAGAGATATTCGTCGGCCGACACGGCGACCGGGTCGGGCGTCATGAACTGCGCCACTGGCGCACTTGCCGAGGCCTTGAGCGCCACGCGCGTGACGACGTCGCGCTCGGTGAGCAAGCCCGCGAGGCGCCCCTGGGCATCGACCGCGAGCAACGCCGACGCATTGGCAGCGGCCAGCGCCTCGAGGGCGGCGGCGATCGGCAGATCGTGCGGCACGACAGGCACTTCGACGAGCGCGTCGCGCGCGCGCCCCAAAAACAGATCGAGGGCGATAAGCCCTGCCATCAACCGCCCAGGGCCGCGCGGGTTTCGGCGCCGCGCAGCATCGGGCGCAGATCCTGCAGAAACGACAGCATGCCGAATTTCACGGCCCCCGCCACGGCCTGGTAGTCGGCATCGTGCACGCCCGATTTGACCGGCAACGTTTCGAACATGCGCTTGGACGAACGGATTGCGATTTTCTGCACCGGGCGGGGCGGTTTGGCGATCGCGGCCAGCAGCCGTGCTTCGAACGTAGCGATGTCGCCACCCCAGCCCTCGGGGCGGCTCGCCGGTGCCGGATACTGGCCCAGGATATCGCCGTAGACGCGCACGAGCCCGGCATTGAGGCTTGCATCGTCGACCGCGCCGGGGCTGCGCAATTCGCCCTCAACCACCAGCAGCATGTCGGCCAGAACGGTCACGAAACTTTCCCATCGGCAGACCTGCAAGGCGGCTTGGAAAGCGTCGTCGTTGAAGGCGGCTTGGCCGTAATGGCCGAGCGAGTTGCGGCAGAACTCGCGCGAAGCGCGCTGGGCCAGCAAAGCAGCCCGCTCGGACACGAAAATCTTCAAGGATTCCAAATCCGTGAGCGGTGCCGCACGCCACCTGCGGACGGTATCGGCAATATATTTACGCAAACCCACTGTGAATTCCATGAGAATATCCAATGTTTAATGACGCTTGCGAAGATTTCGGCGTCCGTGATACACGCGATGCAGCTTGTAGAACAAGACTCGAAATGCAAGCGCATGTCCGGAGGATGCCCCCCACCCTTCTCGCTCCAAAACCAAAGCCGCAACCACGTCCGCAATTCGTGCGCACCCCGTCGATCAAGGGGCATCGGTGCGCATAAGGTTGCGGCAAAAAAACCGGGTGCCGACGCACGGCACGACAACTAAACAGAGAGGTTCCCCCATGGCTGCAAAGCAGCTTTCTCTGGAAGAGGCCAAGGCCCATTGGGCCAAGACGTCCACGCTGATGTGGACTTCGATGGCGATCTGGTTCTTCCTGAGTTTCGTCGTCCACATCTTCGCGCGCGAACTGAACGCGATCACGATCCTGGGCTTCCCGCTCGGGTTCTGGTTCGTCGCCCAAGGTTCCATCACCGGCTACGTGATTCTGTGCTTCTGGAGCTCGTCGGCCCAGAACGACATCGATCGCGAATTCGGCGTCGAAGAAGAATAAGGAGCGCACAGCCATGGCTATGAAAATGGAAGGTGGGTTCCTCAACAACCTGGGGCGGATCTACGCGATCTATACCGGTTGCTTCGTGGCGTTCACCGTTTTGATCGGCATTCTCGAATATGCAGGCGTGCCGAACGTCTATCTCGGCTACATGTTCGTCGCAGGCACCCTGACCGTCTATGCGGTCATCGGCTTCCTGTCGCGCACCGGCCAGCTCACCGAATACTACGTCGCGGGACGATCCGTTCCGGCCTTCTACAACGGCATGGCGACGGCGTCCGACTGGATGTCGGCAGCCTCGTTCATCGGCATGGCGGGCACGCTCTATCTTGGGGGCTACGACGCCAACGCCTTCGTCATCGGCTGGACCGGCGGCTACGTGCTGGTGGCCGTGCTGATGGCGCCGTACTTGCGCAAGTTCGGCCAGTACACGGTTCCCGACTTCTTCGGGGCCCGCTACGGCGGCAATGCCGCACGGCTGTTGGCGGTCGTCGTGCTCGTCACGGCGTCGTTCGTGTACATGGTGGCGCAGCTCGTGGGCGTGGGCATCATCGCCTCGCGCTTCCTGGGCCTGCCCTTCCAGCTCGCTGTCTATGCCGGTCTCGTCGGCATCCTGGTGTGCTCGATGATGGGCGGCATGAAGGCGGTGACCTGGACCCAGGTCGCCCAGTACATCATCCTGATCGTCGCGTACCTGATCCCGGTCACGATTCTGTCGGCCGAAGTCACGGGCGTTCCGATCCCGCAGCTGATGTACGGTCAAGCGCTCGAGAAGGTCGCGGCCCTCGAAAAGAGCCTCGGCATCTTGAACGCGCACACCAACCCGTTCTCGAACGCGCGCGGCGAGTACGAGTTCATGCGCATGGTCAACTTCTTCGCGTTGGCCTTCTGCTTGATGATCGGGACGGCGTCGTTGCCGCACATCCTGATGCGCTACTTCACCACGCCCACCGTGCGTGAAGCGCGTGCCTCGGTCGGCTGGTCGATCTTCTTCATCTATCTGCTGTACTTCACGGCGCCGGCCTACGCGGCGTTCGCGAAGCTCGAGGTCTACCAGAACGTGATCGGCCAACCGATCGCGTCGCTGCCGGCCTGGGTGGCGGAATGGACGCGGATCGGTCTGGTGGCGGTGAACGACGCCAATCGCGACGGCATCGTGCAGCTCGCCGAGTTCCGCATCCAGGGCGACGCGATCGTGTTGGCAACGCCGGAAATCGCCGGCCTGCCTTACGTGATCGCAGGCTTGGTGGCCGCAGGCGGCCTTGCGGCCGCACTCTCGACCGCCGACGGCCTGCTGCTCGCCATGTCGAACGCCATGTCGCACGACGTGTACTACAAGGTTATCGATCCGAAGGCCGAAACGGCCAAGCGGATGATGATCTCGCGCGTGCTGCTCGTGGTGCTCGCCTTGCTGGGCGCATGGGTCGCGGGCAGCTTGGGGGCAGACATCCTGTTCCTGGTCGCTTGGGCCTTCTCCATCGCCGCGTCGGGCCTGTTCGCAGGTCTGGTCCTCGGCGTGTGGTGGAAGGGCACCAACAAGCCGGGCGTGCTGGCTGGCATGATCACAGGCTTCGGCGTGTGCATGTTCATGCTGCTCGCGTCGGAGTTCTACGGGCCCTGGATGAAGGGTGTGCTGGGCGACAGCACCACTCTCGTGGCCGCACGCGGCCGCCAGGTGGCGTGGCCGTTCGGTCTGAACTCGATCTCGGTCGGCATCTTCGGCATCCCGGCTTCGTTCTTGGCGACGATCATCGTCTCCAAGCTCACGACGCCGCCGCCGCAGGAAATGCAGGACTTCATCGACTCGATCCGCATCCCCACGGGTGCGGTGAAGCTCGCGGAAGGCGACGCGCCGGCGCACTAAGCGTCGACGCATTGCCGGAAACGGCAAAGAACGGAGGGGCGGGATCGCAAGATCCCGCCCTTTCTCTTTCGGAAATCCGCGAAATCGGGTAGAGCGTTGGCCCATGACGGGTACCCCCAACTTCGTCTTCGACTATCCGGTCTTCTTTCTGTTCGTGTACGGCATCGCGGTCGTGCAATGGACCTGCATCGGCCGCTTCATGCTCGGCAACATCCTGCCGATGGACTCGCGCAACTATATTTGGCGCTGGTTCCGCCTACTGACCGATTGGGTGGTGGCGGCGATGCGCTTCATCACCCCCATTTACGTGCGCCCGCTGTGGCTGCCGCTGATCGCGTTTTTCTGGCTCGGGCTCTTGCGGCTCGTGGGCTCGTTCGTGCTGTTCAAACTCGGCCTCGCCCCCGTCCTTTCAACTGCGGGCGGGAGCTAGGCCATGGACCCGCGCAATCTGTTTGCGGTCGCACTTGCGGTCAGCCTCGCCAACGGCACCTTGTCGCCGTGGCTGCCCTGGGTCGCGTTTTTCGTGCCGTTTTTCCTGCCGGAGATCGTGCCGCTGACGCGCGAGACGGTGTTTTACAGCGCGTCGTTCCTGCTTGGCATGAGCACGCTACTGGTAGGCGGCGTTGCCGCCGCGCTCTACGAGGGGCTCACCCGCCAGACGGAACCCACCGAACGCGCCATGCAGGTCTGGATCGCGGGCTGCCTGTTCGTTTCGACCCCCACCGTGCTGCGCCTGCTCGGCCTCTAGCCAAATCCCACCGACTGGCCTAGGCTTAAATCGCGGTATCCGGCTGGGGATCGTCCGAGCCGTGGCGTCGGGGTCGGGGGGCTCTTTCATGGACGAAATCGAGCGTGTCCGTGCCATGGCGCGGATTTCGGTCGCACGCGGGTGCGGCTTCGGCGCACTGGCCGTGTCGATGGTCAGTTTCAGCCTGATCGCTTGGCCCATGATGGCCTTCAAACTGGCGGCTATCGGCTGCACGCTTGCCACCGCCATTCTGGTGCTGAAGGCCGATCGCGTGCGCGGCCGCTCGCACAAGACGACCGAAGTGTGGGGGATGCTGCAGCGCCGCCTCGACGTGCCGGAAACGCACGTGCACCGCGTCGTCACCAACGCGCTCTACGACTCGTTCCGCGAATTTGCAGTCTACGCCGCCGCCCTCGCCACGTTGTTCTGGTGCGCAACGCTGCTCACGTGGCTGCTTCAGGCCCCGCGCACGTTGACGTAGAGCGCGTAGAGCGACTGGCTCGCCGCCATGAACAGGCGGTTTTTGGCCGCCCCGCCGAAACACAGATTGGCGCAGCGCTCGGGCAGATGGATCTGGCCCAGCACCGTGCCGTCGGGGGCGAAGACGCGCACCCCGTTCAAGCCCGGCACCATGCCCCAGCCCGCCCACACATTGCCGTGCACGTCGCAGCGAATGCCGTCGGGCGTGCCCGCCTCGCATGCGCCGAAGGGGCGTTTGTTGGCGAGTTTCGTGCCGTCGGCGACCACATCGTAGACATAGAGATTGCGCGGCCGCGACGCCGATTCCACGACATAGAGCTTCGTCTCGTCGGGCGAAAAACACAGGCCGTTGGGTCCGTCGATGCCGTCGGCCACGACCGTGGTGCGGCCGGTCTTGGGATCGAAACGGTAGAACGCCATCGGCGTTTCGCTTGGTGCGGGTTCGCCCTCGTAGTCGCCGAGGATGCCGAACACGGGATCGCTGAACCAGACCGAGCCGTCGGATTTGACCACGACGTCGTTGGGCGAATTGAGGCGCTTGCCCTCGAACCGGTCGACCAACACAGTGACGCTGCCGTCGTATTCGGTGCGCGTCACGCGCCGCGTGCGATGCTCGCACGTGACGAGCCTGCCCTCGCGGTCGCGCGTGTTGCCGTTGGAATTGTCGGAGGGGCTGCGAAAAGCCGAAACCGCGTTCGTGCCGGCATCGAAGCGCATCATGCGGTTGTTCGGGATGTCGCTCCACACCACGCAATTCTGGTCGCCGAACCAGACCGGCCCTTCCGACCAGCGCATGCCGGTCGCCACGCGCTCGACAGCGGCATGGAAATGCACGAGCTTGGCAAATCGCGGATCGAGAGCTTCCACGCGCGGATCGGGATAGGTTTCGCTCTGCTGCCACATGGCGTTTCTCCGCATTGGTTTTTGGGATTTCCGCCATTGTGGCCGCGTACGGGGCGGTTTTGCAATGCGCACAAGCCTGCTTGAGGCTTTCTCAAGCAATCCCACCGCACGCGGGCCGACCTTGCGGCCGCGCGTCGAAAACTTGAGACATTGTTAACCTTTGCAGTTCTCTATAATGGGCGCCATGTCCCCTTCCGAGTTGCCCTCGACGCAGAAAGACAACCGTCCCGATCCGGCCGCCTTGCTGCGCGGGCCCGATGCGCCGACGCATTTTGCGTTCGAGCATCTGCTGTTCCAGACCAAAGGGGCGGTCTTCGCGATCGACGAGGCGACCGGCAAGCCCAGCCTTGTCGTGGATCTGGGCGACGTGGTCGCCAATATCGACATCGACACGATCGGGGCGGGCTTTTCGATTCCGGCGTCAAGCCGGGACGCGCAGATGCTCGAACTCGTGCGCCGCGCGCTCGTCCACGTCAAACGCATCGCCCCCGGCGATCCGATCCCGTCGGAGATTCTCGACGGCGCTGCCTCGTGGCAGATCGAGCCCCACCATCTGCTGGTCGCCGAGGGGCGCATCAGCCTGTCGCTGCTCGCCTGGATGGGCGACGGGAAAGGCGAGGCACTGGAACCGTCGGCGCTGGTGAAACTCGCCGAAGACCCGGAGACGAAAGCGCGGCTGCGCGAAGCCTTCGCCAAGCTTGCCCAGCATATGGGCCTGCCCGCGTCGCGCAAAGGCGAGGTTCTGGGGCGCGTGGCGACGCTCGCCAAGGAACTTGCCTACATCGAAGCCCTGCGCGAGCGGCTGGCGCAGATCGAGCGGCTGCGCGCAAAACTGCGCGAACTGCACCGCCAGTATCGCGGCGACCGCAAGACCACCGAGGAACTCGACCGCACCCTCAAACTCATGGGCCCGCCGCTCCAGCGCTTCGCCCACACCTTCGACGATCTCGACGCCCAGACGGGCGAAACCGCCAACGTGATGCCCAACCTGCCCTCCGCCATCGCCTTCATCCGCGCGACGCGCGACGGTCTGCGCGCCGAGTTCATGAAATGGGACGCGATGCTGGAACTCTGGCGCGACCTTGCACCGGCGCGCAGCGCCAAAGTCGAACGCGCGGTCGTCTACATCTACCAGTTCGTGGCGCGCACCTATCCCAACGAACAAGCCTGGACGAGGCACGCATGAGCGAAGAATTGAACCGGCGGCGCGAACCGCGCTACGAGGTGGCAAGCGGCGCGCTGACGCCCACGCACGAACCGGGGGCAGGTGCCCATGCGTGCCTCGACTGGAGCCGCACCGGCTTTCGCGTCGCCGTCGCGGCGCAAGGACGCGAGGCACTCCCCGAAACCGGCGTCGAATTCGATTTCGAACTCGCGATCGCCGCCGCCATGGGGCGCATCCGCGTCAAAGGTACGGCGCGCATCGTGCGGCGCACGCCCGAATTCGCCGCCGGCACTTGGACGCTGCGCAACCCGAGCGGCCCCAATTCCGGCCTCGCCGCCCTCGTGCTCGACGCGTTCATGGAAGCGGGTCCGGGCGAAGCCTGAAGGGCTGCAATCGGCCACGCGGCAAGCATCGCCAAATCGGCACCGGTGGGCCCGGCAGGATTCGAACCTGCGACAACACCGTTATGAGCGGCGGGTTCTAACCGCTGAACTACGGGCCCCCAGGATGCGGGAGCCAAGTTCTAGCCCGACGGGGGGACGGCGCCAAGGGCGCCGAAAAGACTTCAAACAACGTATGCAGGGGAACAATGTTTAACTTTTGTTCTTTAAAGATCAAAATATCTATGTTAGGTTAATTTCCATCCGAAGCGTAATTCGGGGCGCTGTTTGACATTGTAAAAAGGGATCGGGCGGGTGCAGGCCAAGGGTGGCCATCGCGTCGCGCGGGCGGTCCGGAATTTTTGGAGCGATTCGGTGCGACGGATCGTTTCGAATCAAAGGCTTGATATGAAAACCGTTGCGTCTATGTCGCGTCCAGGTCGCGTAGGCGTCGCATAGATGTCGCGTCTATGTCGCGCAGAAGTTGTGCACAGGGTCCACGGCCGGGGTTCGCCCGGCCGCGTCCTGGGCTTACGTATCGAGGAAGCTGCGCAGCTTGCGCGAGCGGCTCGGGTGCTTGAGCTTGCGCAGGGCCTTGGCTTCGATCTGGCGGATGCGCT
The DNA here is from genome assembly GCA_027532905.1 of Magnetospirillum sp. Lineage (NCBI taxonomy): Bacteria > Pseudomonadati > Pseudomonadota > Alphaproteobacteria > Rhodospirillales > Rhodospirillaceae > Magnetospirillum > Magnetospirillum sp. The sequence continues at coordinate 510,451 of JAPZUA010000001.1, forward strand.
CGCGCGTCACGTTGAACTGCTGGCCCACCTCTTCGAGCGTGTGGTCCGTGTTCATGCCGATGCCGAAGCGCATGCGCAGCACGCGCTCTTCGCGCGGCGTGAGCGTGGCCAGCACGCGCGTGGTGGTCTCGCGCAGATTGGCCTGGATCGCGGCATCGACGGGCAGCACGGCGTTTTTGTCCTCGATGAAGTCGCCGAGATGCGAATCCTCCTCGTCGCCGATCGGCGTTTCGAGGCTGATCGGCTCCTTGGCGATCTTGAGGACCTTGCGCACCTTCTCGAGCGGCATGCCGAGCTTTTCGGCCAATTCCTCGGGCGTGGGCTCGCGGCCGATCTCGTGCAGGATCTGGCGGCTCGTGCGCACGAGCTTGTTGATCGTCTCGATCATGTGCACGGGGATGCGGATCGTGCGCGCCTGGTCGGCGATCGAACGCGTGATCGCCTGGCGGATCCACCACGTCGCGTAGGTGCTGAACTTGTAGCCGCGGCGATACTCGAACTTGTCGACCGCCTTCATGAGGCCGATATTGCCTTCCTGAATGAGGTCGAGGAACTGCAGGCCGCGGTTCGTGTATTTCTTGGCGATCGAAATCACGAGGCGAAGATTGGCCTCGACCATTTCCTTCTTGGCGCGCGCTGCTTCGCGCTCGCCCTGCTGGACCTGGCTCACGGTCTTCTTGAATTCGCCGGTCGGCAGGCCCGAACGTTCGGAGATTTCCGACACGTCCTTGCGGAGCTGCGCGATCTCGTTTTTGTACTTGGTCGTGTATTTCTTCCAGCCCTTGCCGGTGAGGCGGGCCACACGGCCGAACCAGCGCGGATCGACTTCCTTGCCCGAATATTTGGACAGGAACTCGTCGCGCTTGATCCCGCTCTCTTCGGCATAGCGCAAGAGGCGGCCTTCGGCCGTCAGCAGCTTGCGGTTGAGATCGTACAGCTGGCCCATCAGCTGCTCGATGCGCGTGTTGTTCAGATGCACGTCGGCGAGCTGCTCGATCAGGTCTTGCTTGAGCTTCTGGTAGTGCTTTTCCGAAACGGGGCTGAACTGCTTGCCGGCCAAAAGCGCTTCCATGCGCTTTTCCTGCATGCGGTAGAGGCGCTTGTACACACCCGCGAGCTTCTCGAGGCGTTCGAGAACTTCGGGCTTCAGCTGCTGCTCGAGGGCCGAGAGCGAAACGTTTTCCTCGCCGCCATCGGCGTCGGCGGCAACGGCCCCCTCGCCTTCGGCACCTTCGACCGGCTCGGCATCGTCGGTTTCGGCCGGCGGCGGACGCGGGGCTTCGATCACGGCAGGCACGCCGCCGGGGCCCATGGCGCCGGGGCCTTGGCCGCCGGGGCCGCCGCCGTTGGTGGCGTCGAGATCGATCACGTCGCGCAGCAGCATCTTGCCTTCGACCAGCGCATCGCGCCAATGCACGACGGCGCGCATCGTGAGCGGGCTCTCGCACAAGGCCGAGATCATCTTCTCGCGGCCGGCCTCGATGCGCTTGGCGATGGCGATTTCGCCTTCGCGGCTCAACAGTTCGATCGAGCCCATCTCGCGCAGATACATGCGCACGGGATCGTCGGTGCGGCCGATCGAATCGGCATCGACGTTGCCGCGTTTGCCTTCTTCTTCCTCGTCGGCTTCTTCGCCGCCCACGCGCGCCTGGATCGGCGCCTTGGGGCCGGAATCGGCACCGTCGGCGCCGGCAGCAGCCGCTCCGTCTTCGTCGTCGGGTTCTTCGTTTTCGACGACGTTGATGCCCTGCTCGCTCAGCAGCGCCAGCGTGTCTTCGATCTGCTCGGACGACACCTGGTCGGGCGGCAGAACGGCGTTGATTTCGTCGTAGGTCACGTAGCCGCGTTCGCGGCCGCGGGCGATCATCTTCTTGACCAAGGCGGCGGTGGCGTCCATCAGCGGGCCGTCGGGGGCCTCCTCGCGCGGGGGAGCAGCGGGGACGGGCTTGACCTTGGTCGACATCGAATGGCCTCGCGAGGAAAACGGCGGACGAATACCAACTTAAATCGGCCGACAATTCGCCGGGCGGATCAGCCCGCCCTAACGGTCGTCGTCGGGGGTCAATTCGGCCACCTGGGCGCGCAGGTGGGCGGCTTGGCCCTCGACCTTGGCGAGCGTCGCGTCCGACGGGTTGGCGGCCAAAGCGCGCTGGCTCAAGCGCAGCTCTTCTTCCATCCGGCGGCGCGAAAACAGCGCCAACACGTGGCAGAAGCCGTTCCGTGCCGCTTGCGCAGAAGCAGCCGGATCGGCAAAAGCCCCGTGTTCGTAGAGGGTTGGTTGCGTCAGCCGCGAAGCCTCGTCAGCCATTCCCTGACCGGATAAGTGGTCAATCAGAGCGCTTGTGTCAAGCGGAGTCTCGCCAGCCTCGGCCCTCGCATGGGCGGTATGCGCGCAATCGAGCAACGCGGTACGGATCCGGTCGAGAGTGCGGTCGCCAAGCTCGATCTGGGCCAGCGTTTCAGCCTCCTCGACCAGCAATTCGGGATGGTTGAGGACGGTGGCCAGCAGCACCTGGGCCTGGCGGCGCAGCAACAAGCCCACGTCGCCGGTGGCGCGCAGGCCGCTGGTGCTCAAAACCGGACCTGACCCTTGCTGGTTGCGGCGCCAATTCTTGTCGCGGTTGAAGGGTACGGCCGGCGCCCGACCCAGATTGCGCAAGCGCTTGTAAATCCACTCGCTTTCGTAGGCGCGTTTGACCGTGGGATCGGCGATTTTGGCCAATCGCTCGCGCAAAGCGCCCTCGAGGGCCGCCCGTTGGTCGGGGCCGGTAACGGACTTGCCGACGATTTCAGCCTGGAAAATCACATCGGCAATGCCGAGCGGGCGGGCCAGAAGGGCCGCAAACGCCTCGGCCCCGGTCTGACGGACCAGAGAGTCGGGGTCTTCGCCAGCCGGCAGGGTCGCAAACCGCAGCGAAAAGCCGGGTTTGAGCAGCGGCAGAGCGATGTCGGCGGCTTTCAGGGCCGCCCGCTGGCCGGCGGCATCGCCGTCGAGGCAGACGGTCGGCTCGGGGTCGATTTTCCACAGGGCGGCGAGTTGGCCCTCGGTCAGGGCCGTGCCGAGCGGGGCGACCGCCCCGGCAAAACCCGCCTGATGGAGGGCGATAACGTCCATATAGCCCTCGGCGACGACGGCCTGTGCCTTCTTGGCGCCGACCGCGAGGCGGGCTTTGTCGAGCGCATAGAGATTGTCGCGTTTATGGAACAGCGGCGTATCGCGGCTATTGAGGTATTTGGGCTTGGAATCGTCCATCACGCGGCCGCCGAACGCGATCACGCGCCCGCGCCGGTCCGTGATCGGGAACATCACCCGGTTGCGGAAAAAGTCGAACGGGGCGCGGCCGTCGTCCGGCGTGCCGGTGAGGCCCGCTTCGGACAATTGGGCCGGTTCGAAGCCCTTGGCCTTCAGCGCCGCCTGCAGATTGCCCCGCCCGTCGGGGGCGAAGCCTAAGCGAAAGCGTTCGATCGTGTCGTCGGTGAGGCCACGGCCGCGCAGATAGGCAAGGGCTGCTTTTCCCTCGGGGGCGAACAGCCGTTCCTGGAACCACAGGCACGCCGCCTCGACCGCATCGCCCAGGGTCTTGGCGCGTTCGGCCTGCTGGCGCTCTTGGGGGCTGAGGCGCGGCACGTCGAGCCCGGCTTCGCCCGCAAGCTTCTCGACCGCCTCCGGGAAAGCCAGATGGTCGATGCGCATCGTGAAGCCGATCACGTCGCCATGCGCGCCGCAGCCGAAACAATGGAAGAAGTTCTTGTCGTCGTTGACGTAGAAGCTCGCCGATTTTTCGTTGTGGAATGGGCAGCAGGCTTTGTACTCGCGCCCTGCCTTGGCAAGCTTCACCCGTCGCCCGACGACCGACGACAGCGTCAGCCGGGCGCGCAGTTCTTCCAGAAATGCGGGCGGAAAAGCCATTCCCGCCTGCCCTTACCCGCCGAGCCGCTTCTTGATTGCCGCCGAGGCGGCGCCGAGGTCCATCTGGCCGGTGTATTTGGCTTTTACGATCGCCATGACCTTGCCCATGTCTTTGAGGCTGCTTGCCCCGGTCTCGGCGACGGCGGCGTCGATCGCGGCTTCAACGTCGGCTGCCGACATCTGCTGCGGCAGGAAGGTTTCGAGCACGGCGATCTCGGCGGCCTCGGCTTGCGCCAGTTCCGGGCGCCCGCCTTGATTGTAGAGGGCGATCGAATCGCGGCGGCTGGCGATCATCTTCTGCAGCATGGCAAGGATCTCGCCGTCGGCAATGCCATCCATGTTGCCAGTCGCGCGGGCATCGATGTCGCGTTTTTTGAGTTCGGCCATCGCCATGCGGACTGCACCCAGGCGCGGCGCGTCCTTGGCCTTCATGGCTTCTTTCATCGCATCGGTGAAGCTTGTGCGCAGCGTCATCTGAAAAGTCCTTCGCGGAAAAATCGGATCAGGAATTCGCAAGACCGAAGCCGGTCTTGCGCAGGATTTCTTCGGCGCGTGCCCACACCGCCTCGCGCCACGCGGCATCGCCGGGGGCAAACGCCTCGCGCATCTGCAGCTTGATGCGGCGCGAATCTTCGCCCGCCAGATCGGCATGGTTGTGCAGCCAATTGTCGGCGCGCACGGCGTCGAGCACGTCGGCAAGTTCGATCGTGCCGTACTCGAGCGCAATGGCCGTGAGTTCGGCTTGCGGCAGAAAGCGCACGAAGCCCTCGCCGTTGGTACCGTTCAGCACCGCCGAGGTCGAGGTGCCGGCGTCGGGCGAGGTCACGTCGGGCCCGTACCATTGCACGGCGCGCTCGAAACCAGGCTGGCCCACCGGCAGCGCCCAGATGAGTTCCCCGTAGCCGCGCGGCCCCAAGCCGGTGTGGAAATCGACGATCGCCACGTGCTTGGCCCGCGCCAGCCAATCGCGGAACAAGGTCGCGAGCATGCGGTTCGACCAAGTCGGCGCATGGCCGCCGAAGAAAATACCGTCGGGATGGGTGTACTGGCCGCCCGACACGGCCGCCTGCCACGCCGCTTGGCCATGGCGCTTGGCATAGGCCTCCAGCTGCTGCTTGGCTGCAGCCTGGGCCGCCAGCGTCCATTCTGGCGGATTAAGGGCGGCTGCCATCGTCTCGTAGCCCGGATTTTCGGGATAGGGGCCGATATGCGGCACGAAATTGCGGTTGAGATCGACATTGTCTTCGTTGACGCGGCGCAGCCACGCAAAACCGTGCGGATTGATGGCGTGGATATGGAGCTGCGCCAAGCCCGGCGGCAATTCGCGGACCTCGCCGGTCCGGAACCAGCCGGTCTGAGCACCCGAGCCGCAGAACCCCTCGATCCCGTGGGTCGAGGAGATCGTCACCAGCACGCGTGCGGCGTCGGCCGGCCCCACCCACACGGCGTCGCAGAAAAGCTGCTCGCCCTGGGGCCCACGCAGCGGATGACGCAGCGTGCGCAGCCGCGTGGCGTGTGGCTTGGCGGCCTCCAGGAACAGGGCGCGCGCACCGCTGTAGTCGCGCGCAAAAAACGCATTGGCAGACATGGTCGCTCGGGGTCCACTTCGCAAAAACGGGCCGTAACTTTGCGCCACGCGGATGCGAAAAGCAAAGGGGCGCAAAACCGGCCCTCTTTACACGAAAGTGCGTTTGACCGCATGCTTGAGGCCATGAAACGGGTTTTGGCAATTGTTCGCTTCTTCGCCCTAGCCCTGGCGCTGGCGGCGGGCTTCGCCGTCGGCCCGGTCGCGGCGGCCGATGCGCGCCTCGACCGGCTGTTCGAACGCCTGATCGCAACCCAAGACCCGGCCGACGCTAAAACCATCGAACGCGCGATCTGGCAAATCTGGCTCGACCCCAAGGATTCGAGCACACAGTCGCTGCTCGATTTGGCTCTCGTGGCCGAGCAGCGCGGTGACCAGCTCGGCGCGTTTGCACTGTTCGACGCGATCGTCACGCTGAAGCCGGATTATGCCGAGGGCTGGAACCGTCGGGCGACGATCCTCTACCAGCTCGGCCGGCTCGACGAATCCAAGGCCGACGCTGAAAAAGTCGTGGCACTCGAGCCGCGGCATTTCGGCGCCCTTTCCGGCCTCGGCCTCATCGCTCAGGCCCGCAACGACGACTTGGCCGCCCTCGAAGCCTTCGAGCGTGCCTTGGCCGTCAACCCGCACATGCCGCAGATACAAACCGCCGTCGATGCGCTGCGCCGCAAACGGCGCAACGGCGCCATTTAGGAGATCGCAAAATGCTGATCAAAAGAACCCGCGGCTGGGAAATTCCCGAGCGCGAGACGACTTCGGAATCGGCATGGTCGCGCCGCCATGTCTTGTCGGCGGGTGTAGCCGCCGCTGCCGCGACAGCGCTGCCGGCCCATGCCCAGGCGCCCGCAGGCGGCGAGGATCCAAGTGCCGGGCTCTATCCGGCAATGCGCAACATGCGCTACCGCGTCGACCGCGAGCTTACGGACGAAAAGATCGCGACGACCTACAACAATTTCTACGAGTTCGGCACCTCGAAGAACATCTGGCAAGCGGCGCAGCGCCTGCCGATTCGCCCGTGGCAGGTGCAGATCGAAGGCATGGTCGAGCAGCCGCGCACGGTCGATATCGACGATCTGCTGAAAGCCATGAAGCTCGAAGAGCGCGTCTACCGCTTCCGCTGCGTGGAGGCCTGGGCGATGACCGTGCCGTGGACCGGCTTTCCGCTCGCAAGCCTCGTCGAATGGTGCAAGCCGCTGTCCTCGGCGAAGTACCTGCAGATGGAAACCTTCCAGATGCCGACGGTCGCACCCGGCCAGCGCGCAAGCTGGTATCCCTGGCCCTACACGGAGGGCCTCGCACTCGACGAGGCGACAAACGAACTCGCCTTCATTGCCACCGGCATCTACGGCAAGCCGATTCCGCGCCAGAACGGGGCGCCGTTGCGGCTCGTTGTGCCTTGGAAATACGGCTTCAAATCGGTCAAGTCGCTCGTGAAGTTCAAATTCACCGACCAGCGGCCCAAAACCTTCTGGCTCGAACTCGGCGAGCGCGAATACGGCTTCTGGGCCAACGTCAATCCGCGCGTTGCCCATCCGCGCTGGAGCCAGGCGAGCGAAGAATTGATCGGCAAGGGCGGCCAGCGCGTGCCCTCGCAGCTCTTCAACGGCTACGGCGATTTCGTGGCGAGCCTCTACGAGAACCGCCAGAACGAACGGCTGTGGGCGTAAGGCAGCGCCGAAGCCTTCGTCCCGCGCGCAAAGGCCGCACCCGCAAACGCTTTGCGGGTGCCGGGCACTTGTCGTAAAACCCGGCCATGCCGGATTCCGCACCCAAGGCCCCGCGCCACGCCCTGCCCATCGAAACCTTCGACAACCGGATCGGCGGCGACGCGCTGTTCCGCGCCATCGGCCATCCGCTGACGCGCCCGCAAGCGCTGGTACTTGTCGCCGAACTCGAAAAAGCGGGCCGCGTGGCGGTCTACGATCCGTTCGGCGCGTTCGCCACGCTGAGCGCGCTCTACGATTTTTCGCGCGTTGAAATCGCCGGCCTCTATGGCCGCGACCATCGCCATATCGGCGCGCAAGTCGGCGGCCGCACCGTGCATTCGATCAAGACGATCGCCGCGGCCAAGGCCGACACGATCCTGGTTGCCGCGTTCGATGCCGATCTGCTGGTGGCGCAAGCGGCGAGCTTCCTGCCCGCCGACGCAACCGTCAAAACGCTCGACCTGCTGCGCATCCCCGAGCGGTTGCTGACCGATCCCAAGCGCTATCTTTCGACCTACAATTTCGTGACCAATCTCGTGCTGTTCCGCGACAGCGACGTGCGCCACACGCGCATGGTCACTGCCAATTATTGGTACGGCTACGGTGCCCGCAATGTGCGCGCGTGGCTGCTGCTGCTCGATGCCGACGGCAAGGAAATCGCAAGCTGGGAAGAAGCGCTGCCCGACGCGGTCGCGGGCTTCACGGTCGACAGCCGCGAGGTGCGCAAGCGCTTCAAGCTCGGCGATTTCGACGGCCAGCTCTTCGTTCACATGGTCGGCATTGCCGGGCACGACGTGCTCAAATACGCGCTCGACAGTTTCGGTCCCGAAGAATTGAGCTGCACGCACGACGCCAATCCGTGGCCGGCCGATTTCTACGCCGGCATTCCCGCACCCGCGCCGGGCGAGCGCGTGCGCGTGTGGGTGCAGAACTGCCAACCCTGCCCGATCCCGGCCGACGGCGTTCGCTTTGCCGCAATGGGCAGCGAAGCCTGGGCGCCGATCGGCGTTTCGATTCCTGCCTTCGGCATGCGCGAGATCGACATGGGCGATCTGCTGCCGGCCCTCGCCTGGCCGCAGCAGATCGAAATGGACGCGGGCAAATATGTCGTGCGGCCGCGCTACGAAGTGATTCGGCCTGGCGGCAAGCGCCATATCGCTCATGCCAATGTCGAGCGCACGGACCTTGGCGGCGATCCCGACATTGCGAGCCTCGCCACGCATTTCGGCAAGGGCTTCATTCTATCGGCGCCGATTCTGCCACAAGACACGTATACGAGCTTCGCACTGCCCACACCGATGGCGCGCGGCCAGGCAAGCCTGCCGCTGATCGCGCGCTTCTACGATGCCGACGGCAGTGCTGCGGGCGAGCGCTTCCTCGGCAATCTGCCGCGCAGCCACGCCCACCTCGTCGATCTTGGCCAAGCCAAGCTCAAAAGCGGCTACGGCCATGTCGAGCTCAGCTACGATTTCCGCGACGGCGGACTCGGCGACGGCTGGATCCATGGGCTGTTCCGGTACGCACGCCGCGATGCACCGGCACACGCCGCCGAAACGAGCTTCGGCAGCCACATCTTCAATACCCCGCTCGTGTTCAAAAACGAGCCGCAATCCTATATCGGCCGCCCCCCGGGCCTGTCGACGCGGCTGTTCCTGCGTCTAGGCAGCGACGGCTTCGAATCGATGTGCCATCTCGTGTATCCGGCCTCGACGCCGTGGCACGAAAGGTCCGACACGCACCTCGAACTCTACGACGCGGCCGGCACCAAACTTGCGGATGCAAAACTCGCGATCGCGTGCTCGGGCTCGCGTTTGTGGCGCCCGAGCGAATTCTTCGGCGCGGCCGAACTTGCGCGCGCGGCAGGCGGCGGCTACGTGCTGATCCGCGACCGCACCTGCCGCCTGTTCGGCTATCACGGCCTCGTGGCCGCCGACGGACGCTTCTGCCTCGACCATATGTTCGGGTTCTGACGGCCGCTTTCAGGCAGATAGTTGACAAACGCAACCATTTTGTTGACGATGTCACTGATGGTCTCTTCCCACGCCCAAACCGACGCGGTGCGCCGCTTTTCCCGCCTGTTCACGGCAAGGCTCGGCGTGCTGCGCAAAAGCCTCTACGGCAGCCGTTTTTCGCTGGCCGAGGCGCGCGTGCTCTACGAGCTGGCGACCCGCCCATCGTCGACGGCAGGGGCGATCGCCGCAGATCTCGGCATCGATCCCGGCTATATGAGCCGCATCTGCAGCGGCCTTGCGCGCGCCAAATTGCTGCGCCGTGCCAAGGTCGCGGGCGACGGACGCCAGCGCCGCCTTGAACTGACCAAAAGCGGGGCTGCCGCATTTGCGAAGATCGACACAGCCTCGCGCGCGGAAGTGGCGGCATTGCTGGAGCCGCTTGAAGCGCCCGCACGCCGCACGCTCGTCGAAGCACTCGCACAGGCCGAACAAGTTCTCGATCCGCAAGCGACGGCTCGCCCGCGTACCTTCGTGCTGCGCGCACCGCTACCGGGCGATCTCGGCTGGATCGTGCATCGCCATGGCGCGATCTATGCCGCCGAATACGGGTGGGACGCGCATTTCGAAGCCGACGTTGCCGCGATCGCGACGAACTTCGCGGCCAAGCAAGACCCCGCCTGCGAGCGCTGCTGGATTGCCGAGAGCGCAGGAGCCATCGTCGGCGCGGTCGTCGTCGTGCGCGAGAACGCAACGACCGCACGAATGCGGCTGTTCTATCTCGAGGCGGAAGCGCGCGGCCTTGGCTTGGCGCGGCACATGGTGGAAACCCTGCTCGCCTTCGCGCGCCAAGCGGGCTATCGGCGCCTCGTGCTGTCGACCTATGCGAACCTCACGGCCGCGCGCAAACTCTACGAAAAATTCGGCTTCGTGCGCACGGCGCAGAGCCCCAAGAACCATTACGGCAAAAAACTCGTCGCCGAAGATTGGGCGCTCGACCTTGCTTAATCGACAGAAAGGCCGGGCCAAGCGGCGTCGGCCTTGGCGATAAAGCCCGGCACGTCTGCCTGCCAGCTGCGCTGGACCGACATCGAATAGTTCAGATAGAGCCGCCCGTCGACGATCGCCCAGGCATTCGGGTCGATCGCGACCTTGTAGCCGCTGGCCACACCGTAGGCGCAGAACCCGCCATACATCGGCGCGTAGCGCTCGGGTGCTGCGGCAAACAGCGCGCGATTGGCCTCCGACACAAACCGCCAGCGCGCGCCCTGCCATTCATGGGAATGCGCAACCGCTCCGCGCCGCGGTCGGCCTTCGGCGAAATAGGCGACCGGATCGAAGCCCTGAATCGCGAAGCCGCCCGATATGTTGACGGCACCAGCCGGTTTCTGGGCCAGCGACACCGAGCGCAGCCCGAACGCGGCAGCACCCGCCGCGAGGGTCGCGAAGCCGACGAGTGCGGCGCGCCGTTGCAGCGACATGCGGGGTTTTTGGTTGGTCATGCCAAGCGGTTCGCAACATCCATCGCGAACGTTACGGCACAAAGAAAAACGCCGCTAGGTCAGAGACCTAGCGGCAAGTTGAACAGGGAGGCATGGCGTCATGAGGGGACGCCAGGATCTGGAAAGACCCCCTTCGGCCCGCAAAGGCCAAAGCCCGCCGAAAACCGTCGGCACCGTCGATCAATGATCAACGGTTAAGAGATAGTACGGAAAATGCCTTAAAAAACGGCAAAGATCGCATATGAGGCATGAACTGTTCGCATGCCTATGATTTTGCCCTCAAAACTGCGATTCCGCGACCTTCTGGACGAGATAGTCGCGGAACACGGCGATGCGTTTGGAGCTGCGCAGCTCCTCGGGATACACGAAATAGGCCTCGTAGGTCGGCCCCTCGAGCTCGGGCAGGATCTGCACGATGGCGCTGCTCTGCTGGGCGACATAGTCGGGGAAGGCCGCGATACCGATGCCGTTTTCGACCGCGCGCAGAATCGCCGACACATTGTTGACCATCAAAGTCGGCGTGCGCTTCTTGCCGCCGGACGTGCCGACCTCAAGCAGCCAGTTCACGTTCGGAAACGGCGGGTTGGGATCGTCGCCGTAGACGATCAGGCGATGGCGATCGAGATCGGCGGCCGTCTTGGGCGCGCCATGTTTGGCAAGATACGCTTCCGACGCGAACACGTGCACATGCACCGACAGAAGATGGCGCTGGATCAGATCGGCCTGCCGCGGCGGGTGCATGCGGATGGCGCAGTCCGCCTCGCGCATGCCGAGATCGAGTTCGCGGTCGTCGACGCGCATGCTGAATTGCATGTCGGGATAGAGCTCGGCGAATTCGCGCAAGCGCGGTGCCAGCCACACCGAGCCGAACGCGACGGTCGTTGTCACGCGCAGCAGCCCCGAGGGGCGCTCCTTGGTTTCGGCAAGCTGCGCTTCGACCAGCGCCAACTTGTCGAACACGTCGCGCACCGTGTTGAACAGCAATTCGCCCTGCTCGGTGAGGATGAGGCCGCGCGCATGGCGATGGAACAGCGAGGCACGCACCGATTCTTCGAGCGCCGAAATCTGGCGGCTCACGGCCGACTGGCTCAGATTGAGCTTTTCGCCCGCATGCGTGAACGAGCCCGCTGCCGCCACTGCATGGAAGATCCGCAGCTTGTCCCAATCCATCGCCGACATGATCTTGGAATCCTACTCGGCTGCAGCCGATTGATGGCCCGCTTCGGCGTGGGCGATGAATTTTTCGGCTTCGAGGGCGGCCATGCAGCCCATGCCGGCCGCCGTTACGGCTTGGCGGAAGATCTTGTCCTTCACGTCGCCCGCCGCATAGACGCCGGGAAGGTCCGTCGCGGTCGAATCGGGCTTCGTCAGAATGTAGCCCTCGGCATCGAGGGCGAGCTGGCCCTTGAAGAGTTCGGTTGCCGGCACGTGGCCGATCGCCACGAACAGCCCGTCCACGGCCAGCGTGCTGCGCTCGCCCGTGACGAGATTCTTGAGGGCGAGCCCCGTGACGGTGGCAGGCGTGCCCGTACCCAGCACCTCGTCGACCGCCGAGTTCCACACGACCTCGATCTTCGGATGCTTGAGCAGGCGCGCCTGCAGCATCTTTTCGGCGCGCAAACTGTCGCGGCGATGGATCAGCGTGACCTTGGCGGCATGGTTGGTGAGATAGAGCGCTTCTTCGACCGCCGTGTTGCCGCCGCCGACCACGGCGACGTTTTTGCCGCGGAAGAAAAAGCCGTCGCACGTGGCGCAGGCCGAAACGCCCGTACCGCGAAATTTGGTTTCCGACTCGAGCCCGAGCCAGCGCGCTTGCGCACCCGTGCAGATCACCAGCGTATCGGCAATGTACGTGTCGCCCGAGTCGCCGGTCGCAACATAGGGGCGCTTGGAGAGATCGACTTTGACGATGATGTCTTCAAGGATCAGCGTGCCCACATGGGTGCACTGCTTGTACATCTGCTCCATCAGCCACGGGCCTTGGATGGCCGTCTCGAAACCCGGATAGTTTTCGACGTCGGTCGTGATCGATAATTGACCGCCGGGCTGGATGCCGCGGACCAGAATGGGTGCGAGATTGGCGCGCGTGGCATAAATCGCCGCCGTGTAGCCCGCAGGCCCAGAACCAAGGATCAGCATTTTGGTGCGATGGGTCTGCGGCATCGGGCAACCTTTTTGGTTTTTGGCTATGCGTCTGGCGCAAGCCTAGCAGGCATGCCTCAGCGTTGGGAAGCAGGTGCCGGTCTTATCCCCAGCCAAATTTTTGTTGCAGCAGCCGGGCGGCCCGCGCCGTGTCGTCGGGCGGGGCATAGGTCCAATGCTCGAACCGGCCCTCGAATGGGCGCGTGAAGCCCTTTGCCTGCAGACCCGCCTGGAAGGCGGCAATGCGGCCCGAGCGGCCCTCGAGGGCTGCCACAAACACCGGCTTGCCGGTCGATAGGGCCTCGCTCGTCATCGACACAGAATCTTCGGTCACAACGATGCCGTCGGCCACCGCGAGCAGCCCCAAATAAGGGTTATCGCCCTCGCCGTCCCAGGCATAGCCGCCCAGATCGCGCACGGTTTTGACGAGCTTTTCGCGGGCAGGCGGGTCGGTCCGGCGCGACGGCGTAAGGGCAAGGCCGCAGCCCGACGCTGCCAAAGCTTTGAGCCCGGAAGCGAGCCTTTCGACGGCGGCCTCCGTCATCTGGAAGCGGCGCCAACCATTCGAGCCGCCCAAGATCACGGCGATCAACGGCCTTTTGAGCCCTGCCAATTTCGGTGCCCAAAGCTCAGCCGCGGCGGCGAGTTTTGCCGGCGTCACGTGGTGGAGGGCGACTTGCGTTTCGATGACGTTGGCGCCGACCACTTCGTCGTGCGCCGGGGCGACTACCGCATCGAGCCAGGCAACCGGCACGGCCGGGCGCTGCACATGCAGGGCAAACACTTTGCCACCACTGCGGCGCTTCATGGCAACGCCGATCGGCGCACAGCGCGAGCCCAGTGTAATCGCCACGTCCGGCCACGGGGCCGACAGATTTGGGCTTTCGGCCGTCAGCATCGCCAGCGGATCGCCGTGCACCAACGCGACCTCCGGCAGCCACGAATATGGCGGGCGGAACGCCACGTCCTTGAATTCGAAGGCAAGGCCTAACGCTTCCGCAATGCCGCGGCATTGGGCCTTCATGCCGACCTGCCCCGGGCTGATGATCCAGGCAGTTTTGGGGGCGGTGGGGGTTGTCATTGCGGGCGGGACTATGGCCGCGCCGTGCCGCTTTGCGCAATTTTTTTAGCCTTGCAGCTTGCGTCGGCCTGCATATTGCTAATATTATTTCAACATCATCGGAATTCAGGACCTTAAAAATGCGCGGGCACAAGCTTGACGACGTCGATCGCCAGATTCTCCACGATCTCCAGAATGACGGGCGGATGACCAATGTCGAGCTTGCGCGCCGGGCGGGGGTTTCGGCCCCGCCCTGTTTGCGCCGCGTTCGCGTGCTCGAAGAGGCCAAAGTCATCCGCGGCTTCCATGCCGACATCGACCCGCATGCGCTGGGTTTCGGGGTGACGGTGTTCGCGTTCGTCAGCCTCAAGAGCCAAGCCGACGCGGATTTGCGCGCCTTTCAAGCGATCATCGATTCGTGGCCCATGGTCCGCGAATGCCACATGCTGACGGGGGAAACCGATTTCCTCATCAAGGTCGTGGCGCAGGATTGGGACGCGTACGAAAAATTCCTCACGACGCAGCTCACGGCCGCCCCCAACGTCAGCAACGTCAAATCGGCGCTGACGATCCGCACGACCAAAAACCAGCCCGGCGTGCCGATCGAGACCAAACAGTCCGACGCCAAAGCGGCGCGCAGCTAGGCTTCAGCCGCGCGGCGTGAGCACGCGCAAATCGCTTGAGACGTGGCGAATGCCCTCGCGTGCGAGCAGAAAGTGCCGTTCGCCCCGCAGGCGATAGCCGACCACGGCAAACAGCGAAAACGAGCCGTTGTTGTCGAGCGGATAGATGAGCCGTTCGTAGGCGACGCTTTTGCCGTCGCCCAATTCGAAGCGGACATTCTCGTAGACAACGGCACCGCCCGCCGCGCGCGCGTAACCCGCCAGCAGCTGCTCGGCGACGGCACCGGGCAAGACGTCGCGCAGTTTCTGGCCGGTCAAGTCGCGGCCGTAGATGTCGGTCATGCCGGTCCCGAACAGCCGCACGCGCAGATCCCCGCTTTCCGCGTCGCGCTCGATGATTTTCATCTGGGCTGCCCAGCGCGCCACCGCTTCGAGCGGCAGGTCGCTGCGCGCAAGGCGGCGCCCCAGCGTCTCGGCGCGCCCTTCGGCCCAGGCGAAAAACGCGGCGATGTTGGGCGACGCTTCTTTAAACGAGATCGGGTCGCCGGTCATTTCAGCAGAACCGCATTTGCTGCGACGCGTGCAAGCATAAGTCTAAGCCTTGATGGACAAAAACTGGAAACTGCCTTGCGAGAATGGCGAAGGGTCGGCGCGCGAATCAATGGATAAATTATACGGACCACCCGGCCTGCACATCGAGATACCACCTACGCGAGCTTAGTCGCGTCCTTGACGATGCGCACGGCGAGCACGCCCTGGCGACCGCGAATGTCGGTCGTGTCTTCGGGGAAGGCGGAAAAATCGAGGCCGCTGGCGCTTGCGGCATCGCTCGAGACCAGCAGGTCGGCGGCGTATTTTTTGGTAAGCGCTTCGAGGCGGCTCGCCGTATTGACCGTGTCGCCGATGGCGGTGAATTGGCGCGCCTGGCTGTAGCCCATCTCGCCGACGATGGCTTGGCCCGTATGGATGCCGATGCCAATGCGCAAGGGCGCGTCGAGATCGTGCGCAAGGGCGGCATTGAGAGCGGCGAGGCGCTCGATCATGGCGCGGGCACCCGCAAGCGCTTCGCGCGTGCCTTGCTCGGGCCCGCTTTCGACGCCGAACAAAGCAACAATGCCGTCGCCGACGAACTTGTCGATGCGCCCGCCCGAAGCTTCGATCGCTGCGCCCATTTCGGCGAAATAGCGATTGAGGAGGAACACGACGTCGAACGGCAATTTGCTTTCCGACAAGGTCGTGAAGCCGCGCAGATCGGCGAACATCACGGCGATGGTTTTTTCGGCCCCTGCACTTTCGCGCTCGCGGCGCTGGACGAGGGCCGCCGCGCCGATCGAGGCCGGCAGCAGCGGCACGATCGCGACGTCGCCGATGGCGTGCGCTTGGCAGGCCAGGCGCACGCCGGGCGGGGCCGCGACGCGCGCCAGCACGGCCAATTCGTCGGCCGCCGCCGGCGACAGATTTTCGGCCCCGCGCTCGACCCGCACGCGGCAGGTCGAGCAGCGCCCGCGCCCGCCGCACACGGACGCATGCGCAATACGGCCCTGGCGACTTGCCTCGAGCAGCGTGGTGCCAAGGGCGACTGCGACCGTCGCGTCGCCCGGATATGCCACGATCGCGCGCCCGCCGCGATGGGCATGCCATGCGCGCACGCGGCGTGCCGCGAACACGGCGGCGATCGCCAGCGCCCAGAATGCCAACACGCCGGTCTGGATGCGGTCGAGCGTTGCCGCGCCGGCCGCATCCGGGAAGCGATGGCGCCCGGCAAAGCCGGCACGCCATTCAGGATCGGCAAACAAAGCGGCCGCCTCGCGGCTGCCGGCGAGATAACCCGCCAACGCGAGAACGCCGAGAGCAACGGCCGCCGCCAGCAGAACCGGCTGCCAGCGCGCGTAAAACGGTTTCAAGCGCAGCCAGTAATGTACGCCCGCACAGCCATGCAGCCAAACCAACAGCATGCCTGCGAGCAGCAGAAGCCCGCCGGTCATGTCGAACTGCGTCGTTGCGACGGTGACACTCGTATGCGCCGGCAACGTGCCGAACAGCAGTACGCCGAAACGCACCGGCACCACGTGGCCCGTGAGCATCGGCACCACCAACATACCCGCGACGAGTTGCACGATTTCGCCGCGCGACAGCGTGGCCAAATCGCGCCGCCGGTAGACGGCCCACAGCGCAAGCGCGAAATGCGCGGCAAGCGAACAATAAAGAAGCACCCGCACCGGCGGCAGTGCGACGACCGCGAACATCGCGGACGCATAGGCCTCGGCGGCCGCGAGCGACACGTTCATCAGCACGTGGTTCGTCAAATGGAATGCCACATAGACGAACAGCACGAGGCCGGAAGCCAGCCGCACGCGGTGCGAGGAAATCTTCACTTCGCGTCGTCGGCCAAAGCGTGCCCCTCTTCAAGGCGCCGCGTCGCCGTTTCGATGCGCGTTTCGAGCTCGTGCATGAATTCGGCGCGCTTGAGACCGGCCGGAATCGCGTCGAGCACTTCGACCGTGATGAGGCCGGGCTTTTTGGCGAAGGTGCGCCTACCCCAGAACAGGCCCGAGTTTAGGGCGACCGGCACGCACGGCAGATCGAGCTTGTTGTAAAGCGCCATGACGCCGGGATGGTAGGGCCAGTCCTTGGCGTCGCTGCGCACCGGCGTGCGCGTCCCTTGCGGAAAAATCACGATCTGGCGGCCCTCGGCGATCGCTTCCTGCGCCATCGCCAGCATGCGTTTCAAAGCCGCCCCGCCGCCTTTGCGGTCGACCGGGATCATTTTCTGCTTTTGCGCATGCCATCCGTAGAGCGGGATCGACAGCAGCTCTTTTTTCATCACATAGGTGGGATCGCTGCACAGCGCGTAGAAAATCAGCGTGTCCCACGCCGATTGGTGCTTGCACGCGACCAGTGCCGGGCCTTCGAGCAGATCGACGCGACCGACCAGGCGGTGTTCGAGCCTGCAGATATGTTTCAGACCCCACACGATGGTCTTGGTCCAGATGCGCGCGATGAAATGCACGCCGCGCCTGTCCATGAAATGGCACGGCAGCGAAGCGATCAGCAGCAGCGCCGTGGCGCCGAAAAACCAAATGTTGAACAGAAACGAGCGCACCTGAATCATAGATTGGCATCCGCAAAAGCAAGATAGGGGCGCAGGAGCGCGCCGAGATATTTGTGGTACTCGGCCTGCAGCAGCGCATAAGTGCCGGGCCAACGCCACCATTCGTCGATGTGGAAATTCTCGGGATAGACGGGCTGGGCGACGAGATCAATGTCCGGCATCGCGCGGCGGAATTCGAGCGTTGCGCGCCGCAGGTGGTAGTTGGCCGTGACGAGTCGCAGCGAGGCGATCTTCTCGCGCGCGACGAACGCAGCGGCTTCGCGCGCATTGCCTTGGGTCGAGTCCGCGTCGTAGCCGAGTTCGACGCAGCATTCGAGCGCCCCCGGCCCTTGCCGCGCCACGCGCAGCAGCTCCTGCAGCTCAACATTACGGTTCACGCCCGAGACCAGCAGCTTCTTGGCCTTGCCCTCAGCCATCAGCCGCAACCCTTCGCGCAAGCGCAGCTGGCCGCCGGTCAGCACCACGATCGCGTCGGTCGCGCGCGCGTCGACCGGACCCTCGCGCGGGATCGTCGCGGCAAACCACACGAGCCCACCTAGATAGAGTAAGCCGAGCACCGCCGCCGCCGCACCCAAACGCAGGAGTGCCGCCATGTCGCGTCAGCCCAACAGCGCGGCAACTGCCGCGCCGAGATCTTCGTGGACGGCAACGGGAAGCACGACATCGGGCAGGCCTGCCGCCAAGGTCTTGGCACCGTGGCCGGTGCGCACGAGGTGGCGCGGGCAGTCGATCGCAGCAGCCGCCTGCAGATCGCGCAGACTGTCGCCGACGAAGGGCGTCGCAGGCGCATCGGCCGCGAACATCGCAAGCGCTTCGATCAGCATCCCGGGGGAGGGCTTGCGGCGCGTCGAATGCGGGCCGGGGGCGTCGGGGCAATGGAAGATCGCATCGAGTTTCGCACCCTCGCGCGCAAGCCCCTCGCGCAAGGCCTCGTGGATGCGCGCAAGCATTGCTTCGTCGAAAATACCGCGCCCGATCGGCGACTGGTTCGTGCACACGGCCACGGCATAGCCCGCCCGATTGAGGCGCGCCACGGCCGCAGCAGCGCCGGGCAGCAGCACAAGTTCGCCCGGGTGCTTCACATAGTCGGCACGATCGACGTTCAAAACGCCGTCGCGGTCGAGGAGGACGAGTCGGGCCATGGTTTTTCGAATCTACAGGATACGCGCCAGATTGCGCATCACCGTGCCGTAGGCGGCCGCGGCGGCAACCAAGGTGGCGGCGAACGGCACGCTTGCCAGCAGCAGCCAATCGCTCCAGCCCAACGCGGGCAACGGAAAAGCGAGGGTCGCACTGCTGCTGGCGACGGCCGAGGCTGCGACCAGCACGAGTGCTGCCCCTGCGGCCCCGAGCCCGGCCCCTGCAAAAGCGAGCCGCATCGCCGCACGCGCAAACTGCACGGCGATGTAGCCGTCGGGAGCGCCGACAAGATGCAGGAGATCGACCGCCTCGCGATGCATGGCAAGGCCCGCGCGCGTGGCAAAGGCCACGCAGCTCGCCGCCGCCAATCCGACGGCCGCCAGCACGATCCCCGCCACAAGTCCCGCCGCGCGTGCGAGGGCGAGAAATCCGCCAAGCCAGCGCCCGTGGTCGTCGATCGCGGCATCGGGAACGGCTGCTTCGAGACGCTGACCAAGTGCCGCAAGATTGGGAGCGGCGCCTGCGACAAGCCGCACATCGATCAGCACGGGGATCGGCAGGTCTTGGAGGTTGCCGGCACCGAGCCACGGGCTCAGCAGCGCTTCGGCAGCCGCGCGCGAAATCTGCGTCGCCGCCGCGACCGATGGGTCGGCGCGCAAAAGCGCCAACACCGGGTCCGGGTCGGCGCCGGCCGGCAGTTCGACCGTCAGCGTGCCCGCGAAATTCGCCTGCCAGCGTTTGGCCGTCCCCGACAGGGCCAATGCAAGCCCGAGTGCGAGTGTTGCAAGGAACGCAAGCGCCGCGACGACGGCCGCGATCCAGCGCCGCTCGCGGTCGCGTTCCAACGCAAGCTCGCTGCCGCGCCCGAAGCCGAAGCTCGCCATCGCCCTTACGCCGCCTTCGCGATTTGCACGAGCGCACCGTCTTCCAAGCGCAGCTCGGGATGGCGCGATTCGCGCACCAATTGCATATTGTGCGTCGCGACGACGATCGTGGTGCCGAGGCGATTGAGCTCCTCGAACAGCCGCATCAAACGAAGTGCGATGCGATCGTCGACGTTGCCGGTGGGTTCGTCCGCGATCAGCAGTTTGGGCCGGCCGATAACCGCGCGCGCGATGGCAACACGCTGCTTCTGCCCGCCCGACAGGGTCGGCGGCAACGCGTCGAGATGGTCGCCCAGACCGACCCAGACCAACAATTCGGCCGCGTGTTCGCGCAGCTGCCCTTCGTCCGCACCCTGCACGCGCAGCGGCAGGGCCACATTGTCGATGACCGACAGATGGTCGAGCAGTCGGAAATCCTGGAACACGGTGCCGATGCGGCGGCGCAAGCCCGGCAGATCGCGCCGCGCCATGCGCGCCACGTCGCGCCCGAACATATGCACAGTGCCGCGGCTTGGCAGGCGCGCCAAATAAAGCAGCGACAGCAGCGACGATTTGCCGGCACCCGAAGCACCGGTCAGAAAATGGAAACTGCCTGGCTGCAGCGCGAAGGTGACGTCGCGCAGCACTTCCGGCCCCAGGCCGTAGCGCAAGCCCACTTGTTGGAAGACGATCATTGGCAGAGCGGATGCTGGCACGCGCGGGCAAGACGGCGCAAGCTTGCCCCCGTGCCGTCTAAGGCCCTATAAAAGCCTTATGATTCTGGCGTGCCCGACTTGCTCTACGCGCTTTCGCGTGCCCGACGAGGCCCTCGGCAATACCGGGCGCACCGTGCGGTGTGGCAATTGCGGCCATAGTTGGCACCAAAAACCGCGCCAGGCGATCCTCGAAGTCAATCCGCGCTTCCCCAAGACCGCCAAGCGCATGCGCCAGTCTTTCGGCGACGACGAACAGCTCGACATGCCGGAAGCACCGGGACGCGGCTATACCCCGCCCCCGCCGCCCCCACCCGCGCCACCGCCCCCTCCGCCGCCACCCATGCCGATGCCGGCCGCCCGGCCGCTGCCGCCGATGGAGGAGCCCGAAGATCCCATCCCGGCCGCCCAGAGTTTCCAGCGTACGATGGACGCGGTGCGCGAAACGCTCGCCGCCGAGTCCGACCCGATGCCGGCTGCCCTCAAGCCGGCGGACGCGATGGCAACACCGGCACCAAAGCGCCGCTCGATCGCAGCCGCGATCGGCTGGCTGCTGTTTGCGCTGACCACATCGGTGCTCGGGGTCGGCATCTTCGCACAGACCGAAATCATGGCGCGCTTCCCCGAGACGCGCCCGATCTACCAAGCTTTGCAGTTTGCAGTACCCCTGCCCGGCGAAGGGCTCGAGGTCGTCGCGCCCGTGCCCACACGCGGCACGCTCGACGGCGCACCTGCGCTGCTCGTGACGGGCCGCGTTCGCAACGCAACCGATCTGCCGCGCAACGTGCCGCAAATGCGCGCGGTCTTGCGCGATGCCAGCGGCACGGAAGTCGCCGGTTGGGAATTCGCCGCCGAAATCGCGCGGCTGGAGCCGGGTGCGGAAGCGATGTTCGCAACCCAGCTTGCGAACCCGCCCGCCGGTGCGAACCAGCTTCAGATTCAGTTCTTGGACAAATACTGACGCAGCAAGCGCTCGGCGGCGGGGCTATCCCACGCAGCCGCCCCCTCGAGCCGCCCGCGCTCGAACCCGTCGGGGTCGATCACGATCGTGGTCGGCAGACCGCGCACTGCAAAGGCGCGCATCGAAGCCCCCGACGGATCGAGATAGACGGGCAGATTGGCAAGCGTATTGGCCGCGAAAAACGGTGCGACTTGGCGCATCCCGCCGCGATCGACCGAGATCGCCAGCACAGCCACACCCGCTTTGCCCATCTGCGCCTGCAGACGGTCGAGCGACGGCATCTCTTCCACGCACGGCGCGCACCATGTCGCCCAATAGTTCAGCACCACGACGCGGCCGCGAAAATCGCCGAGCCCGAGCGTACGCCCGTCGGCATCCTGGAACGAAATTTCCGGCGGGCGCACCGGCTCGCGATGCGCCTTGAACGGCCCCATCTTGCCGGCAAAGCCCGACGCCTGGGCGAAAACACTTGATCCCTTTGCGCCAAGCGCTAGGGTCGCGCCCGCCGCCAGGGCCAGGACCGTTCGCCGGTTGGTCTTCGCGTTTTGCATGCTGTTAATATAGGTCGCCATGGCCCGCCCGACAAAGACTTCCCGCCCTAAAAACAAAACCGCCACGAAGCCCCCCGCCAACCCAATGTGGGGCGGGCGCTTCGGCGTCGCCCCCGACGCGATCATGCAGAAGATCAATGCGTCGATCGACGTCGACCGGCGGCTCTATGCCGAAGACATTGCGGGCTCGACTGCGCACGCCAAGATGCTGGCGCGCACGAAGATCCTGAAGGCCAAGGACGTCGCCGCGATCGTGCGCGGCCTCGAAGAAGTACGCCGCGAAATCGAGCAAGGCGAATTCCTGTTCAAGACCGAGCTCGAAGACATCCACATGAACGTCGAATCGCGGTTGGCCGACCTGATCGGGGAACCCGCCAAGCGGCTGCATGTGGCGCGCTCGCGCAACGACCAGGTCGCTCTCGACTTCAAAATGTGGGTGCGCGCGGCGTGCGACCGCGCAGAAGCGGCGTTGCGCGAATTCCAGCGCGCGCTTATCGACAAAGCCGCCCTCCATGCGGGCACGGTCATGCCGGGCTTCACGCATCTGCAGCCCGCCCAGCCCGTCACGTTCGGCCACCATCTGATGGCCTATGTCGAAATGGCGGGCCGCGACCGCGCGCGTTTTGCCGATGCGCGCCGCCGCATGAACGAATGCCCGCTGGGGGCCGCTGCCCTTGCCGGCACTTCGTTCCCGATCGACCGCGAGTTTACAGCGCGCGAGCTGGGCTTCGAGCGGCCGACCGCCAACTCGCTCGACAGCGTGGCCGATCGCGATTTCGCCCTCGAGTTTCTGGCCGCAGCCGCGATCGCGGCCTTGCATCTGTCGCGGCTCGCCGAAGAAATCGTGTTCTGGACCGGCCCGCAATTCGGCTTCGCGCGCCTGTCGGATGCATGGACGACCGGCTCCTCGATCATGCCGCAGAAGCGCAATCCGGACGCAGCCGAACTCGTGCGCGCCTCCACGGGTCGCCTGCTCGGCTCGTTCATCGGGCTTGCCACCGTCATGAAGGGGCTGCCGCTCACCTATTCCAAAGACATGCAGGAAGACAAAGCGCGCTGCTTTGCCGCCGCCGACGCGCTGATGCTTGGGATCGGCGCTATGACCGGCATGATCGACGACATCTCGGTCGATGCCGCGCGCATGAAGGCAACGGCAAGTGCGGGCTTCACGACCGCGACCGACTTGGCCGACTGGCTCGTGCGCGTGCTCGGCATGCCGTTCCGCGAGGCGCATCACGCGACGGGCCGCATCGTGCGCCGGGCCGAGGAAAAAGGCTGCGACATCGCCGATCTTTCGCTCGCCGACATGCAGGCGATCGAACCGCGCATCGACAAGTCGGTGTTCAAAGTTCTGGGCGTGGAAAACTCCGTCGCCAGCCGCACGAGTTTCGGCGGTACGGCACCCGTCAATGTCAAGAGAGCCGTGGCAGCGGCGCGCCGGAGGTTCCTGTGAAGCGTCTGCTCACGGCTCTTCTGGCCCTGGCGCTGGTGTTCGCCGTCGCTGCGTGCGGCCGCAAAGCCGATCCGGAAGCGCCGGCCAATGTCGATCCGCGTTTTCCGCGCGCCTATCCCGGCAACGCGCCACGCGCACCGGCACCGGCCCCCACCATCGACGACAATTTCATCCCGAGAACAACGCCATGAACATCGGCTTTACGCGCAAAAACGCTGCCCTTTACTGCGACGGGCTGGCGGTCTCCAAACTCGCCGCCGAGTACGGCACGCCCTTGTGGCTCTACAGCCAGTCGGTGCTGGAAGCGCGCTACAAGCTGTTTGCGGCGAGCTTGGCCGATCTCAAGCCCACCATCTGCTATGCGCTCAAAGCCAACTCGAACCAGGCCGTGATCGCCACCTTCGCGAAACTGGGGGCGGGTGCGGACATCGTGTCGGCGGGCGAATTGCTGCGCGCGCTGCAGGCGGGCGTGCCGCCGCACAAGATCGTGTTTGCAGGCGTGGGCAAGTCGGCCGAGGAAATGGCGCTCGCCCTCGATGCCGGCATTCTCCAATTCAACGTCGAATCGGGCGAGGAACTCGCACGCCTGTCGGCGGTGGCGCAGGCCCAGCATGGCGTTGCGCGCGTGGCCTTGCGCGTCAATCCGAACGTCGATGCCAAGACGCACAAGAAGATCACGACCGGTAAAACCGAAAACAAATTCGGTATCGAAATCGCGCATGCAATGGCGCTTGCCGAACAAGCGCGTAGCCTCAAAGGCATCGCCATCGAGGCGATCTCGACGCATATCGGCAGCCAGATCACGGACGTGACCCCCTATCGCGCGGCCTTCAAACGCATGGCGGACATGGCAACGGCCTTGCGCGCGCAAGGACATGCACTGAAGCGCATCGATTTCGGCGGCGGGCTCGGTGTCGTCTACAAGGACGAAACGCCGCCCGATCTCAAGGCCTATGCGTCGGCCGTGCGTGCGGCTGTGAAGGGCTTGGGCCTCGACCTGATCGTCGAACCCGGGCGCTGGCTCGTGGCCGATGCGGGCGCGCTCGTCGCGCGCGTCGAATACGTCAAAAAAGGCTCGGCCAAGAGCTTCGCCATTCTCGATGCGGCGATGAACGATCTCATCCGACCCACGCTCTACGAAGCCTGGATGCCGATCGAACCGGTCGCAGCTCCGCGCAAAGGCAAAAAGCGCCTCTACGACGTGGTGGGGCCTGTCTGCGAGTCCGGCGACTTTTTCGCGCATGACCGGCTGCTGCCGCTGCTCGACCAGGGCGATCTTGTGGCCGTGCGCCAGGCGGGTGCTTACGGTGCCGTGATGTCGTCGACCTACAATGCGCGCCCGCTCGCCCCCGAAGTGCTTGTGAAGGGCAAACGGCACGCAGCCGTGCGCGCGCGCCAGACGCTGGCCGAGCTCATCGGCCAGGATGCGCTTGCACCCTGGCAGACCAAGCCCAAACCCAAGCGCTAGCCGTAGATAAAGTCGCCCGACATCGACGAGAGGTCGGCGACGCTCTTGCCGAGGATCGTGACCGAGGCGCCGGTCGCAAGACTCAGCAGCAAGCCGCCCGAGACGTCGCTCGCGACGTCGGCAACGCTTGCCAGCGAATTGAAGTCCTTGAAGCCGCTGAGGTCGATCTTGTCGCCGGCCGTGTAGTCGGCGATCGTGTCGGCACCGGCCGAGGCGGCGAACGTGTCCACGCCCGCCCCGCCGCTCAGATAGTCGTTGCCGTTGCCGCCGTCGAGATAGTCGCGGCCCGAGCTGCCGTAGAGCTGGTCGGCCCCGCCGCCGCCGAGGATGGCGACGTCGAGATTGCCCGTGACGATGACCGTATCTGCACCGCTGCCGCCGACGATCGCTTCGATGTTGGCGACCGTAACGGTGTTGGTGCCGTTGGCCAGGATCAACGTGTCGCTGCTGCCGCCCAGATCCATTGTGCCGGACGTGACGACCGTGCCGAGCGAAACCGTGTCGTCGCCGCTGTTGCCGATGACCGTTTCCACGCTCGTGAGGGTGACGGTGTTGCCGCCCGCGCTCAGCGTGACGCGGTCGTTGCCGTTGCCGAGATCGATGCGCTGGCCAGCCGTGTAGGAGGTCGTCAGGTGCACATCGTCGTTGCCGTTGCCGCCGACGATGATTTCGATGTTCGCGACCGTGATCGTGTTGTCGAAGTCGCCCAGCACCAGGCGGTCCGCACCGCCGCCCAAATCGATGGTGCCTTGCACGAGCGCGTCGCCGAGCGTCAGCGTGTCGTTGCCGTTGCCCGCGACCAGGGTTTCGACGTTGAAGATGGTGACCGTGTTGTTGCCGGTCCCGAGCGTCAACGAGTCGTAGCCCGCCCCCATGTCGACGACGCTGCGCAAGGTGGAAGCGCCCAGCGTGATCGAGTCCGCACCGGTCGAGCCGTAGATCGACTCGGCGTTGGCGACGGTGAGCGTGTTGCCGCCCGCCGCAAGCGTGAGCGTGTCCGTACCCGCCCCGAGATCGAACGTCTCGCCGCCGGTGAAGACGGTGCCGAGCGTCACGTTGTCGGTCGAAGCGCCGCCGGTCAGCGCTTCCACGTTGAAAAGCGTGACCGTGTTGACGAAGTCGCCGAGCACGACGCGGTCGTTGCCGACGGCAAGATCGATCGTCGCACCCACGAGGGCGGTGCCGAACGTGACGACGTCAGCACCCGAGCTGCCGACCAGCGTTTCGACATTGAGCACCGTGAGCGTGTTCGCGAAGTTGCCGAGCACGAGGCGGTCGTTGCCGACGCCGAGATCGACCGTGCCGCTCTGGAAGGCCGCTCCCAAGACCACCGTATCGGCACCCGAACCGCCGACCAGCGTTTCGATGTTCACGAGCGTGATCGTGTTGCCGCCGTCGGCGAGCGTGAGCTTGTCGCCGCCCGCACCCAGATCGAACGTGTCGCCGGTGATGTAGGTGGTGCCGAGCGTGATGTCGTCGCCGAACGAACCGCCGACGATCGTCTCGACGTTCGAAACCGTGATGGTGTTGGCGAAATTGCCGAGCGACAGGCGGTCGTAGCCGCTGCCGAGGTCGAAGAAGCCGCTCGTGATCGCCGTGCCGAGGGTGATCGTGTCGGTTCCGGTCGAACCGGTCAGCGTTTCGACCCCGCCCACGGTCAGCGAGTTGTTGCCGGCCGCAAGGATAAGCGCGTCGCGTCCCGAGCCCAGATGCACGGCACCGTTGGTCATCACCGAGCCGAGCGTGACCGTATCGTCGCCGTTGCCGCCGGCCAAAGCCTCGACATTCGTGACGGTGATGCGGTTGCCGCTGTCGGCGAGCGTGAGCGTGTCGGAGCCGTTGCCGAGATTGAAGGTCTCGCCGCCGGTGTAGGACGTGCCGAAGGTGACGTTGTCGCTGCCCGTCCCGCCGACCAGAGCTTCGACGTTCGTCACGGTCAGCGTGTTGGCGAAGTTGCCGAGCACGAGCCGGTCGCTGCCGGCCCCAAGATCGATCGAACCTTGCGTGATCGCGGTCGCCAGCGTGACGGTGTCGGCGGCCGTTCCGCCGGTGACCGTGTCGATGTTGCGGATCGTGATCGTGTTGGCCGCATTGGCGAGCGTGAGCTCGTTGAGGCCCGCACCGAGATCGAACGGATCGCCCGAATTGTAGGCGGCCGACAGCGTCACATTGTCGTTGCCCGAGCCGCCGACGACGGTCTCGACATTCACGAGCGTGACGCTGTTGTCGAAATTGCCGAGGATCAGGCGGTCGCTGCCCGCACCCAAATCGATCGCACCGCTGGTGATGGCCGAACCGAGCGTGATTGTGTCCGCACCCGAGCCCGCGACGATCGTTTCGACGTTCGACAAGGTCAGGCGGTTGGTGCCCGACACGAGCGTGACGCGGTCGTTGCCGAAGCCCAAATCGATGTTGCCGTTGGTCATGGCGCCGGTCAGCGTCACCGCATCGTCGCCTGAACCGCCGTAGATCGTCTCGATATTGGCCACACGGATCGTGTTGGTGCCGTCGGCAAGGGCAAGCTGGTCGCTGCCGTTGCCGAGATCGAAAAGCTCGTTGCCGCTGTAGGCGGTGCCGAGCACGATGTTGTCGGCGCCGGTGCCGCCGACCAGCGTTTCGACATTCGTGATCGTCAGCGAGTTGGCGTAGTTGCCGAGCACCAGGCGGTCGTTGCCGGCCGCCAGATCGATGCTGCCGTCGGTCATGGCGGTGCCGAGCGTGACCGTGTCGGCACCCGTACCGCCGACGATGGTCTCGACGTTCGTAGCCGTGATCGAGTTCGCGGCGTCCGCCAGCAGGAGCTGGTCGTTGCCGCCCCTGAAATCGAAGGTCTGGCCCGACGCGAAGCCCGAAACCAGAGACACCGTATCGTCGCCCGAACCGCCGACGACGGTTTCGATGTTGACGATGGTGACCGTGTTCGTGAAATCGCCCAGCACCAGGCGGTCGCTGCCGCCGCCGAGATCGAGCTGGCCCGACGTGACGGCCGAACCCAGCGTGATCGTGTCGGCACCCGCACCCGCAACGAGATTTTCGACATTGGCGACCGTTAGGCGATTGTCGCCCGCGGCCAGCACGAGGCGATCGGTACCTTCGCCCAAATCGACGAGGCCGTTGGTGAGCACGGTGCCCATCGTGACCGTGTCGTAGCCGCCTTGGCCGACGATCGTTTCGACGTTGGTGACCGTGACCGTGTTGTCGGCGTCGGCCAGCACGAGGCGGTCGCTGCCGCTGCCGAGATTGAAGGTTTCGCCCGCAACGAAGCCTGTACCCAGCGTCACGCTGTCGTTGCCGGTTCCGCCGATGATCGCCTCGACATTGGTGACGGTCAGCGAATTGGCGTAGTTGCCGAGCACGAGCCGGTCGGTGCCCGTGCCGAGATCGATCGAGCCGTCGACGATGCCCGTGCCCAGCGCCAGCGTGTCGTTGCCGGTACCGCCCGTGACGAGTTCGACGTTCAGAATCGTAAGCGTGTTGGCGGCACCCGCCAACGTCAGCATGTCGCGCCCGCCGCCGAGATCGACCGTGCGTCCGTCGGTGATGGCGGCCGTCAGCGTCACGTCGTCGGCACCCGTGCCGCCGACCACCGTCTCGACATTGACGAGCGTGAGCGTGTTGTTGAAGTTGCCGAGGATTAGACGGTCGCTGCCCACGCCGAGATCGACCGTGCCGGTCTCGATGGCCGAGCCCAGCGTGATCGTGTCGGCACCCGAACCCGCGACGATCGTCTCGACATTGGTGACCGTCAGGCGGTTGCCGCCCGAGGACAGGATCAGCGCATCCGAACCGTCGCCGAGGTCGATGAGGCCGCTCGTCGTCGCCGAAGCCAGCGTGACCGTGTCGTAGCCGTAGCCGCCGACAATGGTTTCGATGTTCGCGGCCGTAATCGTATTGCCCGAGTCGAACAGCACGAGGCGGTCGTTGCCGGCCGCGAGATTGAAGGTTTCGCCGGCCGTGTAGCCGGTGCCGAGCGTGACGTTGTCGTTGTTGGTGCCGCCGACGAGGCTTTCGACGTTCGTGACGGTCAGCGCATTGGCGAAATTGCCCAAGACGAGCCGGTCGGTGCCGTCGCCCAGATCGACCGAGCCGCCGGCAACGGCCGAGGCCAGCCACACCGTGTCGTTGGCCGTGCCGCCCACGACCGTTTCGACATTGAGCGCGGTCATGTTGTTGGCGGCGTCCGCGAGCGTAAGCTTGTCGCTGCCCGAGCCCAGATCGACCGTCTGGCCGGCATTGAAGGCGTTGGCCAAGGTCACGTCGTCGGCGACCGTGCCGCCGACCACCGTTTCGACGTTCACGGCCGTGACCGTGTTGGCGAAATTGCCGAGGATGAGGCGGTCAGCACCGGCACCCAGATCGACCTGGCCCGACGTGATCGCCGAACCGAAGGTAATCGTATCGGCACCCGAATTGGCGACGATCGTTTCGACGTTCGAGACAGTGATGCGGTTGCCGCCCGCCGCCAGAATCAGCGTGTCCGACCCGCTGCGCAGATCGATAAGGCCCGCCGTCATGCCGGCACCCAGCGTCACCGTATCGTCGCCAGCAGCGCCGATCACGGTTTCGATGTTGACGACCGTGATGGTGTTTTCGCCGTCGGCCAGCACCAAGCGGTCGTTGCCGGCACCGAGATTGAAGTTCTGGCCGCCATTGTAAGCGGTGCCGAGCGTGATGTTGTCGGTGTTGGTGCCGCCGACGATGCTTTCGACGTTGGTGATGGTGAGCGAGTTCGAGAAATTGCCGAGCACCACGCGGTCTGTGCCGTCGCCCAAATCGATCGAGCCGAAGCCCATCGCGGCACCGGTCGAAACCGTGTCGTTGGCCGTACCGCCGACGACCGATTCGACGTTGACGATGGTCAGCGTGTTGGCATTGTCGGACAGCGTGAGCTGGTCGTTGCCGCCGCTGAGATCGACCGTCTGGCCGGCCGCGTAGGCGTTCTGCAGCGTGACGTCGTCCGCACCCGTGCCGCCGACCACGGTCTCGACATTGACGAGCGTGACCGTGTTGGCGAAATTGCCGAGGATTAGACGGTCGTTGCCGCCCGCAAGATCGATATTGCCGGTCGAAACAACCGAACCCAGCGTGACTGTGTCGTTGCCCGTACCTGCAACCAGCGTCTCGACGTTGGACACGGTGAGGCGGTTGTTGCCGTTGGCAAGCGTGAGTTGGTCGCTGCCGCCGCGCAGATCGACGAGACCCGCCGTCATCACGGCCCCCAGCGCGACCGTGTCGTTGCCTGCCCCGCCGATCGTGGTTTCGATGTTGACGAGGGTCAGCGAATTGTCGCCGTCGTCGAGCACGAGGCGGTCGGCACCGGCACCCAGATTGAAAGTCTCGCCGCTCTGGTAGGCCATGCCGAAGGTGATGCTGTCGGCCCCTGTGCCGCCGACCAGCGTTTCGACGTTTGTGACGGTGAGCGTGTTCGAGAAATTGCCGAGCACGAGGCGGTCGGAGCCGCCCCCGAGATCGATAGAGCCCGTCGACTGGGCGGTCGCCAGCGTGACCGTGTCGTCGCCCGCACCGCCCATGATCGATTCGATGTTGAAAGCCGTCACCGTGTTGCCGGTGTCGGCGAGCGTCAGATGGTCCGAGCCTGCCTGCAGGTCGATGCGCTCGCCCGCGAGATAGCCCGAGGCCAGCGTGACGCTGTCGGCGGCCGAGCCGCCCACGACGGTTTCGACATTGACGACCGTCAGCGTATTGGCCGTGTTGCCGAGGATCAGCCGGTCGGCGCCGCCGCCGAGATCGACCGTGCCGTCGGTGAACGCCGTGCCGAGCGTGATCGTGTCCGCACTCGAGCCGGCGATCAGGGCTTCGACGTTCGAAACCGTGATGCGGTTGGTGCCTGCAGCCAGCACCAGCGTGTCGGTGCCGCCGCGCAGATCGACGAGGCCGCCGGTCATGACGGCGCCGAGCGTGACCGTATCGTCGCCGGCAGCCCCGATGATCGTTTCGATATTGGCGAGGGTCACAGCGTTGTCGCCGTCGGCGAGCGTCAAACGGTCGCTGCCCGCGCCCAGATTGAAGCTTTCGCCGCCCATATAGACGGTGCCGAGCGTGACGCTGTCGGCCCCCGTGCCGCCGATCAGCGTTTCGACGTTGGTGACCGTGAGCGTGTTCGCGAAATTGCCGAGCACCAGGCGGTCGGCCCCATCGCCGAGGTCGATCGAGCCGTTGGCGATGACGGCGGCAAGGGCAACCGTGTCGGCATTGACGCCGCCGACGATCGTTTCGACGTTAGCGGCCGTTACCGTGTTGGCGAAATCGCCGAGGATAAGCGTGTCGCTGCCGCTGCCGAGATCGATGGTGGCCGTGCCGGAATAGGCGGTTGCGAGAGTCACATTGTCGGCCCCGCCGCCGCCGACGATCACCTCAATATTGGCGAGCGTCACCGTATTGGTGAAACCGCCGAGGATCAGGCGGTCGTTGCCGGCTCCCAGATCGATCGAACCGTCGACGATCGCAGCCCCGAGCACCACCGTGTCGATCGCCGTGCTGCCGGTGATCGTCTCGACGTTCGAGACCGTCACGCGGTTGCCGTTGCCGCCGAGCGCCAGCGCGTCGCTGCCGGCGCGCAGATCAACCGAAGCGCCGAGCATGCCGATGCCGAACGTGACCGTGTCGTTGCCGGCCGCGCCGACGATGGTTTCGACGTTCGTGACCGTCAGCGTGTTGTCGGCGTCCGACAGCACGAGCCGGTCGTTGCCAGTGCCCAGATCGATCGAGCCGCCGACAAGGGCGCTGTCGATCGTGACCGAGTCGGCACCCGAACCGCCGGTGATGGCCTCGACATTGGAAATGGTCAGGCGGCTGCCTGCGTTGCTCAAGATGATTGCGTCGAACCCGTCGCCCAGATCAACCGTGCCGCCGGTGAGCGCAGCCGTGAAGGTCACCGTGTCGTCGGCGGCGTCCCCAACCATGGTCCCCAGGCTCGAATAGCTGTAGCTGCCGCCGGTCGAGGGGAGCGTCACGATGGATGTCGACATTTGCGGGCAATCCTTGAAATGGTGATCTGCTGCATCCCCCATCGCAAGCCCTGGACCATGTAACAAACAAATAAAATCAATAGGTTGGAATGTTTCAGCGGGCACTTTAGATGCCGACCGGCAGGAACAGACCGGCAGAATCTGCCGGGACCCGCCACGCCGTGACGGTAGACACCTTGCATTTGGCCGCGCATGATTGTTGCAAGGTCTTTCTCTACGACTCGTTTTTGCGACGCCGCGTTCTACCTTCGATGGGGTGCAAATGCCTCAAACGCCGCAAGTGCCGCCGACCGGTCCGGGCCTTCCCCGGGTCCCCGCTCTTTTGTGGCGTGCACGGCTCGCATTGGCCTGGGAAAAATTGTGGCCCGCTTTGTGGCCAACTTTTGCGGTCCTCACCCTCTTCATAGCCGTCGCCCTGTTCGATCTGCTGCCGCGGCTGCATTGGTTCGGCCACGGCGCTGCCTTGCTGCTGTTCGGTGCGGCCCTCGGCACAGCCTTGTGGCACGCGCGCGAGGCCTTCCGCCTGCCGGACCCAGCCGCCGCACGGCGGCGCGTGGAAACCGCGAGCGGCCTTGCCCATCGCCCGCTCGCCACGCTCGACGACCGTCTGCCGCCCGGCTCGAACGATGCGATGGCGCAGGCTTTGTGGGCCGCCCACCGCGCCCGCGTCGCACGCATGCTGGCCAGCCTGCGCGCCGGATGGCCGCATCCCGGCATGGCGATGCGCGATCCGCTGGCTCTGCGCGTCGTGTTGGGTTTGGTGCTGATCGTGGCGATTGCCGTTGGCGGCGACCGCGCCGGGCGGAATTTTGCGCGCGCTTTGTCGCCGGGCGTGGAAACGATCGCAGCGCTGCCCGGCACGCTCGACCTCTGGATCACACCGCCGGCCTATACGGGCCTGCCACCCGTGCTGCCGCGCCTTGAGGTCAACGAAATCGCAGTGCCCGTCGGCAGCCAGGTGATCGCCCAGGTCGCCGGCGGCAAGGGCCAGCCGCGGCTGGTCGTCGATACGACCGTGCAGGCTTTTGCTCCAATGGAAAATGCGGCCCTTACAGCGACTACCCCGGCCGGGCCCGCAAGCCTGCAGGCTTGGCGCGTCGCCGCCGACCTCAAAGAGGGCCAGCGCCTGACGATCGAACAGGGCAACGGCACGCTTGCCTCGTGGGCGCTGCGTTTGATCCCCGATGCGCCGCCGACAGTCGAGTTCGTTGCCCCGCCGCAGCGCAATCCGCGCGCGGCCGTGCGCATGGAATATCGCGCGCGCGACGATTACGGCCTATCGGGCGTGGTCGCCGAAATCCGCCGCCCGGCCGATGCAAAGCCTGGCCCGGGTGCGCCCATCGATCTTGCCTTGCCGCTCTCGGCCCTGCGCGCCAAAGACAGCACGGCTATCAGCCTGCACGATCTCACGAGCCACCCCTGGGCCGGCCTCGACGTGCGCGTGACCTTGCGTGCGTCGGACGAAACCGGCCAATCGGGCGTGTCCGAAACGCTCGACTGGGTGCTGCCCGAGCGGCTGTTCGAACATCCGGTGGCGCGCGCCGTGATCGAGCAGCGCAAATTGCTGATCGGCAATCCGGAACTTCGCACCGGCGTTGCCCGCGCCCTCGCCGCCATCGGCCTCAACCCCGCCCAATATGCCGACGACCAGACCGTATTCTTGAGCCTGCGTATCGCCTCGCTGCGCTTGCTGCGCGCCGATCCCGCCAACCTGGGCGACGTGCTCGAAGACGTGCAAGGGTTGATGTGGGAAACGGCCTTGCGCATCGAAGACGGCCGCCAATCCGGCACTGAGCGCGAATTGCGCGCGCTCATGGAAAGGCTGCAGGAAGCGCTCGCCAAAAACGCGCCCGACGCCGAAATCGAGCAGCTGATGCGCGAATTGCAGGCGGCGATCGACCGGCATCTGCGCGCCATGCTCGAGCAGGCCCTGCGCAACCCCGACCAAAGCCGCCAGCCGCCGGATCGCAACGCCCAGCGCATGGAGCGCCAGGATCTGCAGAAGCTGCTCGACCAAGCACGCCAGCTCGCGCGCACGGGGGCGCGCGACGCGGCCCGCGATCTGCTGTCGCGGCTCCAGCAGATGCTCGAAAATCTGCGCGTGCAGCAGGCCCAGCGCGAAGGCAATCAGGACGGCCAGCCCGGCGATGGCCAGGCGCAGGAAATGATGAAAAGCCTGCAGGAGATGATGCGCCGCCAGCAGAGCCTGATCGACCGCACTTTCCGCCGTTCGCAGCAGAACCGGCCCGGCCAGTTTCGTCCCGGCCAGCAGGGCCAGCAAGGGCAGCAGGGTCAACAAGGCCAGCAGGGTCAACAGGGCCAGCAAGGCGAGGGCGAAGGGGACGGCGAAGGCGATGCCGCAGAGCAAGAAGCGCTGCGCGGCGCCCTTGCCGATCTCATGGGCCAGCTCGGCGACATGATGGGCCAGGTGCCCGACGGGTTCGGGCGCGCCGAACGTTCGATGCGTGACGCGCAAGGCCAATTGCAGCGTGGGGCCCCCTCGCGCGCACTCCGCCCGCAGATGGAAGCGCTCGACCAGATGCGCTCGGCCGCGCGCGACGCCATGCGCCAGATGATGGAACGGTTCGGCCAGGCCGAGGGCGAAGGTGCGGGCGACGACGCCTTCAACCAGCAACAGGCCGACGACCGCGATCCGCTGGGCCGCGGCCCCGACGGCAACAATGGCACCTTGTCGGACAGCTACCAGCGTGTTCCCCAGGTCGGCGAAGGCCAGCTGTTGCGCTCGCAGGAAATTCTCGACGAGCTGATCCGGCGCCTGGGCGAACGCAGCCGCCCGACGGTCGAGCGCGACTATCTCGAACGCCTGCTGCGCCGCTTCTAGCGCCGCGATGTTCGACCTCGGCAATCTGCTGCTGTTTCTCGCCGCAGCCCTCGTGATCGCGATCACGCCGGGACCCGGCATCTTCTACGTTGCCGCGCGCAGCCTTGCCGGCGGCCGACGCGACGGGCTTGCCTCGAGCTTCGGCACCGGCCTTGGCGGGCTTGCGCATGTCGCCGCAGGTGCTGTCGGCGTTTCGGCGCTGATGCTCGCAAGTGCGCAAGCCTTCACGCTGCTCAAAATCGCCGGTGCGATCTATCTCGTGTGGCTCGGCGTCCAAACTTGGCGCCAGGCGGGCGAACCTTTGACCGCCCCCGACGGTACTGCCGCCGGAACCGCACGCGCCTTTCGCGACGGCATCGTCGTGGAGATTTTCAATCCCAAGACGGCGGCCTTTTTCCTCGCCTTCCTGCCGCAATTCGTCGATCCGCAGGCAGGTTCGGTCGCCCTTCAATTCATTGTGCTGGGCACGATTTCGGTGGCGCTCAATACGGGCGCCGACGTCGTCGTGGCGTTTACGGCATCGCACGCGCGCGACGGCCTTGCGCGCTATCCCGTCGCCATCCGCCGCATTCGCCGTGCTGCGGGTGCGTCGATCGCGGCCCTGGGGCTTGCCCTCGCTTTCGCGCGTAAGCCCGGCTGAGCTTTCAGAAAATCATATCGTCGTCGCCGCCGCCGCGCCCGCTCAGCACGATTTCGTTGCGCGACGCGAGATCCTTGGCGAGATCGATGATGGCGCGCTGCGCCTCGCCCACCTCTTTCACGCGCACGGGGCCCAACGCCGCCATGTCGTCGTGCAGCAGCGTGGCCGCACGCTCGGACATGTTGGCGAGGAAAATGTCGCGCACCTCTTCGGGCGCACCCTTGAGCGCCAGGGCCAAGCGCCGCTTGTCGATCGCACGCAGCAGCGTCTGCACGCCCGCCGGTGCGAGCCGCGCCAGATCTTCGAACTTGAACATGCTGTCGCGCACTTTGTCGGCGATTTCGGGGACGCGCTCTTCGAGGGCCCCCATGAAGCGCCGCTCGGTCGCCGTTTCGAGTTCGTTGAAAATCTCGGCGACCGCCTCGTGGCTGTTTTTGCGCGGCGCTTTGGCGACGTTGCTCATGAATTCGTTGCGCAAGATCGCCTCGATCTCGTCGAGCACGTCCTTGGGCACCGTGTCGAGACGCAGCATGCGCGTGACGACTTCCATCGCGAAATTGTCGTTGAGCTGCGAGAGCACTTTGGCGGCATAGGCCGGCGTAACCTTCGACAGCACGACGGCGGCGGTCTGCGGATATTCGTTTTTGAGGTAGGCCGCCAGCATCTGCTCGGGCACGTAGGCGAGCTTGTCCCAGATTGTGCGGCCGCGGGGCCCGCGAATGTCGTCGAGGATGCCGCCCGCACGCTTGCCGAGCGCTTTGCCCAAAAAGCGCTCGGTGCCTTCCATGGTCCCGGCGAGACCGGACGCCTGGCCCATCTGGGCCGCAAAATCGCCGATCAACTGCTCGATGACCTGGGCGCTGACCGCCCCCAAACCCGCCATGACGAGGGAGAGTTCCTTGATCTCCTCGTCGTCCATCATCGCGAAGATTTTGGTCGCACTTTCCTCGCCGACGGCCAAAAGCAGGATGGCCGCCTTTTCCGAGCCGGTCAAAGTCCGGTAGTCGTCGACGGTGCGCGATGAAGCCATAAGATCCTCAGTTTACGCCGATTCGTCCGCTTGGCAAAACGAGCGGCCGAAACCAGGCCTCGAATATCTTGCAATCCGCCGCAGTTCCCCTAAATGGAGGGTCGAACCGGCAGACGCAGAAAAAACGGGTTCTCCAGGGCAGCAGCGGCAATGATCGAGATTCAGGGCCTGAAGAAATATTTCGGCCATATTCGCGCGGTCGACGACGTGTCGTTTTCGGTCGCGCGCGGCGAAGTGCTGGGCTTTTTGGGCCCCAACGGGGCCGGCAAATCGACGACCATGAAAATGGCGACGGGTTTCCTCGCGCCCACGGCCGGGACCGCGCGCATTTGCGGCTTCGACGTGCAGACCGACCCTGTGGCCGCCAAGCGCAAAATGGGCTATCTGCCCGAAGGGGCACCCGCCTATCCCGACATGACGGCGGCCGCCTTCCTCGAATTCATCGCCGCCATCCGCGGCTTCGACGGCGCCGAACGCTCCAAGCGCGTGGCAGCGGCGGTAGAACGCACGCAGCTAGCGGGCATCCTCAATCAGTCTATCGACACGCTCTCGAAAGGCTTCAAGCGGCGCGTGGGCCTTGCCCAAGCGCTCTTGCACGACCCCGACGTGCTGATCCTGGACGAGCCCACCGACGGGCTCGATCCCAACCAGAAGCACGAGGTGCGCAACCTCATCCGCAGCATGGCGGCCGACAAGGCGATCGTGATCTCGACGCATATCCTGGAAGAGGTCGATGCGATCTGCACGCGCGCGATCATCATCGCCAAAGGCCGCGTGCTGGCCGACGGCACGCCCGAAGCGCTCGAAAAGCGCTCGCGCTGGCACTACGCAGTGTCGTTTGTGACCGATGCCTCGGCAATCGACGCGTTGCAGGCAGCGCTCGGCGCGCATGCGGGCGTGGGCGGTTTCGAACGTATCGCGGGCGAAGACGGGTTGGCGATGCTGACCGCCTTCCCGCGCGCGGGCATGCCCATGCTTGCCGAGCTCGGCGCCATTGCGCGCGCCAGCGGCATTCGCATCGACGAAATCCGCGAAGAACGCGGCCGCCTCGACGAGGTATTCCGCACCATCACCACCACCGCCCGAGCAGCCTGACGCCATGCGCAATATCTGGTTCATCTTCAAGCGCGAACTCGGCGGCTATTTCGCCACCCCGGTCGCCTACGTGTTTCTGGTCATCTTCCTGGTGATGGCCAGCGTCTTCACCTTCTATCTCGGCAATTTCTTCGAGCGCGGCCAGGCCGATCTGCAGGCCTTCTTCTCGTTCCATCCGTGGCTCTATCTGTTCTTGATTCCGGCCATCGCGATGCGGCTGTGGTCGGAAGAGCGCCGCTCAGGTACGATCGAGCTCTTCTTGACGCTGCCGATCACCGTGGGCCAAGCAGTCGTCGGCAAGTTCCTCGCGGCCTGGGCCTTCGTGGTGCTGGCCCTCGCCCTCACCTTCCCGATCTGGATCACGGTCAACCGGCTCGGCGATCCCGACAACGGCATTGTGCTCGCAAGCTATGTAGGCTCCGCCATGATGAGTGCGGGCTATCTCGCCATCGGCTCGGCGATTTCGGCGACGACCAAGAGCCAGGTCGTGGCGTTCGTGATCTCGGCGGCCGTGTGCTTCGTGTTCACGGTTGCGGGCACGCCGCTCGTGCTGTCGTTTTTCTCGGGCTGGGCGCCGGGTGCGCTCGTGGACGCAATCGCGGGCTTCAGCTTCCTCACCCATTTCAACGCGATCTCGCGCGGCGTGATCGACCTGCGCGACGTCGTTTATTTCGTCTCGCTCGTCGCGGCGTGCCTATTCGTCAATGCCGCGATCGTCGAACTGAAAAAGGCGGGTTGATCCGATGACAGGCAACGCCCCTTCGAATATCGCCGCCAAGCGTGCGGCGGCCGCAGGTGCCGGCATCGCACTCGCCGTGCTGCTGTTCGTAGCCGTCAACATGCTGGCCAATCTATTGTTCGCGAGTGCGCGCCTCGATCTCACCTCGGACCGGCTCTTCACCTTGAGCCAGGGAACGCGCACGATCCTCGGCAAGATCGAAGAGCCGATCGTGCTGCGCTTCTACTATTCCGAGCGTCTGGGCCGCGAAGTGCCGAGCTACGGCGTCTATGCCCAGCGCGTGCGCGAACTGCTCGAGGAATACCGCAACAATGCGCGCGGCCGTCTGCGCCTTGAAGTGATCGACCCCGCCCCCTATTCGGACGAAGAAGACCGCGCAGTCGCTTTCGGCCTGCAGGGCGTGCCGCTCAATCAGCAGGGCGAGACGGTCTATTTCGGGCTCGTCGGCACCAACGGGGCCGACCGCGAAGAAACCATTCCGTTCTTCCAGCCCGAGCGCGAGCGCTTCCTCGAATACGATCTCACCAAGGCCGTCTACAATCTGTCGGTCACGAAGAAGCCGCAGGTCGGCATGCTGTCGAGCCTGCCCATGGAAGGCGAGTTCCGCGGCCGCGGCCAGCCGAGCCCGCCTTGGGCCGTCTATACGCAGCTCGGCCAGTTTTTCGACATTCGCCCCGTGGCGCGCGACGCCGCCGAAATCCCGTCCGAGATCGGCGTATTGATGGTCGTGCATCCGAAGAACCTGCCCGAGCCCA
The DNA here is from genome assembly GCA_027532905.1 of Magnetospirillum sp. Taxonomy (NCBI): domain Bacteria; kingdom Pseudomonadati; phylum Pseudomonadota; class Alphaproteobacteria; order Rhodospirillales; family Rhodospirillaceae; genus Magnetospirillum; species Magnetospirillum sp. Next base: position 549,279 of record JAPZUA010000001.1, read on the forward strand.
CGCTCTACGCGATCGACCAATTCGTGCTGCGCGGCGGCCGCGCCCTCGTGTTCGTCGATCCGATGTCGGAAGGCGAAATGGCGCGCGGCGGGCCTGCCGCCATGGGCGGCCCAACCGGCTCGAACCTTGCAAAACTGTTCGACGCGTGGGGCTTGTCGATGGAAGACGACAAACTCGCGGGCGACCGGGCGGCCGCCCGGCGCGTGAATGCCGGCACCGAGGGCCGCGTACGCGCGGTCGATTATGTGCTGTGGCTGTCTTTGCGCGAGGCGAATTTCGAGCGCAGCGACGTGCTGCTGACGGAAGCCAGCACGATCCAAATGGCGTCGACCGGGATCCTGGCCAAAAAGGAAGGTGCGACGACCGAATTCGTGCCGCTGCTGCGGACGAGTGCGCAATCGCAGGCGATCAGTGTGGACGAAGTACGCACGCAGCCCGATCCGGCGGCGTTGCTCGCGAATTTCAAACCATCGGGCACTTCGTTGGCGCTGGCCGCGCGCATTCGCGGCCAAAGCAAATCGGCCTTTGCCGAAGCCCCTGCGGTGGCCGAAGGCCAACCGGCCCGCACGGCCGCACATCTCGCGCAATCGACCGGCCCCATCAACGTGATCGTCGTGGCCGACACGGACATGCTCGAAGACCGCTTCTGGGTGCAGGTGCAGGATTTCTTCGGCCAGCGCGTGGCGACACCGGCCGCCTACAACGGCGATTTCGTGGTCAACGCGGTCGACAATCTGCTGGGCTCGTCGGATCTCATCGGCCTGCGCGGGCGCGGCCTGTCGCAGCGCCCCTTCACGCTGCTGGCCGACATCCAGCGCGAGGCCGAATTGCGCTTCCGCGCCAAGGAGCGCGAGCTCAGCGAGAAGCTGCGCGAGACCGAGCGGCGCTTGGCCGAACTGCAGGGCCGCGGCGGCCCGCGCGGCGAAGAAGCACCCCGATCGATCCTGACGGCCGACCAGCAGACCGAGATCGACCGTTTCCGCGCCGAGCTCATCGGCGTGCGCCGCGAGTTGCGCGACGTGCAGCGCGATCTGCGCCAGGACATCGAGGCCGTGCAGACCTTCACCAAGGCGGTGAATATCGGTGCGGTCCCGGCTTTGGTCGCCTTGCTGGCGATCGGACTTGGCCTTGCGCGCCTGCGCCGCCGCAGCGGCTAAGAAGCGACCAACCTTCGGAAAAGAGACGCCAAGATGCGCACCAAAACGCTTGTCGTGCTGGCCGGCCTGACGCTCGCGGCGGGGGCGGGCGCCTTCTATGCAGCCCAACAGCGCAACGCGCCCGACGCAAGTGCGGCGATGCAGAACCAGCCCGTGCTGCCGGGCCTGGCCGCGCGCATCGACGGGCTTTCGCGCGTCGAGATCGATCGCGGCGGTGTGTCCTTCGCGCTCCAACGCGGTGCAGACGGCAACTGGTCGCTGCCCGGCAAGTCCGACTATCCGGTCGCGTTCGAGCCTGTGCGGCGCTTGGCGCTCGACATGGCGAGTTTGCGCATCCTCGAGGCGCGCACGGCCAATCCGGCCTTGCACGGCGAGATCGATCTCGACGGCGCAGGCGCGGACCAGAAGGCAACCCGCGTGACGTTGTTCGGCCCGAACAACCAGCCGCTTGCGAGTCTGCTTGTGGGCCGCACGCGCTTCGGCCGCCAGGGGACGGCCGGCGACGGCACTTTCGTGCGCCTCGCCGACCAGAACCAAGTGTGGCTTGCGCAGGGGCGCGTCGCGGTCGAGCGCGAGGCGGCACGCTGGCTCGACCGGCGCTTGGGCGACATTGCGCGCGAACGCATCGCTTCGGCCCGCGTCGTCGATGCCGAAGGCACGGTGCTCGCGGTTTCGCGCGAGAAACCGGCCGACGAAGATTTTGCGATTGCCGACCTTCCCGACGACAAGAAGATCAAGTCGCCCTTCGACGTCAATCTCGTGGCGAGTGCGCTTGAAGGGCTCGAACTCGAAGACGTGCGCAAGGCCGACGGCCTCGCCTTCTCGGCCGATGCCGACTATTCGGAATATCGCAGCTTCGACGGCCTCGTCGTGCGCGCCGAGCGTGCGCGCGACGGCGCGGATGTCTGGGTGCGGTTCGACGCCCGCTTCGATCCCGCCGCCGCCGTCGAGCCTTTGCCCGAGGGTACGAAGCTCAAATCCTCCGACGACGTCGCCAAAGAAGTGGCAGCCCTCAATGCGCGTACGAGCGGCTGGGCCTATCGCCTGCCCGGCTACAAAATCGAATACATGACCCGCAGCCTCAATGATTTGGTCGAAGACAAAACCCCCTGAGTCGGGCGGTCCAAAAGGCCTCTGTGAGTCCTGGGGATAAGTCGGAAAGTCGCTTACCCACAATATCTTGTGGGTTTGGCGGCTGTGGAAACATAGAGAGAACATTTCGATTGAAGCGGGTGTGCGCTCGGGCTTAGACTGCGGCCATTCGTTGCCCTTTTTCGTCGTCCGAAAGCCCCTTCCATGCGTCCGATCGCTGCCATCTCCCAGCAAATCTGGGACATGAAGTACCGTTTCAAAACGCCCGACGGTGCGCCCATCGACAAGTCGATCGAGGACACCTGGATGCGCGTGGCGACGTCTTTGGCCGCGTGCGAGGCGGATCAAGCGGCGTGGACGGCACGCTTCTACGAAGCACTCGACGGCTTCAAATTCATCCCTGCCGGCCGCATTGTCGCAGGCGCCGGCACCGCGCGCAGCGTCACCCTGTTCAACTGCTTCGTGATGGGCACGGTGCCCGACGACATGGGCGGCATTTTCGCGCATCTGCGCGAAGCGGCCCTCACGATGCAGCAGGGCGGTGGGATCGGCTACGATTTTTCGACATTGCGGCCCAAAGGTGCAGCCGTCAAAGGTGTCGGTGCCGACGCCTCGGGCCCGCTCACCTTCATGGATGTGTGGGACGCCATGTGCCGCACGATCATGTCGGCGGGCAGCAGGCGCGGTGCGATGATGGCGACCTTGCGCTGCGACCATCCGGACATCGAAGCCTTCATCGAGGCCAAGCGCGAGCCTGGGCGCTTGCGCATGTTCAACCTCTCGGTTCTCGTGACCGACGCCTTCATGACGGCCGTCAAGGAAGACGCGCCCTGGCAGCTCGTGTTCGGCGGGACGCACTACAAAACGCTGCGCGCGCGCGAACTGTGGGACAAGATCATGCGCGCGACCTACGCGTTCGCCGAACCCGGTGTGATCTTCATCGACCGCATCAACCGCACCAACAATCTCTGGTATGCCGAGGAGATTGCGGCGACCAACCCCTGCGGCGAGCAGCCGCTGCCGCCCTACGGCGCGTGCCTCCTGGGTTCGGTCAATCTGGCGGCCTTCGTGACCGACCCGTTCGGCCCCAATGCCGCCCTCGACGAGGCCGAACTGCTGCGCACGATCCCGCTTGCCGTGCGCATGATGGACAACGTGACCGACGTGTCGCGCTTCCCGCTGCCCGAGCAGCAGAAGGAAGCGCACGACAAGCGCCGCATCGGCCTTGGTGTGACGGGCCTCGCCGATGCGCTTGCCATGTGCAAGCTGCGCTACGGCACCGATCCGGCCGTCGCCATGACCGAGCGCTGGATGCGCCTCATCCGCGATGCGGCCTATGCGGCATCGGTCGATCTTGCGCGCGAGAAGGGCCCCTTCCCGCTCTTCGACCGTGACAAATATCTCGCCGGCCCCACGATCCAGGGCCTCGACGAAGATCTACGCGGCCGTATTGCCGAGCACGGTATTCGCAACGCGCTTTTGACGTCGATCGCCCCCACCGGCACGATTTCGCTGATGGCCGACAACGTGTCGTCAGGCCTCGAGCCAATCTTCTCGCTCTCCTACATGCGCACGGTGCTGATGCCCGACGGCACGCGCCGCCAGGAAGAGGTGAGCGACTACGCCTACCGGCTCTACAAGCGCCTGCACGGCGACAATGCGGATCTTCCCGACTATTTCGTCGATGCCCAGCGCTTGAGCCCGTCCGAGCATGTCGTGATGCAGGCGGCCGTGCAGAAATACATCGACGCCTCGATCTCGAAGACGATCAACTGCCCCGAGGACATGTCCTTCGATGCCTTTAAAGACGTCTATGGCCAAGCCTATGCGCTGGGTTGCAAGGGCTGCACGACCTACCGGCCCAACGACGTGACGGGCTCGGTCTTGACGGTCAAAAAAGAGGAAACCAAGAAGGCGGTATCGCCCGTGCAGCAGACGCTGCCGCTCGGCAAAGCCCCGGTGCGCGCGGCCGACCCCTACGAGGCCGGCGGCATCGTCTACATGACGCGCCCGCTCGACCGGCCCGAAGCGCTGCCGGGCCAGACCTACAAGATCAAATGGGCCGAAGCCGAACACGCGCTCTACATCACAATCAACGACGTGATCACCGACGGGCGCAGGCGGCCGTTCGAAGTGTTCATCAACTCGAAGAACACCGAACACTATGCCTGGACCGTGGCCCTCACGCGCATGATCTCGGCCGTGTTCCGGCGCGGCGGCGACGTGTCGTTTGTGGTCGAAGAGCTCAAGGCCGTGTTCGATCCGCGCGGCGGCCAATGGATGAACGGGCGCTACGTACCCTCGCTGCTGGCCGCGATCGGCGAAGTCATCGAGCGCCACATGGTGCAGATCGGCTTCCTGCGCGCGGGCGAAGCCTTGGCCGCCGACCCGATGGCCGAACACGCGCCCGTCGCGATCGCGGCAAGCGAACTTGCTCCGCCCTCGCAAGCCACCGGTGCGGTCGCAAGCCTGTTCGCACAGACCATGTCGTCAGGAACCGTCGGCAAAATCGATTCGGGCCCGGGGCGTCTGGCGGGTGCGCGCACCTGCCCCAAATGCCAAGCCCCGACGCTCATTCGCCAGGAAGGCTGCGACAGCTGCTCGAGCTGCGGCTATTCGAAATGCGGGTAAGAGAAGTCTAACCCTCGCGGCTGCCGGGGATCACGGTCAGGGCCGGGCGGCCGACATCGAGGCCGATCTTGTCGAGGTCGAGATTGGCGAGCCACGGGCGTTCCACGCTGGGCGTGCCGAACAGATAGCCCTGCAGCAGTTTGACACCCTTGCGCGCGAGGTGCTGGGCTTCCTGCACGCTTTCGACGCACTCGGCCACGGTTTCGAGCCCGAAGCCGTCGGCAAGGCCCAAGAGCGTGCGGATGAAAAGCTGGTTGTCGACGTTGCTGGCCACGCCGCGCACGAAGCTGCCGTCAATCTTGACGCTGTCGACCGCGATGGCTTTCAGGTTGCGGAAGCTCGTGTAGCCCGCACCGAAATCGTCGAGCGACACACGGCAGCCGAGTTCGCGCACTTGCGCCACGAACTTCGCCGTCTCGTCGATGTCCTGGATCGCCACCGTCTCGGTGATCTCGACCGTCAGGCGCTTGGCAAGGTCGGGGCGCGTCTTGAGCGTGCCCGAAAGGGCGCGCAGCCACGACGGATCGCCCGCCGTGAGGCCCGAGATGTTGATGGCAAGCTTCACGTCGGGCCAGCGCATCAATTCGCTCATCGCCATTTCCAGCACGCGCCGGTCGAGCAGGCGCATGAGGCCCGTCTGTTCGACGACGGGGATGAAAGAGCCTGCCGGTGCAATCGTGCCGTCCATGCGCTGCAACCGAATGAGGCACTCGTAATGGTCCACGACATGCGTCGTGGCGTCGACGATCGGCTGGAAGGCGAAGATCAGGCGCTCGTCTTTGAGGGCCGCCTGCACGTCTGACGAAATCGCCACGAGCCGCTGGTGCAGTTCGCGCTGTGCCGGGCTTGCCGAGAAAATCGCATAGCGATTGCGGCCCGCACGCTTGGCCTCGTGCAATGCGGATTCCGCGCGCGCCATCACCTCGACGGCCGAAGGACCTTGTTCAAGGAACAGCACGGCACCGGCGGACGCCGTCACATGCAACGGCCCGTCCGGCGTTTCGATGGGCGCACTGCGCACGGCCGTGAGCAAGCGGTCGGCGGCAAGGCCGATCTCTGATTCGGGGCACTGGGCGAGGACAAGGCCGAAACGGTCGCCGCCGGCCCGCCCGATCGTGTCAGACGCGCGCAGACTGCGCTCGAGGCGCTGGCCGATGCCGACCAGGAGTGCGTCCGCCGTCGCCCAGCCGAACGCATCGTTGATCGCGGAAAGATTGTCCACACCGATCAGCAGGAAAGCGCCGGGTGCTTTGTAGCGCACGGCATATTCGATCGCGTGGTCGAGCGATTCGCGCAAACGCGAAGCGTTGAAATGGCCGGTCAGCGGATCGTAGTTGGCGAGATATTCGAGGCGCGCTTCCTTTTCCTTGCGCGTCGTGATCGCGCGCAGCGTGCCGACGAGGCGCAAGGGCTTGCCGTCTTCGGCGAAGGTCGCGCGCCCACGATCGTGCACCCAGATCAAAGCGCCGCCGTCGCCGCGAATGCGGTAGTCGAGATCGTAGGCAATGCGGTCGACGAAATGCGCCGACAGCGCCTTCAGCCGCTGCGGCAGATCTTCGGCATAGACGCGGCTCTGGAATATCTGGCCCGATTCCGGAAAATCGGCACGGCCACCGAACACGTTGTCGGCCCGGCCGTGCCAGGCGATCGTGTCCGCCGCAAGGTCCCACGCATAGGCGGCATCGCCCGCAGCGTCGAGGGCCGAAGCCGCGAAGTCGGATGGCTCGCTTGTCATCACGCGACCCGCAGCAAGGCCGCCGACAGCATCTCGGCCATCCGGTCGATCTGCGGCTTCTCGACGATCAGGGGTGGCGACAAAGCGACGATGTCGCCCGTGGTGCGGATCAGCAGACCCGCTTCGAAGCAATCGACGAGCACGTCGTAGGCGCGGGTTCCCGGTGCGCCCGCGCGCGGCTCAAGCTCGATGCCGGCGACCAAACCCATATTACGGATATCGACGACATGACGCGTGCCTTTAAGCGCATGCATCGTCGCTTCCCAATAGGGGGCAAGCTCGGCTGCGCGCGCAAACAGACCCTCGTCGCGATAGACGTCGAGCGTGGCGATGCCGGCCGCACACGCAAGCGGATGGCCCGAATAGGTGTAGCCGTGGAAAAACTCGATCGTATTCTCGGGCCCGTTCATGAACGCGTCGTAGATCGCCTTGGTCGCGAACACGGCCCCCATGGGTACTGCCGCGTTGGTAATACCCTTGGCGACCGTCATGAGATCCGGCATCACGGCAAAGCGCTCGGCCGCAAACGCCGTACCCAAGCGGCCAAAGCCCGTGATGACTTCGTCGAAGATCAGCAAAATGCCGTGCTTGTTGCAGATCGCGCGCAGCTTCTCGAGATAGCCCTTGGGCGGGATCAGCACGCCGGTCGAGCCTGCGACCGGTTCGACGATCACGGCCGCGACGGTCGAAGGATCGTGCAGAGCGAGAATGGATTCGAGCCGGTCGGCGAGCTCGGCGCCATGCTCGGGCTGGCCCTTCGAATAGGCGTTGCGCGCCGGATCGTGCGTGTGCGGCAGATGGTCGACATAGGGCAGTTGCAGCCCGAACTGCTTGCGGTTGGGCGCAATGCCGCCGACCGAAATGCCGCCGAACCCAACGCCGTGATAGCCGCGCTCGCGGCCGATGAAGCGCACGCGCTGGGCCTCGCCGCGCGCACGATGGTAGGCGAGTGCGATTTTGAGCGCGGTATCGACCGACTCCGAGCCCGAATTCGTGAAAAAGACCTGGTTGAGATCGCCCGGCAGCATCGCCTGCAGGCGGGCCGCAAACTCGAACGACAGCGGATGGCCCATCTGGAAGCCGGGGGCAAAATCCATCGTCGCGGCCTGTTTCTGGATCGCTTCGACGATCGATTTGCGGCCGTGGCCGGCATTCACGCACCACAGGCCAGCCGTCCCGTCCAAAACCTGGCGATTGTCGGGCGTGTAGTAGTACATGCCCTCGGCGCGCGACAGCAGGCGCGGCTTGCGCTTGAATTGCCGGTTGGCCGTGAACGGCATCCACAAAGCTTCGAGATTGTTGGGATCGACCGGCAAGGAAGCGGCAGACATCGCTTGTACTCTCCTGGTATGGCCGATGGCGGGACCAACGGGCCAAGCCAACCCTAAATCCGTCTGAGCCCCAATTGTAAGAGCTAAATCTAATGGAAAATTGACGTTTCTGCATAGTGAGAATTTGGCAATAATTTTAGTTTAATTGAATATTCCGCTTGCTTTCGATTTGCTTCTAATTTTAAGATAATTTTATGGTCGCCGCCCCCAATCTTGTCTTGCTGCCGCCGCCCAGCGCTCGCCAAAGCGACGGGCCGCGCATCGATGATTCCGCCCAACGCCGCAAAACTGCGCCCAACAACGACAATAATGCGGGCTTCACCGACAATTTTGCGGCGTCTGCTGCCGGCGCCGAGAGTTTTGCGTCGCGCCAACGGTCGCGGGCACGGAGTTTCGCCGATGAGCTGGTCGGCGAAAGCGGTCGCGCTTCGGGTGCTTTGACCTTCGCGACCCAGCGCATCGCCCAGGAACGGCTGCGCAGCGGCGCTTACGTCGAAAACTGGCGCCAAGCGACGGCCGCCTACGCCCAGACCGCACGCAACGCCGAACAAAATCTTGGCGGCGTGCGCGCCTAGAAATCCGCGCTTCAAACTGCTATCGACACGTCCTGTTCGACGAAAGGACAAGACGATGGCGTTTGCGACGATGTGGGAGTTGCTGCAGAACGGGGCCGACGGCAGCCCGGCTTTGGGTGCGCCCGAAACGACAGCGCTGACCTTCAAGGATCTGCGCGCCCTTGCCGCCGATACGGTGGCCACCCTCAATCGCATGGGTATCGGCCGCAACGACCGCGTTGCGATCGTGTTGCCCAACGGACCGGAGATGGCGGCGGCCTTCTTGTGCGTCGCTGCAGGTGCGACGACAGCGCCCTTGAACCCCGCCTATCGCCAGGAAGAGTTCGAGTTCTACATCGCCGACCTCAAATCCAAGGCCGTGATCGTGCAGACGGGCGACGACACCCCCGCGCGTGCCGCAGCCGCCAAGCTCGGCGTGCCGCTGATCGAGCTTGCACCGCAGCGCGATCGCGGGGCCGGTGCATACACGCTTTCGTCGAGCCTTGCCGGCACGGCCGCCACGCCGGGCTTTGCGGCCGCCGACGATGTCGCCCTCATTCTGCATACCTCGGGCACCACCTCGCGGCCGAAGATCGTGCCGCTGTCGCAGTCGAACATCTGCGCTTCGGCGCGGCATATCGGCGCCACGCTCGACCTCAAGGGCCACGATCGCTGCCTCAACATCATGCCGCTGTTCCACATCCACGGACTTATTGCGGCCGTGCTGTCGTCTTTGGCGGCCGGCGGCCAGACCGTGTGCACGCCGGGCTTCAACGCGCTCAAATTCTTTGCCTGGCTCGATGAGGTCGCCCCCAGCTGGTACACGGCAGTACCCACCATGCACCAGGCGATCCTCACGCGCGCCGAGCGCAACAAGGAAAGCCTTGCCAAAGCCAAGCTCCGCTTCATCCGTTCGTCGTCGGCCTCGCTGCCGCCGCAGGTGATGCAAGCGCTCGAAGAGACTTTCGGCTGCCCCGTCGTCGAAAGCTACGGGATGACCGAAGCCGCCCACCAGATGGCCTCGAACCCGCTGCCGCCGCGCGCGCGCTTTGCGGGCTCGGTCGGCATTGCGGCGGGCCCGGAAGTGCGCGTGATGGACGAAGAGGGCAATCTCCTCGGCCCCAACACGCTCGGCGAAATCGTGATTCGCGGCCCCAACGTAACCAAGGGCTACGAAGCCAACCCCGACGCGAACCTGAAGGGTTTCGCCAACGGCTGGTTCCGCACCGGCGACCAGGGCACGCTCGACGACCAGGGCTATCTGCGCATCACGGGGCGCCTCAAAGAACTCATCAATCGCGGCGGCGAAAAAGTGAGCCCGCTCGAAGTCGACGAGGTGGTGATGGACCATCCGGCCGTGCAGCAGGTCGTAACCTTCGCGATCCCGCACGACAAGCTCGGCGAAGAAGTGGGGGCCGCCATCGTGCTGCGCGAAGGCGAGACCGCGACCGAACGCGACATCCGCGACTTCGCCGCCAAGCGCCTCGCCGACTTCAAAGTGCCGCGCAAGGTCGTGTTCCTCGCCGAAATCCCGAAGGGGGCCACCGGCAAACTGCAACGCATCGGCTTGGCCGAGAAGCTGGGGTTGGGCAAATGAGCCGCGTTCTGATCTTCGGCGCCGGCGCCATCGGCGGCTATATGGGCGTGATGATGGCCAAAGCCGGCGCGCGCGTAACGTTCTTCGCGCGTGGTGCTCACCTTGCGGCCATGAAGGAAAACGGCATCAAGCTGATTTCCGAGGGCACTGAAACCGTGATCAGCGACGCGGTCTTCACCGACGATCCGGTCGAAGCAGGCCCGCAGGATTTTGTCGTGGTCGCCCTCAAGGCGCACGGGCTCATCGCGGCTGCCCCGCAGATCGCCAAGCTTTTGGCGCCCGAGACCGCCATCGTCACGGCGATGAACGGCGTGCCCTACTGGTATTTCTACAAACACGGCGGCCCGCACGACGGGGCGCGCCTCAAATCGGTCGACCCGGACGGCAAGCTTTGGGACACGCTTGCGCCCGAGCGCGCCATCGGCTGCATCGTCTATCCGGCCGCCAACATCCTCGCCCCCGGCGTCATCGAGCACACCTATTCCAACCGCTTTACGCTGGGCGAACCCGACGGCACAAAATCCGCGCGAGCGACCAAGCTCAGCGAGATCATGATCGCAGGCGGCCTAAAAGCGCCCGTGCGCCCAAAGATCCGCGACGACATGTGGGTGAAGCTGTGGGGCAACCTCACTTTCAATCCCGTGTCCGCACTGACGGGTGCCACACTCGACGTGATCACGGGCGATCCCGAGACACGCAGTGTGGCGCGCGCGATGATGCTGGAAGCGCAGGCCGTCGGCGAAGCGCTCGGCATTCGCTTCGGTATCGACGTCGAAAAGCGCATCGACGGGGCAAGTGAAGTAGGGGCGCACAAAACCTCGATGCTGCAGGATCTCGAAGCCAAGAAGCCCATGGAAATCGATGCGCTTCTGGGGGCCGTCGTCGAGATGGGCGATCTTACGGGCCACGCCATGCCGATCTGCCGCGCTGTGCTGGGCCTTGTGCGCCAGCGCGCGCGCGTGGCCGGCGTCTACTAGACCCCGCATCATGGCCGTCGAATCGCCGTGCGTGAATGTCTGCAAGCTCGATGCACACCGCGTGTGCATCGGCTGCGGGCGCAACGTGGCCGAAATCCGCGAGTGGAAAGCGTCGAGCGACGGTGCCAAGCGCCGTATTGTCGAGCGCATTCGGCGCCAGGGTTATCCGCGTCCCGACGCCGTACTGGCGATAACGGAATCGCAATCCTAGCGTCATAAGTTTGCCGCGCTTGAGCGCTACGCCTCGAGGTCTCGACAACAATCGAACCCGGAGTGATTCGCATGCGCAAGATCCTTGCCACCGCTTCCGTCCTCGCGCTGATTTCTGGCGCTGCCCTTGCCGACCAGAAATTTCCGGCGACCCTCGCAGGCCACGCCTTGCTGCCTGCCAACACGATGGTGCCGGCCCCCGCCGACGCGCCGGACATGCTGAAGACGTCCGGCAAATTCGCCGGCCCCGGCAATCTGCGCAATGAGCGCCTCGCGAGCGTGCCCGGCACGACGGGAACGCCCGCCGCAAGCCGCCCGACGGGCCTCTCCTTTCCGTTCCAGGGCCAGCCTGTGCAGGGCTTCTCCGGCATCAAGCGCATCGGCGACGGCAGCTACTGGACGCTCACCGACAACGGCTTCGGCAGCAAAGTGAACTCGCCGGACGCGATGCTGATGTTCCATCGCATCCGTCCCAACTTTCAGACCGGTGCGGTCGAGCGCCTCGAAACGATTTTCCTGCACGACCCCGACAAGTTGCTTCCCTTCCCGATTGCGACCGAGTCGACCGCAAAGCGCTATTTGACCGGAGCCGATCTCGATCTCGAATCGATCCAGCCGATCGGCGACTCGTTCTATTTCGCCGAAGAGTTTGGGCCGCACCTCGTGCGCACCGACCGTCAGGGCAAGGTTACCGGCTTCTGGCCGACCGAACTCGACGGCAAGCCCGTGCGCTCGCCCGACAATGCCTGGAACCGCACGCCGGGCCTGCCGGGCGGGGCGTACGAGTTCAACCTGCCGCGCTCGAAGGGCTACGAAGGCATGGCCGCTTCGCCGGACGGCAAGTTCCTCTACGCGATGCTCGAAGGGCCGGTCTATGCGGACGGCAAACCCGAAATGGTCGACGGGCGCGAGTTCCTGCGCGTGATCGAGTTCGACGTCGCCGCGTCCAAATGGACCGGCCGCAGCTTCCGCTACGTGCTCGAAGCCAACGGCTTGGCCATCGGCGACTTCAACATGATCGACGCCAACCGCGCGCTTGTGATCGAACGCGACAACGGCGAAGGCGATCCGGCGCGCGCGTGCCCGCAGGGGCAAAATGCGCCCACCTGCTTCGCCACGCCTGCACGCCTCAAGCGCGTCTATGTCGTGAGCTTTGAAGGTGTGGCGTCGGGTGCCTCGTTGCGCAAGCTCGGCCATATCGATCTCATGGATATCGCCGATCCGCGCAATCTCGCGCGTCAGGGCGGGGCGAACGGCAAGTTCACCTTCCCGTTCTTCACGATCGAAAACGTGGATGTGGTCGATGCCGAGCACATCGTCGTCGGCAACGACAACAACCTGCCCTTCTCGGCCGGCCGTTCGCTCGACAAGGCCGACGACAACGAAGTGATCCTGCTGCGCGTACCCGAACTGCTGAGCGCGCGCTAAGCCCCTGCCCCTAACGGCTCTCGCGCGGCGTGAAGCTGCGCGCAGAGCCGTACTGGGGCGGCCACGGCATTTTATAGCCCTGCTCGTAGGCGGCGTGGCGCGTCCAGTAGGGATCGTAGAGATGGGCGCGCGCGAGCACGCACAGATCGGCCCGCCCCGCCGCAAGGATCGTGTTGCAGTCCGCCCACGAGGAGATGTTGCCGACCGTCATGGTCGGCACATCGGCCTCGAAGCGCACGCGGTCCGAGAATGGAGTCTGGAACAGGCGCCCATAGACGGGCTTGTCGTCGGCAACCGTCTGGCCCGCCGACACGTCGATGATGTCGGCTCCGTGCGCCTTCAGGCGCTTGGCGATTTCGACGGCGTCTTCGGGCGTATTGCCGCCCTCTTTCCAATCGACCGCCGAGATGCGCACCGATATCGGCCGCTCGGTTGGCCAAACGCTGCGCACCGCATCGAACACTTCGAGCGGGAAGCGTAGGCGGCCGTCGACATCGCCGCCATATTCGTCGGTACGAACATTCGTGAGCGGCGACAAGAAACTCGCCAGCAGATAACCGTGCGCCATGTGCACTTCGACGAGGTCGAAACCCGCTTCGAGCGCGTAGCGTGTGGCTTGGACGAAGTCGGCCTTGACCGCATCCATGTCGGCGCGGTCCATCGCCTTGGGCGTCTGGCTGTCTTTTTTGTACGGCAGAGCGGAAGCCGACAGGAGCGGCCAATTGCCGTCCGGCAAAGGCTGGTCGATGCCCTCCCAGGCCTTGCGCGTCGAGCCCTTGCGGCCCGCATGTGCGAGCTGCACGCCGATCTTGGCCGGCGAGTTTGCGTGCACAAAATCGACCGTGCGCTTCCACGCCGCGACATGTTCGGGCGCATAGAGCCCCGCACAACCCGGCGTGATGCGGCCATCGGCACTCACATCCGTCATCTCGGTCATCACGAGCCCCGCTCCGCCCAAAGCGCGGCTGCCGAGATGTACAAGATGCCAGTCGCCCACGAGCCCGTCGTCGGCCGAATACTGGCACATGGGCGACACGACGATGCGGTTGGGCAGCGTGAGACTGCGCAGTTTCAACGGCACGAACATCGGCGGCGTTTCGGCGGCTGCGCCATGACGGACCGCGAACGCCGCGTCGACTTTAGCGACAAGGCTCGCGTCGCGCAGTTTGAGATTGGCATGCGTGATGCGCATCGAGCGCGTGAGCATCGACATCGCAAAATCGAGCGGTGCGAGCTTGCCTGCGTACCGCTCGGTCTCTTCGAACCATTCGAGGCTCACTTGCGCTGCGCGCTGGATCGCTTCGGTCTGCGGCTTGCGCTCGGCCTCGTAGGCGGCAAGTGCTTGCGGCACGCTTTTGTGGCGCTTGACCGCATCGGCAAGCGCGATCGCGTCTTCCATCGCAAGCTTGGTGCCCGAGCCGATCGAGAAATGCGCGGTGTGCACGGCGTCGCCCATCAGCACGACATTGTCGAACGACCATTTGGCGCAGCGCACGGTCGGGAAGGTGCGCCAGATCGAGCGGTTGGCGACGAGGCGATGGCCGTCGAGCTCTTCGGCGAACAGGTTTTCGCAGAAGGCCAAAGTTTCGGCTTCCGAGGCGACGTCGAGTCCCGCCTTCTTCCAGGTCTCTTCTGTGCACTCGACGATGAAGGTCGAGTTCGTTGCGTCGTATTGGTAGGCATGCACGCGGAATAGGCCCGTCGCATGCGGCTTGAAATGGAACGTGAAGGCCGGATGCGGGCGCGTGGTGCCGAGCCACACGAATTTGTTGCGCCGCCAATCGAGCGTGGGCTGCAAGCGGTCGGCGTATTTCGCGCGAATGCCGGAATTGACGCCGTCGGCGGCCAGGATCAGATCGGCGTCCGGAAAGTCGCTCGGGTCTTTGGCTTCCGTTTCGAACGCGATGCGCACGCCGAGGCTCGCCGCACGGCGCTGCAGGATCTCGAGCAGCTTCTTGCGCGCCATCCCTGAGAAACCATGCCCGGCCGAGGTCACGACAGCGCCGCCGTAATGGATGTCGATGTCCGTCCAGTGCGAAAACGCGCGCGTGATCTCGGCGTAGCTCTCCGGATCGGCGGCGGCGAAATTGCCGAGCGTTTCGTCCGAGAACACGACGCCGAAGCCGAACGTGTCGTCCGGCCGGTTGCGCTCGACGACGAGAATGTCGTGCGACGGATCGGCCTTTTTGGCCAGGATGGCGAAATAGAGCCCCGCCGGTCCGCCGCCGATGCTGACGATTTTCATGGCCTGTAACTCCGGGTCGCTGCGCCTCTAAGGAATTACTTTAGACCTAAAATATCTCCAGCGGAAGCCCCCCGCGCTGCTGCAGCGCCGCAATGCCGTCCCACAGCAGCTTGGCACCCGTCAGCAGCAGGAAGACGTTGCACCAGAAGAAAAACGGCTTTTCAGGCACGCGCGCATGCAGCCAGATGCCGAGCGCCATGCCGAGCGGCGCAAGCGGCAGAAGGACAAGGCTCGTGGCCAGGTTCTCGAACGAAAACAGGCCGAGAAAGATGAACGGCCCGAGCTTCATGGCGTTGATCGCCGCGAAGAACACGACCGTGGTCGCCACGAAGGCGGTTTTGTCGAGCCGCAGCGGCAGCAGATAGACCTGCAAAGGCGGCCCGCCGGCGTTGGCGACGAAGCTCGTCACACCCGAAACGGCCGACCAGAAGATGCCCTTGGGCCAGCTCGGCCCTTGCGCCGGGGCGGCCCGCCCGATCGCCGCCACGATCCAATCGTTGGCGGTGAAGATTACGGCGACAGCGCCGACGATCACGCGCACCCAGGCCTCGTCGAGATGCTCGAAGGCGAGATAGCCGAAGGCCGTGCCGAGCACGGCGCCCAGCATCAGGATCTTCATGTGCCCGCGCGCATATTGGGTGCGGTACTTCCACATGCCGATCGCGTCCATGACCATCAGCAACGGCAGCATTATCGCGGCCGCCTGGGGCACGGGGATTGCGAGCGCCATCAAAGGCACGCCCATCGAGCCCATGCCCGACCCGAAACCGCCTTTGGAGATGCCGACGACCAGGAACGCCGGAATGGCCAGCGCGTAGAAGAACCAGTCGGTCAGCACGAAATCAGACTTTCCAGTCGGGATCTGGCACGGTCTGGAAGACCGAGCGCAAACCCTCGGACCAGCGGCGGCGAATGTCGGAGAGATAGACGTCCTTTTCGTCGAGCCGGCGGCGCACGGCCAAGCGGCATTCGTCGCGCCGCACGATCGCGATGTCGACCGGCAAGCCGACCGACACGTTTGAGCGCAGCGTGGAATCCATCGAGATCAGCGCGCATTTGGCCGCTTCGTTGAGCGTGGTCTTGCCCATCACGACGCGGTCGAGGATGGGCTTGCCGTATTTGGTTTCGCCGATCTGGAAATAGGGCGTTTCGGCCGAGGCTTCGATGAAATTGCCGGCCGAGTAGATCTGGAACAGGCGCAGGCGGCGGCCCTTGAGCTGGCCGCCGAGGATGAGCGAGATCGAAAACTCGCTGCCCTGCTCCTTGAGGCGGTCGGCATCGAGATCGTAGATCTCGCGCACCGCCCGTCCCACGAGCCGTGCCGCCTCAAACATCGAGGGCACGTTGGCAAGCGTCTCGGTGCGGTCTTTGCCCATGCCTTCGGTCAGCAGATTGACGACCGACTGCGAGACCGCGAGATTGCCCGCCGTCAAAAGCACGAGGCAGCGCTCGCCTGGATTTTCCCAGACATGCATCTTGTTGAAGACCGCGACATGGTCCACGCCCGCATGCGTGCGCGAATCCGAACACAGAACGAGCCCGTCTTCGAGCAGCAATCCGACACCGTAGGTCATTGGAGTTTCGCTCCCGCATCGGCGCGCTTTGCGCGCCTGGAAATTTGACGCCTAGAAATCCAGGCCGAAATCTTTGGCGATCGCCTTGCCAATTTCGGCGTTGTTCTCCACGACTTCCGTCAGGAACTCGTGCAGACCCTGCTTGTTGACATTGTCGATCGTCTCGAATCGCAGGCGATTATACATCTGGTCGGCCAGCCGCGCCGACACATAGTCGCGCCCGAACATTTCGCGCAGCTCGTCGAGCAGGCGCGTGAGCTCGCGGAAGCACGAGCGCAGCGAGCGCGGCATATCCTCGCGCAGCACCAGCAATTCGGCCACACGGCGCGGCACGATCGCGTCGCGATAGAGGCGCCGATAGGCCTGGAAGGCCGAGACCGAGCGCAGCAAGGCGCCCCATTGGTAGTAGTCGACCGCCCCACCCACGTCGCGGGTGGAGGGCAGCAGCACGTGGTATTTGACGTCGAGCAGGCGGGCGGTCGCGTCCGCGCGCTCGAGGAAGGTGCCCACGCGCACGAAGCGGTAGGCGGCATCGCGCGTCATCGTGCCGTAGCCCACACCGCGAAAGAGATGGCTGCGCTCCTTGACCCAATCAAAAAACGCACGCAGACCCATCGCCTCGATCTTGGCGTAGTCGAGGGCGCGCATCTCGAGCCAGGTCGCGTTCAGCGCTTCCCACATCTCGGTCGTGATCTGCGTGCGCATCGCGCGCGCGTTTTCGCGCGCGCTCCACAAGGCCGAACGGATCGAGGAGGGATTGTCGGCCGCAAGCGCCAGAAACTCGATCACGTTGCGCGCGTCGATCTTCTTGCCCGTCTCCTTGAAAGGGGCTTCGCAGCCCGCCACCACGAGGGCCGGCTCCCATTGCGTTTGCTGCGAATAGGCGTCGGTCGCGGTCAGCGACATGCGGTAGGAGACGTCGAGCAGGCGCGCCGTGTTTTCGGCGCGCTCCATGTAGCGGGACATCCAGTAGAGCGAGTCGGCGGCGCGCGAAAGCATGGCTATTCCTCCAGCACCCAAGTGTCTTTGGTGCCGCCGCCTTGCGAGGAATTGACGACGAGCGAGCCTGCGCGCAAGGCCACGCGCGTGAGGCCGCCAGGCACGAGTTTTACGTCCTTGCCGACCAGCAGATAGGGCCGGAGATCGACATGGCGCGGCGCCACCCCTTCGTCGACGAAGGTGGGGCAGGTCGACAGCGCCAAAGTGGGCTGGGCGATGTAGTTGTCGGGATTGGCGAGGATGCGCTGGCGGAAATCCTCGATTTCGGCCTTGGTCGATTTGGGGCCCACGAGCATGCCGTAGCCGCCCGAGCCGTGCACTTCCTTGACCACGAGCTCGGGCAGATGCTCGAGGGTATATTTGAGATCGTCTTTGTTGCGCAGCGTGTAGGTCGGCACGTTGGCGAGCTTGGGCTCCTCGCCCAGATAGAAGCGCACCATCTCGGGCACGTACGGATAGACCGATTTGTCGTCGGCAACGCCCGTACCCACCGCATTGGCGAGATTGACGTTGCCGCGGCGATAGGCGTCAAACAGGCCGCGCACGCCAAGCACGCTTTCGGGATTGAAGGCGGCGGGATCGATGAAGGCATCGTCGAGGCGCCGATAGATCGTATCGACGCGCTTGGGGCCGGCGACCGTGCGCATATAGACGAAACCGTCGTCCACGAACATGTCCTGGCCTTCGACGAGTTCCACGCCCATCTGCTCGGCCAGGAACACGTGTTCGAAATAGGCCGAGTTGTAGGCCCCCGGCGTCATCACCACGACGGTGGGCTCGTCTTTGTTCAGGCAGTTTTCCGGCGGCAGCGAGCGCAGCGATTTGAGAAGCTCGTCGGGATAGTGGCCCACGGGGCGCACGCGGTTGTAGCTGAAGAGCTCGGGGAAAAGCCGCATCATCGCTTCGCGGTTTTCGAGCATGTAGGACACGCCCGACGGCGTGCGCGCATTGTCTTCGAGCACGTAGAACTGGTTTTCGGACACGCGCACCACGTCGATGCCCGCGATATGCGTGTAGACATTGCCGGGCAGCGCGACGCCGATCATCTCGGGCCGGTACTGCGAATTGGCGACGACCAGATCCTTCGGGATCTTGCCCGCACGCACGATGTTCATGCCGTGATAGACGTCGTAGAGAAACGCGTTGAGGGCGCGTACGCGCTGCACAAGCCCTTCGGACAAAGCCTGCCACTCGGCACCTGTGATCACGCGCGGAATGAGGTCGAACGGGATCAATCGCTCGGGATCCCCGCCTTCGCCGTAGACCGCGAAGGTGATACCGAGACGGCGGAACAGCAGATCGGCCTCGCGGCGCTTGGCGTCGGTCTGGCTTGCCGGCATGCGCTCGAGCCAACCCGCCAGTTCCGCGTAGGCCGCCCGGACCGTTCCGTCGGCGGCACTCATCTCGTCGAAAGCGGCCCCTGCCGAGGACTGCGTCTGCCTCACCCCATCCTCCTTGGCTTCCCCACCGCTGCAAGCGCTGGTCGCCGCGTATCATGCAACGTCCAGACCAGACTTTGGCAATTCGGCCAGGGCTTTGCAACCGATGGAATCGTCCAAAAGGATGGGCTAGGGTCCCGCTTTCGCGAATTGCCACAAAAGAGGCCGTTTTGGATTCGTTTTCGCAGGCAGCCCTCGGGGCTGCGGTCGGTTATGCCGTCGCCGGGCGGCGTTTGGGCCGGCGCGCCATCGCTTTCGGCGCACTGGCCGGCACCATCCCCGATCTCGACAACGTCGCTTTGATGCTGACCGACGGTTGGGCCGAATGGCGCCACCATCGTGGACTCACGCACGGGCTGTTTTTCGCCCCCGTGATGGGGCCGCTGCTGGGCTGGATCGTATGGCGCATGCACAACCGCACCAAGCCCTTCGAGCCGGCCGGCAGCCACGATGCGGCCCCTGCCTGGATGGCGCTGTTCTTCTTCGCGCTCGTAACCCATCCGCTGCTCGATTTCTTCACGATCTACGGGACCCAGCTGCTGGCCCCGTTCGACACGACGCGCTTTGCCGTACCCGGCCTCGGCATCATCGATCCCGGCTACACGCTGCCGCTGTTCGCGGCATTGATCGTCGCCCTTTGGCGCCCGCGCGCCGGGCTCTCGTTCCTCGCCATTTTTGCGGCCCTCTTTGCGACCAGCGCCTATCTGTTCTACGGCATCTCGAACAACGCCAAGGTCGAAGCCCGTGCGCGCGCCCAGCTTGTCGCCGAAGCGGTGCAACCTGCAGACGTGCGCGTCTACACGACGATTTTCCAGCCCTGGCTGCGCCGCATCGTCGTGGACGAGCCCGAGGGCGCGCGCGTCGGCTTTGCAACGGCGGACCAGAAAGACGCGATCGCGTGGCTGTGCTTCGTGCGTCCCCAACATCCGGCGATCGACGTCGCTTTGGCGACCCCGGAAGGCAAGCTGTTTGCTTGGTTTGCGATGGGCGAGGTGTGGCCGAGCCTCGCTGCAGCCGACGACGGCTCGACCGTGGTGCGGCTCACCGATCGGCGCTACGGCGTGCCAGGGCCGACCGCGCAAGGCTGGTGGGGCATCGAAATGCGCATCGCCGCCGACGGCAGTATCGCCGAAGCGCCGCGCCGCATCAATCTGCCGCGCGGCGCCGACGGCAACGCGATCGGCCAGCTTTTCGCGGCATCGCGCGGGGAAGCAAATGCGTTGTTTGCGCAAGCCGAGAGTGCCGAGGAGGCGGCCGAGAATTGCCGCACGTCGCGCAGCGGTTAGGTCTGCTTTCGCGAGCGAGAGGGCGCACAGAATGGATGAGGCAACCACAGACAAGCGCGTCTGCTTCGATTTCGAGATCGATTTCTCGAACGGCGGCGGCCTTCAAGGGCAAGGGTTCCGGCTCGACATCGACGGCGACAACATCACAGACGCAGAGCTGGCCGCCTACATCGTGAAAGACTTGCGGCTGTTGATGGTGGGAAGCGTCCGGATCCTGAAGAAGTCGATCATCACCGAGCGGCACAAACGGCGCGCGGACTAAACGTATTTATCGCCGCGCAGAACCGACACGTCGCCGAGCCACGCGATCGTCGCGAAACGCGGGAAGTAATGCTCCGAAAGCCGGGCCATGATTTTTTCGGCCACGGCTTCGCTGACCACCGCGTCGATGCGCAGATTGAGCTCGCCCACCCGGCCCATGCGCTTGCCGCGCGAACCTTGGCCGTGTGCTTCGACCATCGTGTAGCCGGAAGCGCCCAGCCGCATCATGTCTTCGGCGATCTTCGGGGCCACGACCTCTTCGGCCACAACGGTGATG
This sequence comes from Magnetospirillum sp., assembly GCA_027532905.1. Lineage (NCBI taxonomy): Bacteria > Pseudomonadati > Pseudomonadota > Alphaproteobacteria > Rhodospirillales > Rhodospirillaceae > Magnetospirillum > Magnetospirillum sp. Next base: position 570,072 of record JAPZUA010000001.1, read on the forward strand.
AGTTTAAGCGCCACAGTCATGTCACGGACCTTTCAGCATCTGCGCGAAGGCAAAGTAAAGCGGCAATCCCACCACCAGATTGAACGGAAACGTGATCGCAAGCGACGCGGTCAGATAGAAGCCCGGATTGGCCTCGGGCAACGCAATGCGCACGGCGGCAGGGGCGGCGATATAGGAGGCGCTCGCCGCGAGCACGCCAAGGATCGTCGCCCCGCCGACCGACAGGCCGATCTCGTAGCCCACAAACACGCCGAGAATGCCGTGCAGAACCGGCATCACAATCGCAAACGCAATCAGGAACGGGCCGACCTGCTTGAAGTCGCCAAGGCGGCGAGCCGCAACGAGCCCCATATCGAGCAAGAATAGGCACAGCGCCCCCTGGAACGGATCGGCGAAAAAGGGTGCGACCGATTTGTAGCCGGTAGGCCCGGCCAAAAAACCGATCGCAAGCCCGCCCACCAGAAGCACGATGCTTTTGCCCGCCAGCACTTCGGGGAGCGCAGAGCGCCAATCGCCGTCGGCCGCACCCTTGAGCTTGGCGAGAAGAAGCGCCACGACGATGGCCGGCACTTCCATGACCGCAAGCACGGCCGGCATGAAACCTTCGGCCGGCAATCCGGCCGACTGCAGATAGGCCGTGGCCGCAATGAAGGTGACGGCCGAGACCGAGCCGTAGTGAGCCGCGATCGCGGCCGCGTTCGATGCGTCGAACTTGCCGAGCCTTGTCAGGATGTAGAACGACCAGAGCGGGATCGCCGTGCCGAGCCCGAAGCCTGCGAGCAACGCCAGTATCACCGTACCGAACGGTGCAACCGACAAGGCCACGCCACCTTTGAGGCCGATCGCGAACAGCAGATAAATCGACAGGGCCGTATAGACCTGGTCCGGGAATTTGAGATCGCTGCGCACCAAATGGGCAAGCGCGCCCAGCACGAACGACAGCACCATCGGCGACAGGAGGTTGAGGCGAACAAGTTCGAGCGTCGTCATGTCGGGGAAACTCGCAAGCGCAGAACTACAGCAACGATACGCAGTATGGCCGGGCAATCCGCTCGCCACAATGGCTTGGCTTTCGCCATTCGGGTAGGCATATTCGCGCGCATGAAAATTCTTCCGATTGCCGTCGCGCTCGTCTTTGCCGCCTTCCCCGCCCTTGCCGCTTCGGCCGACGCGCCCAAGCTCGCCGGCGAATTGATGGGCCTTGCCTGGGTCTTGCCGTTTGCCGCGATCCTGCTTGGCATTGCGTTGGGACCGCTGCTCGCGGCGCATTTTTGGCATGCGCATTACGGCAAATTCGCGGTTGGCTGCGCAGTCGCATTTTTGGCACCGTGCGCCGCGATCTTCGGCGCCGATGTCGCACTCTACGAATTTCTGCACACGATGCTGCTCGAATACATTCCGTTCATCGTGATGCTGTTTTCGCTTTATGTCGTGGCCTGCGGCGTGCGGTTGCGCGGCGATCTGGTCGGAACGCCGGCACTCAATACCGGCATGTTGGCCTTCGGCACGTTGATCGCGAGCGTGATGGGCACGACGGGTGCGTGCATGCTGCTGATCCAGCCGATGCTGCGCGCCAATGCGTGGCGCAAAAAGAACGTGCACGTGTTCGTTTTCTTTATCTTCCTGGTCGGCAATATCGGCGGCAGCCTGACGCCGCTGGGCGACCCGCCGCTCTTCATCGGCTTTCTGGAAGGCGTGGACTTCTTCTGGACCACAAAGGCAATGCTGGCGCCGATGCTGCTTGTCGCGGTCCCGCTGCTGGTCGCTTTCTACGCGCTCGACAGCTATTTCTATCGCGGCGAAGGAACGCCGCCCAAACCATCGGGCGAAGCCTTCGCGGTCGAAGGCAAGATCAATCTGCTTCTGCTGGCGGGCGTCGTCGCGGCTGTGCTCATGTCGGGCGTATGGCGCCCGAATCTACCCGTCGAGATCTACTACACGCCGGTCGCCCTCGAGAGCATCGTGCGCTCGGTGCTGCTGCTGGCCCTTGCCTGGGCCTCGCTCGTGCTGACGGACAACGACAGCCGCATGGCGAACGGATTCAGCTGGGAGCCGATCGCGGAGGTCGCCAAGCTCTTCGTCGGCATATTCGTGACGATCGTGCCCGTGCTCGCGATCATCCGCTCGGGCCAGGACGGCGCCCTCGGCGGGCTCATCGCCCTGCTCAACAGCAACGGCCAGCCCGACAATCTGATGTATTTCTGGATCACGGGGATCCTGTCGGGATTCCTCGACAATGCGCCCACCTATCTGCTGTTCTTCAACCTCGCGGGCGGCGATCCCGAAACGCTGATGGGGCCGCTTGCGACCACATTGCTGGCGATCTCCTGCGGCTCGGTCTTCATGGGGGCGCTCACCTATATCGGCAACGCGCCCAATTTCATGGTCAAAGCGGTCGCCGAAAAAGCCGGCATCAGGATGCCCAGCTTCTTCGGCTATATGCTGTGGTCGTGCGCGTTCCTGCTGCCGCTTTTTGCGCTCGTCACACTGGTCCACTTTCGCTAGGTTCGAAAAAAACCAAGCGGAGCCGGGTCGATGCGCGTTGCTGGATTAGCCGTTGCGTTCCTTCTGATTGCCACACCTGCCCTCGCCGCCGAAGGCCTCGACGGCTCGAAACTCGGCATCGTCTGGGCCGTGCCGTTCGTCGGCATTCTGCTCTCGATCGCGATCTTGCCGCTCGCTGCCCCGCAGCTTTGGCACCATCATTACGGCAAAATCGCGCTCGGCTGGGCGCTGGCATTCCTGCTGCCCTTCGCCGCAATCGCCGATCTCGACACAGTCGCGGAGACGACCGCGCATGTGCTGCTTGGCGAGTACATTCCGTTCATCATACTGATCGGCACGCTGTTCACGGTAGCCGGCGGCGTGCTGCTGCGCGGCAACATCCACGGCAGTGCGGCCACGAATACGGGCATGCTTGCCATCGGCACGGTGATTGCGAGCTTCACCGGCACCACGGGTGCCGCCATGCTGATGATCCGGCCGATGCTGCGCGCCAACGACAATCGCCGCCACAACGCGCATGTTTTCGTGTTTTTCATCTTCCTCGTCGCCAATGTCGGCGGCAGCCTCACCCCGCTCGGCGATCCGCCGCTGTTCCTGGGTTTCCTCAAGGGTGTCGATTTTTTCTGGCCGACCGTGCACCTGTTCTTGCCGATGCTGACGGTGACCGTGCTGCTGCTCGTCGCGTTCTATTTCGTCGACAGCTACTACTACCGCTTCGACACGCATCTGCCGCCCAAGCCCGATCCCACGCCGGACACGAAGCTGCGCCTGGAAGGGCGCCTCAATCTGCTGCTGCTGGGCGGCGTGGTCGGTGCCGTGCTGCTGTCGGGGGCTTGGAAATCGGGCGTCGCATTCAAAGTTCTCGGCGTGGCGCTGACGCTCGAAGGACTGGTGCGCGATGTGCTGCTGCTGAGCTTGGCAGCCGTGTCGGTCGCGGCAACCTCGAAGCAGGTGCGCGACGACAACGGCTTCAGCTGGGGGCCGATCCTCGAGGTCGCCAAGCTGTTCTTCGGCATCTTCGTGACCATCGTGCCGGTCATCGCGATGCTGCGCGCAGGCACGGACGGTGCCTTTGCGGGCCTCGTGCATCTCGTGACAAGGCCCGACGGCACGCCCAATGTTGCGATGTATTTCTGGATGACTGGCATCCTGTCGAGCTTCCTCGACAATGCGCCGACCTATCTCGTGTTTTTCAATCTCGCAGGCGGCGACCCCGAGACGTTAATGGGGCCACTCGCGGCCACGCTTGCCGCGATCTCGGCCGGGGCCGTGTTCATGGGGGCGAATTCGTATATCGGCAACGCGCCCAATTTCATGGTCAAGGCCGTGGCCGAAGAAGCGGGCGTGCGCATGCCGAGTTTCTTCGGCTACATGGGCTGGGCGTTCGTGTTCCTGATCCCGTGTTTTGCGCTGACGACCTGGCTCTTCTTCATCTGACGCGCGCTTGGGCGGCCGCGCGCGCCACGGCGAGCAGCGCGTCGCGGTCGTCGGCAGCGGCACTCTTGCAGCGCCGCTCGGTGCCGCAGGTCTCGCAGGTATGCGTCAAGGTCCAGCCGCCGCGCGCGGGCTCGACCGCGACAGGCCGCATCGCCCCGCCGCATTCGGCCGCCCGGTCGCCCGGATTGACGTCGACATGGCGCGACCACAGGCAATGCGGGCAATGGTTGGTGTAGCCGTCGCCGACCACATGCATGCCGCAATGGCCGCACGCAAAATCCTCGATGCGGCGTTGGAAGCGTTTGCTCATAGCCCCGACAAATAGCGCGCAAGGCCGAAGGCGGCGCCTGCGATCACCAGCCAATGGATCGCAAGGCCGACGCGCACAAGCAGAACAAGCGCCACGACCGCCACCGCAATCGCGACGTGATCGATACCGCTTGCGGGCCAGAATACGGCCTGGCCCAGAAACACGCCGAGATTGAGAATCACGCCCACGACCGCGGCGGTGATTGCCCCCAAGGCGGCCGAAGCGGCCTTGTTCTCGTGCAGGCCCTCGACGTAAGGGGCACCTGCGAGAATGAACAAAAAGCTCGGCAGGAAGGTGACGTAAGTGGTTAACAGCGCCGCAGCGGCCGCGGTCGTCAACGGGTCGGCCGCACCGGCGTTCCAGCCCGCGAAGAACCCGACATATTGCAGCACCAGAATGAGCGGCCCGGGCGTGGTTTCGGCGAGTGCCAAACCGTTCAGCATGTCGGCGGGCGTGAGCCAGCCATAGAGATTGACTGCCGCGTCCGCGACATAAGGCAGCACGGCATAGGCACCGCCGAACGTGACGAACGCCGCTTTTGTGAACAGCGCCGCCACGTCGGCAAATGGCTTCGCTCCCATCATGAACAACACGCCCACGACCGGGATCGCCCACAGCACGGCGAACACCGCACAGAGCCCCGTGAAACGCAACATCGGCCGTGCCGGCAGCAACACATCGTCCGGCACGTCGCCGCCCGCCGCGCTCGCGTGCCCGCCGGCCGCAAAGGGCGAGGTCGCATCCCCGCGCGCTGACAGCACGCCCACCAAAGCCGCTGCAGCAACCACCCACGGAAAACCGATGTCGAGAAAATGGATGGCCACGAAGGCTGCGACGGCAAGCGCCGCCGCTTGCCAGGTCTGCAGCGCCTTCTTGCCGATGCGCCAGACCGCGTGCAGCACGACGGCAACGACGACGGGTTTGAGCCCGTCGAAAATCGCACCCACCGCGCCCGTCTCGCCGTGCACGGCCGCAATGTAGGAAAGTACGAGCATGCACAAGGCACCCGGCAGCACGAACAGCGTTCCCGCCGCAACCCCGCCCCACGTACCGTGCAGGCGCCAGCCGATATAAGTTGCAAGCTGCTGCGCCTCGGGGCCCGGCAGCAGCGTGGCGAAGGAAAGCCCGCGCAAGAAGCTGCGCTGGCCGATCCAGCGCTGCTTGTCGACGAGATCGTGCTGCATCATCGCGATCTGGCCCGCAGGACCGCCGAAGGACAGGCAGCCGAGCTTGAACCAATAGGCGAGTGCGGTGCGGTAGCTCGGCCGGTCGCCGAAAGCGGGGGCGGAAGCGTCGGGCATATGCGCTCCTGTGGAATGAAATCGTTTCTAGCGTGTTGCGTCTTTAGCGGTCACGGGCTTGCCCATCGCGCGCCAACCGACGATGCCGGTGTCGAGATAGTCGGCATCGTAGCCTTGCGCGCGCAAGGCGGCAGCCGTGTCCTGGCTGAAGGAGAATCCGTAGACGCAATAAACCACGAGTTTGCGCCCCTTCGGCAGGCCCGCTTTGGCGCCGTCCGGCTCGGCCGGGTCGATGCGCATCGCACCGGGAAGAATGTCGGATGCCGCCACAAAAGCCGGCCCGCGCCTGGCATCGACAAATACGCCATCGAACCCGTCGAGCGCTTCGATCGCCACGGCATGCAGGGCAGCGGACGGCATACTGTCGCGCCAGCGCATCGCCGCCCGCGTCCAATCGATCGTCGCCATGAACGCATCGACATAGCGCCCGGCATCAGCACCGTAGTCGAGATGGTAGGCATGCTCGTACATGTCGAGGGCGAGCAGCGGTGTCGCACCCGCAAACCCCATCGCATGGTCGGCTCCCCATTGGATCACGAGGCGCCCGTCGCGATTTTCGCGCGCCAGCACGACCCAGCCCGAACCACCCGCCAACGCTTTGGCGCAGGCCGCAAAACGTGTGTGCCATTCTTCGAAAGACCCGAAATCGCGCGCGATTGCCGCACCAAGATCGTTGGGCACCGGTGTCGCCGGTGCCAGCGCCTCGAAATAGATCTCGTGCAGCACCATCGAATTGTAGGCAATGAGCTCGTGATGCTTGAGGCCGTTCCACTCGAATCCAGGCGCAGCCGGATCGAGTGCCTTGAGCCGTGCGGAGATCGCGTTCAGCCGCTTTACGGCGCCCGCATAGTTGTTGGCGTAATGGCTGGCGACGAGTTTTTCGCTGAACCCCGGATAGGATTCGGGCTTGGCGGCCAAGGGCTTCAGATAACGCATGTCCATCTCCTCTCAAGCCGAACCTGCTTTGCAGGCTCGCTCAAAAGGCAGCGCTTGGACGAGCGGATCGTCTTGGAAAACTCGGGGCGACTGCCGACGGCCCCGCGTAATTCGGGATATACGCGCAAAAGCCGCGGCAATGCAAGTCTCGCTTACTTGAAGCGGACCTTCATGATTTCATAGGCCTTGCTGCCGCGCGGCGTGGTCACTTCGACCGTGTCGCCGGCCTGCTTGTTGATGAGGGCGCGCGACAGAGGCGAGGTGATCGAGATGCGGCCCTTCTCGACGTCGGCTTCGTCGGCACCGACGATCTGGTAGGTGGCCTCTTCGTTCGTGTCGATGTCGGCCAGCGTGACCTTGGCGCCGAACTTGATGTGTTTGCCCGAGAGCGACGCCACGTCGATGATCTCGCCGCGGCTCACCTTGTCCTCGAGCTCGCCGATGCGCCCTTCGATGAAGGATTGGCGTTCGCGCGCGGCATGGTATTCGGCGTTTTCCGAAAGATCGCCGTGGTCGCGGGCTTCGGCGATGGCGCGAATGACGGCCGGACGCTCGACGGTTTTGAGGTTCTTAAGTTCCGCTTCGAGGCGTTCGTAGCCCTCGCGCGTCATCGGAATCTTGTCCATTGCTTGCCGATCCGTGCCCTAACGCTTCCTGTTTTTGCGTCGCCGATTTTGCATCGACGCCAGCCGCCCAAAGCGAGCCATCAACGCTGGTCCATCGCGGGCGGTCTTCCATGACCGGCCGTCGCGCAAGACCCGCTGGTGAGGGGATCGCCGTCAGAAGGCCCCTTTAAAGTACGCTTGCAGCGGCGCAACTTCAAGACTGCCGGCGCGGAGTGCCGAGATCGCCTCGCCGGCCGCGCGCGCCCCTGCCAAGGTCGTATAGTAGGCAATCCCGCCCATCAAGGCGGCATGGCGTAGGCTGAACGAGTCAGCAACAGCCTGCGCGCCGTCGGTCGTATTGAACACAAGGTGAACTTTGTTCGATTTGATGGCGTCCACGATATGCGGACGGCCTTCGAGTACCTTGTTCACGTGGACGACGTCGATCCCGTTTTTGCGCAGGAACACGGCCGTTCCCCCGGTCGCCATCACGCCGAAACCGAGTGCGACCAATTTTCGCACCGGTGCGAGGATCGCCTTTTTATCGGCATCGCGCACCGACACGAACAACGTGCCGGCGGTGGGGAGCTTCTGCGAGGCGCCGATCTGCGCCTTGGCAAAGGCGTGGCCGAAATCGGCATCGATGCCCATTACCTCGCCGGTCGATTTCATCTCCGGCCCCAAGATCGTGTCGGAGCCGGGGAAGCGGGCGAACGGAAACACGGCTTCTTTGACCGCGACATGGTCGAGCTTGCGCTTCTTGAGCTTGAAGCTTGCAAGGCTCTCGCCCGCCATCACGCGCGCGGCGATTTTGGCGATCGCAACGCCCGTCGCCTTGGCCACAAACGGCACCGTGCGCGAGGCGCGGGGATTGACCTCAAGCACGTAGACGCGCCCCTCTTTGACCGCGAACTGCACGTTCATGAGCCCGACCACGCCAAGCCCGCGCGCCAGGGCCGCCGTCTGGCGCTCGATCGCGTCGAGAATTTTCTTGGGCAGCGAATAGGGCGGCAGCGAGCACGCACTGTCGCCCGAATGGATGCCCGCCTCTTCGATATGCTCCATGATGCCCGCCACGTGCACGGTCTCGGCATCGGCCACCGCATCGACGTCGACCTCGATCGCGTCCTGCAGATAGCTGTCGATCAGTACCGGGTTTTTGCCCGAAACGCGCACCGCTTCGGCGATGAAGCTGCGCAGCTGGTCGACCGAATGCACGATCTTCATCGCGCGCCCGCCGAGCACGTAGCTCGGGCGCAGCAACACGGGATAGCCGATGCGTGCTGCTTCCGCTTCCGCTTCGACGGCCGAAAATGCCGTGCCCGAGGCGGGCTGCTCGAGCCCGAGCTGCGACAAGAGCTTCGCGAAACGCTGGCGATCTTCGGCCAGATCGATCGCGTCGGGCGTGGTACCCAGGATCGGAATGCCGGCTTCGGCCAACGCATCGGCGAGGCGCAGCGGCGTCTGGCCGCCGAACTGGCAGATCACGCCGAGCACCTTGCCGTTGCTCTGCTCGCGCCGCACGATCTCGATCACGGTCTCGGGTGTCAGCGGCTCGAAATAGAGCCGGTCGGCCGTGTCGTAGTCGGTCGAGACGGTCTCGGGATTGCAGTTGACCATGATCGTCTCGAAGCCCGCCTCGCGCAGTGCATAGACCGCGTGCACGCAGCAATAGTCGAACTCGATCCCCTGGCCGATGCGGTTGGGCCCGCCGCCCAGGATCACGACTTTGGTGCGGTCGGTGGCGTCGTCTTCGCTCTGCGCCGCACCGAATGCGGGCGTTTCGTAGCTCGAATAAAGATAGGGCGTGAGGCTCGCAAATTCGGCCGCACAGGTGTCGATGCGCTTGAACACAGGCACGACGCCTTGCGCGCGGCGGGCTGCCGTCACTTCCGCTTCGCTTTTGCGCGCAAGCTGGGCGAGCTTCGCGTCGCCGAAGCCCATCTGCTTGAGCCGCGTCCAACCGGCGGCGTCCTTGGGCAGGCCGGCGGTTTTGATCGCGGCTTCTTCGGCGACCAGCTCTTCGACCTGGCGCACGAACCACGGATCGAAGCTCGAAATGCGGCAGATGTCTTCGACATTGAAGCCGAAGCGCAGCGCCTGCGCGATCACAAGCAAGCGGTCGGGCGAGGGCCGTGCGAGGGCCGCCACGATCGCCTCGCGGATCTTGCCCGCATCGTCGTCGGGGATGTCGATCTCGTCGAGCCCGCTGAAGCCCGTCTCCATCGAGCGCAGCGCCTTCTGCAGCGCTTCCTTGAAATTGCGGCCGATCGCCATCGCCTCGCCGACCGACTTCATCGAGGTCGACAGCAATTGCGGCGTGCCCGGAAACTTCTCGAACGTGAAGCGCGGCATCTTGACCACGACGTAGTCGATGGTCGGCTCGAAGGCGGCGGGCGTGACACCCGTAATGTCGTTCTTGAGTTCGTCGAGCGTGTAGCCAACCGCGAGTTTGGCCGCGATCTTGGCGATGGGAAAACCCGTTGCCTTCGAAGCGAGGGCGGACGAGCGCGACACGCGCGGATTCATCTCGATCACGACCATTCGCCCGGTCTTGGGATCGACCGCGAACTGCACGTTCGAGCCGCCGGTGTCGACGCCGATCTCGCGCAACGTCGCGATCGAGGCGTTGCGCATGATCTGGAATTCTTTGTCCGTCAGCGTCAGAGCGGGGGCCACCGTCACGCTGTCGCCGGTATGGATGCCCATCGGGTCGATGTTTTCGATCGAGCACACGATGATGCAATTGTCGTTGCGGTCGCGCACGACCTCCATCTCGTATTCTTTCCAGCCCAGCACGCTTTCTTCGACAAGCGTCGAACCGACGGGGCTTGCGCGCAACGCGCCGAACACGATCTGCTCGTATTCGTCCACGTTGTAGGCAATGCCGCCGCCCGTGCCGCCCATCGTGAAAGACGGGCGGATGATGGCGGGCAGGCCCACCGCTTCAAGGGCGGCCTTGGCGTCGTCCATGCTTTTGACGAGCACGGATTTGGGACTTTCCAGGCCGATCTTCGACATCGCGTCGCGAAAGCGCAGCCGGTCCTCGGCCTTGTCGATCGCGTCGCGATTGGCGCCGATGAGCTCGACGCCGTATTTTTCGAGTACGCCTGAATCCGCGAGCGCCATCGCGACGTTGAGCGCGGTCTGCCCGCCCATCGTGGGCAGCAGCGCATCGGGCCGTTCCTTGGCGATGATCTTCTCGACGATGTCGGGCACGATCGGCTCGACGTAAGTGGCGTCCGCCAGCGACGGATCGGTCATGATCGTGGCCGGGTTCGAATTGACCAGCACGATGCGGTAGCCCTCTTCCTTGAGGGCGCGACAGGCTTGCGTGCCCGAATAGTCGAACTCGCACGCCTGCCCGATCACGATGGGCCCGGCCCCGATGATGAGAATGGATTTGATGTCGGTGCGCTTGGGCATGTGTCAGGCCGCCTTCGAGTTGGTCATCAATGCCGTGAAGCGCGCGAACAGATAATGCGCGTCTTGCGGGCCGGGGCTGGCTTCGGGGTGGTACTGCACCGAGAAGGCCGGGCGGTCGAGGCAGCGCAAGCCTTCGTTGGTCTGGTCGAATAGCGACACGTGCGTAACCTTGGCCAATGCGGGCAGCGTTTCGGGCAGCACCGCAAAGCCGTGATTCTGGCTCGTGATCTCGACCTTGCCGGTTTCGAGATCTTTGACCGGATGATTGGCCCCGCGATGGCCGCGCGCGAGTTTTGTGGTCTTCGCACCCAAAGCAAGGGCCAGCAATTGATGGCCCAAGCAGATGCCAAAGATGGGAATACGCTTGTCGAGCAGCGCCTTGATCGTCGGCACGGCGTACACACCCGTCGCCGCCGGATCGCCGGGGCCGTTCGACAGGAACACGCCGTCCGGCTTGTGGCGCAACACGTCTTCGGCGGTGGCTTGGGCGGGCAGCACCGTCACTTTGCAGCCGGCTTGCGCCAAGCAGCGCAGGATGTTGCGCTTGGCCCCGTAGTCGAGCGCGACGACGTGGAACTTGGGTTTCCCCAATTTGCCGTAGCCTTTGCCGAGCGCCCACACGGTTTCGTCCCAGGCGTAGCTTTGGCGCGCGGTCACTTCCTTGGCGAGATCCATGCCTTCGAGGCCCGGCCATGCGGCGGCCTCTTCGACCAAGGCACTCGCGTCGATCTTGCCGTCGGGGCGATGAATGAGCGTGCCGTTGGGCGCACCCGCATCGCGGATATGGCGCGTGAGGGCGCGCGTATCCACGCCGCAAATGCCGGGGATGCCGCTCGCCTTCAGCCATGCATCAAGCGTTTGCGTCGAACGGAAATTCGACGGAGCGGTGATGTCTTCGCGCAGCACGAGCCCGCGCGCGGCCGGCACCAAAGTTTCGATGTCTTCGGGGTTGGTCCCGACATTGCCGACATGCGGGAACGTGAAGGTCACGATCTGGCCCGCATAGGATGGATCGGTCAGAATTTCTTGGTAGCCGGTGATCGAAGTGTTGAAGCACACCTCGCCGGTCTTCTTCGCGGCGGCCCCGAGCCCCTTGCCCCAGAAGATCGTGCCGTCGGCCAGCGCCAAAGCGGCAGTTGCACCAGGCGGCGGGCTCGATTTGCGGTTGGGCATCGGCGATCTCCTCGAACGGCGGTGGGCGCGCAATGCGAGCCGTCTACGCAAATCGCCGCCAGCCGGTCAATCGCCGCTTTTCCACAGCCCAAAACCCTGATTCAACGACATTTTTCGGCGCATGGTCGCCTAGCGCCATGCTTCCGCCCGCGCGAATCACTGGCGTTTTGTGGACTGTTTGGATAAGTCTGTACCAAATGGTAAAACAAATTGCCGAACGCGCCGATTTGCTGCCAAAGCTCGCCCAGCTCTTCCGTCGGCGCGGCTACGAGGGCACGTCGCTTGCCGCGATCGCGACGGCAACGGGTTTGGGCAAAGGCAGCCTCTACCATTTCTTCCCAGGCGGTAAGCCCGAGATGGCGCAAGCCGTGCTCGACGAAACGGCCGCGTGGTTCGCGCGCGAAATCCTTGGGCCGCTGCGCCATCCAGGCCCGCCGCGCGTTGCCATTCGCGAAATGTGCCGTGCGCTCGAGGCGCATCACAAGGGTGGAACGCAGATCTGCGCCTTCGCACTTTTCGCGGCCGACGAAACGCAAACGCTGTTTGCGGCCCCGTTGCGCGCGCATTTCCAGCAATGGATCGAAGCGTTGGCGCGCGTGCTCGTGCTTGCGGGCCGCGGTGCGGCTGCCGCGCGCACCGAAGCGTTCGATGCGGTCGCCTGCGTGCAGGGCGCGATCATTCTGGCGCGTGCGGCCGAAGACGGGCGCGTCTTTGCAGGTGCCGTGGCACGGCTCGAAGCGCGGCTATGCGCCTAACGCGGCTGGCTTCGGCCCGCCGGTCGCCCAATCCATAAGCTCGACCGTGTGCACGACCGGCATGTCGGCGGCCGCTGCGATCTGCGCCATGCAGCCGATATTGCCGGCCGCGACGAGGCTCGCACCCGTGGCCGCAAGATTAGCAACTTTGCGCGCCTGCAATTGCTTGGCGATTTCGGGCTGCATCAGATTGTAGGTGCCGGCCGAGCCGCAGCACAGATGCCCCTCGGCCGGATCGCGCATCGCAAATCCGGCATCGGCGAGCAGCTTGCGCGGGACCGAACCCAGCTTCTGCCCATGCTGCAGCGAGCAGGCGGAATGGTAGGCGACGACAAGCGCCTCGGGCGCCTTTGCCGCCGGCTTCAAATCGCGCAGAACTTCCGAAATGTCGCGCGCCCGGCTTGAGACGGCCTCGGCCATTGCCTTCAACTGCGCGTCTTCGCGGAACATGAAGCCGTAATCCTTGACCGTAGTTCCGCAGCCCGACGCGTTGACGACGATCGCGTCGGGGCCGCGCCCGCTCCACATTCCCATCCAGGCGCGGATATTGGCCGCCGCCGAAGCGTGGCTCGCATCGACATTGCCCATGTGGTGCGTGAGCGCCCCGCAGCAGCCCGAGCCGGGGGCGATCGCGACCTCGCAGCCAAGCCTTGTGAGCACGCGCACGGTTGCTTCGTTGATCTGCGGGGCCAGCACTTGCTGGGCGCAGCCTTGCAGCAGGGCTACGCGCATTTTTGTTTCGCCTTGCGCTGGGAAAATCCGCGCGTCGCCGATCTGCGACGGCGACGGAATCGCGGTCGGCGCCATTTCCAACATTGCGCGCAGGCGTGCGAGCGGCCCGGTCTGCGGCAGCAGTCCCTTCAAAGGCCGCGCAAGCAACGCCCCGACAAGCGCCACGCGAAAACGCTGGGGATGCGGCAGGATTGACGCCAGCACACGACGCAGCAGCCGCTCGTGCCACGGCCGCACATAGGTCGCCTCGATATGCGCGCGCGCATGGTCGACGAGATGCATGTAGTTCACGCCCGACGGGCACGTCGTCATGCAAGAAAGGCACGAGAGGCACCGGTCCACGTGCTTGACCGTGCGCGCATCGGCCGGCCGGTTCTTCTCGAGCATGTCCTTGATCAGATAGATGCGGCCGCGCGGACTGTCGAGCTCGTCGCCGAGCAGCGTATAGGTCGGGCACGTCGCGGTGCAGAAGCCGCAATGCACGCATTTGCGCAAGATGGCTTCCGACGCCTTCATGTCGGGATCGGCCAACTGCGCGAGGGTGAAATTGGTTTGCATCTGGGGCGCTCTCAGTAGGCTTCCGACAGGCGGCCGGGATTGAGGATGCCCTTGGGGTCGAACTGGGCTTTGACGCCGCGATTGAGGGCGGCCACACCCGCCGACGGCGGCTCGAACACGGGCACGGCCAAGCGCAACGCATCGGGCGCGCGCATCAAGGTCGCGTGGCCTTCCGAAAAGCTTGCACGAATGGCGGCGGCGTGCGCATCGCCCGAGGCGGGCACGGCCAGCCACACGAGGCCCCCACCCCAATCGCAGAACCAATCCGCGTCGGGTGCGGCCGCCGCAACGGCGGGTCCATGCGTGGGGGCGACCGACACACGCCAAATGGCGGCGTTGCGGTCGGGCAGCAGGGAAGCGACGTCGCGGATCTCGCGCCAGAGTTTGAGGCTGCGCATCGTATGCAGTTCTTCGACAGGTCCGAACGCGCCCAAGTTACGGCACAAGGCTTCGCAGCGGGCCGCAACCGAAACGGCCGTACCCTCGACGCGGATGGCGGTCACGCTCGCACTTGCCTGCGCCACATGGTCCACACTCGAGCGTGCTGCCGCACGCTTGGGCAGATAGGCGGCCCCCGACACTTCCCACGGGCTGTTGAGCGCGTCGGCCATCGCAGCGACGGCCTTGGCGGGATCGAGGCCGAAGACGAGCACGTTGCGCGTCTTGGCACCGGCTGGCATCACTTTGACCGTGACGCGGTCGAGAACGGCAAGCGTGCCCATCGAACCTGCCACGATCTTCGGCAGATCGTAGCCGGTCACGTTTTTTACGACTTTGGACCCGGCCTTGAATTCCTCGCCGCGCCCCGACACGCCCGAGAATCCCAAGAAATGGTCGCGCGCCGCGCCCATCTTGATGCGCCGCGGCCCGCCGAGATTGGCGGCCAAAGCGCCGCCGATGCTGCCGCTGTCGGCCTCCGCGATCCCGTAGAGCGCACCCAGATCCGGCGGCTCGAAGGCCAACATTTGCGCGCGCTGTTCGAGCAGCAGCAGAATGTCGCGCATCTTGGTGGCGGCGTTGCAGGTCAGCACGAGCTCTTCGGGCTCGTATTCGACGTCGCCCGCGAGTGCGGACAAATCGAGCGTGCGCGCGGCCTTCGTCGGCCGGCCGAGCGATACCTTGGTGCCGAGACCCTGCACGCGCAGCGTCTCGCCTTCGGCGGCCGCGTAGGCGACGCACTCTTGCAGCTGTTTGGCGTTTGTCGGTTTGAAATCCATTGGCGGATACAGCCGTCAGAATCGCGGCAGATCGGGGAACGGCACTTGGCCCTTGTGCACGCGCATGCGGCCCATCTCGGCGCAACGATGCAACTGCGGGAATACTTTGCCCGGATTGAGCAGCCCGTCGGCGTCGAACGCGCATTTGAGGCGCATCTGCGTGGCGAGATCGTCTTCGTCGAACATCGCGGGCATGAGGTCGCGCTTCTCGATGCCAACGCCATGTTCGCCGGTCAACACGCCGCCCGCCGCCACGCACAGGCGCAGAATATCGGCCCCGCACGCTTCGGCCGCCAACAACTCGCCGTCCTTGTTGGCGTCGAACAGAATGAGCGGATGCAGATTGCCGTCGCCCGCATGGAACACGTTGGCGACACCCACGCCGTGCTTGGCGGCAATGTCGGAAATGCCGCGCAGCACGTCGGCTAGGCGTTTGCGCGGGATGGTGCCGTCCATGCAGATATAGTCGGGGCTGATGCGCCCCACCGCCGGGAACGCCGCCTTGCGCCCGGCCCAGAAGCGCATGCGCTCCTCCTCCGATTCGGAAATGCGGCTCGTGACGGCGTTGTTCTCGCGCGCGATACGCTCCACGTTCGCGATGAGCTCGTCGACTTCCGCCTGCGGCCCGTCAAGTTCGACGATGAGCAGGCTTTCGACGTCGAGCGGGTAGCCGGCGTTCACGAAGGCCTCGGCCGCATGGATCGCGGGTTTGTCCATCATCTCGATGCCGCCGGGCACAATGCCCTCGGCGATGATCTGCGCCACACAATTGCCGCCGTCTTCGAGCGAGGGGAAGCCCACGAGTACTGCGCGCGCGGTCTCGGGCTTGCGCAGCAGGCGCACGGTCACTTCGGTAACGACGCCCAATAGCCCTTCCGAGCCCACCACAATGCCAAGGAGATCGTAGCCGCCCGCATCGAGATGCTTGCCGCCGAGCCGGATCACCTCGCCCGCCATCGTCACCATCTCGAGCCCAAGCACGTTGTTCGTGGTGAGGCCGTATTTGAGGCAATGCACGCCGCCCGAGTTTTCGGCGACGTTGCCGCCGATCGTGCAGGCGATCTGCGACGACGGATCCGGCGCGTAGTAGAAGCCTGCATGCTGCACGGCCTGGGTGATGCCGAGATTGGTGACCCCCGGCTGCACGCGCGCACAGCGATTGGCGAAATCGATATCGAGCACCTTGTTGAACTTCGCCATGCCGAGCAAAATGCCGTCTTCGAGCGGCAAGGCCCCGCCTGAAAGGCCGGTTCCAGCCCCGCGCGGCACGATCTTGATGCCGTTGGCTTGGCAGTATTTCATGACGGCCGCGACTTGGCCCACATTCGAGGGCAGGACCACGACCATCGGCAATGCGCGGTAGATGTTGAGCCCGTCGCACTCGTAGGCGCGGCGCTCTTCTTCGGCGTCGATGACGCCCTCGCCGGGCACGATCGTGCGCAGATCGGCCACGATCTGGCTGCGGCGCGCCAGAATCGCGGCATCGGGTACCGGCATCGTCGGCATTGGCGGTCTCCCAGGGACGTCGTTTAACCGACTATAGAAGAGGGAGCCGCCGGGCAGTCAAAAGAAAACCCGCGCCGGGCGGACCGACGCGGGATTTTTCCGCGATACAGAAAAAGACGCGCGCGCGACTTGGTCAGCCCTGGCGGGCCTTGAAGCGCGGGTTCTTCTTGTTGATCACATAGACGCGGCCCTTGCGACGGACGATCTTGCAGTCCTTGTCGCGCTTCTTGGCCGACTTCAGGGAGTTTACGACCTTCATGGCACGTCTGTTCCAGCGATAAAGTTGCGCGTCCGAGCCGGTTTTCCCGGCCCCGAAAGAGCGCGGAACATAGGGGGGTATGCGCCGCCTGTCAACCCGCCCAAAACCCTTTGATAAAAAAGTGAATACAGGAACGGGACCGATAGACAGGCGGCATCCCCGCCCCTAGGATGCCGCCCGGCGTTGCCGAAGAACCGGTGCTTCCCCAACCCGGCGACCAGAAGAAGTCGATGATCGAGTGGATCGAAAGTCACGGCGAGTGGTTCTACCTGATCACGTTCGTTTGGACCTTCTTCGAAGGCGAAACTTTCGTGATTTTCGCCGGTGTCGCGGCCCAGCTCGGCATTCTGCGGCTCGACTATCTGATCGCCTGCGCTTGGGTCGGCAGTTTTCTCGGTGACAATCTCTATTTCTGGCTCGGTCGGCGCTACGGCGATCGGCTGGTCGCGCGCTTTCCGCGCATCAAGCCCGGCACGGATCTCGCCATCCTGTGGCTCAAGAAATACAATACCGGCTTCATCCTGAGTTTCCGCTTCATCTATCTCGTGCGCAATTTCAGCTCGTTTGCCTGCGGCATGAGCGGCATCTACTGGCCGCGCTTCATGCTGCTGAATTTTATCGCCGCCGGCGTGTGGGCCACGACTTTCGCCGGAGCGGGCTATCTGTTCGGCGTAGTGTTCACGGAAGCCGCTCTGCCGATCAAGATCGGCGTCTTGTGCGTGTTCGGCAGCCTGATCGGCTACGCGATCTACATGCACCGCAAAAACAAGAAGACGACCGAAGCGCTGAAAGCGGCCGAAGCCGGAATTCCGCCGGCGCCCTAGAAACGCTAGGCCTTTTTGGCGGCCACGATCCGCACGACGCGCAGGTCGCCGCTGTCCATCGCCGCCAAGCGCCGCGCCCACAATTTGGCCTCGCCCATCAAAGCCTCGCCTTCAAGCGCTTCGAGCTGGCCGCGCGAAACGAGCCGGTCGATCTGCGCCCAGCCGACGAGGAGTTCGGCGCGGAACGCGGCCGTAAAATCCTCGTTGGCGGCAATCGCGAGGCCAGCCGCCTCGATCTGGGCGGCGAACTGCGCTTGCGTCGAAAGGCGCGGGGCCGTCGCCTCGCCAAGACGATAAGCGTCGAGGGCCGCCCCGTGCGCGTCTTCGCGCGCGATCGCCCAATCGAAGACGACGAGCTTGGCGCCCGGCTTCATGCCGTGGGCGAGGCGCGTGAGCAGCTTGGGCTTGTCCGAAATCAGCGAGAAAACGTTGCGTACGAGCACGCCGTCGTAGCGTTTGGGCTTGAAGCTGCCTTCGGCCACGTCGAGAAAGCCGATCGGGGCTTTGCTCTCGAGGCCGGCGGCACGCGACAGGGCAGCCCCGTTCTGCGCAAGCTCGAGCGACAGATCGTAGCCTTCCATCCATGCCCCGCTTGCTTGCGCAAGCGCACGCGTGCCGCCCCCGAGCCCGCAGCCGAGATCGAGGCCGATCGCGTCGCGGGCCAGCGTCAGCGGGACCGCCAGCTTCAGCACGAAATCGACGGCACCCGGAAACGTGAAACCGTCGCCCCACACGAGTTGGGCTACCTTGATGCGTTCGCGCGACCACTGGTCTTTGACCACGACCTTGCCGGTCATTGGCGGCTTGATCGGATCGGGGTGTGCCGCCTCTTGTGCGGAAACCGGTTCGGCCTGCTGCCCTGCCGCCGCCGGCTTGTCGTATTCGTAGCCTTCCCACCAGGCATGAAGGCGCGCGCGCAATTCGGGCTTCAGGATCTTGCCCGACTCCTTTTTGGGCGGATCGGCCATCGTCAATCGACTTCGCGAATGCCGTCGCGCGGCGGTGCGAAACGCGGGCGCGCACCGCCCGTGCCCAAGCCAAGTGCAATGAGCTCGCCCGCCTCGTCGAACGTCAGCAGCACCACGTCGCCCGCAGGGTTGCGCGCCTCGACGCGGTAGCAGCCTTCGACCAAGGTCATCTTTTCGAAACCGACGAAGCCCATGTCGAGCAGCCGGTCGGTGACCTTGTTGACGGTCGCGCGCTCGAAGCCCGACGCTTTGCACGACGGACCGTCGGACGGCGGGGTCTGCGCGACCGCCGCCGCAGCTGCCATGCACAAAACGATAGACAGAAAGAAACGACGCATAGCGCCTAGCTTAGCACGCCGCTGGCCGCCGCCGCGATAACGGCGGCGGCGGCAAAACAGCCCGCGAACAGGCTGCGCCCGAACAGAACATACGTGCCGAGCGCCGCTGCACATGCGCCCAAACGCACCACGAGTGCGATCTCGCGCAGTTCGCCAGACGGAAACACGACGAGCCGTACGACCAAGGCCGCCAGAATCGCGTAGGCGACGGCGGCGAACCATTCGAACAGCAGCCCGTTGGGATCGAGCCTGCCGCCGACCGCCACGCCGAAGCCGCGCCAGAAATACGTCGCCGCTGCGGCCGCCACCGCCGCCCCGTAGAGCCCGAGTTCCGCACTCATCGGCGCACCATCGCATAGCGGTAGAGTGCTGCGAGCGTGCCGCCGCCAAGACCCGCGATCAGCAGGCTCCATTCGGGGCTGTAGAGATGGGCGGGCACGCACAGCGCCCCCCCCGTCAGCAATGCGACAAGCCGCGTGGCGTCGCGGGCGCCCTGCGTGCTCTGCAAAAACAGCAGCAGGAAATAGACCGGATTCAAAAACACCAGGGCGAGCGTGAGCGACACCGGCAACTCGGCCGCCGCATAGAACCCCACGACCGTGCCGACAAGCGAGGCCGACCACAGCACGAGCGAGCAGCCGATGAACCAGCTCAAACGGTCGCTTCGCGCCATGTTCGGCGCTTGCGCCATCGTCATTGCCCAGCACGTGACGGCCACAAAAAACGCCGACGCGTAGAGCCGCCACGCCGGCCGGCCAGGGGCTGCCACCAGCGGCATCATCGCAACCGTCATCGGCGCCAAGCGCATATTGGCAAGCCCGACCGCCAGCATGATCGCAAGCACGCCGGATCCAGCGAGGTAAAGCTCGACCAGCACCACCTGCCCCGGCAAGGCCCAGGCCGTCAGCGTGTTGAACAGGGCGAATTCGAGGCTGAGTTCGTGCGCACCCACAAGCGAGCCGAAGCCGACATACGAGGCTCCGAGCACAAGGGCCGGCGCCAACGCCGCCGCGCGTACGCCCGCAAACAAAGCGCCGCGCGGCCCAAGTTCGGGCGGCGTGATGTCGTCCCTCACCTGCGTCAATACGGCCCCGTCGGTTTGGCGGGGGCGGCGTTCTGGCCGCGCAGGGCGGCAAGGAACTCGGTGGCGCGGCTCACCATCATGCCCATGTCCGACGCGACCGCGACGTAGCTGTAGCCCATCGCGATGAACTTGCCGACCATGTCGGGATTGGGGCCGACGATGCCGCAGGGTTTTCCGAGCTTCCTGGCTTTGGCGGCGCACTCGGCCAAAGCGGCTTGCACGTTCGGGTGTGCGATGTCGCCCAGATGGCCCATGGCGCCCGACAGATCGCCGGGGCCGACGAACAAGGCGTCAACGCCTGGGACTGCTGCAATCTCGTCGATGCGCGATGCTGCGGCCGGCGTTTCGATCTGGCAGATCACGCAGATCTCGGCCGACGCGTTCTTGAGATAGCCGGGTACTGTGCCGTAGCGCGAGCCGCGATGCACGGCGGCTATGCCGCGAATGCCGTCAGGCGGATAGCGCGTGGCGGCCACCGCGCGGGCGGCTTCGTCGGCGTTTTGAATCATCGGGAACATCAGCGTCTGCGCGCCGATGTCGAGCGCACGCTTGACCGGGACCGCGTCGTTCCAGGGGATGCGCGTCACGGCCGAGGCGCCCGTGCCGGCCACGGCCTGCAGGGAGGCGTAGGTGCGCTCCCAATCGAGCGGCACGTGCTCCATGTCGATCACGAGAAAATCGAAGCCCACACAGCCCAAGGCCTCGGCCGTGGTCGTCCCGCCCGACATGATCCAAGTGCCGACCATCGGCGGTACGCGCAGCAGGTTCTGCTTGAAGAGGTTCTTGGGCATATCCATCAGAAAATCTCCGGTTCGGGCACTGGTGCGCCCTGTTCGAGGAAATCGAAATCCGCACCGTCGTTGGCCTGGCCGATATGGCGTTCGAGCAGCACGCCGTAGCTGCGCGCATAGCGCAAGGGCGGCGGGGCCCAAGCGGCTTTGCGGCGCGCAAGCTCGGCGTCCGACACGTCGAGATGCAGGCGGCGCGCTTCGACATCGAGCTCGATGAAGTCGCCATCCTGCACGAACGCAAGCGGCCCGCCGACATGCGATTCAGGGGCGACATGCAGCACGCAAGTGCCGTAATGCGTGCCGCTCATGCGCGCGTCGGACACGCGCACCATGTCGCGCACACCCTGCGCCAAAAGTTTTTTGGGGATTGGCAAAGCACCCCATTCGGGCATGCCAGGGCCGCCCTTGGGACCCGCACCCTGCAACACAAGCACGCTGTCGGCATCGACCGGCAAGGCGGGATCGTCGATGCGTGCGGAGAGATCGGCGTGGTTCTTGAACACGACCGCGCGTCCGCGATGTTTGGCCAAACGCGGATCGGCGGCCGAAGCTTTGATGACCGCCCCGTCGGGAGCGAGATTGCCGCGCAGCACGGCGATGGGCGCACCCTTCGTGACAGGATTGGCAAGCGGGCGGATCACGTCGGCGTCCCACACTTTGGCGCCTGCGACGTTCTCGCCCAGCGTCTTGCCGTTGACCGTGCGGCAATCGAGGGCGAGCCGGTCCTGCAATTGCGCCAGCAAAGCGGGCAGGCCGCCTGCGAAGAAAAAATCTTCCATCAGATTGTCGCCGGCCGGGAACACGTTGGCGAGCACTTGCGTTTCACGGCCTGCCGCGTCGAACGCGTCGAGATCGAGCTTCAAGCCCGCCCGACGCGCGATGGCCACCACATGTACGACCGCATTGGTCGACCCGCCCAACGCCATTAGTGTTACGAGCGCGTTCTGCAAAGCGCTTTGCGTGAAAATGTCGGCGGGTTTGAGGTCTTCGGCGATCATGGCGACGATGCGTTCACCCGCTGCGTGCGCCATGCGGGCATGGCCCGAATCCGACGCGGGAATCGACGACGCCCCCGGCAGCGTGAAGCCGAGCGCTTCGGCGATCGCCGTCATGGTCGAGGCGGTCCCCATCGTGTTGCAGGTACCGATCGTGCGCGTCATGCGGCTTTCGAGTTCGATCCAATCCTCCGGGCTGATTTTGCCCGCGCGCAGCTCGTCCCAGAATTTGCGCGTGTGCGTCCCCGCCCCCACCTTCTGGCCGCGCCAGCGCGCGTTCGACATCGGGCCTGCGGGCACGTAGATCGCCGGCAAGCCCATCGAGATTGCCCCCATCAGCAGGCCCGGCGTGGTCTTGTCGCAGCCGCCGAGCAGCACGGCCCCGTCGATCGGGTGCGAACGCAAGAGCTCCTCGACCTCCATCGCCAGAAAATTCCGGTACATCATTGTGGTCGGCTTGACGATGACTTCGCCCAGCGACAGTGCCGGCAATTCGACCGGAAAGCCGCCCGCCTGCCAGATGCCGTCTTTGACCTTCTGCGCGCGTTCGCGCAGATGGATGTGGCACGGGCTCATCTCGCTCCAGGTATTGACGATCGCGACGACGGGCTTGCCCATGAAATCCTGGCGCCGGAATCCCATCTGCTGGGTGCGCTGGCGATGAGCGAAAGCGCGCATGTCGCTTGCCATGTACCAACGCGCGCTGCGCAATTGCTTCGCCGCCACCGTCTGCCCTCCCCCGGTATCGTTCGTTCGCGGCATCGTAACGAGGCGCGCGGCCGGGTCCAAGGAAAACGACCGGTCGATTTTTGCGGGGCCAATGACTATTGTGGCGCCGTTGCACCCAAAAACGGTCAAGCCCTCGAGAAGCAAACGTGCAAATCGATTTCACGCAATATCTGCGCGCCGAAACCCTGACCCGTGCCGCCGATACGCAAGCAGCCATCGTCTTCGAGACCGAGATCGGGCCGCTTGCGATCGCCAAACATGGCGGCGACTGGCGCTTGACCTTCGGCGTCTCAAGCCTTCCCGACTATGCCCTCGTCGACGCTTCGGCCTATGTGCGGCCCGCATGCGTCGAAACGGCACCGGGGCGCTATCGCCTCGGCGACGATTGCGAATGGCTCGAGATCACGAGCGCGCCCGTGCGCGTGCGCGTCGGCCGCAAGGGCTGGCTCGACGATCCGCTGACGTCGCTGACCGACGAACATTTCCGCGGCTGGACGCGCCTGCCCGCGTTTGCGCGCGGCCCCGAAGGCTGGCTTGCGGCCTTTGCACTCGACAGCGGCGAGCCGGTCTACGGGCTTGGCGAAAAATTTGGCCCCCTCAATCGGCGCGGCCAGTTCGTGACCAACCGCATCGAAGACGCGCTCGGCGTCAATACCGAGCTCTCCTACAAATCGATTCCGTTCCTGTGGGGTCTCAAGGCGGCGGGCGGCTGCTGGGGGGCGCTCGTGAACACGCCGGCACACGTGCACCATGCGGTCGGGTATCCGCAATGGTCGCATCGCAGCTACGCCGTGCTGTGCGAGGATGCGCAGCTCGATCTGTTTTTGCTGTGCGGGCCGGATCCAGCGCACGTGCTGGGGCGCTGCGCCGAGCTCACCGGCAAACCCGCTTTGCCGCCTTTCTGGTCGCTCGGCGTGTGGCTCTCGCGCGCCTATTACCGGACGGAAGCCGAAATCCTGGCCGCCGCCGACGAATGCCGCGCCTCGGGTTTTCCCGCCGACGTGATCACGTTCGACGGCCGCGCCTGGATGGTCGTCGAAACGCGCGCCACGCTCGACTTCGATCCCACGCGCTATCCCGATCCCAAAAAGACGATCGACAGACTCAAAGCGCAGGATTTCAAGATCTGCTGCTGGGAGTATCCGCTCGTTTCGATCCACAATGCCGAATATGCCGATCTGGAAAGGCGCGGCCTTTTCCTGCGCGAGGCCGACGGCAGCCCGCATGTCTACGATTGGGACGTGAAGCCCGGCACCTCGCCCTTCGGTGCGGTCCTCACGCCATTGCCGCCCTCGGGCATTCTCGATTTCACCAATCCCGAAGCGGTCGCGTGGTGGAAGGCGCGCCACGACCGGCTCTGGGCCTTGGGTGTAGACACGATGAAGACCGACTTCGGCGAGCAGGTGACGGACCGCGTCGTTGCGCACAACGGCGACAACGGGCGGCGCCTGCACAATGTCTATCCGCGCCTCTACAACCAAGCCGTATTCGAGGCGACCTCCGCCGCCAAGGGCCGCGAGAATGCCTGCGTGTGGGGCCGCGACGGCTGGATCGGCGCGCAGCGTTTCCCCGTGCAATGGGGCGGCGACCCGCAGACCGACTGGGAAGGCATGGCGGCATCCATCCGCGGCGGCCTGTCCTACGGGCTTTCGGGCGTGCCGTACTACTCGAGCGACGTCGGCGGTTTCTACGGCTCCAAGCAGCCCGAGCCCGAGCTCTATCTGCGCTGGATCGCAGCTGGCGTCTTCTGCTCGCATTTCCGCTTCCACGGCATCGGCATCCGCGAGCCGTGGAGCCTCGGCGACGAGGTCGCGCGCCATGCGCGCGCGTGGCTCGACCTGCGCTATCGCCTGCTGCCGTATCTGTGGGGCTGCATCGAGATCGCGACGCGCACGGGCCTGCCGGTCATGCGTGCGATGGCGCTCGCCTTCCCGCGCGATCGCGCGGCACGCGCCTTCGAAGAGCAATTCATGTTCGGGCCCTCGCTGCTGGTCGCACCCATTCTGAAGCCGGGCCATGCCGTGGAAGTTTGGCTGCCCGAGGGCGGCTGGTACGATTTCTGGACCGGCCAGCGCGTGGAAGGCGGGCGCATGCTGCGCATCCACAATGTGCCGCTCGACCGCTTGCCGGTCTATGTGCGCGAGGGCCATATCGTCGCACTGGGCCGTCCAGTTTCGCATACGGGCCAAATCGACCGCAAACATCCGATCGCGGAAGTGCGCGCCTACGGCATGCCGGCGAACGAGCCGGTCGCAGGCGACGGCGTGTTGTCGCTGCGCTTCGAGGGGCCGCGCGTCTATCTGTCGGGTGCGGGGGACGCGAGCTTGCGCCTCTACGACTGCACGGCCACGCGCGAATCGGCTGCGATCGCCTTCGGCCGATAGAGCGCCACGGCGTTTTCGTAGAAGGCTTTGCGCGAAAGTTCCGGCCCCAGCACGCCCGCGACGAGCGCCATGTCGGCCGGTTCGAACGGGCGGCGCGCGCGCGTGGACGGCATGTCGGTGCCGAACATCAGCGCGTCCGGGTTGGCGGCGGCGACCTTTTCCATCGCAATTTCGGGATCGACGAACACGCGCCCGAAGCCCGTAGCCTTGACCTTGGCCCCGGCCTTTGCCAGTGCCACAAGCCGTGCAAGGCCGCCTTCGCTCAAACCCAGATGGTCGATCACGAGCTGCGGCAAATCGCCGAGTGCGTCGATCTCGGACGGGCGCAAGGCCGCAAGGTCGGCATAGAGCTCGACATGCCAGCCGCACAATTTATGCACACGCCGCGCAAACGCCGAAATCGCCGCGAAACTCTCCGAGCCGCCGCGATGCTGGTTGAAACGCACGGCGCGCACGCCCGCCTCGTCGAGGGCCAGGAGCTCGTGGTCGAGCGTGGAGGCCGGCAGCTGCGTCACCCCCACAAAAGACGGTCCGAGCTTGGCCAAGGCCGCAACCATGTAATCCTGGTCGAACGCCTGGAACGAGCCCGACACGATCGCCCCGCCGACGATGCCGAGCGGGGCCGCGGCAGCACAATACTCCGCGGCCCCGAAGGCGGGCGGCAGATAGCCGTCGTTGGCGACAAGCGGGAAATGCGGATCGACGATGTGCAGATGCGCATCGAACACGGGACCAAAGCCAAGCGTCACGCCGACAACCTCGAAAACGAAAAAGCCACAGTTCCTTTCAGCGTCTCGCCGGGGGCGAGCACGACGGTGCCCGTATCGGCATGGCCCTTGGCCAACATGTTGAGCCCGTCGTTGCGGTTCGAAACGGGCTCGATGCAGAAAAACGGCTTGCCCGGCGGCACATAGACCACTAGATGGCCGAACACCGGATCGGCTGCAATGTCGAGTGCGAGATCCCATTCGGGCCACTCGATGCGCGCTTGGCCGGTCCAGCCGGCAAAACAATTGTCGAGCGACAAGGCGGCGACGAGTTTGCCCTCGGCCATGTTCCAGGCGGGCGGGACGGGATCGAGCGAGATCGGCATCATCGCCTCGTCGTTGCGCCACACGCCGGTGGTTGCCGCCACCACGCGGGTACCTGCGGCACGCTGAAAATACGGATGCAAACCAATTCCGGCCGGCATCGGGCTGGTTCCGGTATTGGCGATCTCCAGCGTCTGGGAAAAGCCGCCGTCGCGCGCCGCGAAGATCTGGCGTGCTTCGAAGGCGAACGGCCATTCGGCGACTTGGTTGCCGGTCGCGGCGTGCACGAGCCGCAGCGTCGCGTTCGCGTCGTCGGCCGATTCGACGTCCCACGCGCGCTGCCAGCCAATACCGTGGATCGAATGCGGATGGCTGCCGAAATTGGGCGCCAAGCGATAGCGCTTGCCCGCGAAATGCAGCGTGCACTCGCGCATGCGGTTGGAATAAGGCAGCAGCGCAAACGAACCCGCCAGGCGCACGTCGCGTGCGGCCAAGGCTGCGTCGGACATGCGACGCAGCGGCTCGATGCCGCCAGGCGTGGCCTCGCTCGGCCAGCCAAGATGGAGCCCCGCAAGCGCACCACCGACTTCGGGGGCGATGTCGAGCGCAAATGCGCCCGCGCGTAAGGTCAAAAGGCCCGAGATGACGGCGGACGAAGTTTGCGGCACGATCCGATTCCAGAGACGATTGGTCCGAAGACAGTTGAAACGAAGCACGAAGTCTAGCGCAAAAACGGGGGGAACGGCATGTCCGGATACGCGATCTATCCAAGCCTCAAGGGACGCGGCGTTTTCGTGTCGGGCGGCGGCTCCGGGATCGGAGCAAGCTTCGTCGAGCATTTCGCCGCCCAAGGGGCGCATGTCGCCTTTGTCGATCTGGCCGAAGACGCCTCGGCCGCCCTCGTCGACAGAATCGCGGCGGCGGGCCATCCCAAACCCTTTTTCCAGCGCTGCGACGTGACCGACACAGCCGCCTACCAGAGTGCGATCGCGGCTGCGAACACGGAAGTTGGGCCACTGCGTGTGCTCGTCAACAATGCCGCGCGCGACGACCGCCACAAAATCGACGACGTGACGCCCGAATACTGGGAGAAGTGCCTTGCGGTCAATCTGAAGCACCAGTTCTTCGCGATCCAGGCGGCGGCCCCCGCGATGCGCGAAGCGGGCGGCGGCTCGATCGTGAATATGGGGTCGGTATCGTGGATGCGGTCGCGCGACATTTTCATCGGGTATGCGACGTCCAAATCGGCGATCAACGGCATGACGCGCAGCCTCGCGCGCGAGTTGGGACCTGGCAATATCCGCGTCAATTGCCTGGTACCCGGTGCCATCGTGACCGAACGCCAGACCGCCTTGTGGCGCAATCCCGAGGAGGATGCGCGGTTCTTCGAACTGCAGTCGCTCAAGTTTCGCTTGGGCCCGCAGCATTGCGCGCGCCTGGCCTTGTGGCTCGCCGCCGACGATTCCGACGGCTGCACGGGCCAGAACTTCATCGTCGATGGCGGGCTCGTGTAGGCGAGGTTGCGTGCGGTTGCGCGAATCAGGCCAGTCCAATAGGGTCGAACCCCGATCCTCGCCACAAGGTCGCCTTACACGTGAACGAGCCGCGCAAGAAAAAATCGCTATCGCCGATTCTCGATCAGATCGCCTATGGCGGATCGTCGGTGGCGCTCAACCTCATTCGGCTGACGGCCCTGGCGCGCGACCGGCACATGTTCCGCCAGGAAAGCCTCAACCGCACCGTAATCTTCAAATACCCGAATTTCGAACAGCAGATCGCCGAACAGCCGGCCGCCCCGCCGCCGAGTGCTGCAAAGCCAAGCGCGCCCAAGCCCGCACCGGCCCCCAAGCAAGCCGAGCCGCCGGCGCCGCCCGCACCCGAGCGGCCCATCGAAACCGCGATCTACGTGCCGTACGATTCCGAGCAGATCGGGGCTGGTGGCTACGGCATCTATCTGCGCCAGCGCGAATTCGAACGGCTGCTCAAAGACCATGTCGGCATCGATTTCGAAACCAAGAGCGAGGCCTTCGAGCGCGACGTCGCGATTCTGCGCACGATCGACTCGGTGCCCTCGCTTGATCCGTTCCTGCTCAAGAGCGCGTTGCTCAAATACAGCGCCGACATCCATCCCGCCTATTTCGCGATCTCGGAAGCCGAAGAAGAGAGCATCAAGGGTCTCATCGCCAGCAAGGTCAATCCGATCGTGGCGCGCGCCCTCGGCCTTAAGGACGTCGCCGACGTCAACGAGCGCTCGCAGCGCTTCCTGCAGGCTTTGTGGGATCCCTCGATGCCGGAGGCCAAGCTGTTCGTGTCCGCCTTCGGCATTTCGGGCGACCAGGCGTCGCTGATTTTTGAAGGCTGGAAGGGTGTCACGTTCTACGAGCATACGTTCACGCGCAACCTGCACCAGGTCGCGGGCGTGCTGCGCTGGCTCACCTCGCCGGACGCCACGCCGCTCGATATCCGCGAATTCAAGCACTACAAAGACCAGCAGGACATGTTCCGCCAGGCGGTCGTGAAAAAGCTGCGCAATCTGATTTCGAACGTGAACGGCATCTTCGCCGAATACACCGAATGCCACGGACAGTTCCTGCACGGGGGCGACGCCAAGCCGTTCCGCAATTTCCTTGCGGGCGTCTACCGGCGCTACTGGGTGCTCGGCTACTGCTCGATGGCCGTCTTGCACACCTGCAACATCCACGAACGCTTCATGCGCGAGGCGATCCAGAATCGCCTGCGCTTCGAGCAGATCGAAGACATGCTGAAGCGCATGGATGCCTCGCTCTCGAGCCAGGCGAACGCGTCGATTTAGGCACCTTCGCGCGCCGCCACGATCTCGATCTCGACCTTGAATTCAGGCCGCGTGAAGCCGCCCACCATCATCAGCGTCGAAGCGGGCGGCGGATAACCTTCGAACCAGCGGTCGCGCGCGTCCATGTAGGGCTTGAAGTCGTTGCGGTCGAGCACGAAGGCGTTCACGCGCACGACGTTCGAGCGATTCATGCCGGCGCCTTTGAGGATCGCGTCGAGATTGGCGAAGATGAGATCGCATTGCGCATCGATGCCTTCCGGCACCGAGCCGTCCTTCGCGATCGCGAGCTGGCCCGAGCTGAACAGCAGCCGGCCCGGCATGTCGACGGCGATGCCGTGCACGTAGCGCGCCAGCGGGGCGGCAAGTTCGGGCGGGGTCAATCTCTCCATGTCGCGTGCACTCCCTGGCGTCGATGCGGGGAAGCGACTATATAACGGCCGACTTCGAAAAACAGGGAGCGACGGCAGATGGCGCAGGCATGGCGGTGGTGGCTCGACATGACGACCGAGGATTTCCGCGGTCTCGACCCTTCGAAAACGGTGGCTTTGCTGCCGGTCGCGGCGGTCGAACAGCACGGGCCACATCTGCCCGTGTCGGTCGACGCCACGCTCAATCGCGGCATCGTCGAAGCCGCGACCGCGCATTTCGAGCCCGATCTCAAAGTGCTGATCCTTCCGCAGACCGACATCGGCAAATCGAACGAGCATCTGGCGTTTCCGGGCACGCTGTCTTTCTCCGGCGAAACCTTGATCCGCATCTGGACCGAGATCGGCGAATGCGTGCACCGCGCGGGCATTCGCAAATTCGTGATGTTCAACAGCCATGGCGGCCAGCCGCAGATCATGGACATCGTCGCGCGCGATCTGCGCGTGCGCCTCAAGATGGCGGCGGTCGCGGCCTCGTGGTGGGCCTACGGTATGCCCGAGGGCCTGTGGCCGACGCCGGAAATGAAATTCGGCATCCATGCGGGCGGTGTGGAAACCTCGATGATGATGCATCTCGCCCCGCATACGGTGCGCGGGGACAAGATCGCCAATTTCAAGCCGGGCCAGCTCGATCTCGCCGAACATTTCAAGCTGCTGACCTACACAGGCTCGAGTGCGCTTGCCTGGCAGAGCCAGGACCTGCATCCGTCGGGGGCCGTCGGCGACGCAACCGACGCGGATGCGGCGCGCGGGGCGAAAGTCGTCGACCATGCCGCGCGCAAGCTTGCGTCCCTACTGGCCGAGGTGGCACGCTTCCCGCTTGACCGC